>NZ_PXWD01000001.1:0-610949 GCF_003011945.1 Halomonas sp. ND22Bw | reverse complement strand
TCTATAACCCACGGGGGGCACTATGGCCACTTTGCTTTTCAGCGGCCGACTGTCAGGTAAATACCGTCACACCTCATTCAGAATGGTGCGGATGGGGAGACTTGAACTCCCACGCCCGAAGGCACCAGAACCTAAATCTGGCGTGTCTACCAATTCCACCACATCCGCACGGGTCAGGCAGGCGTCATTATTTTACGGACGCCTTGCGGCAAGTCAATCGTCGTCGGGCAACTCCAGGTGATCGGCGGCCGCAGCGGCGCGGGCGTCCGGGGTGTCGGCATCCAGGCGCGGCACGATGCCGAGGCAGGGCGCGTTCAGGGTGCGCTCGAGGGTGGCCAGGTTGTCGCGATAGCAGGCCTCGTCGGCAGAGAAGTCGGGGTCGATCAGGTTGCCTACCCAGCCGGCCACGCGCAGGCCGTCGGCGCGGATCGCCTCGGCGGTGAGGCGGGCATGGTTCAGGCAGCCGAGCTTGAGCCCCACCACCAGGATTACCGGCAGCTCGAGGTGCCGCGCCAAGCCGGCGAGGTCCTCCTCGTCGTTGAGCGGTACGCGCCAGCCGCCGGCGCCCTCGATCAGCGTCAGGTCGCGTCGCTCGGCCAGCGGTGCGGCGACGTGGTCGGCCAGGGCGTCGATCGTCGGCCGCTCGCCGATCTGTCGGGCGGCCAGGTGAGGCGCGATGGGCGGCGCATAGGTGTAGGGGTTGATGACGGCGTAGGGCGTGGCCGGTTCGCTCTGGGCCTGCAGGGTCAGGGCGTCGATGTTGCGCAACCCCTCGGCGGTGGCGTCGCAGCCGGAGGCCACGGGCTTGAGCCCGAGAGTGGTCAGCCCGCGGCGGCGGGCCTGGGCCAGCAGGCCGCTGGCGACGAGGGTCTTGCCGGCGTCGGTGTCGGTGCCGGTCACGAAGTAGGCGGTCATCTCAGCGTTCCAGGTCCAGCGTCAGAAGTTGGTAGGAGACAGGCAGGCCGTCCTCGGTGCGCAGCGCTTCGAAGCGGCGGGCGGCGCGGGCGACGTCGGTGCGCGAGAGCCGGGCGCCGTCGCGGGCCACCTGGGCGCCCACGCCCTTGATCGAGGCCATCACCGCGGACAGGTCGGGATAGTGGAAGCGTTCGATGCGCTCCGTGACCTCGACGCGGCGGAAGCCGGCCTCGTGGGCGGCGCGGCGATGGTGGCCGGCGTCGCGGAAGTCGAGCAGGGCGGCGGGGCGCTGCCAGGCCTGGCCGACCTCGGAAAGCGTGCCCGGTGCCAGGGTGTTGATCAGCGCGCGACCGCCGGGGCGCAGCACCCGCCGGACGTCGGCCAGCACGGCGTCCAGGTCCGGGCACCACTGGATCGCCAGATTGGAGACCACCAGATCGAGGCTGCCGCTCGGCAGCGGCAGGTCGGCGGCGTCGGCGCACAGCCAGTGAATGGCCTCGCTGTGGCGGCGGCGGGCCTCGGTGAGCATGCCCGGCGCCAGGTCGAGGCCGTGGATGGTGGCGTCGGCACCGAAGCGTGTGGCCAGCTCGGCGGTCAGGTCGCCGGGGCCGCAGCCCAGGTCCAGCACGGCGCCGGCACGGTCGGGCAGCCGTTCGATCAATCGCTCGGCCATGGCCTGCTGTGCCCGGGCGCGTTCATGATAGTACGGCGCGGCCCGGGAGAAGGCGTGGGCGACCCGGGCGCGCCAGTCGCGATTCCTCTGATCGTTTTGCTCGTCGACGGTGCGCGCGTCGACGGCGTGGCTCGGCTGGGCGGTCATGGCGTGGGCTCCCGGGCCGTCTCGGCCCTGGCCCCGGAAAGCGTCGTGCGCTCGGGTGCCTCGGCGATGGCGGCCAGCGCGTGGGCGAGCTGTGCCGGCTGGCTGATCAGCGGGCAGTGGCCGGCCTCGGGCAGTCGCAGGTCGGCCCGCTGGCGCTCTGCCGGAGCCAGCAGCGGGTCGGCCTCGCCCGCCAGCCGATGCACCGGGCAGGGCGGCGAGGCGAGGCGCTCGGCGTTGTCGATCTCGGCGAGCTGGGCGAGCCCCGCGGCCAGGGTCGCGGTGTCGGCGCTGGCGTCATCGCCGAGCAGGGCGCGCAGCCGGCGATGGGCGGCCCGGGGCGACGGCTCGCCGCCGAGCTGCCAGCGCAGGAAGTGGGTGTGGGTTCCCGCCGGGTCGCGCCGGAAGGCCTTGCGAAACTGGGCCAGGGCGGCGCGGCTGACGCCCTCGGGATGCGGGAAGCGCTCGCTCATGCCGAGCAGCACCAGGGCGCGGGGTGCCGGCAGGCGGTCGAGCAGGGCGCCTGCCAGCAGGCCGCCCAGCGACCAGCCGACCCAGACGGCGTCGCTCGGCAGATCGTTGGCCATGGCCTCGGCCAGTTCGTCCAGCGAGGCGGGATCCTCTAGGGCGTCGCGCTCGCCGTAGCCCGGCCACTCCGGCGTGGTGACCTCGAGCCCGCTCGGCCAGTGGCCGTCGAGCGCCTGCCAGATTCGCGCGTCGCAGCCCCAGCCGCTGAGCAGCACCAGCTTGTTGTCTGCCGATTCGCTCATGCGGCCTCCTCACGCTGGCAGGCGGCCAGCTCGTCGAGCAGGGCGTCCAGGGCGTCGTCGTCGTGGGCGGCGGAGAGCGTGATGCGCAGCCGCGCCTCGCCTTTCGGCACCGTCGGGGCGCGGATGGCGCCGACCCGCAGGCCCGCGTCGCCCAGCCGGGCGGCCCAGCGCAGTGTGCGCGCGCTGTCGCCGAGGCGCAGCGGCTGGATCGGCGTGGTCGATTCGTCCAGCGTCAGGCCTAGGGTGGCGGCTTCCCGGCGGAAGCGCGCGATGCGCTCGTGCAGCCGGGCGCGCCGCTCGGGCTCGGCCTCCAGCACGTCGAGGGCGGCCAGGGTCGCCGCCGCCACGCCTGGCGGCTGGGCGGTGGTGTAGACGTAGGGCCGGGCGAACTGCACGAGATGCTCGATCAGCGCCTCGTCGCCGGCCACGAAGGCGCCGGCGCTGCCCAGCGCCTTGCCCAGGGTGCCGACCAGCACCGGCACGTCATCGACGCCGTGGGTCCGGCCGGCGCAGCCGTCGCCCACCTCGCCGAGCACGCCCAGGCCGTGGGCGTCGTCGATCATCAGCCAGGCGTCGTGGCGGCGGGCGGTGGCGGAAAGCCCCGCCACGTCGGCCACGTCGCCGTCCATGCTGAACACGCCGTCGCTGACCACCAGCGCCGGGGCGTCGCTCGGGGCGCGGGCCAGCAGGCGTTCGAGGTCATCGAGGTCGCGGTGGTGGAAGCGCCGCGAGGGCGCGCCGGCCAGCCGGGCGCCGTCGATCAGCGAGGCGTGATTGAGACGATCCTGGAAGACCGGCGTATGGCGATCGCACAGCGCCTGCAGCACGCCCAGGTTGGCCATGTAGCCGGTGGAGAACAGCAGCGCCCGGGGGCGGCCGGTGAGCGCGGCGAGGCGCTGCTCCAGCGCCTCGTGAATCTGCTGATGGCCGCACACCAGGTGCGACGCCCGGCCGCCGGCGCCGAAGCGCCGCGCGCCCTCGGCCTGGGCCTCGGCGAGCCGCGGGTCACGGGCGAGGCCGAGATAGTCGTTGCCGGCGAAGTCGAGCCGGCCGTCCGCCGGCCCTACGGTAGGCCGGGTGCGCCACAGCCCTGCGGCGCGGCGGGTCTCGGCCCGCTCGGCCAGGCGACGCGACCAGGTCTCGGCCATGGGGTCAGGCTCCGGTGGCGTCGTAGAACAGGGCGTCGTCCTGGCGCTCGCGCATGGCGGCTTCCAGGGCGGCCTCGGTCTTCTCGTCGTCGGCGCAGGTCTCGCGCTGCTCCGGGTGCAGGCCGAGCTTGTCGAACAGCGCCCGGTCGCGCTCCACCTGGGGGTTGCCGGTGGTCAGCAGGGTGTCGCCGTAGAAGATCGAGTTGGCGCCGGCCAGGAAGGCCATGGCCTGGGTGGACTCGTCCATCTGCTCGCGGCCGGCGGACAGGCGCACGTGGCTCTTCGGCATCAGGATGCGGGCCACGGCGATGGCGCGGATGAACTCCAGCGGGTCCAGGTCCTCGGCGTGCTCCATCGGGGTGCCCGGCACCTTGACCAGCATGTTGATCGGCACCGACTCGGGATGCGGCTCCAGGCGCACCAGCTGCTGGAGCAGGGCGGCGCGGTCGCGGGGCGCCTCGCCCATGCCCAGGATGCCGCCGGAGCAGACCTTCATGCCCGCCTCGCGCACGTTGGCCAGGGTATCCAGGCGGTCGGCGTAGGTGCGGGTGGTGATGATCTCACCGTAGTAGTCCGGCGAGGTATCGAGGTTGTGGTTGTAGTAGTCGAGCCCGGCCTCGGACAGGCGCTTGGCCTGATCGACGTCGACCATGCCCAGGGTCATGCAGGTCTCGAGCCCCAGCGCCTTGACCTGGCTGACCATCTCCATGACCACCTCGAGATCCTTTTCGCGCGGGCTGCGCCAGGCGGCGCCCATGCAGAAGCGGCTGGCGCCGGCCTCCTTGGCGGCCTTGGCCTGGTTCACCACCTTCTCGATCTCGAGCAGCTTCTCCTTGCCGAGCCCGGTGTTGTAGTGGCCGGACTGAGGGCAGTACTTGCAGTCCTCCGGGCAGGCGCCGGTCTTGATCGACAGCAGGGTGGAGACCTGCACGGCGTTGGCATCGAAGTGCGCGCGGTGGACCTGCTGGGCGCGGAACATCAGGTCGTTGAAGGGCAGCGCGAACAGCGCCTCGATCTCCTCGAGGGACCAGTCGTGGCGAAGGTCCGGACGACTGGCTAGGGTCAGATCAACCGGGGCGTTGTCGTGGGGCTGGGCAGGCATGAGGGGCTCGCTTATGGTCAACTTGGCACGAATACGTGAGTTGACCGATAGGGTACGGAGGCAGGTCGGCATGTCAACCTTGTGGCGACATGAGGTTGACGACTGGCTGCGTCGCGTCCTGCCGGGCCGCTGCGCCTTCTGCCTGGCGGCCTGCGAGTCCGGCCGCCCCTGGTGCGCCGCCTGCCACGCGGCGCTGCCCTGGAATCGCATGGCCTGCCCGGTCTGCGCCGAGTCGCTCCCGGCTACCATCACCCCACGGCCCTGTGGCCGCTGCCTGCGTCGGCCGCCGGCCTACCTTCGCGCCCGGGTACCGCTGCGCTACGAGGGCGAGGTGGCGGGGCTGATGCAGCGTTTCAAGTTCCATGCCTCGCCGCGGGCCGGCACGCTGCTGTTGACGCTGCTGGAGGAGGGGATGAAAGAGGGGATGAAAGAGGGCCAGGCTGGCATCGCGCCGCCCCAGGCGCTGATCGCCGTGCCGCTGCATCCGCGACGCGCCCGTGAGCGCGGCTTCGACCAGGGCCGCTGGCTGGCCGAACGGCTGGCGGCGAGGCTCGAGGTGCCACTCGTCATGGCCCGGCGGACGAAGGATACGCCGAGCCAGCGGGGCCTCGACCGGCGAGGGCGGCGGGGCAACCTGCGCGGGGCCTTTGATGTGTCCGAAACGCTGCCGCCTCGGGTGGCGCTGCTCGATGACGTCATGACCACCGGCGCCACCCTCGACGCCCTGGCCCGGGCCTGTCGCCGGGCGGGCGCCGAGGACATTGAAGCGTGGGCGATCGCGAGAACGCCGCCGGGGCACGGCAGCGCCTAGCGGCCTTGCCGGGGGATCAGGCCGGGGAGGCGTCGCGGTGGTCGACCAGCCGCTCGCCGGCGGCCAGGGTCTCGCGCTCGTGGGGTTCGTCGCGCCAGGGCTCGGCGAGGGCGGCCCGGTACCAGGCCTGCGTTCCGGGCAGGGCCAGCAGCCGCTCGACGTAGCCGCGGGTGGCCGCGCCGAGGGGCAGGTCAAAGCCCTGCACGCGAAAGGCGACCGGGGCGAAGAAGGCGTCCACCGCGGTGAATGTTCCTCCGGCCAGGAAGGGTCCGCCGAACGTCTCCAGCCCTTGCGCCCAGAGCTCTTCCAGACGCGCCAGGTCGTGCCTCAGCGGCTCGGAAAGCGTCGTGACCCGCACGCGCAGCCCGCAGTTCATGGGGCATTCGTCTCGCAGTGCCCGGAAGCCGGAGTGCATCTCGGCGCAGGCCGATCGCGCCCAGGCGCGAGCGTCGGCCGCCGCCGGCCACACGCCGGGATGGTGTTCGGCCAGATACTCGACGATGGCGAGGGAGTCCCAGACGGCGATCTCGCCGTCGATCAGGCAGGGCACCTGGCCGGTGGGCGAGAAGGCGCGAAACGAGGCCCAGTTCGCATCGGCGTCGAAGGGCGTCAGCCGTTCCTCGAAGGGAATGGCCAGCTCGCTCATCAGCAGCCAGGGGCGCAGCGACCAGGATGAGTAGTTCTTGTTGGCGATATGCAGTCGATACACGGCGGCAGGCCTTTCGCGAGGGAAGGAAACGGGATCAATGCGACGTGGCGATTAGCGAGCCACCGGCGGCCATGAACAGGCCGCCGGTGGCACGATGAAAGCCCCTGGCACGGCCGGGATGACGGAACCACTGGCCGAGGCCCGATCCCATGGCGGCGTAGAGCCACATCAGGCTGAGGTCGATCACCGCCCAGGTGGCGGCGAGGATGGCGAACTGCGCCAGCTGGGGCTCACCCACGTCGATGAAGTTGGGGAACAGGGCGGCGAAGAACAGCAGATCCTTGGGATTGCTGATGCCGACCAGGAAGCCCTGGCGGAACAGGCGGAGGCTGGAGGTGTTCGCGGACGGAGGCGCCTCGGTGGCGTCCGGGGCGTCCAGCGGCGAGTCGTCGCCGGAGCGGCGCCAGGCCTGAAGGCCGAGGATCACGAGATAGGCGCCGCCGAGGAGCTTCAGCACGTGGAAGGCGGTCTCCGAGGCGGCCAAGATGGCACCGAGGCCCAGCGACGACAGCACCATCAGGGCCAGCGAGGCCAGGGTGCCGCCGCACACGGTGGCCGTGGCGCGGCGGCGGCCGAAGCGCAGGCCGTGGCTGGTGCAGAGCAGCGCCACCGGGCCGGGGAAGATGATCAGGGCGACGATCACGCCGAGGTAGGTGATCCAGGTAAGCAGTTCCATGGCGTGTCTCCGGCCGGGATGTCCGTGAAGTGCATCGGGCACCGTGCCGATGGAGGCACCAGCATAGGGCAGGCGCGGGGACGATTTCCAGGCCGCCGGCGCGGCAGGCCGGGCGGCTTTGTTACCATGGCGTTTTGCCTGCGACGAGAACGCCCATGACCGATGCGATTCATCCCTTTGCTCGCCTCGAGCCCGCCCGGGTCGTGGCGGCGGTGGAGTCCCTGGGCTTCTGGCTGCCGGGCGAGCCCTTCGCGCTCAACAGCTACGAGAACCGGGTCTACCTGGTGCATGACGACGAGCGTCGCCGCTGGGTGGTCAAGTTCTATCGCCCGGGCCGCTGGACCGACGCCCAGATCCAGGAGGAGCACGACTTCCTGGCCGAGCTCGAGGCGGCCGGTGTGACGGTGGCCGCCCCCTGGCGCGATGACGCGGGGGCGAGCCTGCACCGCCACGACGACTTCCGCTTCGCGCTGTTTCCCCATCTGCCCGGCCAGGCGCCGGAGCTGGACCATCCCGAGCACCTGTTCGCCCTCGGCGAGACCATCGGCGCCGTGCACGCGGTGGGCGAGCGCCGGGCCTTCGTGCATCGTCGCCACCTGGCGCCGCGGGCGATGGCCGAGGAGGCCGCCGAGACGGTGCTGGCCAGCCGCTGGCTGACGGATCATCAGCGCCCCGCTTACGAGCGCATCAGCCGGGGCCTGATCGAGGCGCTCGGCGCCCGGGACTGGCCGGCACGACAGCTGCGGGTCCAGGGCGACTGCCACCTGGGCAACATGCTGGGCCGCGACGAGCACTTCGCGCTGGTGGACTTCGACGACTGCCTGATGGCACCCGCGGTGCAGGACCTGTGGATGCTGCTCACCGCCGAGGACGAGGGCGAACGCCAGATGCAGCTCTCCGAAGTGATCGAGGGCTATGAGCAGCATCGCGACTTCGATCGTGGCGAGCTGGCGCTGGTGGAGCCGCTGCGTGCGCTGCGGCTGATGCGCCACAGCGCCTGGCTGGTGGCGCGCTGGGAGGATCCGGCCTTTCCCCAGGCATTCCCGTGGCTGGCGGATGCCGGCTACTGGGACGCTCACCTGCGCGAGCTCGAACAGCAGCGGGTGATGCTGGACGGCACGGCCCGCTGGCTGTCCTAGGCACTGCCCGAAAAGTGTCTGCGCTTGGTTATACGGTGTTAACAATCAGCTCGGGCGCGAGTCCGATCAAAATGCTCATTTACCGATCGTAAACTCCGCCTTTTCGCTAATTTTTGCCTTGCGACCCACAGGGAGGTGGGAAGTGCGTTGGCCCGTCGGGAACGGGCCTAGCCCTAACCTTCGCTCGCCGACTTTTCACACAGCGCCTTGTCGCCGCCTGATCGCCTGAGTGCCGGTTACGGCTGGTCGGCGGCCTCGTCGGCGTCGTGCTGGCGGCGACGGGCGTTGATCTCCGCGGAGGGGTTCGCCTGCTGTTCCAGGCTCAGCGGCCGGGTCAGCGTCAGCACGAAGACGTCATCCGGCGTCAGCCGGCAGCGGTCGCCCTGGCAAGCCGCGAGGCCGAAGTCGCCGTCCGCGTCGTAGGCGCCGGCAGTGAGTTCGCCGCTATAGATGGCGCTGTCGGCGCCGGCGGTCTCGATGCAGGTCAGGGCGCTGGCGGTCAGCCGCACGCGCTCGCCGTTGCGCCGGGCATCGCCGGTGACGACGCAGTAGTCGGGAAGGCGGTGGCTGCCCCGCTCGCTGTGGACCGGGTGCATCACCACGTCGTCGAGGCGCGGGGTCTCGGCGTCGAGGGTGAGGTCATCGACCAGGGCCATGGCGACCCGAGCGTCGGCGGGCAGGGAGAGGGTGTCGCCCATCGCCAGGCTCGGCAGGGTCAGGGCAGTTGCCATCAGCAGGATCGTCGGCTTGAACATGTCGGTGCTCGGCAGGCAGCGGGTCGAAAGAAGAGGGTCGGCCCAACTCTACCATAGCCATCGGCGGCAAGAAGCCGCCCTGGCGCGACATGGCGTCGCTCCAATCGGATGCCGAGGCCGCCATGGCACTGCGTCGGGCGGCGCCTTGCGCTAGAATAATGCGTTCCCCGAGCCGCTGGTTGTACAAAAGCGGTTTTTTGAATAATTTATGTATAAGGTGTGGCCGGGCCATCGCCGACGCACCGACATCACGACTCTGCATGGGGCCTGACCATGACCGAACATCTCGCCAACCACTACCGCCAGATCATCGAGGGACTGGGAGAGGACCCCGAACGCGAGGGGCTCCGTGACACCCCCAAGCGGGCCGCCAAGGCCATGCAGTTCCTCAACCACGGCTATCAGCAGTCGCTGGAGGAGATCGTCAACGGCGCGGTCTTCGCCTCCGAGACCGACGAGATGGTGCTGGTGAAG
The DNA here is from genome assembly GCF_003011945.1 of Halomonas sp. ND22Bw. Lineage (NCBI taxonomy): Bacteria > Pseudomonadati > Pseudomonadota > Gammaproteobacteria > Oceanospirillales > Halomonadaceae > Halomonas > Halomonas sp. ND22Bw. Next base: position 601,633 of record NZ_PXWD01000001.1, on the reverse strand, counting down.
GACATCGAGCTGTACTCGATGTGCGAGCATCACCTGCTGCCGTTCATCGGCAAGTGCCACATCGCCTATCTGCCGCGGGGCAAGGTGCTGGGGCTGTCCAAGTTCGCCCGGATCGTGGACATGTACGCCCGTCGCATGCAGATCCAGGAGAACCTGACGCGCCAGATCGCCGAAGCGGTGCAGCAGGTCACCGAAGCCCGCGGCGTGGCCGTGGTCGTCGAGGCGCGTCACTTGTGCATGATGATGCGCGGCGTCGAGAAACAGAATTCCAGCATGACCTCCTCGGTGATGCTCGGTGCCTTCCGCGAGCACCAGAGCACGCGCCAGGAGTTCCTGACCCTGGTTCAAGGCCGCTGAGGCCGCGAAGGAGAGCGATATGCCACTGCACGCGCTGGGCGACGAGCACCTCGATCACGATCTGGCCACGATCCGTATCAAGGATCTGCGCCTGAGGACCCATGTCGGCATCAAGGAAGAGGAGATCCAGAATCGCCAGGACGTGGTGATCAACATGGTGATCCGCTATCGCGCCGACAAGGCGGTGGCCTTCAATCACATCGAGCAGGCGCTGAACTATCGCACCATCACCAAGGAAGTGATCGCCCACGTGGAGGGGCATCGCTTCCAGCTGCTGGAGCGCATGACCCGTGAGGTGCTCGACCTGGTGATGAGCTACGAGCAGGTGCTCGCCGCTCAGGTCGAGATCGACAAGCCCCATGCCCTGCGCTTCGCCGACTCGGTGTCGATCACGCTCTCCGACTCCCGCGAGGCGCGGCGCGAGGGTTGAGACGCAGGGGGATCGCCGCGCGAAGGGTTGAAGATCGCTCATGGATGAGCGGTTGGCGTGTCGGGGGGCTTGCGCTTAGCATGAGGTGCATCCCCGCAAGGCCGCACGCCAGGAGTCAACCATGGAAGCCCTGAAGGAAACCCAGCTCTACTGCCCGTTCGCCTACATCGACGGCAGCTGGGTCGCCGCCGACAGCGGCGAGCAGATCAACGTGATCAATCCCGCCACCGGTGAGCCGATGGGCGACGTGCCCCGGCTCGGCCGCGCCGAGACAGAGCGCGCCATCGCCGCCGCCGACGCGGCCCTGCCGGCCTGGCGTGCCCTCACCGCCCAGGAACGGGCCGATATCCTGATGAAGTGGCACGACCTGATGCTCGAGCATCAGGACGACCTGGCCATGATCATGACCTTCGAACAGGGCAAGCCGCTCAAGGAAGCCGCCGGCGAGATCGCCTATGCGGCGAGCTTCCTGCGCTGGTTCGCCGAGGAGGCCCGCCGGGTCTACGGCGAGACCATTCCCGCCGCTCAGTCCCAGCAGCGCATCCTGGTCACCAAGCAGCCGATCGGCGTGGTCGGCGCCATCACGCCGTGGAACTTCCCGGCGGCGATGATCACGCGCAAGGCCGGCGCCGCGCTGGCCGCGGGCTGCACCTTCGTGGTCAAGCCGGCCAGCCAGACGCCGTTCTCCGCCACCGCGCTGGCGCTCCTGGCCGAGCGCGCCGGGGTGCCGCGCGGCGTGTTCAACGTGGTCCCCGGACGTGCCTCGGAGATCGCCGCGGCGCTGACCGAGTCCCCGGTGGTGCGCAAGATCACCTTCACCGGCTCCACCGAGGTGGGCCGCGAGCTGATGAGCCAGGCCTCGCGCCACGTGCAGAAGATCTCGCTGGAGCTCGGCGGCAACGCGCCCTTCATCGTGTTCGAGGACGCCGATCTCGACGCCGCCGTGGAAGGCGCCATGGCCGCCAAGTTCCGCAACGCCGGCCAGACCTGCGTGTGCACCAACCGCTTCCTGGTGCAGTCCAGCGTGGTCAACGCCTTCTGCGAGAAGCTGGCGGTGGCCATGAACAGCGAGCTCAAGGTGGGGGACGGCACCCAGTCAGGCGTCAATATCGGCCCGCTGATCGACGACAAGGCGGTGGCCAAGGTCTCCGAGCACGTCCAGGACGCCGTGGACCACGGCGCCGAGCTGCTGCTCGGCGGCCATCCGCATCCGCTGGGCGGCAACTTCTTCACGCCGACCCTGATCAACGCCGCCAACGACAGCATGAAGGTCGCCACCGAGGAGACCTTCGGCCCGCTGGCCGCGGTCTTCCCCTTCGACGACGAAGAGGATGCCGTGGCCATGGCCAACGACACCGAGTTCGGCCTGGCCTCCTACTTCTATTCCCGCGACCTGGGACGCGTATGGCGCGTCTCCGAGGCGCTGGAGTACGGCATGGTCGGCATCAACACCGGGCTGATCTCCAACGCCGCGGCGCCCTTCGGCGGGGTCAAGGCCTCCGGCCTCGGTCGTGAGGGCGGTCATCAGGGCATCGAGGAGTTCCTCGAGACCAAGTACCTGTGCATCGACCTCGGTGGCTAGACCGGAAGCCTGAAGATCGGCCCTGCGCGCCTGGAAGCTGGAAACAAACACCCCGCCGAGCATGCTCGGCGGGGTGTTTGTTTCCAGATACCAGAGAAAACGGCTGGGCGAAGGTCAGGCTAGGCGAAAAGCGGCGAAAGAGCGGAGTTTGCTTTAGCAAATGAGCATCTTGATGCCGCTTTTCAACGACGCATGGCCGAGCTCCAGCGTTTTCCTCTCCGCTCAGTGGCGGAAGTGGCGCATGCCGGTGAACACCATGGCGATGCCGGCCTCGTTGGCGGCGTCGATCACTTCCTGGTCGCGCATGGAGCCGCCGGGCTGGATCACCGCGGTGATGCCGGCCTTGGCGGCGGCGTCGATGCCGTCGCGGAACGGGAAGAAGGCATCGCTGGCCATCACCGAACCGGGTACGGACAGGCCTTCGTCGGCGGCCTTGACGCCGGCGATCTTGGCCGAGTAGACGCGGCTCATCTGGCCGGCGCCCACGCCGATGGTCTGGCCGTCCTTGACGTAGACGATGGCGTTGGACTTGACGTACTTGCCGACCTTCCAGGCGAAGGCCAGGTCACGCATTTCCTGCTCCGAGGGAACGCGCTCGGTGACCACGGTCAGCTCGTCGCGGCCGACCATGCCCAGGTCGCGGTCCTGGACCAGCAGGCCGCCGGTGACGCGCTTGAGGTCGTGGGCGTGCTCGCGCTCGCCGGGCCAGTGCGCGGAGATGTCGAGCAGGCGCACGTTCTTCTTCTCGGCGACGATCTCGCGGGCCGCGTCCTCAACGCCGGGGGCGATGATCACCTCGACGAACTGGCGGTCGATGATGGCGCGGGCGGTCTCGGTGTCCAGCGGGGTGTTGAAGGCGATGATGCCGCCGAAGGCACTGGTCGGGTCGGTGGCGAAGGCCTTGTCGTAGGCCTCGAGCTGGCTGGCGCCGACGGCCACGCCGCACGGGTTGGCGTGCTTGACGATCACGCAGGCGGTCTCGGCGAAGCTCTTCACGCACTCCAGCGCGGCGTCGGTGTCGGCCACGTTGTTGAACGACAGCGGCTTGCCCTGCAGGGTCTCGGCGGTGGAGACGCTCGGCTCCTGGCAGTTCGGCTCGACGTAGAAGGCCGCGGACTGGTGCGGATTCTCGCCGTAGCGCATGGACTGCTTCTTGTGGAACTGCAGGTTGTAGGTGCGCGGGAAGCCGTCCTCGCCGCCCTCGACGCGCTGGCCGAGGTAATCGGCGATGGCGGCGTCGTAGCCGGCGGTGTGCTCGAAGGCCTTGACCGCCAGGTCGAAGCGGGTGGCCTGCTGCATGCCGCCCTGAGCGACTTCCTCGAGCACGCGGCCGTAATCGCCGGCGTCGACCACGATGGTGGTGTAGGCGTGGTTCTTGGCGCAGGAGCGGACCATGGTCGGGCCGCCGATGTCGATGTTCTCGATGGCGTCCTCGAGGCTGCAGTCCGGACGCGCCACGGTGGCCGAGAACGGATACAGGTTGACCACCACCATGTCGATCGGCGCGATGTCGTGCTCGGCCATCACCGCGTCGTCCTGGCCGCGACGGCCGAGGATGCCGCCGTGGATCTTCGGATGCAGGGTCTTGACGCGGCCATCCATGATCTCGGGGAAGCCGGTGTGCTCGGAGACCTCGGTGACCGGAATGCCGTTCTCCTGCAGCAGGCGGAAGGTGCCGCCGGTGGAGAGCAGCTCGACGCCCTGGTCGCTGAGGCCGCGGGCGAAGTCGACGATGCCGGTCTTGTCGGACACGCTGATCAGGGCGCGACGGACCGGAGTGGAAGAGGCTTGGGACATGAAGGTCACTCTGTTGGGCGTTGAGGGAACATCGAAACGCAAGCGAGGGCGCTCGATGGCGCCCTCGCGGGAATTCAGATCAGCCCGTAGTGCTTGAGCTTCTTGCGCAGGGTGCCGCGGTTGAGGCCGAGCATCTCGGCGGCGCGGGTCTGGTTGCCCTGGGCGTTCTCGAGCACCGAGGCCAGCAGCGGCGCCTCGACCTCGGCCATCACCATGGCGTGAAGGTCGGTGACGTCGCCGCCGTCGAGGTGGTCGAAGTAGCGTCGCATGGCGGCGTCGACGGCCTCGCGCAGGGGCATGTCGCCGTGGGGGCTCAGCGCGCTGCCGTCGGCCTCGTCGAGGCGCCGGGAGGCTCGGGCGTCCAGCTCGGTCAGCGCGGAATTCTGGTCAAGGGCTTGGCTGCTGGTCATGCGGCACAGGTTCCATCTGGCGTCATGGCCCGGGCGACACGGTGCGGCGCCGTGGCGGGGTCATGACGAAAGAGTTCGTCGATGAAGCGGCACTGGTCAGCGGGGCTGTCCAGGCCATTGAAGGTGGCGCGCAGGGCACGTCGTCCGTCGTCGTCGAGGCGTGCATCGCCGGCCAGGTACCAGCCGAGATGCTTGCGGGCGATGCGCACCCCCATGTGCTCGCCATAGAAGTCGTGCAGGGCCACCAGGTGGCCGTGGAGCACCGCCGCGCGTTCGGCGTCGTCGGGCGCCGCGAGGCGCTGGCCGTGTCGCAGGTAGTGATCGATCTCGCGGAAGATCCAGGGGTTGCCCTGGGCGCCGCGGCCGATCATCACCGCATCCGCCCCAGTATAGTCGAGGACGTGGCGGGCCTTCTCGGGCGAGTCGACATCGCCGTTGGCGAAGATCGGCAGCTTCACCGCGGCCTTGATGGCGGCGATGGTGTCGTACTCGGCCTCGCCGCCGTAGCGCTGCTGGCGGTGACGGCCGTGCACGGCCAGCGCCTGGATGCCGGCGTTCTCGGCCAGCTTCGCCACCCGCACGCCGTTGTTGCTGTCGGCGCACCAGCCGGTGCGGATCTTCAGCGTCACCGGCACGTCCACCGCGGCGACCACCGATTCGAGGATTTCGGCCACCAGCGCCTCGTCCCGCAGCAGCGCCGAGCCGGCGGCCTTGTTGCAGACCTTCTTGGCCGGACAGCCCATGTTGATGTCGATGATCTCGGCGCCCATCTCGGCGTTGAGCCGTGCCGCCTCGGCGAGCATCTCGGCGTCGCCGCCGGCGATCTGCACGGCGCGGGGGCCGGGCTCGCCGCGATGGTCCATGCGCAGCCGCGACTTGCGGGTGTGCCACAGATTCGGGTCCGAGGTCACCATCTCGCCCACCACCAGGCCCGCGCCCAGCCGCCGGCAGAGCGCGCGGAAGGGGCGGTCGGTGACGCCGGCCATGGGGGCCAGGATCACCCGGTTCGGCAACGCATGAGAGCCGATGCGCGGCAGGGGACGTGAGTCGGGCATGGTCGAGATCGATGGTTCGAAGGGGGGACATATCATACGCCCCCCGATGGCCTGGGTGAAGGATCGGTGTGCGGCAGAGCGTCGCCCGACATGGCAGTGCCTGCCCCGGGCGACGCCCGGCCGATCAGCCGTCGGCGGCGCGGCGTCCGGTGAGGCGCACCCAGCCCTCGCGCACTTCGGGCTCGTCCATGATCAGGCCGCGCGCCTCGTAGGCCTCGCGCACCTCGTCGGCCTGGGCCTCGAGGATGCCGGACAGCGCCAGGCGGCCGCCCGGCGCCACGCGCCCGGCGATCTCGCCGGACAGCTCGACCAGCGGGCCGGCCAGGATGTTGGCGATCACCACGGGGAAGCGCGCCGCGGCGTCGAGCTGCTCCGGGTAGTGGAGCGCGAAGTCGTCTTCCTCGACGCCGTTGCGCTCGGCGTTGTCGCGGCTGGCGGCGAGCGCCTGGGGATCGATGTCGGTGCCCCGGGCCGAGCTCGCGCCGAGCTTGAGCGCGGCGATGGCGAGAATGCCGGAACCGCAGCCCACGTCCAGCACCTCGCGGCCGTCGAGCTCGCCGGCCACGGCCAGGCCGTCGAGCCACGAAAGGCACAGCGCCGTGGTGGGGTGGGTGCCGGTGCCGAAGGCCAGGCCGGGATCGAGATGCAGGTTGACCGCCTGGGGGTCCGGCGCCTCATGCCAGCTCGGCACGATCCACAGCTTCTGGCCCATCTGCAGGGGCTCGAAGTCGTCCATCCAGGCGCGCTCCCAGTCGCGATCGTCGAGCAGCTCGTGCTCGATCTCGGGGCAGGGCTCGCCGGGCATGGCCTCGGACCAGGCGCCGGCCAGGCGTTCGAGCATCGCGGGCAGGCCCTCGAGATCGTCGTAGAGGCCGGTCAGCACCGTCTCGTCCCACAGCGGTGTGGTGCCTCGCTCGGGTTCGAACAGCGGGTCGTCCTGGGCGTCCTGGAGGGTGATGGCGGTGGCGCCTTCGTCCAGCAGCAGTTCCTCGAGCAGGTCGGCCTGCTCGGGGGCGATGCGGGCCTTGAGTTGCAGCCAGGGCATGGGAACTCCCGGGAATCGCGTGAGGAAACGACGGCGGGGCGGCCAAGCCGCCCCGCTGCCGGAGGAGTGTCGACCGGGCTCAGAGGCCCAGCTTCTTCTCCAGGTAGTGGATGTTGACGCCGCCCTGCTGGAAATAGCCGTCGCGGACCAGATCCTTGTGCAGGTCGGTGTTGGTCTTGATGCCTTCGACCAGCAGCTCGTCCAGGGCGTTGCGCATGCGGGTCAGCGCCGTCTCGCGGTCGACGCCCCAGGTGATCAGCTTGCCGATCAGGGAGTCGTAGTGCGGCGGCACCGAGTAGCCGGTGTAGACGTGGGAGTCCATGCGCACCCCGATGCCACCCGGCGGGTGGTAGAGGGTGACCTTGCCCGGGGAGGGCATGAAGGTCCGGGCGTCTTCGGCGTTGATGCGGCACTCGAAGGCGTGACCACTGAGCTCGATCTCGTCCTGGCTGACGGACAGCGGCAGGCCGGAGGCGATGCGCAGCTGTTCGCGGACGATGTCGACGCCGGTGACCATTTCGGTGACCGGGTGCTCGACCTGCACGCGGGTGTTCATCTCGATGAAGAAGAACTGGCCGTTCTCGTACAGGAACTCGAAGGTGCCGGCGCCGCGGTAGCCGATCTCGATGCAGGCGTCGGTACAGGCCTTGAGCACCTGGGCACGGGCGTCCGGATCGAGGCCCGGGGCCGGTGCTTCCTCGAGCACCTTCTGGTGACGGCGCTGCAGCGAGCAGTCGCGGTCATAGAGGTGGATGGCGTTGCCCTGGCCGTCGGCCAGCACCTGGACCTCGACGTGGCGCGGGTTCTCGAGGAACTTCTCCATGTAGACGGTGCCGTCGCCGAAGGCCGAGTGGGCCTCGGTGCGGGTCACGGTCACCGCGGAGAGCAGGTGGCCCTCGGTGTGCACCACGCGCATGCCGCGTCCACCGCCGCCGGCGGCCGCCTTGATGATCACCGGATAGCCGATGCGCCGCGCGGTGGCGAGGATCTCGCCCTCGTCGTCGCCCAGCGGGCCGTTGGAGCCCGGCACGGTCGGCACGCCGGCCTTCTTCATGGCCTCGATGGCGCTGACCTTGTCGCCCATCAGGCGAATGGTCTCGGCGCGGGGGCCGATGAAGGTGAAGCCGGAGCGTTCCACCTGCTCGGCGAAGTCGGCGTTCTCCGAGAGGAAGCCGTAGCCGGGGTGGATGGCGCTCGAGTCGGTGACCTCGGCGGCGCTGATCAGCGCCGGGATGTTGAGGTAGGACTGCGCGGAGGAGGCCGGGCCGATGCACACGGCCTCGTCGGCCAGGCGCACGTGCATCAGGTCGCGGTCGGCCTTGGAGTGCACCGCGACCGTGCGGATGCCGAGCTCCTTGCAGGCGCGCAGGATTCGCAGAGCGATCTCGCCGCGATTGGCGATGAGAACCTTGTCCAGCATGATGGGGTCCGCCAATGTGGGTGAAGGGATCAGGAGATGACGACCATCGGCTGCTCGAATTCGACCGGCTCGCCGTCGTCGACCAGGAAGGCCTCGATGACGCCGTCACGATCGGCCTCGATCTGGTTCATCATCTTCATCGCCTCGACGATGCAGATGGTTTCACCCTTCTTCACGCTCTGGCCGACTTCGGCGAAGGGCTTGGCGCCCGGGGCCGGGGCGCGGTAGAAGGTGCCGACCATCGGCGACAGCACTTCCTGGCCCTGGTAGGCCGGCGCCTGCTCGGCGGCGGGCTCGGCGGCAGCGGCCGGTGCCTGCGGGGCCGGCGCGGCGGGCTGGGCCGGTGCGGCCGGCCAGGCGGGAGCGGCCGGCTGCGGGTAGGCGGTGCCGTTGGGGTGACGGCTGATGCGCACAGACTCTTCGCCTTCCTGGATCTCGATCTCGCTGATGTTCGACTCTTCCAGCAGCTCGATCAGCTTCTTGACCTTGCGAATATCCATATGACGTCGTCTCGATGGTGAGTTCGGGGGTAGCGGCCGGCGCAGTCAACCATGGCTAACTTGCTATAGATCGCGGCAAGATGGCGTCTCTTGTCGCCTCTATCGGCCTCGAAAAGCGGTGTGGGCGGAGTTTGCCGAAATTCATGGGCGATGTCCAGCGGCCCGAACGGCGTTCGCCAATGAACCCTAGCCCGGGCGGCTGCCGGCGTCGAGCGAGGCGCTGACGCCCTCCAGGTGGCGGGCCAGCCGATCGGCGTCGACCTCGCCCTGGATGCGCGCCTGGCGCAGTTCGCGACCGCCGTCGAAGAATAGCAGGCTCGGTGGGCCGAACAGTTCGAAGCGTTCCAGCAGCGCCCGGCTGTCGGCGTCGGTCTCGGTCACGTCGACCTCGATACGGTGGAAGCTCGCGAGCGCCTCGGCCACCGGCGGGGCGGGGTAGACCTCGCGCTTCATGACCTTGCACGAGATGCACCAGTCCGCGGTGACGTCGACGAACACCGGCCGGTTCGCCGTGGCGAGAGCGGCGTCCAGTTCGTCGAGGCGGGTGACCACGGTCACCGGCTCGGGGGCGCCGGCACCGTCAGTGGCGGCAGCCTCGCGCTGGGCCAGCGGGCGCAGCGGGTCCTCGGCGCCGCTGGAGGCGCCGATCACCAGGGTCACGCCCCATGTCAGCAGCAGCAGGCCCAGCGCCTGGCGGGCCCGGGCCCAGCCCGGCGGCGTGTTCAGGCTCAAGGCGCCGAGGGCCAGCGCCGCGCCGATGGCCAGGGCGGCCCACAGCAACAGCGCCACCGGGCCCGGCACCAGGCGCTCGATCAGCCAAACGGCGACGCCCAGCAGCAGGATGCCGAAGGCGGCCTTGATGCCGGTCATCCAGGCGCCGGTGCGCGGCAGCAGGGCCGGGCCGAAAGTGCCGACCAGCAGCAGCGGCACACCCATGCCGAGCGCCAGGGTCAGCAGGGCGGCGCCGCCCATCGCGGCATCGCCGGTCGAGGAGATGAACACCAGGGCGCCGGCCAGCGGCGCCGAGACGCAGGGTGAGACCACCAGTACCGAGAGTGCGCCGGCCAGCGCCAGGCCGGCCGGGCCGCTCCGCTGGGCACGGGTCTGCCAGGCTTCGATGCGCCCGGACAGCCGCGGCGACAGGCGCAGGTCGAAGGCGCCGAACATGGCGAGGGCGAACAGCGTGAACAGCGCCGCGAAACCGATCAGTACCGGGGGCGACTGGAGCCTGGCCTGAAGATTCAGCCCGGCGCCGAAGCTGCCCATCAGCACGCCCGCGACGGCGTAGGTCAGCGCCATGCCGGCCACGTAGGACAGCGACAGCGCGAAGGCGCGGGAACGGCTGGGCTGCTGGCCGACGATGATCGAGGACAGGATCGGGATCATCGGCAGCACGCAGGGGGTGAAGGTCAGGCCCAGGCCGGTGAGGAAGAACAGGCCCAGCACCAGCGGCAGGCTGGCGTCCGCGAGCAGGGCGCTGAAGCGGCCATCCTCGCTGATCGGGGCCGCGGGCGCGCCGCCGGTCGTGCCGGCAGCGTCCCGGCCGTTGCCGCCCGGTGGCGTCGCATCGACGTCGGCGAAGGCGGCGGGGGCTTGCCCCTCGGGCGCCTGCAGCGAGACGCTCTCGGGCGGATAGCAGAGACCGGCATCGGCACAGCCCTGGAAGCCGAACGTCAGGTCGAGCGGGCCCTCGGCGTTGCCGCCGGCGCGCTCGATGGGCACCGTGAAGGTGACCCGATCGTAAAAGACGCGCACGTCGCCGAGGAATTCATCGGTCTTGGCCGTGCCGGCCGGCAGGCGAGGCTCGCCGAGGCTGACGCCCGGGGTTGCGCTGTCGACACTGAAGCGATGGCGATAGAGATAGTAGCCGTCGGCATTCTCGACGCCGATCGTCAGCGTCTCGCCGTCGTGCCAGGCGCTGGGCTGGAAGGCCTCCTCGACGGGCAGGAAGTCGCCGTCGCTGCCGCCGTCGTCGAACCACTGTGCCTGGGCGATGAGCGGGATCCATAACAGCAGAAGCAGGCTTATCAAGCGGCGGGCGTGCGGCACGGGGTGGTCCTTGAGCGTGAGTGAGCGTCATCGATGGCGCCGCCGCGAGCACGACGGCGGGTTTGTGACCCGTGGTGGGGCATGGGGTTCCACGGCGTCGGCCGCTATGCTCTGATGCGGGAAGCAGCGGTGCCGGTTCGGCATCGGCGTTAGCATATCGTAGCGGCGGGGTAGCTGTGGATGCGCCTTGCCGTCGCAGCTCGGCGGATTCCGAGCCCACATCGTCAGGGAAATCCTATCATGGCATCGAAGCGACGGGCGGCCGAACGGCGTCGCCGCAGTAAAGAGACGCTGGAGCGTCCGCAATACGGTTGGATCTGGAAGCCGCTGCTGGCGGTGCTGGTGATCGCGCTGGTCGTGGCGCTGGGGTTGGGCGTCTGGTGGAGCCGCACGCCGGCGTTGAAGCCGGTGTCGGATGACGCCGTCGCCGCCTCCGACACGGCGCCGGGCATGGCCGTCGTGGGTGGCCTGTCGGGCCTGGTGGGGACGCTGCTCGACAAGCCGGGCGGCTATCTGCACAACGACCTGGCCCCGCCTGGGGTATGGCTCGACAACATGCCGGCCTGGGAGCTCGGCGTGCTCGGCCAGGCGCGCTGGATGAGCCAGTCGCTGCCGACCATGGCCGGCAGCGACGCCTCGGCGCTGGATGCCGCTCGCACCGCGCTGGAGGGCGACGCCGACGACTGGTTCTATCCCTCCACCGAGCGTCGCCTCGAGCAGGCTCGCGTCGCCCTCGACGGCTATCGCCAGGCGGTGGCCGGCGGTCAGGCCGCCTTCGCGACCGATGCCCAGGGTCTGGCGGCCTGGCTGAACGGCGTGTCGCGTGGGCTCGATGACATGGGGCGGCGCCTCTCGGCCAGCGTTGGCAGCCCCGAGGCGCTGGCCGGGCTGGACCTCGACACCGAAGGGCTGCCCACGGAGACGCCGTGGTACCGGCTCGACAACGTCTTCTTCGAAGCCCGCGGCCAGACCTGGGCCCTTTATCGCCTGCTCGAGGCGGTGCGTCGTGACCAGGCCGAGCGGATCGAGGCCGCCGGGCTGACGATGCGCTGGGAGGCCCTGCTGGCCGAACTCGAGCTCAGCCAGCGACGGCTGTGGAGCCCGGTGATTCTCAACGGCTCCGGCTTCGGGCTGTTCGCCAATCACTCGCTGGTGATGGCGCATCATGTGCTGCGTGCCCGGGACCTGAGCCGCGAGCTCGCAGAGGGGGTGGCGACGCAGCTTGATGCCCTCGAGGTGCCGGCGGCCGATGACGACGCTCGGCGGGAGGGCGGCGCGGAGACCGTCGCCGCAGAGAACGAGACGGCGCGGGAGGTGGCTGCCGAGCCGGAGGCGAGCGAAGGCGAGGTCAAGGCGACTCGGGACGCGGCGAACGGTGATGGTGACGTGACGGCGGAAGAGGTCGGTGGGGAAGAGGCCGTCGAGGAAGAGGGGGTCGAGGAAGTGGGCGTCGAGGAAGAGGGGGTCGAGGAAGTGGGCGTCGAGACTGAGGAAAATGACGCCGTCGGTGAGGCCCTGTCCATGCCGGAGGCCGACGAGGAGCGTTGAGTCCGTCGCCATGCCGGAATGACGAAGGGGCCGCCCATCGGGCGGCCCCTTCCTGTCCGGGCATGATCGCGGGCGATCAGGCCTTGTCGTGCGCCGCGGCGGCCTTCTCGATGGCCTTGCGGGCGGCCTCGACGCCTTCCCAGGATTCCACCTTGACCCACTTGCCCTTCTCGAGATCCTTGTAGTTCTCGAAGAAGTGGGCGATCTGCTGGCGCAGCAGTTCCGGCAGGTCGGTCACTTCCTGGACGTCGTCGTACAGGCTGGACAGCTTCTCGTGCGGCACGCAGACCAGCTTGGCGTCCTCGCCGGCTTCGTCGGTCATGTTCAGGATGCCGACCGGACGCGCGCGGATGACGCTGCCGGGCTGGACCGGATACGGCGTCACGACCAGGGCGTCCAGCGGGTCGCCGTCGTCGGCCAGGGTATGCGGGATGAAGCCGTAGTTGGCCGGGTAGAACATCGGAGTGGCCATGAAGCGGTCGACCAGCAGGGCGCCCATGTCCTTGTCGATCTCGTACTTGACCGGGGCATGGTTGGCCGGGATCTCGATGGCGACGTAGAGGTCGTTGGGCAGGTCCTTGCCGGCGGGGATGTTGTCGAAGTTCATGAGGGCGTCCTTCTATGGCTTATGGCCCTGGGCTTGTGGCCCTGGCGGGTGGCCGTCGGGTGAAATTCGGCGAATTATACGAGGCCGCTCCGGCGATTACCAACCCGACCTAGGTCGTCCGAGCGGGGATGCGGTCGCCGTGGCCCCGGAGGGCGGGTCGACGACGGGGGGAGAGCCAGGCCCCCGGGCTGGCGTGTATCATGAGCGCTCATGGAGGGAGGCCTTGCGGTCTCGAAGTCGCTGACACACAAGGAGATCGTCGTGGCATCCGCGCAACTGTCATTGAGTTTCGGCCAGGCCTTCGTGGTGCCGGATCGCGGCCGGCATCGCAGTTCGATGTCGGTCTGCGTGCCCGACGAGACGGCGCTGCTGACGAGCAAGGGCGCCAGTGCGCTGATCACCGATTCCACCTCGCGCAACCCGCTGGCCAAGCAGGCGGGCGACCTCAGCGTGCAGGGGTTTCTGGCCGACTTCTACTCGACGCCCGAGCACTGGGGGGCCAAGGTGTCGGCGCACCGGGTGCTGCACGCCCTCAACGGCTGGTGCTACGGGCAGAGTCGTCAGGTCCGCGATGGTGGCTACGTGAGCTCGGTGTCGGCGATGGTCTATCAGGGCCAGACGGCGCATCTCTTTCATATGGGCGATACCCTGGTGTTCCGCCTGCGCGGAGCCGAGTTCGAGCAGCTCAGTCGCGATCACGTCACCGACCTCGGCGGCTACCGCTATCCCTCGCGGGCGCTGGGCATGGATGTCAGCCTCGATATCGACTACGTGGAGATGCCGCTCAAGCAGGGGGACATCTTCCTTTTCACCACCCAGGCGGTGCAGGGCACCCTGATGCCGTCGGACTACGTGCGACTGATCCGCGAGGACGCCAGCGACCTGCACGCGGCCTGCGAGCGCCTGGCCGAGACCGCCAGCGAACGGGCCCGGGAGCGCGGCTACGGCGGCGATCCGTTCTGCTTCCAGCTGGTGCGCATCGATGCGTTGCCCGAGGCGCAGGAGGATCGGCCGGACCGTTCCTACGGCGAGCTGCCGATCCCGCCGGAGCTGGCGGTGGGCGAGCGGCTGGACGGGCTCGAGGTGCTGGAGGTGCTGTCGCGCACCGCGCAGTCGCGGGTCTACCGGGTGTGTGACACGCACACCGAGCGCGAGATGGTGATGAAGGCGCCGAGCCCGGAGCTCTCCAGTCGCAACGCCTACCTGGAGCACTTCCTGCTTCAGCAGTGGATCGTCGAGCGGGTGCGCTCGCCCTTCGTGGTGCGGGTGATGACGCCCTCGCGGCCGCGCCGTTACCTCTACTACCTGATGGCCTACGTGGAAGGCATGACGTTGGAAGAGTGGGCGCGGCGTCATCCCCGCGCCAGCCTCGGGCAGCGGCTCGATATCGCGACCCAGCTCGGCAAGGCGGTCCAGGCGCTGCACCGGCGCGACCTGCTGCATCAGCAGATCCATCCCGAGAACGTGCTGATCGATCGCCATGGCCAGGTGGTGCTGGCCGACTTCAGTGCCTGTCACCTGCGCGACGTGGACGGTCATCGGCGCTCGAGGGGGCTGCTGCGCCAGGTGGGGCTGACCGAGCACAGCGCGCCGGAGTACGCCATGGATGACGAGGTCGGCCGACGCAGCGACCAGTATTCGCTGGCCTCCACCGTCTACTGGCTGCTGACCGGCGCCTTGCCCTACGAGCTGCCGGTAAAGGACCTGCTGCGCCATACCGATCTGGAACGGATGCACTATCGCAGTGCCCAGGCGCTCAATCCCGAGGTGCCGGCGGCGCTCGACGAGGCCCTCAAGCGTGCCCTGATGCCTCAGCGGGCCCTGCGCTTCCGTCGCCTGTCGGAGTTCCTGCATGCCCTCAAGACGCCGAAGCCGGCGTCGGACGGGGGGCCGCCGAAGCGGGGTGGAGCGACGTGGTTCTGGCAAGTCGTGGCGGCCGCGCTGCTGGTGTTGCTGGTGCTGAGCTGGCTGTTGAGATAGGAACCGACGTGGGCTAGCCGCCTTTGGCGCCGAGCTACAAGAAAACCCCGAAGGTTTTGCCTTCGGGGCTTCTTTTTGCGTCGTTCGTGTCGCGGGCGGATCGTTCGCTGTTTAGATGCTGAATGCCGGCAGCTTGCGTTCGACGCGATGCTTGGCCAGATGCGCGATCTTGGGCAGGCCGTTCTCGAACGGGGGGAAGTCCTCGCCCTGGATCAGCGGCGACAGGTAGCGGCGGCATTCCTCGGTGATGCCGAAGCCGTCCTCGCGGATGAAGTCGCGGGGCATGAACTTCTCGCGGTTGGCCACCTCGGCCAGCGGCGCGGCCTCCACGGTCCAGGTGTAGGGGGCATCGCCGGTGCGCTTGATGGCCGGCATCTTGGCGTTGTCGCCGGCCAGCGCCAGCTCGACGGCCTTCTCGCCCACGGCGTAGGCCTGGTCCACGTCGGTCTTGGAGGCCAGGTGGCGGGCGGCGCGCTGAAGGTAGTCGGCCACGGCCCAGTGGTACTTGTAGCCCAGGTCCTGCTTGACCATGCCGGCGAGTGTCGGTGCCACGCCGCCCAGCTGGCGGTGGCCGAAGGCGTCGGTATTGCCGGAGTCGGCCAGGAAGGTGCCATCCTCGTAACGGGCGCCCTCGGAAACCACGATCACGCAGTAGCCGTAGTCCTTGACGGACCGCTCGACCCGGGCCATGACCGCGGCACGGTCGAAGGCCACCTCGGGGAAGATCACCAGATGCGGTGCGTCGCCTTCCTTGTCGCCGGCCAGGGCGCCGGCGGCGGCGATCCAGCCCGCATGCCGGCCCATCACCTCGAGCACGAACACCTTGGTGGAGGTGGCGCACATGGAGGCGATGTCGAGCGACGCCTCGAGGGTGGAGGTGGCGATGTACTTGGCCACGCTGCCGAAGCCCGGCGAGTTGTCGGTGATCGGCAGGTCGTTGTCCACGGTCTTCGGCACGTGGATGGCGGTCAGCGGGTAGCCCATCTTCTCGGACAGCTGGGAGACCTTGAGGCAGGTGTCGGCGCTGTCGCCGCCGCCGTTGTAGAAGAAGTAGCGGATGTCGTGGGCCTTGAAGACCTCGATCAGGCGCTCGTACTGGGCGCGGTGGGTCTCGATGTCCTTGAGCTTGTAGCGACAGGAGCCGAAGGCGCCGGCCGGGGTATGGCGCAGGGCGGCGATCGCTTCGTCACTCTCCTCGCTGACGTCGATCAGGTCCTCGGTGAGGGCGCCGATGATGCCGTTGTGGCCGGCGTAGACCTTGCCGATCTGGTCGGAGTGGCGGCGGCAGGCCTCGATCACGCCGCAGGCACTGGCGTTGATCACGGCGGTGACGCCGCCGGACTGGGCGTAGAAGGCGTTGTGCTGGGCCATGGAGCTATCCTGTTGCTGGTCGCGTCAAGGGAAGGGCAGCCGTGGCGCGGCGAGCGCTTCCCGGCTTCGTCCCGAAAAGCCGCGATTCTAGCCCATCGCCCCCATGGCTGCATCCTGTCGGCGACACGCGACGTGCGACGCCTGACACGCGGCGCCGTGCGCTGGAGAGGTCGCAGGCGCCATGCTAGGCTGCCGCTTTTCGCCGGTCCGCCGGCACACCGACGTTCGGTAGCGGAGTTTGCATGCACCTTCATATTCTCGGCATTTGCGGCACCTTCATGGGCAGCCTGGCCCTGCTGGCTCGTGAGGCCGGCCATCGGGTCAGCGGGTCGGACGCCGGCGTCTATCCGCCCATGAGCACTCAGCTCGAGCAGGCGGGCATCGCGCTGACCGAGGGTTTCGCCGCCGAGAACCTCGAGCCGGCGCCGGACCTGGTGGTGATCGGCAACGCCCTCTCGCGGGGCAATCCCGAGGTGGAAGCGGTGCTCGACCGCGGCCTGCCCTATGTCTCCGGCCCCCAGTGGCTGGCCGAGCAGGTGCTGCCCGGGCGGCGGGTGATCGCCGTGGCCGGCACCCACGGCAAGACCACCACCGCCAGCCTGACCGCCTGGCTGCTGGAGGCCGCGGGCCTGGCGCCGGGGTTCCTGATCGGCGGCGTGCCGCGCAACTTCGGCGTTTCGGCGCGGCTGGGTGGCGCCGATGCGCCCTTCGTGGTCGAGGCCGACGAATACGACACGGCCTTCTTCGACAAGCGCTCCAAGTTCGTGCACTACCGGCCCGAGATCGCGGTGCTGGGCAACCTGGAGTTCGACCACGCCGACATCTTTCCCGATCTGGCCGCCATCGAGCGCCAGTTCCACCACCTGGTGCGCACCGTGCCGGGCAAGGGGCGGCTGCTGGTGGCCGACGGCGAGCCGGCGCTTGAGCGCGTGCTCGAACAGGGTCGCTGGACGCCGGTGGAGCGCTTCGGCACCGCACCGGACAGCGCCTGGCACCTGGCCCTCGAGCGCGACGATGCCAGCCGTTTCCGGGTCGTGCATCGCCGCGATGACGGCGGCGAGGACGCCGCGCTGGTCGACTGGTCGCTGAGCGGCGCCTACAACGCCCGCAACGCCGTGGCGGCGCTGGCCGCCGCCCACGCCTGCGGCGTCTCGCTGGCCGATGGCGCCGAGGCGCTGGCCCGCTTCGCCACCCCGCGGCGGCGGCAGGAGCTGCGCGGCGAGGTGGCCGGCATCCAGGTCATCGACGACTTCGCCCACCACCCCACCGCCATCGCCGCCACTCTCGGCGGGCTGCGGGCCTCCGCCCGGCAAGGGCGGCTGCTGGCGGTGATCGAGCCGCGCTCCAACACCATGCGTCTCGGCACCCTGCGCGAGCGCCTGGCCGGCAGCGTGGCCGATGCCGACGCCGCCTACTGGTACCAGCCGGCGGGACTCGACTGGACCTTGGCGCCGGTGGTCGAGGCCAGCGGCCGGCCCGGCGGCGTGTTCGACGATCTGGACGGCCTGGTGGCGGCGCTGGTGGCCGAGGCGCGCCCGGGCGACCGACTGGTGGTGATGTCCAACGGCGGCTTCGGCGGTATCCATGAGAAGCTGCTGGCGGCGCTGGAGGTGGCCCATGGCGGCTGAGCACGGCAGCGAGCGCTTCGGCGCCCCGGTCACCGTGGCGCTGACCGGCGCCTCCGGCGCCCAGTACGGGCTGCGCCTGATCGAGGCGCTGGTGGCGGCCGAGCGCGAGGTCTGGGTGATGATCTCCAAGGCCGCGCACCTGGTCATCGCCACCGAGACCGAGACCGACCTGCCGGCGCGCCCCGAGCGGCTGGCCGAGGCGCTCACCGAGCGCGCGGGTGCCGCGCCGGGGCAGATCCGCTGTTTCGGCCGCGAGGACTGGATGGCGCCGGTGGCCAGCGGCTCCGGCGCCAGCTCGGCGATGGTGATCTGTCCCTGTTCCACGGGCACGCTCTCGGCGGTGGCCTGCGGGGCCAGCAACAACCTGATCGAGCGCGCCGCCGACGTGGCGCTGAAGGAACGCCGTCAGCTGATCCTGGTGCCGCGTGAGACGCCGCTGTCGGCGATCCACCTCGAGCACATGCTGAACCTGACGCGCCTGGGGGCGGTGGTGATGCCGGCGGCGCCGGGCTTCTACCATCGGCCGGCCTCGGTCGAGGACCTGGTCGACTTCATCGTCGCGCGCATTCTCAATCAGCTCGGCATCGCGCATCGTCTGATGCCTCGCTGGGGCGAGTAGACCGGCCCGGGCCAGGGAGCGCCCGGACATGCCGCCGTCATGTCGGCCCGCCATGCTGAGCGGGTCGCAAGTTCAAGGAGGATCTTGTCATGATCTCGCTGTCTGTGCTGTCGGTGTTCGTGCCGACCTTCCTGCTGGTGTCACTGACGCCGGGCATGTGCATGACCCTGGCCATGGTGCTGGGCATGACCCAGGGCGTGCGACGCACCCTGTGGATGATGGTCGGCGAACTCGTCGGCGTGGGGCTGGTCGCCGTGGCGGCCGGCGCCGGCGTGGCCACGCTGATGCTGAGCCAGCCGGCGCTGTTCGCGGTGTTCAAGTGGCTGGGCGGGGCCTATCTGGCCTATCTCGGCGTGATGATGTGGCGCTCCCGCGGTCGCATGGCGATTCCCGACAACCTCGAGAGCCAGGGCTGCGCCGGACGCCGGGAACTGGCCATGCAGGGCTTCGTCACTGCGGTGGCCAATCCCAAGGGCTGGGCCTTCTTCGTGGCCCTGCTGCCGCCGTTTCTCGACGCCTCGCGGCCGCTCGCCGCGCAGCTGGGCGCGCTGGTGTCCATCATCCTGACCATCGAGTTCGTTGCCCTGCTGGCCTACGCCACCGGCGGCCAGACCCTGCGCCATCTGCTGGGCCAGGCCGACAAGGTGCGGCTGCTCAACCGCCTGGCCGGTACGCTGATGATCGGCGTCGGGGTCTGGTTGATCCTGGGCTAGCGTCGAGCGACAAGCGCCGAGCTACCCGCAAACCCCGAAGGTGCCAGCCTTCGGGGTTTTCTCATGTGTCGGACGGTTCACGCTATGTGAGTTGCAGCTTGCAGCTTGCAGCTTGCAGCTTGCAGCTTGCAGCTTGCAGCTTGCGCCCTAAGCGGGCCCCAGCCAGGCGATGCGCGCGGCGACCAGCGCCAGCGATGCCGTGCCGAGCATCAGCCACGGGCAGGGCCGCAGGGTGCGGTGGGGCCGGCGTTGCCAGGCGAGCTGTACCAGCGCGCAGACCACCAGCCCCATCAGGGCGCCGCCGATCAGATCGCTCAGCCAGTGGACGCCCAGCACCAGCCGCGACAGCGCCATGGGCACGATGAGGGCGATGGCGCCCCAGTAGGCCCAGAAGCGGCGTGGCAGCGGCAGCTCCCGGGCGATGAAGGCCGCGGCCAGGCCGAACAGCACCACGGCGGTGGACGTGTGGGCGCTGGGGTAGGAGAAGGAATCCGTCAGGTGCAGCGGCGTGTGCGGGCGGGCGCGGCCGATCAACGCCTTGCCGAGACCGTTGAGCGCGGCGATGCCGACCAGTCCGCCGACGAAGTGGCTCAGGATGTCGAGTCGCCCCCGGGCCAGCCACCAGAGCGTCCAGGGCAGCATCAGGGCGATCACGCCGTACAGGTCGCCGAGGCGCGCAAGGAGCTCGGCGAGGCCCGTCAGCCCGGGAATCGCCAGCTCGTTCAGCAGCGCATCGAGCCGCCGGTCCATGGGCAGTGGGCCGCCGTGCTGCAGCACCACCAGGGTCCAGGCCGACAGCGCGGTGAGTGAGGTCAGCAACAGCAGCCAGGTGCCGAGGGGCGCCTCGCGGCCTCGGCGGCGGGCCAGGGAGCGCCACAGTCGGCGGCCATGGGGGTGGCGGCGCAGCAGGGCGGCCATGGCCCGATAGATCAGGCCGTCGTGGTGGGTCTGATGGCGCAGCCAGGAGAAGATCAGTGCCAGCACGACGACCAGGCCGCCCAGCCCCGCCAGCCAGGGGTGCAGGGCCTCGGGCACGCCCGGCAGGCGCTGCCAGGTGCGGCCGAGCAGATAGCCGGGCAGCACGTAGGCCGGCGCCCACAGGGCGGCCGAGCCGAGGTTGGCCAGGGTGAAGCGGCGCGGTGGCATGTGCAGCATGCCGGCGATCAGCGGAACCACCGGCCGCACCGGGCCGACGAAGCGGCCCAGGAAGACCGACAGCGTGCCATGGCGGTGAAAGAAGCGAGCGCCCTGGGCGAGCCATTCGGGGTAGCGGGACAGCGGCCACAGAGTGGTAACGCGCTCGCGCTGGGTGTAGCCGAGCCAGAAGCTCAGGCCGTCACCGATCACGGCGCCGACGAAGGCGGCTGCCATCATCGCCGCGACCGATAGCTCCTGGTGGCCGGCCATGGAGGCGACGGCGGTGATCAGCACCACCCCGGGCACCAGCAGGCCCACCAGGGCCAGCGACTCCACCAGGGCGATGAGCGCGGTGAGCAGCAGCAGCATCGCTGGCGATGGCGTCAGCCGCTGAAGCAGGTCGACGAGATCCAAGGTTCCCTCCTTGATCGATGGGGCGCTAGCCGATGGCCAGGGCCTGGGTCATGGCCTGCAGGCGGGTCAGGAAGGAGACTCGAGGTTCGCCTGGGCGTGGCGTTTCCATGCGCAGCCGCACTTCCAGCGGGCCGGTATCCATCAGCATCACCTGCTCCAGCGTCTGCTGCAGGCGCTGTTGGACCAGCAGCGCGCCGCTTTCCGTGGTGTCGGGCAGCACCAGCCAGAAGGCGGCTTCGTCCTCACGGCCCAGCGCGTCGAGTTCGCGACAGTCCTGGTGCACGCTGTGGCAGAACGTGGTCAGCATGGTGCGGCGTGTGGCGTCGCCGAACTGCTCGCGGGTCATGTCGAGCTGGGGCAGGTGGATCACCAGCACCGCCAGGGGGCGCTCGAGCAGGCGAGCACGCTCGAACTCGCCGATCAGGCGCTCGTGCAGCCGTGTGCGGGTCAGCGCCGTGCATTCCCGTTCCAGCGGGTCGGTGGCCTGCAGCAGCATGCGCTGGCGCAGGCGGTCCCACAGCGTCAGGGTGGCCACGGCGACCAGCGCCAGATAGGTGGCGGCGAGGTCGGCGTCGGCCTTGCCGTTGCCGAGCAGCGCCAGCCAGATCGGCGTCAGGGCCAGGTTGAGGAAGATGGCGGGGCCCAGCGGCAGCAGCACCAGGGTGAGAATCGGCGGCAGGCCGATCCAGAGCGTCGGGTGCCCGCTCTGGTCAGGCAGCTCGACGGCGATCAGCAGGAAGCCGCAGATCAGGGCCAGATAGGCGGAGGCGCGTGTCGGCGTTCTGCCGGTGGCGGCCAGCAGTGCGGCCAGGGCCATGACCGGGGCCAGCAGGGCGGGCAGCAGGATGCGTGCGTAGTGGCCCATCAGGTAGAACCACAGCGCCTGGCCGAGCAGCAGCAGGGTGGTGATGCCGAGCACCAGAAGGAACAGGCGCGGACGGGGCGTGCTCGTGTCAGTCATGATGGACGATCTCCCGGGCCTCGATGTGCCGGGCCTGGCGCTTCAGGGCGCGGCGTTCGCCCGACAGCGAGCCCAGCCTTGGCAGGGCGATGACCCGGACGCGTGCCGAGTCGTCGATATCCGCCAGCAGGACCCGGCGCCGTTCGGCGGCCTGTTCGGCGTCGCGATGAATCAGCAGCAGCGCCAGGGTGCGTCGGTCCAGGCGGTAGCCGTTCTCGAACGGTCGGAGTCGCTGGCACAGCCGTTCGGCCAGCGACCACAGCTGCCTTCGGCGGACGTGGAGCAGCACCAGTTCCACATGGCTGTCTTCCCGTCGGGCTCGCTCCCGTTCGCGCTGCACGTCGTGGCGCAGGCACTGGCTCGGCCACAGGGGCAGTCCGGGAAGCAGTCGGGCGCGATGGCGGATCCTGCGCTGCAGGGCCTGTAGCTCCAGCGCGCGTGCCAGCCCCAGCAGCATCAGGCCGGCCAGCAGCAGGCCGGCCAGTGCCCACTGTTCCGTATCCAGCGACGGGCGCAGGTGCCACCAGCTGGTGACGGCCAGCGCCGCGTTGAGCAGCAGCACCCAGCGAGGCTGAGGCACCATCAGCAGGATGGCCCAGGCCCACAGCCAGGTCAGGTGGCGGTCCGGCGTGACCCACAGCAGGGCGGCCAGCAGCAGCCCCGGCAGCAGTTGCCAGGGCACGGTGGCCGGATGGCGGCGGCGGCGGGCCGCCTGGCTGGCGGTCACCGTCAGCCACAGCGCGGCGAGGCCCAGCAGCAGGGCGTCCGGCAGCGTCTCGGCGGTGATGGCCAGGAAGCTGGCGAGGCCGGCAGCGATCAGCAGGTTGACGCGCATCAGCCCGACTTTGTACTTGCTCAGCATGGTGACTTAGTATGGGCTCCTTCCCGTTCCGACACGAGCCTGGGGCGCGGTCTGATGCCCCGCAGCGATTTCCTGGAGACACTCTACGGCATGACAGCTCACGCCTCCCACTCCGATGATGCCATCACCGACGTCGACGCCTACATGCAGCGCCTGGGCCAGCAGGCTCGTACCGCCGCCGCTCGCCTGCGCCGCGCCGACACCGCATCCAAGAACGCCGCCCTGAAGGCCATGGCCGAGCGCCTGGATGACGCCCGCGACGCGGTGCTGGCGGCCAACGCCCGGGACCTGCAGCGCGGCCGCGAGAACGGTCTGGATGCAGCGCTGCTCGACCGCCTGGCGTTGAACGAGGCGCGCGTCGACGCCATGATCGAGGGCCTCCACCAGGTCGCGGCACTGCCTGATCCGGTGGGCGAGATCGACGGTCTGAGCGCCCGGCCGAGCGGCATCCAGGTCGGCCACATGCGGGTGCCGCTGGGCGTGATCGGTATCATCTACGAATCGCGGCCCAACGTCACCATGGAAGCGGCCAGCCTGTGCCTGAAGTCGGGCAACGCGGCCATCCTGCGCGGCGGCTCCGAGGCCCGTGAATCCAACGCCGCCATCGCGGCCTGCCTCCGCGAGGGGCTCGAACACGCCGGCCTGCCGGAGGCGGCGGTCCAGGTGGTGGCGACCACCGACCGCGCCGCGGTCGGACGGTTGATCGGCATGCCCGAGTATGTCGATGTGATCATCCCGCGGGGCGGCAAGTCGCTGATCGAGCGTATCTCCCGCGAGGCGCGCGTGCCGGTGATCAAGCACCTGGACGGGGTCTGCCACGTCTATCTCGACGCCAGCGCGGACCGTGACAAGGCGCTGGCCATCGCCGTCAATGCCAAGACCCAGCGCTACGGCACCTGCAACACCATGGAGACCCTGCTGGTCGACGCCCCGGTGGCCGAGGACCTGCTCCCGGCCCTGGCCGCGGCCTACGCCGAGTATGGCGTGGAGCTGCGTGGCTGCGAGCGCACTCGGGCGATCCTCGCCGACGTCGCCCCGGCCAGCGAAGCCGACTGGGCGGCCGAGTACCTGGCGCCGGTGCTGGCGATCCGCGTGGTCGATGGCATCGACGACGCCATGGCGCATATCGAGCGCTACAGCTCGCGGCACACGGATGCCATCGTCACCGAGAACTACACCCTGGCGCGGCGCTTCCTGGCCGAGGTCGACTCGAGCTCGGTGATGGTCAATGCCTCGACCCGCTTCGCCGACGGCTTCGAATACGGCCTGGGGGCCGAGATCGGCATTTCGACCGATCGCCTGCACGTGCGCGGCCCGGTGGGACTCGAGGGGCTGACCACGCGCAAGTACGTGGTGCTCGGTGACGGTCAGATCCGTCAGTGAACGAGGTGTCGATGAAGGCGGCGTCAGAGCGCGCGGCGGGCGAGAGCGCCCCGCGCATCGCCATGCTGGGCGGGACCTTCGACCCGGTCCATCTCGGTCACCTGCGCAGCGCCGTGGAGCTGCATGAGGCGCTGGGGCTCGATCGGGTGCACATGATGCCCGCGGCCCGGCCGCCTCTGCGGGGCGAGCCGCGCATCACCCCCGAGGAGCGCCTGTCGCTGCTGCGCCTGGGGATCGGCGATACCCCAGGTCTGATCGCCGACCCGCGTGAGCTTGAGCGCGAGGGGCCGTCCTACAGCGCCGATACCCTGGCGGAGCTGCGCCGGGAGTTCGGCCCCGAGGCGCGGCTGGTCATGGCGCTGGGTCACGATGCCTTCCTGCGCCTGGCCGACTGGCATGCCCCCGAACGGCTCTTCTCCCTGGCCCACCTGGTGGTGGTGGATCGCCCTGACCACGAGGCCGACCTGCCCGGGCCGCTCGCCGAGCTCATCGACGGTCGTGAGGTCGAGACTCCGGCGGCGCTGATGGCCTCGCCGGCCGGCGGGCTCCTGCGCCTGCGGCTGCCGTCGCGCATGGCGATTTCCGCCACCGAGGTGCGTCGGCGCCTGGCGGAGGGACGCAGCGTGCGCTATCTGCTGCCCGAGGTGGTCGAGGAACGAATCCTCTCCGCGGGACTCTACCGTCGCTAGCCGCCGGCGGCTCGGCGCAAAAAAACGTCGTCGAGCCGTCATCGGGCGCTGCCAGGCTTCGCCCGAGCCGGTACAATGGCGGCAACATCATTTTCCGCCTAGAGGGGCTGATACGAAGGGTATGCACATCGACGCACTCAAGACGCTGGTGCTGAATGCACTGGAGGAACTCAAGGCTCAAGACATCGCCGTCATCGACGTTTCCCACCTGACCAGCGTGACCGACCTGATGGTGGTCGCCAGCGGCACCTCCAACCGCCACCTGGCGGCGCTGTCCAGCAAGCTGATCCAGACGGTGAAGGAAGAGGGCGTGGCGCCGCTGGGGGTCGAGGGTGAAAGCGGTGCCGACTGGGTGCTGGTCGACCTCGGCGACATGGTGGTGCATCTGATGATGCCCGAGACCCGGGCGCTCTATGACCTGGAGCGTCTGTGGGCCGACCTGCCGAGCGACGGCCAGGCGCTGGAGGAAGAAGAGCGGGCCCACGGCGCTTCATGAAGGTGAGACTGCTGGCCGTCGGCACCAAGATGCCCGACTGGGTGACCAAGGGCGTCGAGGAGTATCGCAAGCGCCTGCCGCGAGACTTCGCCCTCGAGATCGAGGAGATCGCCCCCGGGGCCCGGGGCAAGAACGCCGATACCCGCCGCGCCATCGCCCAGGAGTCCGAACGCCTGCGTGCCCGGCTCAAGGGCGACGAGCATCTGGTGGCGCTGGAGGTGGGCGGCAAGACCTGGAGCACCGAACAGCTGGCCGCCCAAGCCGAGGACTGGCGCCTCGGCGGGCGCGACGTGGTGCTGCTGGTCGGTGGGCCCGACGGGCTCGACCCGGCGCTGTCCGCCAGTGCCGATCAGCGCTGGTCGCTGTCGCCGCTGACGCTGCCGCATCCGCTGGTGCGCATCCTGCTGGCCGAGCAGCTCTATCGGGCCTGGACCCTGATGGTCGGCCATCCCTACCATCGCTGATCGCTCGAGGTCGCCGCCAAGCATGCGTCAGCCACGCGACACCCTGAAGAACCCCCAGCAGGAACTGCGGATCTTTCGCCTGCGCTCGCTGCTGGCGGTGGTCATCGTGCTGCTCCTCAGCGGCCTGCTGGCGGGCCGCCTGTTCTACCTGCAGGTGGTTCAGCACGAGAAATACAGCACCCGTTCCGAGAAGAATCGCGTGCGGGTCGAGCCGCTGCCGCCGACCCGCGGGCTGATCTACGACCGCAACGGCGAGCTGCTGGCCGAGAACCGGCCGACCTACAATCTGACGCTGGTGCGCGAGCGGGTCGACGACCTGGACGCGACCCTGGCGCTGCTGGTCGACCTGCTCGATCTGCCCGCGGATCAGGTCGAGGCCTTCCGCGAGCGCTCGCGGCAGCGTCAGCGCCCCTATCAGCCGGCGCTGCTGATGAGCGATCTCGACGAGGAGCAGATCGCCCGGCTGGCGGTCAACCGCCATCGGTTGCCCGGCGTCGAGGTCGAGGCGCAGCTGCTGCGCTATTACCCGGACGCCGAGGCCATGTCCCACGTGCTCGGCTATGTCGGCCGGATCAACACCGAGGAGCTGCAGCGGGTCGATGCCGGCAACTATGCCGGGACCCACTTCATCGGCAAGACCGGCGTCGAGCGCTTCTATGAGGACACGCTGCACGGTCAGGCGGGGCTGCGCAAGGTGGAGACCAATGCCCGCGGCCGGGTGCTGCGCGAGCTGGGACACACCGATCCGGTGCCCGGGGAAAACCTGACGCTGACCCTGGACAAGGGGCTGCAACACCTCGCCGTGGACCTGCTCGACGGGCGGCGGGGCTCCATCGTGGCGATCGCCCCGCAGACCGGCGAGATCCTGGCCATGGCCTCGGTCCCGGGGTTCGATACCAACCAGTTCGTGACCGGCATCGACGTGGCCTCCTACCGGGCGCTGCAGCAGGACATCGACCTGCCGCTGTTCAATCGCGCCATCCGTGGCAGCTATCCCGCCGGCTCGACCATCAAGCCGTTCATGGCCATCACCGGCCTGCGCGACGGGGAGATCACCCCCGACGAGGTGATCTACGACCCCGGCTACTACCAGCTGCCCAACGATTCGCGCCGTTATCGCAACTGGCTGCGCTGGGGGCACGGGCGGGTGGATCTCGAGCGGGCGCTGGAAGTGTCCAACAACACCTACTTCTATTCCCTGGCCCACGAGCTCGGCATCGACCGCATCCACGACAGCCTGGCGCAGTTCGGTTTCGGCACCCGGGTGGCCGCCGACGTCTACGGCCAGGGCACCGGCCTGCTGCCGTCCCGGGACTGGAAACGGGCCCGCTTCGATCAGCCCTGGTATCCCGGCGAGACGCTCTCGGTGGGCATCGGCCAGGGCTATCTGCAGATCACGCCGCTTCAGCTGGCCTCGGCCACCGCGGTGCTGGCCAATCGTGGCGACTGGGTCAAGCCGCGCCTGGTGCGCGAGACCGGCGACGCGCCGATGCCGCTCGACCTGGACGATACGCCGCCGGACGTCGAGCTCGAGCATCCCGAATGGTGGGAGCGGGTCGTCTCGGGCATGGAGCAGGTGCTCTCCGGCAACGAGGGCACCGCGCGGCGTGCCGGGGCGGGGCTCGAGTATCGCATGGCCGGCAAGTCCGGTACCGCACAGGTGTTCTCGCTGGGGCAGGATCAGCGCTACAACGCCGACGAGCTCAAGGAGCGGCTGCGCGACCATGCCCTGTTCATGGCCTTCGCACCGGTGGAAGACCCGCAGATCGCGGTGTCGGTGATCATCGAGAATGCCGGCGGGGGCAGCAGCCATGCGGCCGCTCCGGCCCGGGCCATGACCGACTACTGGCTGCTCGAGCGCGATCACGGCGAGATCCCGCCGGAAGAGGTGGCCGACGAGGAAGCCGACATCGAGGGAGAGGGATGATGGCCATGGTCGACGTGCTGCTGCGACGCCCGCACCCGGTGAAACCCACCGCCAGCGGGATGTCTCGCAAGCGCAGCCTCTGGGAACGCATTCACCTCGACCCCTGGCTGCTCGGCCTGCTGCTGGCGCTGATGTCGGCCGGCCTGGTGGTGCTCTACAGCGCCGGCGGGCAGAGCATGCATATCGTTATCGCCCAGGCGATTCGCTTCGGGGTCGCCCTGGCGGGCATGGTGATCATCGCCCAGTTCTCGCCGGCCACCCTGTTGCGCTGGGCGCTGCCGGCCTATCTGGTGGGCATGCTGATGCTGCTGGCGGTGGAGATCATGGGCGACATGGGCATGGGTGCCCAGCGCTGGCTGGAGATTCCCGGGGTGGTGCGCTTCCAGCCATCCGAGATGATGAAGCTGGCGGTGCCGATGATGGTGGCGGCCTGGCTGAGTCGTCGCGAGCTGCCGCCGCGCTGGCAGGACCTGCTGGTCTGTGCGCTGCTGATCGGCGCGCCGGTGCTGCTGATCGCCCGTCAGCCCGACCTCGGTACCTCGCTGCTGGTGGCCATGGCGGCGGTGTTCGTGATCCTGCTGGCCGGGCTGTCGTGGCGCATCATCGGGGTGCTCGCCGCGCTGGCCGCCGCCGCGCTGCCGCTGCTGTGGATGAACATGCACGACTATCAGCGCCAGCGGGTGCTGACCTTCCTGTCCCCCGAGAGCGACCCGCTCGGCGCCGGCTGGAACATCATTCAGTCGACCACCGCCATCGGCAGTGGCGGGGTCTGGGGCAAGGGCTGGCTGCAGGGGACCCAGTCGCAGCTGGAGTTCCTGCCCGAGAGCCACACCGACTTCATCGTCGCGGTGCTCGGCGAAGAGTTCGGCATGATCGGCATGCTGGCCTTCCTGGTGCTGTATCTGCTGATCGTGTGCCGTGGGCTGTGGCTCGCGGGGGCAGCACAGGAGTCCTTCGGGCGTCTGCTGGCCGGCAGCATCATCCTGACCTTCTTCATCTATGTCTTCGTCAATATCGGCATGGTCAGCGGCATCCTGCCGGTGGTCGGCGTGCCGCTGCCGCTGGTCAGCTACGGGGGGACCTCCAGCGTGACCTTGCTGGCCGGTTTCGGTATTCTCATGGCCATTCACTCGCACCGCCGCCTGCTGCCGCGCTAGCGCGGCCGGCGGGCCGACAGACTCAGGGAGAGACGCATGACGGTGACGATGTCGCGACACGGACGCCGCTGGTTGGGCCTGGCCCTCGGCGGCCTGCTGGCGGGCTTGT
Source organism: Halomonas sp. ND22Bw (assembly GCF_003011945.1). Lineage (NCBI taxonomy): Bacteria > Pseudomonadati > Pseudomonadota > Gammaproteobacteria > Oceanospirillales > Halomonadaceae > Halomonas > Halomonas sp. ND22Bw. Next base: position 572,923 of record NZ_PXWD01000001.1, on the reverse strand, counting down.
CCGCCGGCGTTTCGGCGGCGGATTTCGATCCGCAGCAGGGCAAGGTCCGGGCACTGGTGGATGAAGTGGCCGAGCGCGGCATCGACCGCGACTGGGCCGAGCGGGCCATGGGCCGCGCCGAGTTCCGCCAGGAAGTGCTCGACGCCATGTCCGGCGCCGCCGAACATCGCATGGTGTGGCACGACTATCGCGATATCTTCCTCGGCGAGGAGCGCATCCAGCAGGGCGTGGCCTTCATCGACGCCCATCGCGAGGCCTTCGAACGCGCCGAGGCCGAGTACGGCGTGCCGCCGGAGATGATCGCCGCGATCCTCGGCGTCGAGACCCGATACGGCCGGATCACCGGCGATCATCGGGTGCTCGACTCGCTGTCGACCCTGGCCTTCAACCACCCGCGGCGAGGCGACTTCTTCCGCGGCGAGCTCGCTGCCTTCCTCGAGATCACCTATCGCCAGGAGGTCGATCCGGCGAGTATCGAGGGCTCCTATGCCGGCGCCATGGGCTACCCGCAGTTCATCCCCACCAGCTATCGCGCCTATGCGGTGGACTTCGACGGCGACGGCCATCGCAACCTCTGGACCAATCCCGTGGATGCCATCGGCAGCATCGCCAACTACTTCGCCGAGCACCGCTGGCAGCCGGGGGCGCCGATCTACCACGAGGCCGAGGGGCCGAGCGTGCGCCCCGATGGCATCACCTTCAACGCCGCACGGCCACCGAGCGCGAGCGTTGGCGAACTGGCCGCGGCGGGCATCGAGAGCGAGGCGGCGCTGGCCGCCGACACCCAGGTGGTACCGCTGGCGCTGGAGATGGAAGACGGCAGCCTGCGCTACCGTTTCGGTCGCGACAATTTCTACGTCATCACTCGCTATAACCACAGCTATCTCTATGCCATGGCGGCCACCGAGCTGGCCGAGGCCATCGCCGAGGCGGAAGGGCGCCAGGCCGACTGGTTCACCGCGACCGCCGCCGACCCGGAGGAACGCCCATGAAGGCCTGGTGGATTCCGCTGCTGGCCACGCTGGTGTTGACCGGCTGTGCCGGTGGCGGCGGTACCGCGCCGGCGCCGTCCGGGCAGGCGAGCGTCGACGATGGCGCCGCCGACGACGGGGGGCGTTACGCCATGAGCAGCGACGCCTATCCCGAGGAGCCGCCCGACGTCAGCCAGGTACCGGATGCGGTGCCGCGCGTCGAGCCACGCTCCCGGGCCGGCAATCGTTCGACCTACGAGGTGTGGGGCAAGACCTATCACGTGCTGGACGACGCCACCGGCTATGAGCGCCGAGGCACCGCGTCCTGGTACGGCGAGAAGTTCCAGGGCTATGCCACGTCCAACGGCGAGATCTACGACATGTACAAGATGAGCGCCGCTCATCGCTCGCTGCCGCTGCCGAGCTTCGCGAGGGTCACCAACCTCGACAACGGCCGCTCGGTGATCGTGCGCGTCAACGATCGTGGTCCCTTCCACAGCGAGCGCGAGATCGATCTCTCCTATGCCGCGGCGGCGCGCCTCGACATCCTCGATCACGGTACCGGCCGCGTGCGGGTCGAGGCGATCGACCCCGTGGCCTGGCAGGCCGAGCACGGGGGCGGTGCCGATGAGGCTCGGGCCGTGGCGTCCGGCGAGGCCTCGGCGCCGACCGAGCCCGTCGACGCGGCCCCGGCCCGCGCCCCGGCGTCTGAGCACGTCGTCTATCTGCAGGTCGCGGCGCTGGGCTCTGCCGAGGGCGCTCGCGAGCTCAAGGTCCGGCTGCAGGATGCGCTGTCACAGCCGGTGCGGGTGGCCTCCGAGGCCGGCCTGCATCGCGTTCAGGTCGGCCCGCTGGCCGGCCGAACCCAGATCGACCCGGTGCGCGGCGAGTTGCGCCGGGCCGGTTTCGACGAGGCCTTTGTCGTCGATACCAGGGCCGACTGAGTCGGCCCCGAATCTTCCCGATGTTCCCGAAGAGACTGTCCTTCATGAAACCCCTGAGCTCCATCATGCTACGTCGGCTGCTGCCGATTCTGTTGATCTGCCTGTCGCTGGTGTCCTCGCCGCTGCTGGCGCAGATGCCTCAGCCCGATACCGCCGCGATCCCGCGGTCGGTGATTCCGTCGCCGCCGCGGCTGGCGGCCAGCTCCTGGATCCTCATGGACGCCGACAGCGGTCGCGTGCTGGCGCAGCACAATCCCGACGAGCGCCTGCCGCCGGCCAGCCTGACCAAGCTGATGACCGCCTACCTGGTCGAGCGCGAACTCGAGAGCGACAACATCTCGCCGGACGACATGGTGCCGATCAGCGAGAAGGCCTGGCGCACCGGGGGCTCGAAGATGTTCGTCGAGGTCGGCGATCGGGTGCCTGTCAGCGAGCTGCTGCACGGCATCGTCATCGTCTCCGGCAACGACGCCAGCGTGGCCATGGCCGAGTACCTGGCCGGCGGTACCGAGCCCTTCGCCGATCTCATGAACCAGCACGCCGTGCAGCTGGGGATGACCAACACTCACTACGAGAATCCCACCGGGCTGCCCCACGACAACCACTATTCCTCGGCCCGTGACCTGTCGATCCTGGCTCAGCACATCATCAACGACTATCCGGACCACTACCGGATGTACGAGCAGAAGCACTTCACCTACGGCGGGATCGAGCAGCCGAACCGCAACCTGCTGCTGTGGCGGGATGCCAGCGTCGACGGCCTGAAAACCGGCTGGACCGAGGCCGCGGGCTACTGCCTGGTAGCGTCCGCCGAGCGCGACGACATGCGCCTGATCTCGGTGGTGATGGGCACCGACTCCAAGGAGGCGCGGGCCCAGGAGTCCCAGAAGCTGCTCAGCTATGGTTTCCGCTACTACGAGACGCTCAAGCTCTATGATCAGGGAGCCGTGCTCAACACCCCGCGGGTGTGGGGTGGCGATCGCAACGAGCTCAAGGTCGGCGTGGACGAGGACGTGCACATGACCGTGCCCCGCAATCGCGACCAGGAGCTGACCGCCAAGCTGGACATTCGCTCCGACATCACCGCGCCGATCGCCGCCGGCGAGCAGGTGGGCACCATGGAAGTGCGCCTCGGCGACGAGGTGGTGGGGCAGCGCCCGCTGCTGGCGCTGGAGCCGGTCGAGGAGGGTGGTTTCTTCAAGCGCCTGTTCGACAAGGTGCAGCGCTTCTTCATCAACCTGGTGGGCGGCTTCTTCGACTGAGCGGGGTCGCCTTGGTGGGCGGGCGCGGGTCGCGTAGAATGAAGGGTCGACATGCTTTCGGACGGTTGACGGATGAGCAACAAGACCCTGCGCGACCTGCGCCAGCCCAGCACCACCGCTTCCGGCGGTGGTGAACCCCCCAGGATCGAATTTCCCTGCGACTACCCGGTCAAGGTCGTGGGCGACGCCGCCGAGGACTTCACCGCGGTGGTGTGTCAGGTGGTGACCCGCCACGATCCCGAATTCGATGCCAACGCCATCCAGGTCGTGCCGAGCCGCAACGGGCGTTTCGTCTCGGTGCGCATCACCCTGCGCGCCACCGGCGAGGCCCAGCTCCAGGCCCTGTTCGCCGAGCTCAAGGCCTGCGAGCGCGTGCACATGGTGCTCTGAGATGGTGCCTTTGACGCTGCATCGCCTCGGCCGGCAACCCTACGAGCCGGTATGGCGGGCGATGAGCGAGCTGACCGATACCCGCGACGCCGACACCCCGGATCAGATGTGGCTGGTCGAGCACGACCCGGTGTTCACCCAGGGGCGTGCCGGCAAGCCCGAGCATCTGCTGATGCCCGGCGATATCCCGGTGGTGCAGACCGATCGTGGCGGACAGGTCACCTATCATGGCCCCGGCCAGGTGGTGCTCTATCCGCTGCTGGACGTGAGACGCGCCGGCATCGGCGTGCGCGAGCTGGTCAGCGCGCTGGAGAATGCCGCCGTCGCGCTGCTGGCCGGGTACGGCATCGAGGCCCATGCCCGTCCGGACGCCCCCGGTGTCTACGTGGGCGAGGCCAAGATCGCTTCGCTGGGCCTGCGAATCCGGCGTGGGGCGAGCTTCCACGGCATTGCCCTGAACGTCGATGGCGATCTGTCGCCCTTCGATCGCATCAATCCCTGCGGCTACGCCGGCCTGGCGATGACCCGGGTGGCCGATCTGGTGGATGACGCGCCGTCGGTGGCGGACGTCGGCGAAGCGCTCGCCGCCTGTCTGGCCCGTGAGCTGGATCGAGGGCTGGTGCCGGTGGAAGAGTAGAAGAGTAGGGCATTGCCCGGCCGGATGCTCGGATGAGATCCGGGTCAGCCGATGCGCAACGAAAAAGCCCGAGGCGTCTGCCTCGGGCTTTTTCATGTCGGCGCCTGCCGCGATGTGTCAGCTGACGTTACGGGCGGGGATGATGTTCGGATCGGCCTGCTGGCCCGGCACCTCGGCGGGGGAGGCGAGCTCCAGGCCCAGGTTGTTGTTCTCGAACACCCGGTCGGCGCGGTAGCTGGAGCGCACCAGCGGGCCGGACGGCACTTCCATGAAGCCCTTCTCGAGGCCCTTCTGGCGATAGTGCTCGAACTCCTCGGGGGTGACCCAGCGCTCCACCGGCAGGTGGTTGCGGGTCGGACGCAGGTACTGGCCGAGGGTGACGATGTCGACGCCGATCTCGCGCAGGTCGTCGAAGGTCTGCATGATCTCTTCCTCGGTCTCGCCGAGGCCGACCATCAGGCTGGTCTTGGTGATCACGTCCGGCCGATGGCGCTTGGCGTGGGCCAGCACGTCCAGAGTCTTGCGGTAGCCGGCGCGGGGGTCGCGCACGCGGTGGGTCAGGCGCTCCACGGTCTCGACGTTCTGGGCGAACACCTCAAGGCCGGCGTCCACCACCTTCTCGATGGCGCTGGGGGCGCCATCGAAGTCCGGCGTCAGGGCCTCCACCGCGACCTCGGGGGTGCGGGCCTTGATGGCGCGGATGCAGTCGGCATAGTGGCCGGCGCCGCCATCGGGCAGGTCGTCGCGGTCCACCGAGGTGAGCACGATGTAGCGCAGGCCCATCAGCTCCACCGACTTGGCGGTGTTCTCGGGTTCCTCGGTGTCCAGCCAGCCCTTTGGGTTGCCGGTGTCGACGGCACAGAAGCGGCAGGCGCGGGTGCATACCGAGCCCATCAGCATGATGGTGGCGGTGCCGTTGCTCCAGCACTCGCCCATGTTGGGGCAGTGCGACTCGGCGCAGACCGTGCTCAGCCGATGCTCGGCCACGTTCTTCTTCACGGCGTCGAAGCGCTCGCCGCCGGGGATCTGGGCCCGCAGCCACTTGGGCTTGCGGCCCAGTTCGGGGCTCTCTTCGGCCTGCTGGCGCGCCTTCATGCCATCCTTGATGGCCGTGGCGCCGTGTTCGTTGCGGTATTTCTCGCCGCTGGACACTGACTTGCTGGTGTTGTCGCTCATGAGCTGGCGTTTCTCCACTCGGCGGCCGGTCGCCGCGCGTCTCGCCCTCGGGCGGCCGGTGGTGCTGTCTAGGATCTGTCTATCCAGAATCTTTGGGTGCTTAAACTACCATATTTGCTGTCCGGCTGGACAGGCGCCTCAGGAGAGGGCACTGGGCAGGCAGGCCACGCCGTGGCTGGGCAGGGGCGCGGGACCGGCGGCGAAATGGTGCTGCCATTCGTCCAGATGACGCCGCACGAAGCGCAGGAACAGTTCGGTGACCGGCGTGGGGAAGCGCTCCCGGTGGTAGACGGTGCACCAGGAATGTCGCAGCGGGAAGCCGGGCAGGTCGAGGGTCGCCAGCAGCCCGGCCTCGAGTTCCAGGCGCACCGCCAGGCGTGGCAGCACGGCCACCCCGAGCTGAGCCATCACGCCCTGCTTGACCGCCTCGTTGGTGCCCATCTCGATGGCGTGGTCGAGGCGCACGTCCTGGTCGGCGGCGAGCTCCTCCAGGGCGCCGCGCACGCCGGAGCCGGGTTCGCGCATCAAGAGGTAGTGGCGTGCGAGGTCCTCGAGCGTCGGTTGCCTTGCGTCGAGCAGCGGATGGCCCGGCCACACCACCGGGATCATCTCGTTGTCGAGGATCGGCATGAATTCCAGGGCGTCGTCGTCCGGCACCCGGGCCATGATCACCAGGTCGTCGCGGCGCTCGGTCAGTCGCTCCAGGGCCTGGCTGCGGTTGCACACCCGCAGGCGGATCTGGACGTTGGGATAGTGGGCGCGAAAGCGCGCCAGCAGGTGGGGCACCACGTACTGGGCGGTGGAGACCGCCGCCAGGTTGAGCTCGCCGGTGATGGTGCCCTCCAGATCGGAGAGGCTCATCTGCAGCCGCGAGATCTGGCCGAAGATGGCCTGGGTCGAGGCGGCCAGGGCATCGGCGGCGGGCAGGGCGTGCAGGGTGCGGCCGGCATACTTGAACAACGGATGGCCGAGGGCCTGCTCGAGCTGGCGCACCTGGGCGCTGACCGCCGGCTGGGTCAGGCCCAGGGTCTCGGCCGCCCGGGAGTAGGACTGGCGTTCGTAGACGGCGCGGAATACCTGGAGCTGGCGGAAGGTCAGGCGGTTGAGCAGCTTGGGCGTGGTCATGGATCATCCGTTGCGGCGGCGCGGGAGCGTCCGGCGGGGTGCCCGTTCATGCTAGCATCTCGAGCCTGCCCGCCGGTAATGTCCGACATTGGGCGCCTCCCGTTCGCCGCTCGCTCGGCCCCGTCGACTTCCGCCAGTGGAAACCGCTCATGATCTCTTCGCACCCCCTTCCTCGCCGGCCGCTGATCGTGGGCGATGGCGTCGCGGCCCTGCGGCTGCGTCAGGCCGCCCGGGAGCTGGGCATCACGACCCTCAGCGCCGAGGGTGAGCCCGAGGGGCTGGTGGCCAGGGCGCGAGAGCTCGGCTGTGATGCCCTGCATCCCGGCGAAACGCCACCCTCGTATCAATGGCGGATGGCCACCGCCTGCCGTGAGGCCGGACTGCGCTTTCTCGGGCAGGGCAAGACGCTGCTCGCCGCCATGGCCGACGAGGGGGTCATGCGACGTCTGATGCAGGAGGCCGGATTGCCGCTGGCCCCGGTCGAGGCCACGGGGCCCCAGGTGCGCGTCTCGCTGCTGGCCGACGGCGCGGGCCGGGTGGTGCATCTGGCGCCGCGTCAGACGCTGCCGGACGGTTCGTCGCTGGCGCCGCTGGCCTGGCTGACGCCCGAGCGAAGCGCCTACCTCGGCCGGCTGGCGGGGCAGGGCGTGGCGGCGCTCGGGGCGACGGGGCTGGTCGAGGCGAGGTTTCGCGTGGTCGACAATGCGGTGGGCTTCGATTCCCTGGTGCCCGGGCCGAACGGTGAGGAAGCCCTCGACGAGTCGCTGTTCGGCCTCGACCCGCTGCTGACCCAGTGGCGCCTTTGGGGGGGCGAGCGGCTGGGCGAGCGCCAGAGTGGCCTGCGCGCCCGGGGGCATGCCCGGCTGTGGCGTCTGACCCTGCCCGAGGGCGCGCGCCTCGACGGCGGCCCCGGCGTTCGTCTGGACAGCGCCGGTCCCGGTCATGCCTCGCGGCTGGTGGTCTGGGGGCGGCGCCCCGGGGATCTTCACGGGCGGACGCGGCGGGCGCTTTCGGCCCTGCTGGGAGAGGACGAGGCGCGGAAGCGCCTGGCCGATGACTGAGTCTGGTCTCGCGTCGTGGCGATGTCTGGGTTATATTGCATTGCAGCAAAGGCGGTTCGGCGCTGGAGGCGTGTCCGCCTTTCCCCCCATGGCGACCCATGGAGTGCCGATACGATGATGCCCCTCATGACGACCCTGCCTCCCGCCCTGGCGTCCTGGATGGACCCCTTTGGCTTCGGCCGTGCGGCCTTCGACTACTGGCGCGACGGCCTGGAGCGCAGCACGCTCTACCTGGATGTCATGCGTGAGCGTGGCAACCAGTACCTGGAACACATCGAGAAGACCAAGCCCAACGTGCTCGGCTTCGACGCCGACGTGCTGGTGGACGGGCGCGATCTGCCGCGCCCGGTCAACTACGAGCTGATGCGGGTCCTGCCCCCCGAGGGGGTGGAGACCGATCCCCTGATGCGGCCTTTCGTGGTCGTCGACCCGAGGGCCGGCCACGGGCCGGGGATCGGCGGTTTCAAGCCGGACAGCGAGCTCGGCGTCGCGCTGCGTGCCGGCCATCCCTGCTATTTCATCGGCTTTTTGCCTTACCCCGAACCCGGCCAGACGGTCGAGGACGTGGTCGAGGCCGAGGTGGCCTTCCTGCGCCACGTGATCTCGCTGCATACGGATACCGCCGAGAAGCCGATGGTGGTCGGTAACTGCCAGGCCGGCTGGCAGATCATGATGGCCGCGGCCCTGGAGCCCGAGGTGTTCGGGCCGATCCTGATCGCCGGGGCGCCACTGTCCTACTGGGCCGGCCACCGCGGTCAGGCGCCGATGCGCTACACCGGTGGGATGACCGGCGGCAGCTGGGTGACCTCCCTGCTCAGTGACCTGGGCGACGGTCTGTTCGACGGCGCCTGGCTGGTGCAGAACTTCGAACGACTGAACCCGGCCAATACCTGGTGGAGCAAGCAGTACCACCTGTATTCCCGCGTCGATACCGAGGCCGAGCGCTATCTGGACTTCGAGCGCTGGTGGGGCGGCCATGTGGTGCTGGGCGGCCAGGAGATCCAGTACATCGTCGACAACCTGTTCGTCGGCAATCGCCTCTCCACCGCTCAGATGGTGACCGCCGACGGTCGCCGCATCGACCTGCGCAACCTGCGCTCGCCGGTGGTGGTGTTCTGCTCGCGGGGAGACGACATCACGCCGCCGCCCCAGGCGCTCGGCTGGGTACAGGATCTCTACGAAGACACCGACGACCTGGTCGCCAACGACCAGACCATCGTCTACTGCGTGCACGACACCACCGGGCACCTGGGCATCTTCGTGTCGGGCAGCGTGTCGCGCAAGGAGCACGCCGAGTTCACCGCCAACATGGATTACATCGACGTGCTGCCGCCGGGGCTCTACGAGACCGCGATCTCGCGGGCCGAGGATCGTCCCGATGCGGAGCTCATCGAGCGCGACTACCTGCTCGAGTTCCAGCCGCGCAGCGTGGCGGAACTGGATCGGGAGATTCAGCACCGGGACGACGACGAGCGACGCTTCGCCACCGTGGCTCGGGTCTCCGAGATCAATCAGGGGCTCTATCGCGCCTTCCTGCAGCCCTGGGTGAAGGCGCTGGCCACGCCCGAGTCCGCCCACTGGATGCGTCGCATGCATCCCAACCGGATGGGCTACCGACTGCTCTCCGATCGCAATCCGCTGATGGTGCCGGTGCCGGTGCTGGCCGACCGGGTCCGCCGCGATCGTCACGAAGTTGGCGAGGACAACGTCTTTCGCGCCCTCGAGGGCGTGGTGTCGAGCCAGATCACCCATGCCCTGGAGGCCTGGCGCGAGCTGCGTGACCGCAGCCTCGAGCGCTGGTTCCAGGATGTCTACGGCCAGCCGCTGTTGCAGGTGCTGGTCGGCCTCGGCGGCGATGCGCCGGTCAGACGTCATCCGGGCGCCGAGCCGGAGCAGCGTCGCTTCGTGCAGCAGCGCCGGCAGGCGATGCACGAGAAGGTGGCGGAAGGCGGCAGCCACGAGGCGGTGATGCGCTCGGTGATCTACGTGCTGGGCGGGGCGCCCGCCACCGACGGGCGCAACTTCCAGCGCCTGCGGGCCTCGCGTGCCGAGCTGGAGCCGGATGCCCGGCTGGCCGACTTCAAGCACCTGGTGCGCGAGCAGTTCTTCATCCTCGAGCAGGACCGCGAGCTGGCGCTGGAGGCGATTCCGACGCTGCTGGAAGGGCTCGCGGCCGACGAGATCGACGCGCATCTGGAGCACATCGATCACGTGCTGGCGGCCAGCGGTGAGCTGAGCGAGCGTGCCGCCAGGCGCTTCGCACGCATTCGTACGCTGTTCGAGAGCGCCCGGCCCGAGGCTCCGGCGCCATCGTCCTCGCCCGACGACACGCCCGGGGAAGGCGGATCGTCCGGGTCGGCCAAGCCGGCCGCCGCTGAGTCGGAAGCGCCTTCGGCCTCTGAGACTCCTGCGCCATCGGCGTCGACCCAGGTCGCCGAAACGCCTGAAGCGCCGAAGACGAGCCCGGCCGCCAGGAAGACCTCTTCTGCCAAGGGGGCTCCGGCCAAGAATGTCATGGCCAAGAGCGCTTCGGCCAAGAGCGCTCCAAGCAAGGCGGCTACGGCGTCCAGGGCGTCTTCGGCGTCCAAGACCGCTTCGTCAGAGGCGTCGGGGAAGGCGGAGGAATCGCCGGCCAAGAGCGGGACGCGCCGCAGTGGCACGCGTCAGGCCGCCGCGCGGCGACGCAAGTCGCCTCCGTCCGACGACTGAGGCTCATCCGTCCTGGCTTTGCGCCCCTGCCGGTTTGCCGGCGGGGGCGCCTGCGTTTGGGGTGGCGCTTGCCGAGCCGGAGGCGGACGTCTAGGGTCAAAGGCCCGGCGATCCCGTGACTGGCGTGTCGGCTGGCGCTGGGGTAGGGTAAGCGCATTTTTCACCCGCCAACGGGTGACCCGATTCCGTTCGACGCGGGGATTCCCGCGCCTACTGACGTTTGGAGCACTATGGGCAAGTCTCTGGTCATCGTCGAGTCGCCGGCCAAGGCGAAGACGATCAACAAGTATCTCGGCAACGAGTTCATCGTGAAGTCGAGCGTGGGGCACATTCGTGACCTCCCGACCAGCGGCTCGGGCAAGGCGGCCTCGGACCCCAAGGAGCGTGCCCGGCAGGCCGCGGCGACGCGCAAGATGTCCGCCGAGGAGAAAGCCGAATATCGCCAGCGCAAGTCCCACGAGCAGCTGATTCGGCGCATGGGGATCGACCCCGAGCACGACTGGGAAGCCAACTACGAGATCCTGCCCGGCAAGGAAAAGGTGGTTGCCGAGCTGCAGAAGCTCGCCGAGAAGGCCGATACCGTCTATCTCGCCACCGATCTCGATCGCGAGGGGGAAGCCATCGCCTGGCACCTTCGCGAGACCATCGGCGGCGACGAGTCGCGCTATCGTCGCGTGGTGTTCAACGAGATCACCAAGAACGCCATCCACGAGGCCTTCGAGGACCCCGGTCAGCTCAACATGCCGCGGGTCGAGGCCCAGCAGGCGCGGCGCTTCCTGGATCGCGTGGTGGGCTTCATGCTCTCGCCGCTGCTGTGGGCCAAGATCGCCCGCGGGCTGTCCGCCGGTCGCGTGCAGTCGGTGGCCATGCGCCTGATCGTCGAGCGCGAGCGCGAGATCCGCGCCTTCGTGCCCGAGGAGTTCTGGGACGTCCACGCCGACCTCAAGCCGGCCGACGACGCCTCGGCCGAGCCGGTGCGCTTCGAACTGGCGCGCCAGGACGGCAAGGCCTTCCGTCCGACCTCCGAGGCCGAGACCCTGGAACGCATCGAGGGGCTCAGGAAGGCGTCGCTGGCCATCACCTCCCGTGAGGACAAGCCGACCCGCTCCAAGCCCAATGCGCCCTTCATCACCTCGACCCTGCAGCAGGCCGCCAGCGGTCGCCTGGGCTTCTCGGTGAAGAAGACCATGACGCTGGCCCAGCGCCTCTACGAGGCCGGCTACATCACCTACATGCGGACCGACTCCACCAACCTCTCCCGTGAGGCGGTGGACGGCGTGCGCGACTTCATCGGCGAGGAGTACGGCGAGCGCTATCTGCCCGAGGCGCCCAACCGCTACACCAGCAAGGAGGGCGCCCAGGAGGCCCACGAGGCCATCCGCCCCTCCGAGGTGACCCGCCGCGCCACCGACCTGGCCGGCATGGAGCGCGACGCCGAGCGCCTCTACGAGCTGATCTGGCGCCAGTTCGTGGCCTGCCAGATGACGCCGGCCGAGTATCTCTCGACCACCCTGACCGTGGCCGCCGACGGCTATGAGCTCAAGGCCAAGGGCCGGGTGCTGAAGTTCGACGGCTACACCCGCGTGATGAAGCCCATGGGGCGCAAGGACGAGGACCAGTCGCTGCCCGACCTGACCGAGGGCGCGGCGCTGACGCTCGAGTCGCTGGATCCGCAGCAGCACTTCACCAAGCCGCCGGCTCGCTACACCGAAGCCAGCCTGGTCAAGGAGCTGGAGAAGAAAGGCATCGGCCGACCGTCCACCTACGCGGCGATCATCTCGACCATCCAGGACCGTGGCTACGTGACCCTGGAGAATCGGCGCTTCTATGCCGAAAAGCTCGGCGACATCGTCACCGAGCGGCTCAAGGAGTCGTTCCCGGATCTGATGGACTACTCCTTCACCGCGCGCATGGAGGACAGTCTCGACGAGGTGGCCGAGGGCGAGCGCCGCTGGCGCGAGCTGCTCGATGCCTTTTACGCCGAGTTCCGCGAGGAGCTCGACGAGGCCCAGAGCGAGGAGGGCATGCGCCCCAACCAGCCGGTGCCTACCGACATCGACTGCCCGAGCTGTGGGCGCAAGATGCAGATCCGCACCGCCTCGACGGGCGTGTTTTTGGGCTGCTCCGGCTACAACCTGCCGCCCAAGGAACGCTGCAAGACCACCATCGATCTGCTGCCCGGCGACGAGGCGGTGGCCGCCGACGCCGGCGAGGACGCCGAGACCGATGCGCTGCGTGCCAAGCACCGCTGCCCCAAGTGCGGCACGGCGATGGACAGCTACCTGATCGACGAGGATCGCAAGCTGCACGTCTGCGGCAACAGTCCGGACTGCGACGGCTACGAGGTCGAGCAGGGCAAGTTCCGGATCAAGGGCTACGAGGGCCCGACCATCGAGTGCGATAAGTGCGGCAGCGAGATGCAGCTCAAGTCCGGGCGCTTCGGCAAGTATTTCGGCTGCACCAGCGAGAGCTGCAAGAACACCCGCAAGCTGCTCAAGAACGGTGAGGTCGCGCCGCCCAAGATGGACCCCATCCCGATGCCGGAACTGGCCTGCCAGAAGGTCGAGGACCACTACGTGCTGCGCGACGGGGCCAGCGGCCTGTTCCTGGCGGCCAGCAAGTTCCCCAAGAACCGCGAGACCCGTCCGCCGCTGGTGATCGAGCTCAAGGCCCACGCCGACGAGCTGCCGGACAAGTATCGCTACCTGCTCGATGCGCCCGATGCGGACCCGGACGGTCGCCCGGCCCAGATCCGCTTCTCGCGCAAGGCCAAGGCGCAGTTCCTGATGACCGAGGACAACGGCAAGGCCACCGGCTGGAAGGCCACCTTCGATGATGGCAAGTGGCAGGTGGAGGACAAGCGCAAGTGACCCCGAGAGCCCGTACCAATCAGCTGCTCTATCAGGCCGAGCTGCTGCTGGCGACGCCCGCCGGTGACGACGAGCACGCCCAAGCGCGCCGCATGGCCGGCGAGGAAGGGGCGCTGGCGATGCTCGAGCTGGCGCTGGAGTCGCTGCTGCGTGAAGTGACCGAGCATGCCCGCCTCGAGCGTCATGACTGGCGCGAGCTGTTGGCGGCGGACGGCGAACCGCTCGCCGAGCTCGGGCGGCTGCGCAGCCTGGCCCGGCGGCCGGACAGCTGGCTCGCCCGGCTGATCGCCCGCCTCGAGGCCCTGCATACCAGCGATGGCGTTGCACGTCGCGCCACGGGGGCGGCCCAGGGCATCATCGCCGTGGGCAGTGCCGCCGCCCTGGGGGACGAGCTGCGCGACTGCCTGGCGGCCGCCAAGCGCGAGATCGGCGAGCTGCGCCAGACCAGCGAGGAATGGTAGTGCCACCGGCCTAGGGTGCCCCCGGCGGCCTAGGCCTGGTCGTTCCAGTGCCGCTGCATTTCCAGGAAGGTCAGTGAGGCCGACCAGGTGATCAGCATGAAACCGGTCAGGGATTCGGTGCCCATCAGGAAGCGCAGCGGCCCCTCGGGGAAGACGTCGCCGTAGCCGAGCGTGGTGAAGGTGATCGCCGAGAGATAGACGTAGTCCAGCCCATTCTCCATGGGCGTCGTGCCGGCCACGGTTCCCGCCGTGGCCGCCGTCAGCCACCAGGCCGCCAGGCCGAACAGCCATATCTCCAGCACATGAGCGGCAAGCAGGCCGTACATCAGTCCCAGGAAGCGTCGCCTTCGGGATGGCGAGGTGCGGCGCATCATCCGGCTGAGCACGCTCGAGGCCTCGAAGTGCAGCAGTACGCAGGCCGCGACCACCACCAGGGTCGTGCTCGCCACCAGCAGGTGGTCCGAGTCCAGCATCGGCTCGATCAAATGGCGCCTCCTTCATTCCGTGGCATCGGATCCGCGTGCTCGAATGACGTGCGTCAAGCCGCCATCCGGGCCGTGTCGACTAGGATATCAGCAGCGGGATAGACAAAGTGGCGCCCGCGGCTGTCGTGTCTCCGGGAGGACGGATCATGCGCTTTCATCAGGTTAGAGAGTTGGTGCGTTGGGCGGCGGACTATCACGCTCGCCTCGATGAGGCCTATGCCCAATGGGCTGCCCAGGAAGGTGTCGGCGAACGGCGACGGATGGCGCTGGACTATCTTGCCGAACACGAGCGTCGCATGCAGCACGAGCTCGAGTCCTACTTCGCCGAGGACAGCGAGCATCGCGGGGTGCTCGACACCTGGTTCGACGACCCCGAGGCGTTTCCTCATGCGCCGGTGCTCGAGCGGCTTCCCGGCGGAGACGATGGCGAGGATGTCGAGGCGCTGCTGTCCACGGCGCTGACCCTGCACCGTACCCTGCAGGATCTCTACGGGCATCGCCTGGAGCGAGCCGGCAGTGAGCACGAGAGGGTGTTCTTCGAGGCGCTGGTGAAGGGCGAGGACGCCGAGGTGCGTCGTCTGGTGCGGGATATTCAGCGTCTGGAGGCCTACTGAGGCCTGTGGTGCCGATGTCGCCGATCGGCGACGAGTGAGGCGAGTATCGGGGCTGGCACCCTCGGGCTTTCCGATGAGGCGGCTCGGTGCGGCTGTCCACTGACATCGGGGGGCAGATGCGATATAACGACTCCCACGTTTTCTGGCTACCGGCTTCCCACCCATGACGCAATCCCGAGATGAGCGCTTCCTGCTGAGCCGGCGGCGTTTCGGCCTGCTGGCGCTGAGCCTGCCTTTCTGGTCGACCGCCGCCCCGGCAGCCACCATGATGAGCGACCTGCTGGCCCAGGCCAGCACGCCGCGAGCCCCCGATGAGCTATGGGTGCTGGTGGATGATCATGAGGCCCGTCTGAGCATCTTCCGCGGTGCCAGCGAGGAGGAGCGCTTCTCCCCGGTCTCGCTGGGGCGCGGCGGTGCCAGGGCAGAGCGGACGCGTGGCGATCGCGCGACGCCGCTGGGCGAGTTTCGGGTGACGCGGTTCAACTACCGAAGCAAGTACCGCACCTTCGTCGGTCTGGATTACCCCACGCCCACGCATGCCCGTATGGCGCTGGATGCCGGGGTCTACAGTCAGCAGGATTATGACGACTACTTCAGCTACTATCGTCGGCATGGGACGCCGCCGCAGGATACGGTGCTGGGCGGGTACATCGGCATTCATGGCATCGGGGTGGCCGACCCGGCGATTCATCGGCGTTTTCACTGGACCGATGGCTGCGTCGCGGTCACGGATCGGCAAATCGACACCCTGTCGGCGATGATCGACATTGGCACGCGGGTCGTCATCCGCTAGTCTTTATATGCGCTAAGGACGTTCTAGCCGGCGGACGCTTGCTGCCGCTCGAAACAGGGCAGTATTTGACGTCCCCGGTTTGCAGCAGGCATTGTTGCTGCATTAGAACCTGCGATAGCAGGACGCCTGGTTGTCAGGCATCACCAACGCAGTACCAAGGAAGACTCAAGGAGAACACCATGACTCTCAAGACTACTCTGAAGCTGTCCGCCGCTGCCGCCTCTCTCGCCGTTCTGGCTGGCTGCGCCTCCTCCAGCGCTCTGGAAGAAGTCCGCACCACTGCCGAGTCTGCACAGGCCGACGCCGCGGAAGCTCGCAGCATCGCGACCCAGGCGCAGAACACCGCCAACCAGGCTCAGCGCGACGCTCAAGCGGCTCTGCAGATGTCTCAGCAGAACCGTGAAGAGATGAACCGCATGTTCGAGCGTTCCATGCGCAAGTAAGTCGGTAGCCGCAGGCCAGGCCTTCAGGCCTGGTGATGCCACGACGGGCCACCCCTCGCGAGAGGGGTGGCCTTTTTTGTGGGCGCCGTAGTCGTACCGCGTTCGCGCTATCGTGCGATGGATGTGTCCTACCCGATGACGCCGACCGGGTATGAGGTGTCACTCTTGGTGCGTTTACCGTGTCGCCAATGGCATTGCCCGGTGTAAGAGATATCGGACTATCGCGTAAATTACCCTGCGATCTCTATGTAATATCCCTTTTCTATCAGTTGCTTATAAAATCGTGTAGGAGATTTCAGACGGTGTGAAAAGCCCGCATTCCTTCATACGCTTCCGGCAGCAGGGCAGTCGTTCGGCATCGCTTATCCGGCCGATGAGTGATGCCTCCGGAAAAAGAGAGGAATGTGATGATGGCAGGGAACACGGAATTCAAGACGCGACTCTTTCCGCTGACCGCGCTGGTATTGGCGATCTCGCTGGCCGGCTGCAGCGGTAGCTCCGATATTTCACAGCCGCTGGACGGCGGAAATGGCGGTATGGAAGCCGGGGATGGTGATGGCACCGGCAGCGGTGACGGTTCCGGAGGAGACGGTTCGGGCGGTGATGGCATCGGTGACGGCGATGGCTCGGGTGGCGATGGCTCGGGTGACGATGGCTCAGGTGGCGATGGTGACGGCTCCGGTGGTGACGGCGACGTGCAGTCCTCCAGCGTCGAGCGAGTGATCCAGGATGGCAGCGGAGTGACCGGCGGCGTGGGCGATACCGTCACGGCGCTGGGTGGCACCATCCAGCAGGTCGATGCGCCCCTGGTCGGCGGGGTGACCGACGGTAGCGGCCAGGTGCTCAAGGACCTGGGCGACGGCGTCAACCTGCTCTCCGACGGTCTGAATGACGGCCTGGGCAGCCTCAGCACCAACGACAACGCCCTGGGCACGACGCTGGGCGGCGCCACGGGGCTGGTCTCCCAGACCGGCAAGGCCGTCAGCAGTGCCGGTGGCATCGTCGAGGGGCTGGGCTCGCTGCCGGTGCTGATGCAGGTGGAAGACGGCACCGGCCTGCTCGCCAGCCTGGGTGGCACCGTCGACCAGCTCGGCGGCACGGTCACCGCCGTGGGCGATCGTCTGACCTTTACCCTGACCGATGAGGACGGTCATCTGGCCGGCCTGACCACCGAGCTGACCGGCGTCGTTCGTCCGCTGGTCGTCAATGTGGAGGGCACGACCCAGCGCCTGGGTGACACCCTGGTGGTCGGCCCCGTCGGTAACCGCCTGTTGGGTCAGGTCGGCGGTGCCGTGGTCATGCTCGGCGAGCGTCTCGGTGGTGGCGGCGTTCAGCTCGCCGGTGTCGGCGACCTGGTGACCTCGACCGGCCGGCTCGTGGCCGACGCCGGTGGCCTGCTGACCGCCGGTGAGGGCGGCTCCCCGTCCCTTTCTCTACCCGGCGTCGACGGTGGGCTGCTGGATACCGACAACGGCCTGCTCAACGGTCTCGACGGGCTGACAGGTGGTTTGCTGGTGGGCGAGAACGGCCTGGTGGTCGGGGATAACAGCTTGCTTGCCGCCACCCTGTCCGCCGAAGGCGGGCTGCTGGACGATCCGACCCTGGTGCTGGGCGATCTCGGCGGCGGGCTGCTCGGAGGTGAAGGCGGCCTCCTGGGCGGCGATGGTGGTTTGCTGGGTGGCGTGACCGGCGGTCTGGGAGGCTCCGCCGGGGGCCTGCTCGGTGGCGGTGAAAGCGGTCTGCTGGGCGACGGTTCGGGCCTGCTGGGCGGCGTGACCGATACCGTGGATGGCGTGACCAGTGGCCTGGTCGGCGGTGAAGGCGGCCTGCTCGGTGGCGATGGTGGCCTGCTGGGGGGCGTGACCGATACCGTGGATGGTGTGACCGGTGGTCTGGTGGGCGGCGAAGGCGGCCTGCTCGGTGGCGACGGCGGCCTGCTGGGCGGCGTGACCGACACCGTCGACGGCGTGACCGGCGGCCTGCTCGGTGGTCAGGAAGGTGGCCTTCTCAGTGGCGACGGCGGCAGCCTGGGCGGTAGCGGTGGCCTGCTCGGCGGCGTCGCGAACACCGTGGATGGCGTCACCGATACCGTCGATGGCCTGACCGGTGGTGCCCTGCAGGGCGTGACCGGCACCGTGGATGACGTGGCGCACGGCCTGCTGGGTGGCGGCACCGACAGCTCCGGTAGCGAGGACTCAGGTACCGAAAGCGGCGGCGGGCTGCTTGGCCTGGGAGGCCTGCTCTGATCGCTCGCTCCATGCGGCGGCAGAAGGCCCGGCAAGTGCCGGGCCTTCTGCCGTGTAGACCATGTATGACGAAATGTTGATGATGAGCCTCAATTTTTCTTCGATTTTGGCTTGCCACAGGTCAAGGTTTTTGTACTAATGTAAATTCAGTCTTCGGCATTAGTCGTTCTTAGCTTCGGTGTTAAGGCGTCGAAAGCGTGAAATAACACCATCGGCGACGCATGCGATTACTGAATGCCATTGCAGGGAAAACAAATATGATGCCAAGGCTCGGCGGAAAAAAGTTCTTAGCAAGAAAACTTGCTGGCAAAATGTTAGTGAGTGAAGAAGTTCGGTATAAAGTCTTCTCGCTTGCCATGCTTTCCGCGTGTTCGATGAGTACGACGTTGGTGCAGGCCAACGATGTGCCGTCGGTCATCAATGAACGGCAGCCGACGATGACGCCTCCGGTACAGGACACCCTGGAGCGGCAGCGACAGGGCGGGGCCGAGGTCAGCCTGCCCGGTGCCGCCGAGGCGGTAAGCCCCGAGACGCAGGTGCCGGTGGCGCGGGTGCAGATTCGCGGTGGTAGTGTCTTCGATCTCGAGACCCTGAGTGCCCCTCTTCAGCCGCTCGTCGGGCAACGCGTGGCGGTGAATCGTCTGGTCGAGGCCGTGGAGACGATCACGCGTCGCTACCAGGACGCCGGCTACCCCCTGTCCTACGCCTATCTGCCCAGCAACAACTTCCAGAACGGCACCCTGACCGTCGTGGTGGTCGAGGGGTATATCGCCCGCACCGAGATCGCCGTGCAGGATACCGCCGTCGCCCAGCGAGTGCGGCGGCTGGCCGATCGGATGCGGGAAGAACGCCCGCTGACCCGCGAGACCTTCGAGCGCTACACGGCGCTGATCGAGCGCATCCCGGGCGCCAGCCTGGCGGTCAAGGCGCCGGTGCCGCGCACGCCGTCCGGTGCCACCACGCTGCGCGTGGAGCAGCGCGACAGCGACCGCGTCGACGCCGGCCTGACCCTCGGCGGCGGCGACAAGAACGATACCCAGGCGGTCGCGAACCTGGCCTTCCACAGCCATACCCCCTATGCGGAAACGCTCTCCTTCGCCTACCTGATGCCGGTCGACAACGACGATCGCTTCTATGCTGCCCAGTATCGTCAGGAGCTCGGTACCGACGGCCTGCGCCTGACCATGAGCGCACAGCGCTTCGAGGGTGATGAAGAAGACCCGGTGCTGGTGGAAGGGCGGCCCTACGAGGTGGACCAGGAGAAGGTGCGCGACCGCTTTCGTCTGGGGCTCGACTATCCGCTGCTGATGGAGCGCCGTCGGCGCTGGGACGTCGAGGTCAACGTCGAGCACCTCGACGAGACGGCCGACTACCGCTATCGCTCGGATCAGGGGCCTGAATTGAGAGGGCGTCAGGACCTGCGCTACTCGACCCTGGAACTGGGCACCCACTACCGCCAGGGCAATGCCAGCCGCCGGCTTGAGGCCCGTGCCGAGCTGCGTCAGGGCGTCGACATGGGCAGCAATCGCACCACCACCGAGATTCGCAACGTCGCCAAGGGCGTGTCGGTGGCCGCCGATGGCCGGGAGGAACTCGAGTACACGCGGCTCGGTCTCCAGGGACGCTGGCTGGAGGCGCTGACGCCGAACTGGCGGCTGTCGATGCGCGTGGCCGGCTTCTGGTCGCAAGACACGCTGCCGGCACCGGAACGGGGTACCTATGGCGCCGGCCATTTCGCCCGGGCCTACGACGATGGCGAGGCCGAGGGTGAGCGCGGCTACGCCGGCGAGGTCGAGCTGCGCTACCGCCATGCGCTGGCGGCGTCCTGGGCCTCGCATCTGGAGCCCTACCTGGCGGTGGACGGCGCCCATACCGAGTTCAACGACAGCGACCTGGAGTATGACCTGGCCTCGGTGGCCACCGGGATCGAGCTGAGCAATAACCGCCTTTATCGCCTGGGCATCGAGTACGCCTACCCGATCGGCGATCGTCCCGCAGAGGACGCGTCGCGGGAAGGGCGGGTCAATGCCCGCCTGAGCTGGGACTTCGGCGGCTAGCGCGCGGAGTCGACGATCTCGCCGCTCATCGGTGGGCGATCTCGTACAAAACCCCTGCCCGGAGCGGTCGATAGAAAAATAAAGACGATGACAGCGAAAACGCAGGAACGACGCTGGTGTGGTGTGAACTCACCGGCAGAAGCAGGGCCCCGGCGCGGGACACGCCGGGGCGGTGAAAAGGAAAGCAGGACTCAACCAAGCGGGGAAAACCACCATGAAACGCTTCTCTCTCTCTCAAGTGTTCGCTAAAGCCCATGCCCATCTGGCGACTCGTCAACTCAATCGCCCCGTCTTTCGTCGACAGCGTGGGGCGACGGCAATTGAATATGCAATGATTGCTGCGCTGGTTGCTATAGCCATTGGAGTTATTTTTGCAGTTGGTAGTGATGGTAGTGATGATGGCGGCTTTGTAACCATGATTAAGAACCTGTTCGGGAAAGTTGAAGACGAGGTTGGTATTTAATAATAGACATGAAAAATAACTAAATTTTTGTGTTTTGCGAGGCTTATATATGTCTCCCAACTTGCTAAAAAGCATCGCCGCCTTATTGGTGGCGGTGGCCATCGGCCTGGCCTTTGCGGGCTGGCGGATGGCCAATGACGTGCCGGAGACGGTGGTGACGGCGCCGGCGGTGACCCCCGCGGCGCCCGAGCCCGCCGGCCATGCGGTACTGGCCGCGGCCCGCCCCCTGGCGGTGGGCACGCGGCTGGCGGCGCCCGGCGAGGGCCAGGCGCCGCTGCTTCGAACCATCGATTATCCCGAACCGCTGGACGAGAGCTTCGGCGCGCTGTCCGAGGTGGAGGGTCGGGTGCTGACCCGGCCTCTCGCCCCGGGCGACGTGCTGAGGCCCTCGCACTTCGCCGCCGGCGGCCTGCTGGCCGAGGCCGTGCCGGCGGGCAAGCGCGGCATCGCCGTCAGCGTCGACGAGGTGATCGGCGGCGGCGGCTTCGTGGCGCCGGGGGATCGCGTCGACGTGTTCTTCTACGGCCAGGACAGCGGCGGCGAGCGCACCCGGCTGGCGCGCCGGGTGCTGCGCGATATCCAGGTGTTGAGCTTCGGCAGCGCCCTGCGCGGCCAGCCCCTGCCCGAGGGCGGCCCCCAGCGCAGCGGGCGCACCGCGGTGCTGGCGCTGGACGAGGCCCAGGCCCCGCGGCTGCTGCTGGCCGAGCAGACCGGCCGGCTGCGGCTGGCGGTGATCGGCGCCGAGGAGCGTCGCGCCGCCCTGGAACCCACCTTGCCCGAGGGCGGCGATGGCTGGCTGATGCCGGCGTCGCTCGAGGCCGCGAACGACGACGCCGCCGAGCCGGACGACCTGGGCGAGCCCGTGGACTTCGACAGCCTGATGAGGCGTGACGGCGAAGCGAGCACGGCGCCGGTCGCGCGGCCGGAACGCCGGAATGGCGGGCGCCGGGTCGTTCAGCAGGTCGCCGGCGAGGTGCGCAGCGTCAGCGTGGGCGGATGAGACGCCGCCGCGACCATTATTTCAAGCAGGATGCAGGGACAGGGAACATCATGCAACGAGCGACGAGTCCTACCTTCCGGCGGATGCCGGCCTATACGCGCGCCTGGCCGACGCTGGTGACGATGTGGCTGGGCCTGATGGCCCTGGTGCTTTCCACGACGGCGTCGGCCCAGGACGGCGGGCGCACGCTGTCGCTGCTGGTCGGCGAGAACCAGCGGCTGGATTACGGCGCCAGCATCACGCGCACGGCGGTGGGACGTGGCGGCGTCGCCGACGTGCGCGTGGTGGGGGACCGCCAGCTGCTGGTGACCGGCATCGGCCCCGGGGCGACCACGCTGAGCGTGTGGTTGGCCGGGCGGCGCACACCGCAGTCGGTGACCCTCGAGGTGCAGCCGGCGGCGGCCCGGTCGCTGGAGGACGAGTATCGGGTCGAGGCCGGCGGTGAGCGCGGGCGGCTCTTCGGCCAGACGCGTTCGCTGGACCGTCATGACGAGGCCATGCAGCGCTTCGGCGACGCCCCGCCGGTGGATGCGACCCGCCAGGTCGGGCCGGTGCAGATTCAGACCGATATCCGCGTCGTCGAGGTCAATCGCAGCCGGCTGCAGTCCTACGGCTTCTTCCTCGGGCGCAACAACGGCGGCAATACCCAGTACGCCGTCGGCCCCACCGGCAGCGGCAGCAGCTTCATCAACGACAACAGCCTGGTGGCGCCGCTGAGCGAGGGCTTCTCGATCATCAGCGGCGACAACAACGGCTACCTGGGGGCGATCAGCGCCCTGCGCAACAACGGCTTCGCCTATACCCTGGCCGAGCCCAGCCTGGTGACGCTGTCCGGGCAGAGCGCGTCCTTCCTGGCCGGCGGCGAGTTTCCCTTTCCCAGCAACAGCAGCGACGGCGACGTCTCGGTGGATTTCAAGGAGTTCGGCATCCGCCTGCAGCTGACGCCCACGGTGCTCGACGACGAACGGATCATGCTCAAGGTGGCGCCGGAGGTCAGCGACCTGGACTTCAGCCGCTCCGTGCAGTCCAGCGGCATCGCCGTGCCCTCGCTGAGCGTGCGTCGCACCGATACCACCGTGCAGCTCGGCGACGGCGAAAGCTTCATCATCAGCGGCCTGGTCAGCCAGTCCACCATGCAGAGCGTCGACAAGTTCCCCGGCCTGGGCGATATCCCGGTGCTGGGCGCCTTCTTCCGCTCGACCCGCTTCGAGCGCGAGGAAACGGAGCTGATCATGATCGTCACGCCGCATCTGGTCTCGCCGATCGCCGCCGGGGTCGAGCTCGACGGCCTGCCCGGCGAGGCGCTGGGGCGCTACGATCCGAGTTTCCTAGAGCTGCTGTTCGATCCCCAGGACGCCCGGGAGATCGAGCGGCTCGGCGATATCGGCTTTTCCCGCTAGGAGGTGATATGGGGGCCTGGTCTTCGCTGACTCGACACAAGCCGACCCCGCCGCGGTCGGCGCCCGACCTGACCGACGGGGCCCTGAAGGCGGCGCTGCATCGCGAGGTCATCGAGCGTCTGGAGGACGACGAGGCGCTGTTCAACGACGAGCCCTCGGCGATGCTGGTGCGCATCGAGAGCCTGGTCCGGGACTACTTCGACCAGCGCGGTGAGCGGGTGCCGGTCGAATCGCTGGAGGCGCTGGCCAGAGAGGTGCTCAACGAGGTCGCGGGCTTCGGCCCGTTGCAGCCCCTGCTGGGCGACGATGACATCTCCGACATCCTGATCAACGGGCCGCGCAACATTCTGGTGGAGCGCCAGGGGCGGCTGGAGAGCGTAGAGGAATGCTTCATCAACGATGCCCACGTGCTGCGGGTGGTGCGGCGGATGCTGGCCCCGCTCGGGCGACGGCTCGACGAATCCAGTCCGATGGTCGACGCACGCCTGCCGGACGGCTCGCGGGTCAACGTGGTGATTCCGCCATTGGCCCTGGACGGGCCCTGCGTGTCGATCCGCAAGTTCCGTCGCGAGGCGCTCACGGCCGAGGCCCTGATCCAGGGCCGTGCGGTGACACCGGAGCTGATGGCCATGCTGCAGGAGTCGGTCGTCCAGCGTCGCAACATCCTGATCAGCGGGGCGACCGGCTCCGGCAAGACCACGCTGCTCAATATCCTCAGCCGTGATATTCCCGAGCATGAGCGGGTCGTGACCATCGAGGATGCCGCGGAACTGCAGCTCGGCAACAGCCATGTGGTGCGCCTCGAGACCCGCCCGCCCAACAGCGAGGGGGAGGGCGAGGTCTCGGCCCGCCAGCTGGTGCGCAATGCGCTGCGCATGCGCCCCGACCGGGTGATCCTCGGCGAGAGTCGCGGCGACGAGGCGCTGGACATGCTGCAGGCCATGAACACCGGCCACCTGGGCTCGATGAGCACGGTGCACGCCAACTCCGCCCGTGATGCCCTGGTGCGCCTGCAGATGATGGTACGCCTGGCCGGCTTCGAGGGCAGCGACGGGCTGGTCAACCAGATCATCGCCACGGCACTGGACCTGGTGGTGCACGTCACCCGGGACGGCGAGGGCCATCGTCATGTGGTCGAGGTCCAGCAGGTGAGGGGGCTCTCCGATGGCCGGGTCGAGCTGGCCCGGCTCTATCGTCACGAGGACCGCCGCCTGATCGACGCCGTCGACTGGCACAAGCATATCGAGGATGCCGCATGAACGCCTGGCAACTCTGGGGCCTGACCATGGCGCTGCTGCTGGTGGCCGCCAGGCTGCTGTGGCGCAGCGCCAACCACGAGAGCGACAAGGTGCTGCGGGCCGACAAGCCCAGACGACGCACCCGACGCCCGCCGTCCGAGTCGCTGATGCAGTGGCTGCTCGACTACCTGCTGGCCGCCGGCATTCATGCCACGCCCCGGGGGATAGCGATCGTCGGCGGGCTGGTGTTGGTGGCGGTCGTGGTGGCGCTGATGCTGCTGTCTCATCTTGTCGGTGTGCTGCTGGTGCTGGGGTCGCTGGTGTTGATCAACCTGATCCTGCGGGGCCGGGCGCAGCTCCTGCGCCGCCGTCTGCGCGCCCAGCTGCCGGGCTTCATGGAGCAGGTGGTGCGCGACCTGGGCACCGGTGCCACCGTCGAGATCGCCTTTCGCCGCAACGGCGAGACCGCCACCGGCCTGCTGCGCGAGGCCACCGCGCGGGTCAATGTGCGCCGAGAGCTGGGCATGGAGCTCCACGAGGCGCTGCATCGCGAGGCACAGCTGCTCAAGCTGCAGGAGTTCGACCTGCTGGCGACGGCGGTGGAGGTCAATCAGGCCCATGGGGGCAGCCTGCGTGACATCCTGGGCAGCTTCGTCGAGCTGCTGCGTCAGCAGGAGAAGGGGCGACGCGAGCTGCGGGCGCTTACCGGCGAGACCCGGGTCACGGCCTTCGTGCTGGCGGCGGTGCCGGTGGCGATGGCGGGGTTCATGTGGTTCAGCAACCCCGAGTTCCTGGCGCCGATGTTCGACAGTGCCGGCGGCCGCATGGGGCTGTGGGTGGCCGTGCTGCTGGAGGTGGGCGGCTGCGTGGCGCTGTGGCGGATGCTCAAGTCGATATAGGAGAAGGCCATGGTGTGGCTGATGACGAGTGCCTTGCTGGTGCTGGCGGCGGCCGGGATCTGCCTGTGGCTGGCCCGCGTCGGGCCGCGCGAGACGCCAGCGGCGGCGCCGGCCCCCACCCAGGGGGAAGGCGGCAGCCGACGCCAGCAGGTGGCGGCCATGGAGGCACGACTGATGGGCAGCGGGCGGATCATCTGGCGCCGGCAGACCCGCGGTCGCCCCTGGCTGGCGGAGCTGGCGCTGGTGCTGCGTCAGGCGGGCTTCATCGGCACTCGCGCCCAGCTTCACCTGCTGTTTTCCGTGGCGCTGGTGGTCTTCGGCGTGTTCAGCGGCGGCGTGCTCCACGCTCTTCAGGGTGGCAAGGCCTGGCTGCCGGCCATGACGACCGGTCTGGCCTTCGCCGCGCTGGCGGCCGTCGGTGCCTGGATCTGGCTGAAGCGGGTGCGCCGCCGCCGGGTGGCCCGGCTGAACGAGGAGGCCGACATGGTCATCCAGGTCACGCGCATGCTGTGGGAGTCCGGCATGACCCTGGAAGGCGTGCTGCGCGGCCTGATTCACAACCTCGATGAGACCTGTCCCGAAAGCGTGCGTGAGCTGCGGCTGATCCTGCTGCGCATCGAGGCGGGGCAGGCTCGTGAGGAGGTGCTCGAGGAGCAGTCGGCCCTCCAGGCCAGCGAGGGGCTCGAGGACCTGCTCAAGCTGCTGGCGCAGATATCGTCGTCCGGGGGCGGCGCACGGCGGGCGATGCTCGACCTGAGCCACCGGCTGCGCGACCGTCGCCGCATGCGCATCCAGGAAGCGGTATCGAGCCTGTCGGGCAAGATGTCGCTGGTGATGATGGTGTTCCTGTTTCCGGCCTTGCTGATCGTGCTCGCCGGGCCGGCGGTGATCAATCTGGGCGGCATGCTCCGGAGCCTGGGAAATTGAGAGTGCAGAACATGATGACAAGACGCCTTCGAGCCGGACTGTCGGCGTGGGGCCTGATGATGCTCGGCGGCTGTGCCGGTGGCATGGAGCCGATGTCGATGATCGGGCTGGGGCAGCGCGACGAGGTGAAGGAAGTCACCGGCCCCTGCGGCGAACGCTACAGCGCCGATATCGGGCTGCGCATGGACATGATTCGTCAGCAGATGGAAGACGGTCGTTCGCGCTCGGCCCTGGCGCATCTCGACGAAAGTGGCTTCGACTATGCCGAGGCCGCCCTGATGCGGGGCGATGCCCTGCGCGACGTGGGGCGGCGCGACCAATCGGATGCGGTCTACGAGACCCTGGCGGGTGGTTGTCTGGCGGCCGATGCCTTCCATGGCATGGCACGCAACGCGGTGGCGCGCGGTGATCGTGAGCAGGCGCTGGTGCTGATGCGCCAGGCGCGGGATGCTCGCCCGACCGACGCCGAAATCCGCAACGACCTGGGCTACCTGCTGATGCTGGAAGGCAAGCCGAAGCCGGCCCGGGAAGAGCTGCTGACCGCGCTGGAGCTGGGCGGCACCGGCCGGCGGGCCGCCTCCAACCTGGTGATGCTGATGATGCAGGAAGGACGCGTGGTCGAGGCCGAACGGCTGGCCCGACGCTACGACCTGGATGACGAACTGGTGGCCCGGCTGCGCCGGCTGGCGACCGACGAGCGAGCCCGAGAACATGGATAACGTCGAGCAAGGAGATCGCGGGATGCCTATCAGCAGGATGATGAAGCGTATGCGGTGCCTGGGCGTCTGCGGGGTGATATTGATCGCCTCTCCGCTGGCCTGGGCTCAGGGCGAGGCGCCCTCCTCGCAGGGCGCGTTGCCGGCGGCGGACCACCGCAGCGCCGAGGTCGGCGAGCGCACCGAACGGCTGCTCGAGCTGCAGCGCAGCGGACGCATCGCCAGCCGGAACCGCCAATCGCTGTCCGGGGAAGTGCAGTCGCGGATCTATGAGCGCTACCTGCGGAGCTTCACCCACGCGATCCCCGATGAGTACATCGACCTGAGCTTCGGTGAGTGATGACGACCCGCCGCCTCTACGTTCCGCGTCGCCAGCGAGGCGTGATCGGCCTGCTCGGCGCGATCGTGATGCTGCTGGTAGTGGTCTGTATCGCCCTGGCGCTGGATACCGGGCGGCTGTACATGGAAAAGCGCAATCTCCAGCGGGTGGCGGATCTGGCGGCGCTGTCGGTGGCGTCCCGCTGCGAGACGCTGTCTTCCTGCGATCAGGCAGTGACCTATGCGCAGGATGTACTGGAAGCCAATGGCTATTCGCGAGATCTGGTCGATGGTGACGGCATTACTCTGGGGCGAGTGGTATTGGTGGATGTGGCCGTAGAGGGTGGTCCCACGTCTTATCGACGCTATGACTTCGATGATTCCTTGTCTCAGGATGCCGTCCAGGTCGTACTGAAGGACTCGGTCTCGCCTCCGCTCATGGCGGCTTTTATGCCTGACGACGGCGACGCCAGTGACGACCACACCATTACCCTCCAATCGACGGCAGTCGCGAGGAAGGCGACCTATGTGGCGTTTTCCGTAGGCTCTCGCCTGGCCTCTCTGGATAGTTCCGAATCTTCTTTGTTGGCACCTTTGCTGGGCGGTTTGCTGGGAAGCGATGTGCCGCTGTCCCTCGTTGGCTATGAAGGGGTGCTGGATACTCGGATCACGCTGCTGGAGTTGGCTTCGGAAATGCCAGCTCTTGGAGTGGATTTGGCGGCGCTGACAGTCGACGAAGTGCTCAATACCAACGTGACGTTGTCCGAGCTGCTGGAAGCGTCGGAAAGCGTGCTGTCCGATAGAGGATTGCTTGCATCCGATCTGGCACTGCTGGGCGAGATGCAAAGCGCCATGAGTCTCGATGTTGGAACCGCCGATATCAACTTGGGGGAGCTTCTCGATATCCGATCGGCCGAAGGCGTCGACGATACCGAAGCCTTGAAAACTGGCATTCGTCTGGGCGACCTGTTGGGCAGCAGTTTGATGCTGGCCAACCAGGACAATGCGATTGCGATTGATAATCTCGATGTCGATCTGTCGGCCGTGACGGCTAGCGTTGGATTGACAGTCATGGAAGCCCCACAGATTGCCATAGGCCCGGTGGGCTGCGCGGATGGAGTCGCCCCCGATTGTGGGAACGATAACTGGAAGACCTCTGCCAGCACAGGACAGCTTGATCTAGATGTTGATCTAGGGGTCGATTTACTTGGGGTGTTGCGGCTCGATCTCGATTTGGACATCGGCGGCGTAGAGGCCGAGGCAGGGATCGAGGAGATCTCATTGAATGATGGCGTCTATGGTGTCTCGGTGGGAGCCATAAGCGAGCCCTTGGTGGCATCCGTCGGCCTGGATGCTGAAGTACTGCCTGCGTTTGCCGGGTTGATCAACGTCTCGCTGGAGAGTGGTTTGACGGAAAACCTGGAAGCTGGGCTGTCTGGTTATATGACGGGGGGCATCCATGACTGGCCAGACAATGATGCCGTCGTACTCGCGTCGGGAGTATCCGGTGTGACGACGGCCCTGACTGGCCTGCTGGACGATCTGGAGCTGGACATCAGCCTGGGGGATAAGAGCGAAGAGTGTACCGGGCTGTTGTGCTCAATTACCGGCGCGCTTCTGGAGCCGATCAATAACTTGCTGGATGGTGTCGTGGATTCCGTCACGGATCTCCAGAGTGCGCTTGGTACTGCGCTTGGAAACCTGATAACACCGCTGATTAATCAGGTGGTAGAGCCACTGCTGGATGCGGCAGGCCTGGGCATCGGTGAGGCAGAGGTCAGGGTGATCGAGGTGTCGTCTTCGGGAGTGGAGCTCGTCCAGTGATGCGATCATGTCATGCTCATGGCCGAAAGGCGTCTTACCAGCAAGGCTCGGTGGCCATCGAGTTCGCCATCATCTTTCCGCTGTTTCTGCTGATTTTCTACGCCATCGTCAGCTACAGCTTGCTGTTCGTCTACAAGCAAGGTGTGCATGGGCTCAGCGCCGATGCCGTGCGCCAGGCGATTTCCATAGAGCGCCTGAGCGACGGCTCGCTGGATGAAGACGCCATCACCTTGGCAGTGACATCCTTTATCAATGAGGAAGCAGCAGACTGGCTGGGGAGTTCGGTCGCGCTGTGTGATGACAATGTGACGGTCGAAGATGACTCCATCAGCATATGCGTCCAGGCAACGCTGGACCTTCCCCAGATAAACTTCTCCAGGCTATTGCCGGGTGGAAATGATGGAGAAGACCCTGCTGACTTCAAAGTTCCGGCCAATAATACTGTGACCTCCACCTCGAGCATCCGCCTATGACATGCCTTCGGCATTGGGCGTGCGTTGGCCTTTTCCTGCTGGCGCTTGGCGTTGCCGTGCCGAGCTGGGCCGCGGTTACCACCGTGGCCATTGCACCCGGCGAGCCGGGCGGGCGGCTGGATCGCCAGCTGCTGAGTGAGCTCGACGATCGCCTGGAGGCCCGGGACGGCCCGGGTGCGCTGCGGGTGCTGTACCTGGAAGACGGCAAGGTCTCCACGGCCGAGCTGCGCCGGAAGCTGGCCGAGGGTGACCTGGCGGATGCGCCCCGGGTGATCCTGCTCCACGATGCGGCGATTGCCGCTTATCGTGAACTGGGCGCTTCCGGGGCGAGTCCATCGCGGCGACTGGCGGCCTACGGCGCCTTCTCGCCGGCCAATCGCCGTTGGCTACGCCAGCAAGACGCCGGACATCTCGATCTGCTGCCGGTGCTGCGGCGTCATCTGAGCTGGGTACGACATGGCACCGAGGCCAGGCGGCTCGTGGGTTGGGTGACGCAAGACGCCCCGCTGCTGTCATTGGGCGATCGGCTGATCGAGGACTCGGCTCGGCTGGACGCGGTGAAGGTGCTGGGGCGGGACGCGCCGGTCGCGGGGGAGGCCACCGAACAGCTGCTGCTGGGTCTGCCCGGCAGGTTGCAGCGACAGCAGGCCGCCGAGGTGCTGGGCAGCCCTCGAGGCGCCTGGTGTCTGATGCCCGAGTGGCTGGCCGACGGCTGCTTCGGCGGGGTGCAGCCGGACATCGCGGGCGTGGCCGATGGCCTGCTGCGCCGACTCGATCAGGGGGGCAATGTGACGGCGCCGGCGGCGCCGCGGCTGGACTATGCCGCGCGCGGACGGCTGTCGCCCGAGCTGCGTGACGGCGTACGCTACGTCAACGTGCCGGCCACGGAAGTCGGGCGCCGCAGCCTGGGGGAGCGCCTGCTGCTCGGGGCGCTGCTGGTGGGCGCCGGTGCGCTGGTGGTTCTGGGGGGCGCCCTCGGGGCCGAGCGTCATCGCCGGCGCCAGCGTGAGCGCTTCGGCTTCGATGAGCTGACCGGGCTGCCGGGGCGCCCGCGCCTCGAGAAGCGCATGCAGCGTTACCTGAACAGCCAGCATCCCTTCCAGCTGTGCTGGATCGGCTTCGACCGGCTCGATGGTCTACAGGACACGCTGGGGCCGGAGGGCACCCGTGAGGCCGTCAGGCGGATCGTCAAGCGGCTGCGCCGCGTCGCTCGCGGGGAAGGCTATGTGGTGCGCCTCGAGGGCGATGTCTTCGCCGTCATGAGCTTCCTGCCGGTACGCGAGCGGGGGGAATCGCCGGCCGGGATGAGGTTCGCCGAGCGCCTCCAGGAAAGTCTCTCTGCTCCCTTCCATGTGGGCAACGCCGACCGCCTGCTGCTGCCGCGCATCGGGGTTGCCCGCTCCACGGCGGACAGCACGCCGTTCGCCTTGATCGAGCAGGCTCAGGGGGCCGCCCGCCAGGTGCTGCGTGGGGGCGAGCGTCGCCCCCGTGAGCTGGATGCCGAAGCGGTGGCGCCCGAGGAGCGCAGCCTGGCGCTGACCGAGGCACTGGCGAGTCTGTCCGGCGAGGCGCTGGCCGAGCAGCTGACGCTGGCGGTCGAGCCGCGTTTCCTGCTGGCCGATCGACGCTGCTGCGGCGGGGAATTCCGGGTGCGTTGGCGGCATCCGACATGGGGCGAGGTGCCCGGGAAGGAGCTGATTCGGCTGGCCGAGGCCGCGGGGCGTCGCGCGCTGCTGGATCGCACGCTCTGCGGGATGGCCCTGGACGCCCTGGCGCACTCGGGGCTGCCCGTCGAGGCGCCGGAGGGACCGCGTTCCGCACGTCCCGTCTGGACGCTGCCGCTGGGGCTGGCCCAGCTGACCGATGCCGGCTTCATCGACGGCCTGGCCGAGCGTTTCGAAGCGCTTGGGCTGATACCGGGCTGCGTCGAGCTGCAGTGGCATGGCGCTGAGCTCGATACGTCCTGGCCGCTGCAGTCGGCGATTCGCTACTGCCGGGAACGCGGCTTCGGCGTGGCGCTCAAGGGGCTGGTGCATTCCCGTCAGGCGCTGGATGCGATCTTCCGTCAGCCGCTGTCGCGACTGGTGCTCGAGCCGCGGCTCATGCGCGGCGTACCCGGCGATCAGGCGTCGATCCTGCTGACCAAGAGCCTGCGTGACATGGCCAAGCTGGCCGGGCGCCATATTACCGTGACCGGGGTGGCGACCTCGGATCAGCTGGTGGCGATTCGCGGCATGAACTTCGTCTCGGTGCAGGGCCCGCTGTTCGGGGAGGTGCAGTCGATCGAGGCGTTGGTGGCCCGCCTGGCGGCCGGGGAGGTGGCGGAGACGGCCCGCGACGAGGATCCTGGGGCGGACGACGAGGCGAGCCGCAGCGTGGAAGCCAATCGTGGGCAGGAATAGAAGACGTGAGGCGCGGAAAGGAAGAGGGCGAGGCTGAGTCGTTATCGGCATGGCCCCGGGGAATGCACAGGGCCCGGCAATCGCCGGGCCCTGTCGTCGTTGCGGTGGGACGCCCGCGAGTCAGCCCTGTGACGCTTCTTCCTCGCCGGCATCATCGTTGGCGGCGATCAGCTGCAGCTGCTCATAGAAGCGAGGTGCAGGCTCGGGGGCCGGTTCCGGCTCGGGGGGCGTTTCCAGGGCGACGGGCATGCCGCCCGGCACTTCCACGACCTCGCGCAGCCGTGAGTAGTCCACCGCGTAGTCGAGCCCCTCGGTGCTGGCGTCGACCTGATCCAGGGCCTCGGTGACGCGCTGGATGGTGGTGCCCTGCTTGTCGTCCAGGTAGGGGTAGGCCTGGACGTAGAGCGTGCCGTCGGACCAGCCCAGCTTGAAGCTCTCGTTGATGATGCGCACCTGGGTGCCTACCGAGACCTGGTCGAACAGGGTCTCCACATCTTCGGGCAGCATGCGCACGCAGCCGTGGGAGACCCGCATGCCCACGCCCTCCGGCTTGTTGGTACCGTGGATCAGATAGCCCGGAATCCCGAGGCGCATCTTGCGCGTGCCCAGCGGGTTGTCGGGCCCGGCGGGCACGACGCTCGGCAGCGGGTCGCCGGCCTCGGCGTGTTCCCGGCGGATGGATTCCGGCGGATACCAGGCCGGATTGCGGACCATCTGGGTGATGGTGGTGTTGCCCAGCGGCGTCTCCCAGTCCTGGCGGCCCACGCCCAGCGGGTAGGTCTGGACGATGCGCCGTTCGCCGTCCTCGGCCGGCGGATAGTAGTAGAGCCGCATCTCGGCGACGTTGATCACGATGTCGTTACGCGGGGCGTCGGGCAGGATGAACTGACCGGGGATCGTCACCTCGGTGCCTTCGCCGGGGTACCAGACGCTGACGTCGGGGTTGGCCCGGACCATGGCGCGATAGCCGATGCCGTACTCGTGGCCGATGTCGATCAGGGTGTCTTCCTTGTCGGCCTCGACGGTGAAGACCTCGCCGACCAGGTCGCCTTCCTCGGGCAGGTAATAGTAGCCGCGGGGCAGGTCCTCGCTGGCCTGCAGCGGGGCGGCGAGGGCGGTGGTCAGCCCGACCAGCAGGGTCGTGCGGGCCACGGTGCTGCGCAGGGGTGAAGGGATCATCTTGGTCATGTCTCGAATCGGGGGCGTCAGGGGGCGCTTCGCTCGCGCGGAGCGGCCATGTCGTTAGAGTGCCCGAGGTGGCGACGGTTCGCCAGTCGCCACCTCGGACTTCAGGCGGCTTCGGCCTTGCGGTTGAAGTGGTCGAGCAGCGCCTCGACCGCCGAGAAGCGTGCCTCTTCGCCTTCCATGTCGGCCTCGAAGCGCAGCGTGTCGGCACCCTCGAGGCGATAGCGATCGGGCTGGCGCTGGATCATCTCCACCAGCGTCAGCGGGTCGACGCCGGTATGGCCGGCGAAGATCACCCGGCCCTTCTCGGGGCCGGCTTCCAGGCGAGCGATGCCCAGCCGCTCGGCCCGCTGGCGCAGGCGGGTCTGGCGCAGCAGGGTCTTGACTGGTGCCGGCAGCAGCCCGAAGCGGTCGATCATCTCCACCTGTAGCTCCTTGAGCTCGGCCTCGGTCTCGGCGCCGGCGATGCGCTTGTACATCACCAGTCGCTGCTGGACGTCGTGGAGGTAGTCGTCCGGGATCAGCGCCGGCAGGTTGAGGCTGACCTCGACGCCCTCGTCGAGGGGCGCCTCGATGTTGGGCGTCTTGCCCTCGCGGATCGCCTTGACGGCGCGATCGAGCATCTGCATGTAGAGGCTGTAGCCGAGCGCCTCCATCTGGCCGCTCTGCTCCTCGCCGAGCAGTTCGCCGGCGCCGCGAATCTCCATGTCGTGGCTGGCCAGGGTGAAGCCGGCCCCCAGATCCTCGGCCTGGCCGATGGCCTCCAGGCGTTTCACGGCATCCTTGGTCATGGTCCGGGGCGGCGGCGCCAGCAGATAGGCGTAGGCCTGGTGGTGGCTGCGCCCGACCCGGCCGCGCAGCTGGTGCAGCTGGGCCAGGCCGAACTTGTCGGCGCGCTCGATGACGATGGTGTTGGCACTGGGCACGTCGATGCCGGTCTCGATGATGGTCGAGCACACCAGCACGTTGAAGCGCTTGTGATAGAAGTCCGACATCACCCGCTCCAGGGCGCGCTCGGGCAGCTGGCCGTGGGCCACGCCGACCCGCGCCTCCGGCACCAGCGAGCGCACCGTCTCCGCGGCGGTCTCGATGGTCTTGACCTCGTTGTGCAGGAAGTAGACCTGGCCGCCGCGCAGGATCTCGCGCAGGATCGCTTCCTTGATCACCGCCTCGTCGCGCTGCTGGACGAAGGTCTTCACCGACAGCCGGCGGGCCGGTGGGGTGGCGATGATCGACAGGTCGCGGATGCCGCTCATGGCCATGTTGAGGGTGCGGGGAATCGGCGTGGCGGTGAGCGTGAGGATGTCGACCTCGGCGCGCAGGCCCTTGAGTCGCTCCTTCTGGGCGACGCCGAAGCGGTGCTCCTCGTCGATGATCAGCAGGCCCATCTTGGGGAAGCGCATCGACTTGGAGAGCAGCTTGTGGGTACCGATGACGATGTCGGCCTGGCCGTCCTCGATGCGCTTGGCGGCCGCGCTCTGGCCCTGACCGCCGGTGAAGCGCGAGATCAGCTCGATGTTGACCGCGGTGTCGGCGAAGCGGTCGCGGAAGTTCTCGTAGTGCTGGCGGGCGAGCAGGGTGGTGGGCACCAGCACGACGACCTGCTGGCCGGAGTGCACCGCCAGGAAGGCGGCGCGCATCGCCACCTCGGTCTTGCCGAAGCCGACATCGCCGCAGACCACGCGGTCCATGGGTCGGGGGGCCGTCATGTCGCCGACCACCGCCTCGATGGCGGCGCGCTGGTCGGGCGTTTCCTCGAAGGGAAAGCTGGCGGCGAAGCGCGCGTACTCGGCGTCCGGCGCCTCGCAGGCGAAGCCTTCCCGGGCCTCGCGGCGGGCGTAGACGTCGAGCAGTTCGGCGGCGGTGTCGCGGATGCGCTCGGCGGCCTTCTTCTTGGCCTTGTCCCACTGCTCGGAGCCGAGCCGGTGCAGCGGCGCCAGCTCATCGTCGACGCCGGCGTAACGCGAGATCAGGTGCAGGCTGTCCACCGGCACGTAGAGCCTGGCGCCGTCGGCGTATTCCAGGGTCACGAACTCCGCCGCCTGGCCGCCGGCCTCCAGCGTCTCGAGGCCCTTGTAGCGGCCGACGCCGTGGGCCTGGTGGACCACCGGCGCGCCGGGCTTGAGTTCGGCTAGGTGGCGGATCGCCAGCTCGTTGTCGTCGGTGGCCTTCTCGCGGCGGCGGCTCTGGCGGACCACCTCGCCATAGAGCTCGGTCTCGCCGATCACGGCGATATCCGGCGACTCGAGCCACAGCCCGGCGTCGATGGTGCCCTCGGTGATGGCGGTGCGGGACTCGCCGTCGAGGAAGGCGGCGAAGTCGTCGACGTGGGGCAGGGCCAGGTTCAGCGGCGCCAGGGTCTCCTCGAGGGCCTCGCGGCGGCCGCGGGACTCGGCCACGAACAGCACCCGGGTGGCATCGTGTTCGGCGAGGAAGTCCTCGAGCTCGGCCAGCGGGCGCTTGGCCCGGGCGTTGACCGGCAGGTTCGGGGCCGGCCGCGCCGCCGGCGCGAGGGCATGGCGGTGCTCGGTGTCGTCGGTGAGCTCGACCCGCGGATGGCGCTTGATGGCACCGAACGCCTCGGCTACCGGCACGAAGGCGCGATGGGGTGGCAGCAGCGGCCGCGTCGGGTCGACGCCGAGGTTATCAAAGCGGCTCTCGATGGCCGCCCAGTGGTGCTCGGCGGCCTCGAACACGCCGGGCAGCAGCGCCACCCGGGTGCCCTCGGCCAGATGGTCGAACAGCGTCGCCGTTTCGTCGAAGAACAGCGGCAGGTACTGCTCGAGGCCGGGGGAGGGGATGCCCTTGAGGGCATCGACGTAGAGCGGGCACTGGCGCGGGTCGACGTCGAACAGCGTCTCGAAGCCCTCGCGGAAGCAGGCGATGGCGCCGCGCGACAGCGAGTACTCGTGGGCCGGCAGTAGCTCGACGCGCTCGACCCTGTCGGCGCTGCGCTGGGTGTCGGGATCGAAGTGACGCAGGGTGTCGATCTCGTCGTCGAACAGGTCGATGCGCAGCGGCGTCTCGTAGCCCATCGGGAAAAGGTCGATCAGCGCGCCGCGCAGGGCGTATTCGCCGGGCTCATAGACGGTTTCCACGGCGCGATAGCCGGCCCGCGACAGGCGGTCGCGGAAGCCTTCGCGGTCCAGCGTGGTGCCCACCTCGAGGGTCATCACCCGGCCGGCGATATAGTCCACCGGCGGCAGGCGCTGCATCAGGGTGTTGATCGGCACCAGCACGATGCCGTGCTCGCCGTCCTGAAGGCGGCGCAGGGTGCGCAGCCGTGCCGAGACGATGTCCTGGTGGGGCGAGAAGCTGTCGTAGGGCAGCGTTTCCCAGTCGGGGAAGGGCAGCACCGGCAGTCGTGAATAGAAGGCCAGGTCGTCTTCCAGGCGCTGGGCGGCGGCGGTGTCGGCGGTGACCACCAGCAGCGGCGCATCCTCGGCGAGGTGCGCCAGGGCCAGGGCGGTCGCGCTGCCGGGTGGCGTCTGCCAGTAGAGGGTGTCGCGAAGGCCCGTGGGGCGGGGTGGGTCGAGAGGCGAGAAGGTCGGCATGGGCGTCGCTTGCATCGTGTCCAATGGGTGACTGGAGGGCATCATAACAGCCCGGTCGCGTCATGTAGTGAAACCCGAATTCCTGTAAATCCCCTACAGCGTCTGCGACCATCCCGCGATTGCCCCCTGGTGCTTGGCCTCGGATAATGCCTCACGAATCTCAACCCCACGGAGAGGCCCCACGTGAGTCAGCAACCCCTCGATACCGTCTTCCAGGAATGGCACGACAACCAGGCGCTCGCCGAGCAGATGATCCCGATGATCGGCAGCCTGTATCGTCACAACAACGTCGTGACTACCCTGTACGGGCGTTCGCTGTTCAACCGCAGCGTGATTCGCATCCTCAAGGACCACCGGTTCGTGCGCAAGATCGAGGGCACCGAGCTGTCCGTTCAGGACACCTTCCCGCTGGTCAAGGCCATGACCGAGCTGAACCTGGGGCCGGCCCACGTCGACGTGGGCAAGCTGGGCGTGGCCTACAAGAAGCAGGGTGGCGGCGATGCGGTGGCCTTCCTGCGCCGCGAGCTGGCCGAGATCGTCGATGGTCATTGCAAGGATACCGGTAACGGCGAGCCGAAGGACGTGGTGCTCTACGGTTTCGGCCGTATCGGCCGCATCCTGGCGCGGGTGCTGGTCGAGAAGGCCGGCGGCGGCAACCTGCTGCGCCTGCGGGCCATCGTGGTGCGCGGCCGCGGCGACATCGCCAAGGACCTGGAGAAGCGAGCCAGCCTGCTGCGCCGCGACAGCGTCCACGGGCCCTTCGACGGCACCATCAGCGTCGATCCGGAAGCCCGCACCCTGACCGCCAACGGCAACGTCATCAAGGTGATCTACGCCGATTCGCCGTCAGAGATCGACTACACCGAGTACGGCATCAACAACGCCGTGGTGGTCGACAACACCGGCATCTGGCGCGACGAGGACGGCCTGGGCCAGCACCTGGCCTGCAAGGGCGTGGCCAAGGCGCTGCTGACCGCACCGGGCAAGGGCGACCTCAAGAACATCGTCTACGGCATCAACCACCAGGACATCAGCGACGATGACCGCATCATCTCGGCCGCGTCCTGTACCACCAATGCCATCGTGCCGGCCCTCAAGGCGCTGAACGACGAGTACGGCATCGTCCATGGCCACGTCGAGACGGTGCACTCCTACACCAACGACCAGAACCTGATCGACAATTACCACAAGGGCGACCGCCGCGGCCGCAGTGCGCCGCTCAACATGGTGCTGACCGAAACCGGGGCCGCCAAGGCAGTAGCCAAGGCGCTGCCGGAGCTGGGCGGCAAGCTGACCGGCAACGCCATCCGCGTGCCGACGCCCAACGTCTCCATGGCGATCCTCAACCTGACCCTGGAGCGCGAGACCGACGTCGAGGCCCTGAACGACTACCTGCGCCGCATGTCGATCGACTCTCAGTATCAGAAGCAGATCGACTACGTCGACTCCCCCGAGGTGGTGTCCACCGACTTCGTCGGTAACCGTCACGCCGGCATCGTCGACGCCCAGGCGACCATCGCCAACGGCAACCATGCCGTCCTCTACGTGTGGTACGACAACGAGTTCGGCTACAGCTGCCAGGTGATCCGTATCCTGCAGCACATTTCCAACGTGGCCTTCCTCAAGCTGCCCCACGCTCAGGGCTGAGCCTTCCCGGCCCGTCGCACCCCGCCCCGGCCGTCGGCCGGGGCCTCCCCAACCGCCTCTCCCTCAACGCTTTTTCCACCCTTCTGCGACACTTCGCCACTTGCCCCCGACGGACTTCTGCGACCTTCCGGCAGGTAGTCATTCCACTGGCTTCTCTTTATAATGCGGGGGATTTTTCGGGGTGGTTCGAGTTCGCCTCGGGCCCGACTGGTTACATTCTGAACAACTCACAAGAATCCGATCCAATCGCACCCCTTTCCTTCGTATATCAGATCCATCAACTGGGCGAGACTATGATCGAAGTCAAGAAAGGCCTGGATCTCCCCATCACGGGAGCCCCGGAGCAGCGTGTCGAAGACGCGCGTCCGGTGCGCCACGTGGCGGTTCTCGGTACCGACTACATCGGCATGAAGCCGACCATGGAGGTTCGAGAGGGGGACAAGGTCAAGCTGGGCGACCTGCTGTTCACGGACAAGAAGATCGATGGCGTGCGCTTCACGGCGCCGGCCGGCGGTGAAGTCGTCGCCATCAACCGCGGTGAGAAGCGCAGGCTGCTGTCCGTGGTGATCAAGGTCGACGAGTCCGAAGACGCAGTGGAATTCGCCTCCTACAGCCGTGACAAGCTGGCCTCCCTGGAGCGTCAGGCAGTGGTCGACCAGCTGGTCGAATCCGGTCTCTGGACCGCGCTGCGCACCCGTCCCTTCTCCCGCACGCCGGCCATCGATGGTGTGCCGAACGACATCTTCGTCACCGCCATCGATACCCATCCGCTGTCCGCCGACCCCGCCACGATCGTCCAGGCCGAGTCCCAGGCCTTCGAGGACGGCCTCAAGGTGCTGACGCGTCTGACCGAAGGCAAGGTCTTCCTGTGCGGCGCGCAGGGCGCTGAGCTCCCGGGAGGCGACGTTCAGGGCGTGCAGGCCGAGAGCTTCGGCGGCCCGCATCCGGCCGGCCTGGTCGGCACGCACATCCATCACCTCTCGCCCGTGGGCCTGCAGAAGAAGGTCTGGCACATCGGCTACCAGGACGTCATCGCCTTCGGCAAGCTGTTCACCGAGGGCAAGCTCGACGTCAGCCGCGTGGTGGCCGTGGGCGGTCCGCGTGCCGAGCAGCCGCGCCTGCTGCGCACCCGCGTCGGGGCCAGCACCGAAGAGCTGCTGGCCGGCGAGGTCCGCGAGCCCGATGACACGCGAGTGATCTCCGGCTCGGTGTTCTCCGGCTTCACCGCCGAGGGCAGCCTGCGCTACGTGGGTCGCTTCAACACCCAGCTCA
The DNA here is from genome assembly GCF_003011945.1 of Halomonas sp. ND22Bw. Lineage (NCBI taxonomy): Bacteria > Pseudomonadati > Pseudomonadota > Gammaproteobacteria > Oceanospirillales > Halomonadaceae > Halomonas > Halomonas sp. ND22Bw. The sequence goes on along the minus strand of NZ_PXWD01000001.1, from coordinate 533,361 downwards.
GTCTGCTCGAGGAAGGCAACAAGCGCAGCTTCATGGGCTGGCTGTCGCCGGGTTCGAACCGCCATTCGGTGCTGGGCATCTACCTGTCGCGCATCAAGGGCCTCAAGAACTACGCACCGACCACCTCCACCAACGGTTCCGAGCGGGCCATGGTGCCGGTGGGGGCCTACGAGGAAGTGATGCCGCTGGACATCCTGCCCACCCAGCTGCTGCGCTCGCTGATCGTCGGCGACATCGAGACCGCCATGCAGCTCGGTTGCCTGGAGCTGGATGAGGAGGACCTGGCGCTGTGCACCTACGTGTGCCCCGGCAAGTACGAGTATGGTCCCATCCTGCGCGATAACCTCACCATGATCGAGAAAGAGGCCTGATGATGGGTATCCGACAGACACTCGAGAATCTCGAGCCGCACTTTCACAAGGGCGGCAAGTACGAGAAGTTCTACCCGCTTTTCGAGGCGGTGGACACCATCTTCTACACGCCGCCCAGCGTCGCCAAGACCACGGCCCACGTGCGTGACGGCATCGACCTGAAGCGCATCATGATCACGGTGTGGTTCTGCACCTTCCCGGCCATGTTCTTCGGCATGTGGAACGCCGGCTGGCAGGCCAACGTGGCCATCGCCGACGGCTTCGGCGCCGCCGGTGGCTGGCGCGAGGCCATCGTCATGACGCTGGCGGGCGGCCACGATCCGGGCAGCCTGTGGGGCAACTTCGTGCTTGGCGCCACCTACTTCCTGCCGATCTACCTGGTGACCTTCGCGGTCGGTGGCTTCTGGGAAGTGCTGTTCGCCGTCAAGCGCGGCCACGAGGTCAACGAGGGCTTCTTCGTCACCTCCGTGCTGTATGCCCTGATCCTGCCGGCCACCATCCCGCTGTGGCAGGTGGCGCTCGGCATCACCTTCGGCGTGGTGATCGGCAAGGAGATCTTCGGCGGCACCGGCAAGAACTTCCTCAACCCGGCGCTGACCGGTCGTGCCTTCCTGTACTTCGCCTATCCGGCACAGATCTCCGGCGACTCCGTGTGGGTGGCCGCCGATGGCTACACCGGCGCCACCGCGCTCTCCACCGCCTTCCAGAGCGGCATGAGCGCGCTGACCGACCAGTTCAGCTGGTGGGACGCCTTCTACGGCTTCATCCCGGGCTCGGTGGGCGAGACCTCGACGCTGGCCATCCTGATCGGCGCTGCGGTGCTGCTGTGGACCAAGATCGCGTCCTGGCGGATCATGCTGGGCGTGTTCCTGGGCATGGTGGCGACCAGCCTGCTGTTCAACCTGATCGGCTCCGACACCAACCCGATGTTCGCCATGCCGTGGTACTGGCACCTGGTGATCGGCGGCTTCGCCTTCGGCATGGTGTTCATGGCCACTGACCCGGTCTCCGCCTCCATGACCAACCAGGGCCGCTTCATCTTCGGTGCCCTGATCGGTGTCATGACCGTGCTGATCCGCGTCGTCAACCCGGCCTTCCCGGAGGGCATCATGCTGGCGATCCTGTTCGCCAACCTGTTCGCCCCGCTGATCGACCACTTCTTTGTTCAGGCCAACATCAAGCGCCGCCAGCAGCGCACCGGTGTGCCGGCCGAGGAGAACGCCTGATGGCACAGAGCAACAACTCCATCAAGAAGATCCTGACGGTGGCGTTCGCACTTTGCATCGTGTGTTCGGTGATCGTCTCCACCGCCGCGGTCGGCCTGCGTGCCAAGCAGCAGCTCAACCAGGAGCTGGACCGCAAGTCGAACATCCTTGACGTGGCGGGGCTCTATGAGCCCGGCACCGACGTCGAGGAGGCCTTCGAACAGGTCACGCCGCGCGTCGTCGATCTGCGCACCGGCGAGTACACCGACCAGTTCGATGCGGCCACCTACGACAGCTTCCAGGCGGCCCGCGATCCGGCCCAGTCCCGTACCCTTTCCGGGGAGAAGGATATCGCCGGCCTGTCGCGCCAGGAGAACTACACTACCGTCTACCTGGTCGGCGACCCGGACGATCCCGAGCAGGTCATCCTGCCGGTGCGCGGCCAGGGCCTGTGGGGCCTGATGCGCGGTTACCTGGCGGTGCAGGGCGATGGCAACACCATCGAAGGCATCACCTTCTACTCTCACTCCGAGACCCCGGGTCTCGGCGGCGAGGTCGACAACCCGCGCTGGAAGGCTCAGTGGGACGGCAAGGAGATCTTCGCCGAGGCCGACAGCGTCCAGCCTGACATCGCTCTCGTGAAGGGCGGCGCCAGCGGCGAGACCGAGGTCGATGCGCTCTCCGGCGCCTCGCTGACCAGCAAGGGCGTCACCAACCTCCTGCAGTTCTGGCTGAGCCCCGAGGGCTTCGGCGAGTACCTCGCCCGGTTCCGCAGCGGTATCGAGCGTGAGACCGTGCAGGATGCCTCCACCGACACTGAAGGAGCCTGATGATGTCTGCACCGACTCCCAAGGGCGTCCTGGTAACGCCGATCTTCAAGAACAACCCCATCGCGCTGCAGATCCTGGGCATCTGCTCCGCGCTGGCGGTGACCAGCAGCATGAGCGTGTCGCTGGTCATGTCCCTGGCGGTGATCTTCGTCACCTCGCTGTCGAACTTCTTCGTCTCGCTGATCCGCAACCACATTCCGTCGTCGATCCGCATCATCGTGCAGATGACGATCATCGCCTCGCTGGTGATCGTGGTGGACCAGATCCTCAAGGCCTATGCCTATGAGATGTCCAAGCAGCTGTCGGTCTTCGTCGGCCTGATCATCACCAACTGCATCGTGATGGGCCGCGCCGAAGGCTTCGCCATGACCAACGGCCCGGGCCTGTCCTTCCTGGACGGCGTGGGCAACGGCATCGGCTATGGCTTCATCCTGATGACCGTCGGCTTCTTCCGCGAGCTGTTCGGTTCCGGCAGCGTGTTCGGCTTCACCGTGCTCGAGACCGTGCAGAACGGTGGCTGGTACGTGCCCAACGGCCTGATGCTGCTGCCGCCGTCCGCGTTCTTCATCATCGGCCTGATCATCTGGGTGCTGCGTGCCATCAACCCGGAACAGGTCGAGGAAAACGAGTTCAAGATGAAGGAAAACACCCAGCCGAAGGAGGCCGTATAAGATGCAACACTATCTGAGCCTGTTCGTCGCCTCGGTCTTCGTCGAGAACATGGCCCTGGCGTTCTTCCTGGGCATGTGTACCTTCCTGGCGGTGTCCAAGAAGGTCTCCTCGGCCTTCGGCCTGGGCATCGCGGTCATTGTGGTGCTGACCATCACCGTGCCGGTCAACAACCTGCTGCTGACCTACCTGCTCGAAGAGGGTGCCCTGACCTGGACCGGTCTGGCCGGCGCCGAGAACATCGACCTGTCGTTCCTCGGCTACCTGAGCTACATCGGCGTGATCGCGGCCATCGTGCAGATTCTCGAGATGTTCCTCGACAAGTACGTGCCGGCGCTCTACAACGCTCTGGGCGTGTTCCTGCCGCTGATCACCGTGAACTGCGCGATCCTCGGCGCGACCCTGTTCATGTCCGAGCGCAACTATGATCTCGGGGAATCCGTGGTCTACGGCCTCGGCGCAGGGGTGGGCTGGGCACTGGCCATCACTGCGCTGGCCGGTATCCGCGAGAAGCTCAAGTACAGCGACGTGCCGGCCTCCCTGCAGGGCCTGGGCATCACCTTCATCACGGTGGGCCTGATGTCGCTGGGCTTCATGTCCTTCTCCGGCATTCAGCTCTGAGGCGGCTTCCGGCGGCGCGTGTGGCGCGCCGCCGGTGACCAGTCAATGCTAGCAATAGGAAACCGACATGGTTGATACAACAGTCATCTTGCTCGGTGTGGTCATGTTCACCGTGATCATCATCGGTCTGACGGCGGTGATCCTGGCCGCCCGCAGCAAGCTCGTCAGCACCGGGGACGTGACCATCGAGATCAACGAAGATCCCGATCACACCCTGACCACCCAGGCCGGCGGCAAGCTGCTGAACACCCTGGCCGCCAACGGCATCTTCCTGTCCTCCGCCTGCGGCGGCGGTGGCTCCTGCGCCCAGTGCCGGTGCCGCGTGGAAGAGGGCGGTGGCTCCATCCTGCCCACCGAGGAGTCCCACTTCACCCTGCGCGAGAAGAAGGAAGGCTGGCGCCTGTCCTGCCAGGTGCCGGTGAAGCAGGACATGAAGATCGAGGTGCCCGAGGAGGTCTTCGGCGTCAAGAAGTGGGAATGCGAGGTCATCGAGAACCCCAACGTCGCCACCTTCATCAAGGAGCTCAACCTGCGCCTGCCCGAAGGCGAGGACGTGGCCTTCCGTGCCGGCGGCTACGTGCAGCTGGTGGCGCCGCCCTATGACGTCAAGTTCTCCGACTTCGACATCGAGGAAGAGTACCGCGGCGACTGGGAGAAGTTCGGCCTGTTCAACGTCTCCCACAAGAACGACGAGGAAATCATCCGGGCCTATTCCATGGCGAACTACCCGGAAGAGAAGGGCATCCTCAAGTTCAACATCCGTATCGCCACACCCCCGCCCAACACCAATCATCCGCCGGGCCTGATGTCCACCTATGTCTTCAGCTTGAAGCCGGGTGACAAGGTCACGGTGATGGGGCCCTTCGGCGAGTTCTTCGCCAAGGACACCGACGCCGAGATGGTGTTCGTGGGCGGCGGTGCCGGCATGGCGCCGATGCGCAGCCACATCTTCGACCAGCTCAAGCGCCTCGATACCAAGCGCAAGATCAGCTTCTGGTACGGCGCGCGCTCCTGGCGCGAGACCTTCTACAACGAAGAGTACGACCAGCTGGCCGAGGAGCACGACAACTTCGACTGGCATCTGGCGCTGTCCGATCCGCAGCCCGAGGACAACTGGGAAGGCCCGACGGGCTTCATCCACAACGTCCTCTACGAGAACTACCTCAAGGACCATCCGGCTCCCGAGGACTGCGAGTTCTACATGTGCGGACCGCCCATGATGAACGCCTCCGTGATCAAGATGCTGCTGGATCTCGGGGTCGAACCCGAGAACATCATGCTCGACGACTTCGGCGGCTGATCGCCCCACGGCGACCGTCAGGGCTGGCCTCCGGGCCAGCCCTGATTGGTTCCGCCGCCTGATATGCCGCCCGTCAGGCGGCATATCAGGCGACGGCACCCTTCAGTGGCAGCCCTTCCCGGGGATCACCGCGGCGCTGACGTGGTCCCAAGGGCAACACCCTCTCAGCGAATTCGATGGAGCACTCTATGGGCACCTTTCTCGTGGTACTGGCCTTCATGCTGGTGATCATGGCCGCCATGGCCATCGGCGTCATCGTCGCCCGGAAGCCGATCGCCGGCAGCTGCGGCGGACTCAACAAGCTCGGCCTCAAGGAAGGCTGCGAGGTCTGCGGCGGCCAGGACGAGGTCTGCGAAGAGGAAAACCGCAAGCGCCAGGGTAGCGCCCGCCGCCGCAGCGACGAGAGCCGCGGGGCGGATCTCGGCTACGACGCGACCCGCCGCTAGTCGCATCGGACCCATCCGGGCGAGGGGCGAGGAGCGACGTGGCAGGGCTCCTCGCCCTTTCGCGTTTCGGTACGTCGATGACGACCGTCCCCCGTCTTTTTCAGGCAAACAGGAGAGCGAAGGCTTCATGGCAGTCCATAACTACGATGTGGTGGTGATCGGCACCGGGCCGGCTGGCGAGAGCGCGGCCATCAATGCGGCCAAGCACGGCAAGCGCGTGGCGGTGGTGGAGAAGCAGCCCGTGGTGGGCGGCAACTGCACCCACTGGGGCACGATTCCCTCCAAGGCGCTGCGCCACCAGGTCAAGCAGATCCTGTCGTTCAACACCAATCGTATGTTCAGGGACATCGGCGAGCCGCGCTGGTTCTCGTTTCCGAAGGTCATGGAGCGTTCCCGCGTCACCATCGACCAGCAGGTGGCGATGCGGACCAACTTCTATGCGCGCAATCGCATCGATCTGTTCAGCGGCGTGGCGCGCTTCAAGGACGCCCATACCCTGATCGTGCGCGGCGAGGGCGAGAGCGCCGACGAGCTGGTAGCCGAGCGGATCATCATCGCCACCGGCTCGCGGCCCTACCGGCCGGCCGACATCGATTTCCAGCACCCGCGCATCTACTGCTCGGACACCATCCTCGGACTCAACCACACCCCGCGCACCATGATCATCTTCGGCGCCGGCGTGATCGGCTGCGAATACGCCTCGATCTTCTCGGGCCTGGGGCTCAAGGTCGATCTGATCAACAGCCGCGACAGCCTGCTGTCGTTCCTCGACGACGAGATCAGCGATGCGCTGTCCTACCACCTGCGCAAGCACGGGGTGCTCATCCGCCACAACGAGGAATACGAGCGGGTCGAAGGCGACGAGTCCGGCGTGACCGTGTACCTCAAGTCCGGTAAGCGGCTGCGCGCCGACGCTTTCCTGTGGGCCAACGGCCGCACCGGCAACACCGACGAGCTGGGGCTGGAAAACGTCGGCCTCGAGGCCAACGGCCGTGGTCAGCTGCAGGTCGATGATCACTATCGCACGGCGATCCCGCATATCTATGCCGCCGGCGACGTCATCGGCTGGCCGAGCCTCGCCAGCGCGGCCTATGATCAGGGGCTGAATGCCTGCGACGGGCTTCTCGATCGCGAGTATCGCTACGTCACCGAGGTACCGACCGGCATCTACACGATTCCGGAGATCAGCTCCTTTGGTCGCAACGAGCGCGAGCTTACCGAGGCCAAGGTGCCCTACGAGGTGGCGCAGGCGTTCTTCAAGGACACCGCCCGGGCGCAGATCACCGGCGACACGGTGGGCATGCTCAAGATCCTCTTCGATCAGGACACACTGGAGATCTACGGTATCCACTGCTTCGGCGACCAGGCCTCGGAAATCGTCCATATCGGCCAGGCGATCATGCAGCAGGAAGGCGAGGCCAACACCCTCGAGTACTTCGTCAGCACCACCTTCAACTACCCCACCATGGCCGAGGCCTATCGGGTGGCGGCACAGAACGGGTTGAATCGGCTGTTCTGACGGCTGCCGGGAAGTCGTCGGCCGCATGAAACGACGGCGCCCCTCGGGGCGCCGTCGGTCGTTTAGGCCAGTGGTTGAGGTCAGTCGCTGGCGGGCGGCTCGGGCCGCGGATGTCCATAGCATGGCGGCGAGCTGGGTTCTCGATCCAGGACATCCTCTTCCTCCAGTGCCCTGAGCAGCGCCTCGCGCAGGATCGTCAGATAGGAGTCGTCCAGCTCCCGGACCGCCGTGAGCAGCGTCAGGCGTCCGGCCCTGGCGTGGCGCATGAGTGGCACGAGGACGTCAGGATGGTCGCGCAGTTCGCCGCGATAGCGTACCGCGAACACGGCATCGCTGATCTCCCCCTCATGGAACTGGCGCCGCAGGGTGGGCGAGGGCGAGGCGTCGCGATACCAGTCGGCCAGCGCCAGCGACTCGCGGCGCTTGCCGCGCGGCCACAGCCTGTCGACCAATACCCTGGCGCCGTCGTCGGGCTCGGGTGCCTGGTAGATCCGTTTGAGGACGATATCCGCACTCATGCGTCGCCCTCCGTCTCCAGCGCCTGTCGTTCCTGTCGGGCGCGTGCCTGCCAGGGGCCGGGCAGTGCCGCGGCACGCGACAGGGCCGTCCGGGCGGTGTCGAGGCGCCCCTGATCGGCGGCGACGATGCCCAGGTTCAGCCAGGCCGGCGCGAGCTCCGGGTCCGCGTCGACCGCGGCCTGAAAAGCCCTCATGGCGCCGTCGGCGTCGCCGGTGGCGTGTCGCGCGTTACCCAGAGCGAAGCGCACCGTGGCGGCCTTGGGATGGCGCTCGGCCAGGGCCTGCCAGGCGGGCAGGGCGTCCTCGCTCCCGTTCAGGGTCTCGAAATCGGCGATGGCCTGTGTGGCATTCTCGACTCCGGCATCGGCCGGCAGCTCGCCGGGCGGCAGGGCGACGAAGGCCCAGCGGTCGCTGCGTGCCCAGGTGGCATCGAAACGGCCGAAGTCGATGGCGCGCTCCGGTGTCATGCCGGTATGCAGCACCAGCTCCTCGGCCGGCAGGTCGTAGCCGATGGCGACGGCATAGTGCCACTGGGGCCAGGCCGGTAGTGACAGGTTCTGCATCACCACCACCGGATGGCCGGCGGCGAGCTCATCGAGCAGGCCCGCGAAGCCTCCGTCGAGGCGGAAGGGAATCAGCCCGTGGCGACGCACCGTGGCCAGCATTTCCGGCTGCACGCTGCCGTCGCGGCCGGGCAGGAACACCTGGGGGATCAGCTCGTCCACGCTCACGTCGAGGCCGGCGGCCTCGAGGGCCATGGCCAGCGAGGCCGGGCCGCACTGGTAGTCGCGCTGGCCGTGGAAGGGTACCGCCTCGTTGAGCGCCATCGACGGCAGTGCCTGGCGGGTGGCGGGGGAAAGCGACGGAGCGGTGGCGCAGCCCGTCAGCAGCAGAAGCGTCAGCACCAACGCAAGAACGCCCGCGGGGCGGGCGTTCTTGCGTCCGGCTGTAGAGAATAGGCCGGTCATGGGGAACTCCCGGCTTAGCGGGTGAACGGGTAGACGTCGGTGAGGCCGAGGATGTCGGTCACCAGCAGGATGATGAAGACCGCGAACAGGGCACCGACCACGCCGGCGCCGGCGGGCATCTGGTCGAGGCGGTCTGCCATCTCGCGGGCCTCGGCATCGGACAGGGCGGCTACGCGGTTTTCCACCTCGGTCGGGGAGACGCCCTGGAGCAGCAGCTGCTGCTGCACGTCCTCGCGGGCCAGGACTCGGCGGATCTTGTCGCGATCCTGCTGGCTGGCCTGGGCGTCGAGCACCGAGGTGGTGCCGACCAGCCCCTGGTCGGCGGCAGGCACGGCGGCCACGGCCGGCAGGCTGCCGAGCACCAGGGCGAGGATCAGGAGCGGGCTGAGGAGTCGGGTGAGTCGTTTCATGCTGGCATTCCTTGTGTATCGGGATGGTCCGGCTCGATGTCGCTCCACATGGGCGTCCTTGCGCCATGCCGGCGGCGATGCGGGGACAGTATAGGGGATAAGGGCGGCCGGTTTCACGCTTGGGCGTTGATTTCCAACCGGTTGCGTCCGTTCTGCTTGGCACGGTAAAGGCACCTGTCGGCGCGCGAGTAGAGCTGAGCCAGCGTGTCCCCGCCGCCTCGGGTCGTGGCCAGGCCCAGGCTGATGGTCAGCCGTTGCTCGCCGGCCTGGCCGGGCAGGGGCAGGCCGGCCGTGGCCTGGCGTAGCCGTTCGCCCAGTTGTCGGGCGCCCTCCAGGCCGGTGTTCGGCATCAGCACGGCGAATTCCTCGCCGCCCAGCCGTGCCACCAGATCCGATTCCCGCCCCAGGCGGGCGAACTCGGCCGCCACGGCCTGCAGCACCGCATCGCCGGCCGGGTGGCCGTAGCGGTCGTTGATCCGCTTGAAGTGGTCGAGATCGATCAGCAGCAGGCTCAGCTCGCCGCCGTCGCGGCGGTTCAGTTCGAGATAGCGTTCCGCGACCTCCCACAGGCGGCGGCGATTGGCGATCCGGGTGAGCTCGTCGGTGACGCTCAGTTCGCGCAGCGACCGCCACTGGCGATGGATGCGTGCCAGCGCCAGCATCAAGGCGGCGGCCACCAGCAGCACCAGGATGACCAGCAGGACCACCGCCAGACTCAGCCATTTCATCAGTCGCTGCTGATCGGCGGCGGCACGGTGAACATCCTCCAGCAGGCTGCTGTAGGTCCAGGCGAGCGTGCTCTCCAGCTCGTGCCCCAGGCGATGAAGCTGCGGGACATCCATGTCGGTGCCACCGTCCGGCGCAGCGATCACCGATGCCAGCCGTTGGTACAAGGTTTCCGCCTGCGAGAGTTCCGCGAGCATGGGCGCATAGCGTGCCTCGCTGATCTCGCTGCGCGAGAGCCCCTGGCGGATGGTGCCGATCCGCTCGGGGACGCGCGCCACCAGGCTGGCGATCCGCGTCAGATGCCAGCGATGCTGGGGGTGGTTGCGCAAGGCGTTCAGCTCGAGCCGAAGCTCGGCGGTGTCTTCCTGGGCGCGCACCAGGTCTCCGGCCAGGGCCGAATAGTCGGCCCCAAGGTGGCGACCGGCCTGGAGGCTGAAGGCGCCGGCCACGATGGCGCCGAGCGCCGCCAGCAGGCAGAAGCCCGCCAGCAGGCCGGAGCGCAGGCCGGGAGCCGGGGTCACCGCGCCTGGATTTCGCCGATGGCCCAGATCCACTGGCTCATCGGCGCTTCACCGGTCAGTGTCGCCTCGGCATCCGCCGGTACGATCAGCATCAGCGGCCCCAGCTCCTCCGGCGTGAGGGGATCGCCGTCCAGCCGCGTGGCCAGCAGGAAACGCCGGGCCTCGCGATCGGCAGGCGTGAGGAAGCTGGTGTAGTCGTCCAGGGCGATGAAGCGCAGCCGCGAGGCCTCGTCGAGCTGCTGGTCCTCGAGGAAGTCATCCAGCCAGACGCCGCTGAAGGTGCCTTCGGGGCCTTCGAAGTGGCGCATCGTCACCTGGCCGGCGTCGCTTCGCTCGATCTCCTCGAGGGTCAGCTGGCGCGTCTCGGTACCGGTGCGGATGTCCAGGATCGGTTCTGCCGCCGACGCGACGGCGGGGCAGAGGGCGGCGGCGAGCAGGGCGGAGAGCATCAGGCGTCGTGGGAACATCGTGCAATGCCTCAACAAGGGGATGCCGATTATCATACCCCGAAGCCTGGTGCCTGTGGGCGTGGAGACCGTGCCCTGTCGATTCAACCGACGCGGTAGGAGTGTGGCGACTCGGCCAGCAGGCCGCGGCCGCCGGCCAGCGTCAGGGCCAGGTCGTGCAGGCCTTCCCACAGCGGGATGGTGCCGGCGCCCTTGATCGACAGGTCGAGGCGCTGGGCGAACAGCAGCAGCTTGTGCAGGCGCTTCATGGGCAGGCGTTTCAAGGCCTGCTGGTAGGCAGGGCGGCGCTTGTCGAAGATCGGCGGCTTCTGTGCCTTGCAGGCGTGCTCCAGGCTCTGGCCCTGATCGAGATGCTGATGCAACGACAGCAGCAGCCGCAGCTCTCGGGTCAGTGCCCACAGCACGATCGGTGGCTCGACGCCCTCGCCGCGCAGGCCGGTCATGATCCGCGAGACCCGTGCCCGCTCGCCCTTGAGGCAGGCGTCCATCAGCGTGAAGACATCGAAGCGCGCGCTGTCCTCGACACCGCCGGCCACCTGCTGGGGAGCGATACGGGCGCCGGGCGGCGAGAGCAGGGCCAGCTTCTGCAGCTCCTGGTCGGCGGCCAGCAGGTTGCCCTCGGTGCGCTCGCCGAGCAGGCGGGCGGCATCGAGATCGAGGTTCAGGCCGTGGTGCGAAGCGCGATCGCGCAGCCAGAAGTGCAGACGCGAGACGTCCACCGGCCACACCGGGACGAACAGGCCGGCCTTGTCGAGCGCCTTGAACCAGGCGCTCTTCTGCTCGCGGTAGTCGAGCTTGCCGGCCGCCACCAGCAGCACGTTGTCGCTGTCGGCCATGCCCTCGGCGTACTCGCGCAGCGCCTTGGCGCCTTCCTGGCCGGGCTTGCCGTTGCCCAGGCGCAGTTCGATGAGCTTGCGCGAGGCGAACAGCGACAGGCTGGCGGCCGCCTCGGTCAGGCGCCCCCAGGCGAAGTTGGCCTCGACGTGGAGCACCTCGCGCTCCTCGATACCCGCCTGGCGCGCCGCGGCACGCACGGCGTCACAGGCCTCGCGATGCTGGAGGGGCTCGTCGCCGGCGACGATCACCACCGGCGGCAGCGATTTGGCCAGCGCCGGCTCGAGCTTGTCGGGAAAGACCTTCACGACGACCTCAGTTCGGTGACAGGGCGCGCAGGCGATCCATCAGCCGCCGCACGCCTTCCCGACGCAGCCGCTCGGAGGCCGCTTCACGCAGCTCGTCGCCGACCAGCAGGTTGCTGTCGCTGATCGAATAGCGCTCGCTGACCTCCACGACCTGCTGGTCGAGCCGGTAGGCGCCGTCGCGACGGCGCTGGACCGAGAAGGGCACGCTCAGGGTCAGCTCGCGCTCCTGGCTGCCGCTGCTGAGCACGCCCAGGCGCTGTTCCTCGATGCGCTCGGCGCCGAGATTGAGCACCATCGGAGCGTCGTCGCGGACGGCCACGCCGGCGGACTCGAGCCGCCGGGTGACCTGGCGCGAGAACTCGCCGGAGGCGCCGGCCACGGCCAGCGCCTCCAGGTCCAGGGCCGGCTCGTCGAAGCCGCGCAGCCGGAAGCCGCAGCCGCCGAGGGTGAGGCCGGCGGCGCCGGCCAGGGTGAAGCGCAGGAAGTCACGCCGTTGCATTTGGCTCTCTCCTTGGCCGGCGGTCGGCTCAGCCGACGACGATGTTGACCAGCTTGCCCGGGACCACGATCACCTTGCGCACCGTCTTGCCCTCGAGGTGGCGCTGGACGTTCTCGGCGGCCATGGCCTGGGCCTCGATGGCGGCCTTGTCGGCCTCGGCCGGCACCTCGAGACGAGCGCGCAGCTTGCCGTTGACCTGCACCACCAGCTCGATGGTGTCCCGGGCCAGGGCGGACGCGTCGACGGCCGGCCAGCGGGCGTCGATGGCCGGCTCGTCATGGCCGAGCTCGGCCCACAGCGCATGGCAGGCGTGGGGAGTGATCGGCGCCAGCAGCAGCACGCAGGCCTCGACGGCCTCGCGGGACACGGCCAGGCCGAGCGGGCTTTCATCCTCGAACTTGCCGATCGCATTGGTCAGCTCCATCACCGCGGCGATGGCGGTGTTGAAGGTGGTGCGTCGGCCGATGTCGTCGCTGGCTTTGTGGATGGTTTCGTGGGTCTTGCGACGCAGCTCGCGCTGATCGTCGTTCAGGGCGTCGACGTCGAGCTCGCCCGGGGTGCCGGCCTCGACATGCTCGGCCACCATTCGCCACAGGCGCTTGAGGAAGCGATGGGCGCCCTCGACGCCGGAGTCGGACCACTCGAGGGACTGCTCGGGCGGCGCGGCGAACATCATGAACAGGCGCACGGTGTCGGCACCGAAGCGGTCGATCATCGCCTGGGGGTCGACGCCGTTGTTCTTGGACTTCGACATCTTCTCGATGCCGCCCATCTCCACCGGCTGGCCGTCTGCCTCGAGCACGGCGCTCAGCGGCCGGCCCTTGTCGTCGCGCTTGACGGTGACGTCGGCCGGGTTGAACCACTCCTTGCCGCCATTGGCCTCGGGGCGGTAGAAGGTCTCGGCGATCACCATGCCCTGGGTCAGCAGGCGCTGGAACGGCTCGTCGGATTCGACCAGGCCGAAGTCGCGCATCAGCTTGTGGAAGAAGCGCGCGTAGAGCAGGTGCAGGATGGCGTGCTCGATGCCGCCGATGTAGAGGTCCACCGGCAGCCAGTAGTTGGCACGCTCGTCGAGCATGGCCTCCGGGTTGTCGGCGCAGGCGAAGCGCGCGTAGTACCAGGAGGACTCCATGAAGGTGTCGAAGGTATCGGTCTCGCGCACCCAGCCGTCGCCCAGATCGCTGAACTCGGGCATCTTCTTGAGCGGCGAGCCGGAGGCGTCGACGGTGACTTCCAGCGGCAGGGCGACCGGCAGCTCGTCGTCGGTGAGCGGCACGGTCTGGCCCTCGGGGCCGTACTTGACCGGGATCGGCGCGCCCCAGTAGCGCTGGCGGGCCACGCCCCAGTCGCGCAGGCGGAAGTTGGTCTTGACCTCGCCGTGGCCCTGCTCGGCCAGGCGGGCGGCGATGGCGTCGAAGGCCGCCTGGAAGTCGAGGCCGTCGAACTCGCCGGAGTTGATCAGCACGCCGTGCTCATCAAAGGCGCCCTGGCTGAGGTCCGGTGCCTGGCCGCTCTCGTCGGCGATGACCGGCTCGATGGGCAGCGCGTACTTGGTCGCGAACTCCCAGTCGCGCTGGTCATGGGCGGGGACGGCCATCACCGCGCCGGTGCCGAACTCCATGAGCACGAAGTTGGCCACGTAGACCGGCACGCGACGCCCGGTGAGCGGGTGCACGGCCTGGTAGCCGGTGGCCATGCCCTTCTTTTCCTTGGTGGCGAGCTCGGCCTCGGAGGTGCCGCCGTGGGCGCACTCCTCGAGGAAGTCGGCCAGTTCGGAATTGCCCTCGGCGGCGGCCTTGGCCAGCGGGTGCCCGGCGGCCACGGCGAGATAGGTCACGCCCATCAGCGTGTCGGGGCGAGTGGTGTAGACGCGCAGTGGCTCAAGGGCGTTGTCGTCATGGTCGGCGACGTCGAAGGCCAGCTCGACGCCCTTGGACTTGCCGATCCAGTTGCGCTGCATGGTCTTGACCTGCTCGGGCCAGTCGACCTTGTCGAGATCCGCCAGCAGCTCATCGGCGTAGTCGGTGATCTTGAGGAACCACAGCGGGATGTCCTTGCGCTCGACCGGCGCGCCGGAGCGCCAGCCGCAGCCGTCGATCACCTGCTCGTTGGCCAGCACGGTCTGGTCGACCGGGTCCCAGTTGACCGTGGACATCTTCTTGTAGACCAGGCCCTTCTCGACGAGCTTGGTGAAGAACCACTGTTCCCAGCGATAGTAGTCGGCATCGCAGGTGGCGAACTCGCGGTCCCAGTCGTAGGCGAAGCCGAGCGCCTTGAGCTGGCCGCGCATGTAGTCGATGTTCTGGTAGGTCCACTCGCCGGGCGGCACCTGGTTCTTGATCGCCGCGTTCTCGGCCGGCATGCCGAAGGCGTCCCAGCCCATCGGCTGCAGGACGTTCTTGCCCTGCATGCGCTGGAAGCGGGAGACGACGTCGCCGATGGTGTAGTTACGCACATGCCCCATGTGCAGCTTGCCGCTGGGGTAGGGGAACATCGACAGGCAGTAGTACTTCTCGCGGCCGGCGTCTTCCACTGCCTTGAAGCAGGCGTTCTTCTCCCAGTACTGCTGGGCGTCGCGTTCGATTTCTCGGGGCTGGTATTGTGCGTCCATCGCTGTCTTCGGGTACCTTGCTAGTCGAGCGCGGCGCGCGTGGCGCGGCGCATGTCAGCGGGCCTTGTCCGGCGTCAGGGTTGGCCCCATTGATTGGGGGAAGCCATTGATTCGCCGACGGCATATCGTCTAAATGGAAGAACCTCTGGGGCGCAAGGATACCCCAGCACGGCGGGCGCCGGCTATGGTGGCGGCGCCGCGACCCCGATGCGGACAGGACACGGACAGGAGAACTGCGATGAGCGATCAACCGCAAGACCCCCATGAGGACCATCGCCTCAAGGATGCCTACGAACGCGTGTTGGAGCGGCTGCAGGAGGGCGCCGGAGAGCTGAACCGCGAGTCGTTGCAGAAGGAGCTCGACGAGGCGATCGAGTTCGAGGCCGAGGTGGAGGAATTCACCCGGGATGAGCTCTCGCTGCTGCGCGCCTGGGTCGATCGCGACCTCAAGGAAATGCGCCACTACCTGAGCGCCGGCGGGCACAGCGTCGCCCACTGGTTGGGCGTCGATCTCTCGGTGCTGTCGCGCCGGGTGGTGGAGTCGCTGCTGTCGATCGCCGATCGCAGCCGGGTCGAACGCGAACGCCTGGAAGACGACCTCGAGGCCTCGCGGGCCGACTATACCGCCGGCGAAATGGCCGTGCCGGGGCGCATGGCCTGCACCCACTGCGACGCCGTGGTCGAACTTAACGAGGTGGCCCGCCTCGAGCCCTGCCACCAGTGCGGTCATCGCTACTTCATGCGCGCGCCGCTGGACTGATCCTTCCGCCCCCTGCGGTGATTCCCGCGCCCAGGGGGCATTTCCCTTCGCCCGTGTTTTAAGGTGATGTCAGAAAGTTGGCGAGCGAAGGTTAGACAAGGCAAAAATCAACGAGGAGACGGAGTTTACTTTGTGTAAATGAGTATTCCGAGGCGATTTTTAACGCCGTATAACCGAGCGCAGGCACTTTCTGGCGCGCCTTACGCCAGCCAGGCGATCATTCCCACCACCAGCGTCGCCATGATCAGCGCGTAGCGCAGATTCTCCCGCATCATCAATCCGCCGCTGACGCCATAGCGCCCCTGCAGCGACAGGTTGATCCCCGACAGCGGCCCGACGCTGGTGCCCACCGCCCAGGCCGCCAGGGCGACGAAGGCGAACAGCGTCTGCTCCGATGCCGCCAGGTCCAGCACCGAGGCCAGCACCGAGACGCCGATGATCGGGTGCAGCCCGGCCACGGCACTGACCACGATAGCGAGAAAGCTCACGATGGCCTCGCCCATGCCGAAATGCGCGAACAGCGTCCAGCCGCCCTCGGTAGCGGCGTCCGCGAGCGTCGACAGTCCCTGGGTCAGCAGCCCCGCGCACAGGAACAGCGAGATCTCGCCGCGCATGGCCGGCAGCCGGGTCAGGGTGTGCTGGCGCAGGCGACCGGCGGTCCAGTGCAGGCCACGGTGCAGGTTGGCCGCCAGCGCCGCACCGGGCATCAGGAAGGTGATGATGGCGACGATGGAGAGCCCCGGCGTCAGCCCGAAGTGAAAGCCCATCACCAGCGCGGCCATCACCACCGGCAGCAGCAGGCTCCTCGGCGCCATCGAGAAGCCTGCGGTGTCGGTCAGGTCGAAGCGTCGCGGCAGCTCGATCAGCGTCACCAGTCCCGCACACAGCGCCAGCGGCAGGCCATGGGCCAGCACGGTGGCGTAGTCCATGCCCGGCGCCAGGGTGATCACGATGCCCATGGAGGCGAAGAAGGGCGACCACAGCGCGGCGCTGGACAGCCCGCGGTTGAGCGCCAGCAGCTGGGGCGTGGTCAGCGGCGCGCGACGCGCCAGGCGATCGCCGACCATGAACACCGTCGAGAGGTTGAGGATGGTGCCGAGCAGGTGCACCCCGAGCCAGGTGCCGGCGAGGCCGCGACGCCCGGTGACCGGCGGCCCCGAAGGGCGCGACCGGCCGCGGCGATTGCCGATCAGGCCGATGAAGCTGACCCCCACCAGCATCGCCACCACCTGAGTGTTGGCGTCCAGCAAGTGCGGCCAGTCCACCCGGGCGCCGTAGACGAACGCCGCGATCAGCAGCAGGCCGACGCCGATGCCCGCCAGCAGTCCTGCCTGGCGGCGGTTGCGGCGAGGCAGGTCGGACCACAGCAGCGCGGTGCCCAGCCACAGCGCCGGCCCGGTGAGTGCCTCGGCAGCGGGCAGCCAGGCCAGCCCCGCGATTCGCGACAGCAGCCCGACCAGTATCGCCAGGCCGGCCAGGGCATGGCGGAGGCCGACGCCGGATGAGGTCGCTGCTTCGGTCTGGGCGGGCATGACGGGGTTCCTGGCAGGCGAGAAGACAGGCTTCGTTGCGAAAGCTCGACGGAAAAATAGCATCCTAAGCAAGGCGCTCGATGCTCACAAGCCGGGTTCCTGGTCGGATGTCAGAAGCTCGGCATGGTGTGGAAGAATCTTTGGCAAAAAGTGCATAGAGAAAAATTATTTTCTCGTTTCTTGATCTTGATGGCGTCCTTTTTCCCGCGCGCGTTGTCATGTCTGTTGCGAAAGATGCAACAGTTGCCCGCTAACGAAGGGTTGTACAGGCTGGCGCCACAAAAATGACAACTGGTGTCCTCTAGACGCCGGGGAGTTCCGCTTTCTGCCACTCCCGCTACTCATCGAAACGACTCATCAAGATTCTGGGAACACAATGATCCGACACTCTCTCAAGGCGGCTGGCTTCGCCGTAGGTACCCTTGCACTGGCGGCGCCGGCGATGGCGCAGACCGATCCGTCCACCGAGGCCATGCAGCGCCAGATCGACGCCCTGCGCGCCGAGCTGGCGCGCATGCAGGAGACGATCGAGGCACAGCAGACCGAGCGTGCGTCGCGTGACGCCTCCGCTGATGCTGCGTCCTCTTCCGCGTCCACCCGCGAGCTGGCCGAAGAAAACAGCGCCATCCTTGAGACGCTCCAGAGTACCCAGATCAACGGCCAGCTCGAGTTCGGCTCGGTCTTCAACGACTGGGACGAGCGCGACAAGGAAACGGCCGGGGACATGGACTTCGGCAAGTTCAATCTGGGCTTCACCGGCGGTACCGGCAAGTTCAACTACTCCTTTCAGTATCGCTTCTACGACGGCTACAACTTCCTCCAGCACGGCTGGCTGGGCTACGACCTGACCGATGACGACAGCCTCAAGCTGGGCCTGGTCCAGGCGCCGTTCGGCAACATGGATTACGGCTATCTCGGCTGGTACGGCACACTGCCCTATATTTCCGGCTTCAACGACAACCAGAACGCCGGCCTCAAGTGGGATCACTCCCAGGGCGCCTGGGATACGTCTCTGGCGTTCTTCAAGAGCGACCAGCTTGGCGATGGCAACGAGCATTACGGGGCCAACGCCGTCGGCAGCAGCGCCCAGGGCAACTCGGAAGAGAATCAGCTCGCCGGCCGTGTCGCCTATACCTTCGGCCAAGGCACCGATGCCACCACCGAGATCAACCTCTCGGCCAAGGGCGGACAGCTCTACAACACCCGGACCGGCGACAGCGGCGACAACTGGCAGGCGGCCCTGGGGCTGAGCGGTCAGTACGGCAACTGGTCGACCCGTCTTCAGGCAACGACCTACGAGTACAACGCCGAGAATCCGGCCGAGAGCGTGTCGGGCATCTCGGATGATGTGATCCAGATCGGCGCCTTCGGCTTCAACTACCTGATCCCGGCCGAGGCCGAGATGTATTCCGCCAGCCTGGCCTACAGCATGGATGTCGACTGGGGGCCGGTGGACAACCTCTATTTCTACAACGACTTCAGCATGATCGACCCGTCGGGCGACTATTCGGCCATCAACGGCGGCTTTGGCGATCAGGCCGATCCCATGCTCAACGACCTGGGCATGAAGGTGACCGCCGGTCCCTATTACGCCTGGTTCGATATCGTCACCAACAAGAATGGCCTGAACTACTTCGGCTCGCCGGTGGATGATGACTGGCACACCAGTTTCCAGACGCACTTCGGCCTGACTTTCTAAGGCAGCGCAGCGTCCGCCGCGTCTGCCGGAACGAACGCCCCGCTCTCCATGAGCGGGGCGTTTTTCATGCTAATCCGCTGGCTCTCGTCAGGCCTGCCAGGCCATGGCCTCGGGGCCGCGGGCGGCCTCGAGGCGATCGAGCATCGCCCGGGCGGCGTTGGAGAGGGTGCGGCTGCGGTGCACCAGATAGCCCAGCGGGCGCCGGATCGACGGGTGATCCACCTCGAGCACGTGCAGCTCTCCGGCCGCGAGGCCTTCCGGCAGCAGGCTCCAGCCCAGGCCGATGGCTGTCATCATTTTCAGCGTCTCGAGGTAGTTGGTGGACAGCGTCACCGGCAGGCGCAGGCCGGCGGCGGCGAAGCGCGCCTCGATCAGCCCGCGGGTGAAGGTCAGCGGTCCCGGCAGCACGGCATCGAAGTCGCACAGTTCGCTCAGGGCCAGCGGGCCGCGTGAGGCCAAGGGGTGATCGTGGGCGCAGACGAAGCACAGCCGGTCGATCCACACCGGCACCACCTGAAGCTGCGCGTCGGGATGCGGGGCCAGGGTGGCCACGGCGATTTCCAGCGTGCCGTCGAGCACGCCCTGGTAGGCCTGCTCGGAGTCCTCGAAGCGCAGGTCGAGCCGCACCTCGGGATGCTGGCGGGTATAGTCCTTGAGCAGCGGCGGCAGCCGGTGCAGGCCGATATGATGGCTGGTGGACAGCGTCAGGCTGCCCGCCACCTGGCCGTCCAGGTTGCCCAGCGCGCGCCGGCTGTCGTCCACCATCACCAGGATCTGCCGGGCGCGGGGCAGCAGCAGGCGGCCGGCCTCGGTCAGCGTCACCCGGCGGCCGATGCGGTCGAACAGCCGCGCCCCGACCTGATCCTCGAGCACCGCGATGCGCTTGCTGACCGCCGGCTGGGTGAGATGCAGCTGTTCGCCGGCGCGGGAGAAGCTGCCGCCGTCGGCCACGGCGAGGAAGGCCTGCAGGCTCTGGGTATCCATTCGGGCTCCAGCGTTGTGGGCGAAGGAGGAACTCTGTATTCCTTTATGGAATCCTTTGAATAAATAACATGAATTGCTTTTATGTGCGCGTCGCGGGACACTCCCGTCAAAGCGCAACGCACAGAAATAGCGCCATGCGCCCCGACCGAGACAGACCATGGATCGTCGGCGGCGCCACAGACCGACCGGACACGCACAGGGCCCAGCGCCCGGGAGAACGAGATGGCAGGCCAGACCCTCTACGACAAGCTGTGGTCGCAGCACCTGGTGAAGGAGCGCGACGACGGCACCGCCCTGATCTACATCGATCGCCAGCTGCTCCACGAAGTGACCTCGCCTCAGGCCTTCGAGGGCCTGCGCCTGGCGAACCGTCGCCCGTGGCGGATCGACGCCAACCTGGCGACGCCGGACCACAACGTCCCGACCACTCTCAAGGAACGTGCCGAGGGCAACGCCGGTATCGAGGATCCGGTGTCGCTGATCCAGGTCCAGACCCTCGATGACAACTGCAACGAGTTCGGCATCGAGGAGTTTCGCATCAATGACCCGCGCCAGGGCATCGTGCACGTGGTCGGCCCGGAGCAGGGCGCGACCCTGCCCGGCATGACCGTGGTCTGCGGCGATTCCCACACCGCCACCCACGGCGCCTTCGCGGCGCTGGCCCACGGCATCGGCACCTCCGAGGTCGAGCACGTGCTGGCCACCCAGTGCCTGCTGGCCCAGAAGATGAAGAACATGCAGGTGCGCGTCGAAGGCGAGCTCGGCGTCGGCGTCACCGCCAAGGACGTGGTGCTGGCCATCATCGGCGAGATCGGCACTGCCGGCGGCACCGGCTACGCCATCGAGTTCGCCGGCAGCGCCATCCGCGAGCTGTCCATGGAAGGCCGCATGACGGTCTGCAACATGGCCATCGAGGCGGGCGCCCGGGTCGGCCTGATCGCCGTGGACGACACCACCATCGACTACCTCAAAGACCGCCACTACGCGCCCAGCGCCGAGCAGTGGGAGGCCGCGGTGGCCGACTGGCGCGGCCTGGTGTCCGACGAGGACGCCGACTTCGACAAGGTGGTGACCCTGAACGCCGCCGACATCGAGCCGCAGGTCAGCTGGGGCACCAGCCCCGAGATGGTCACCGGCATCGGCGGCGAGGTGCCGGATCCGGCCGAGGCCGCCGACGACACCGCGCGCACCGGCATCAGCCGTGCGCTCGAGTACATGGGGCTGGCGCCGAAGCAGAAGATCACCGATATCCGCCTGGACAAGGTGTTCATCGGCTCCTGCACCAACTCCCGCATCGAGGATCTGCGCGAGGCCGCCAAGGTGGCGCGCGGCAAGAAGGTCGCCGATTCCATCAAGCTGGCCATGGTGGTGCCGGGCTCGGGCCTGGTGAAGCAGCAGGCCGAGGCGGAAGGGCTCGATGCGATCTTCCGCGAGGCGGGCTTCGAATGGCGCGAGCCGGGCTGCTCCATGTGCCTGGCGATGAACGCCGACAAGCTCGGTGCCGGCGAGCACTGTGCCTCGACCTCCAATCGCAACTTCGAGGGTCGCCAGGGCTACGGCGGGCGCACCCATCTGGTCAGCCCGGCCATGGCCGCCGCCGCCGCCATCGCCGGCCACTTCGTCGACGTGCGCGACCTCGGCGCCGCCAACGACGCCACCCAGCAGCAGGAGGCCTGAGCCATGCAGAAATTCGAACGTCTCCAGGGCCTGGTCGCGCCGCTGGATCGCGCCAACGTCGACACCGACCTGATCATTCCCAAGCAGTTCCTGAAGTCGATCCAGCGCACCGGCTTCGGCGTCAACCTGTTCGACGAACTGCGCTATCTGGACGAGGGCCAGCCGGGGCAGGACTGCTCGCAGCGTCCGCTGAATTCGGACTTCGTGCTCAACCAGCCGCGCTACCAGGGCGCCAGCGTGCTGCTGGCGCGCCAGAACTTCGGCTGCGGCAGCTCCCGCGAGCACGCCCCCTGGGCGCTGGCCGACTTCGGCTTCCGGGCGGTGATCGCGCCGAGCTTCGCCGACATCTTCTACAACAACGCCTTCAAGAACGGCATCCTGCTGATCAAGCTCCCCGAGGAGCAGGTCGACCGGCTGTTCCGCGAGACCGAGGCCGAGGAAGGCTATCGCCTCGACGTGGATCTCGAGGCCCAGCGCATCATCACGCCGTCCGGCGAGGTCCTCGAGTTCGAGGTCGACGCCTTCCGCAAGCACTGCCTGCTCGAGGGGCTCGATGACATCGGCATCACCCTGCAGGACGAGGATGCCATCCGCGCCTTCGAACAGCAGCATCGCGCCGCGCGGCCCTGGCTGTTCCGCGACGAGGCGAGCGCCTGACGTTTTATCCTGCATCGGCCGGGCGGCGGGGCTGATCCGGCGGCAGGCCTGCGAGAAGGCGCTGTGAACCCATCCATGGGCGCTACCGACGCCATCCCTGGCGTAGGACCTTCTCTGCGGCCTGCCCCCGGCGCCCCTTGGGCCGCCCGGCCCTGAGCACACAAGGAAGATACGATGACACGCAAGATTCTGGTTCTCCCGGGCGACGGCATCGGCCCGGAAATCACCGCCCAGGCCAGCCGCGTGCTGGCCGCCTGTCAGGCCCGCGGCCTCGACGTCGAGGTCGAGGAAGCGCCGGTCGGCGGCACCGCCTACGATCTCGAGGGCTCGCCGCTGCCCGAGGGTACCCTGGCCAAGGCCCGGGCCGCCGATGCCGTGCTGCTGGGCGCGGTGGGCGGTCCCAAGTGGGACAAGCTCGAGGACATCAGCAAGCGTCCCGAGAAGGGCCTGCTGGGCCTGCGCAAGGAGCTCGGCCTGTTCGGCAACCTGCGCCCGGCGCTGCTCTACCCGCAGCTGGCCGAGGCCTCCAGCCTCAAGCCCGAGCTGGTGTCCGGTCTCGACATCATGATCGTGCGCGAGCTCACCGGCGGCATCTACTTCGGCCAGCCCCGCGGCATCGAGGAGCGCGACGGCCAGCGGGTCGGCTACAACACCTACGTCTACTCCGAGGCCGAGATCGAGCGCATCGGTCGCGTCGCCTTCGAGATGGCCCAGAAGCGGGGCAAGAAGCTGTGCTCCGTCGACAAGGCCAACGTGCTCGAGGTCACCATGCTGTGGCGCGAGGTCATGGAGCGGCTGGCGCCGGAATACCCGGACGTCGAGCTGTCGCACATGTACGTCGACAACGCCGCCATGCAGCTGGTCCGGGCGCCCAAGCAGTTCGACGTGGTGGTCACCGGCAACATGTTCGGCGACATCCTCTCCGACGCCGCCGCCATGCTCACCGGCTCCATCGGCATGCTGCCCTCGGCCTCGCTCAACGAATCCGGCCAGGGCATGTACGAGCCCTGCCACGGCAGCGCTCCGGACATCGCCGGCCAGGGCCTGGCCAATCCGCTGGCCACCATCCTCTCGGTGGCCATGCTGCTGCGCTACTCGCTGGGCGAGCCCGAGCTGGCCGAGCGCATCGAGGCCGCCGTGGGCAAGGTGCTCGACGATGGCCTGCGCACCGCCGACATCGCCGCCGAGGGCGCCCCCCGCGTTTCCACCAGCGAGATGGGCGACGCCGTGCTGGCGGCCTTCGAGTCGCTCTGATCGCCTGACGGCAGCGCGTCGCCGAAGCGGTCGAGGCGATGAAAGTGGCAGGAAGCGTGCGTTTTCCTGCCATTTCGTGTCGCGATCTCGACAACCGGGCGCTCGCTGTTAGGGCACGCTTTTTTCTGTAGACTAACGGGTTCAATTCTTTCTGGAGGACTTCACATGTTGAAAGTCGGTTTCGTCGGATGGCGGGGCATGGTGGGTTCCGTGCTCATGCAGCGGATGGTGGAAGATGGAGACTTCAACGGCATCGAGCCGATCTTCTTCACCACCTCCCAGGTCGGCCAGGCCGGTCCCGACGTCGGCGTTGAGGTGCCTCCGCTGAAGGACGCCTTCGACCTCGAGGCCCTCAAGGCCCTCGACGTGGTCATCACCTGCCAGGGCGGCGACTACACCAAGAAGGTCTACGAGGACCTGCGCAACGGCGGCTGGAAGGGCTACTGGATCGACGCCGCCAGCACCCTGCGCATGGCCGACGAGGCCACCATCGTGCTGGACCCGGTCAACCGCAAGGTGATCGACGAGCAGCTGGCCCGTGGGGCCAGAACCTTCTGCGGCGGCAACTGCACCGTCAGCCTGATGCTGATGGGCCTGGGCGGGCTGTTCGAGGCCGATATGGTCGAGTGGATGACCTCCATGACCTATCAGGCGGCTTCCGGCTCCGGCGCCAAGCACATGCGCGAGCTGCTCAGCCAGATGGGCGGCCTGCGCGACAGCGTGGCCGACGAGCTCGCCGACCCGGCCAGCGCCATCCTCGACATCGACCGCAAGGTCACCGCGGCCATGCGCTCGGGCGAGTTCCCGACCGACAACTTCGGCGCGCCGCTGGCCGGCAGCCTGCTGCCGTGGATCGACTCCAAGCTCGACAACGGCCAGAGCCGCGAGGAGTGGAAGGGCAACGTCGAGACCAACAAGATCCTCGGCCTGCAGGACAACCCGGTGCCGATCGACGGTCTCTGCGTGCGCATCGGCGCCATGCGCTCCCACAGCCAGGCGTTCACCATCAAGCTGCGCCAGGACGTGCCGCTCGACGAGATCGAGGAGCGCATCGCGACCCACAACGACTGGGTCAAGCTGATCCCCAACGACAAGGATGCCACCATCGACGGCCTGACCCCGGCCGCCGCCACCGGCACCCTGACCGTGCCGGTCGGCCGCCTGCGCAAGCTGGCCATGGGCGGCGAATACCTGTCCGCCTTCAGCGTCGGCGACCAGCTGCTGTGGGGCGCGGCCGAGCCGCTCAAGCGGATGCTCAAGATCCTGCGCGAGCAGTAAGGGGCATCCCCGGTTTCCTGATCGCGCTTGCGACGGAATCACGGATGTCCTTCCGCTTCATGTGGGCGGACCTGGCGGGGCGTCTCCTTCGGGGGCGCCCCGCCTGTCGTTGGGCGGCTCGCCCTGTCACGGATCAATGAGTGACGTTGAATTCCGCCTGGGACGGGGCGTGGGTGGCCTGGCGTTGCCAACGAGCCGGATGTGTTAGACCCGTCAGTCAGACATCGTTTTATCGTTCTGCCTCGGCGGCGTGCCAGCGCGTCCGACCGGGCGGTTGCAAGGGGATCCATGAAACACACGCTATCGCTCACCACACTGCTCCCGCTTTTCCTGGTCAGCCCGCTGGCGCTGGCCCTGGGGCTGGGTAATGCCGAGGTCGTCTCGCCTCTCAACGCGCCGCTGCGCGCCACCATTCCGCTGACCGATACCGGCGGTCTCGAGGTCGGCCGGCTCAACGCCTCGGTGGCCGACGGTGATGCCTATCGTGCCGCGGGGCTAACCCGCACGCCGCTGGCGGCCAGCGTCGATCTGGCGGTCCGGCGCCGCCAGGGGCGGCTGGTGCTGGAGCTCACCACCGAGGGGGCCGTGCGCGAGCCCTGGGTCGATCTGCTGCTGCGCTTCGACTGGCCGGGCGGTCGCCAGCTGCAGGAGGTGACGCTGCTGCTCGACCCGCCCGACTATGCCGCCATGCCGGCGCTGGTCGAGGGCAGCGGGGCCGCGACGTCGCCGTCGTCCTCGCCGGAGCGAGCCGTGTCGGCCGGCGGGGGCGTCGATCCGGCTCGGGTGCGCAGCGGCGATACCCTGTGGATGCTGGCCAACCGGTTGCGGCCCGACAGCGGCATCGACATGAACCAGATGATGCTGGCGCTGGTCGAGGCCAATCCCGAGGTCTTCCCCAGCGGCAACATCAATGAGATGCGTGCCGGCTTCCCCCTGACCGTGCCCTCCCGCGAGGCGATCGCCGCGCGTTCGCCGGCGAGGTCGGCCGAGCTGGTGCAGGCCATGAACAGCGCCTGGGCCAGCCGCGGCGGTGGGGCGCCGGCGCCGGTGTCGCTGGGATCCGCCGAGCCGGCCATGGCCGAGGTGGAAACCTCCGGGGGCGAGACGCCCGAGGCGGTCGCCGACGAGAACGCGGTCGCGTCTTCCGGGGCGCCACGCGAGGCCTCGCGGGATCAGGCGCCGCGGCTGACCCTGCTGACCGACGCGGAGGTCGCCGCCGGCCTGGGTGACCACGGCGTCGACGCCGGTGGTGCCGGGGGCGATGCGAGCGGTGAGGCCGGCAGCGCGGAAGAGGACGCGTCCCCGGCGTCATCCGACGCCGCCGAGCGGATCGCTCCCGAGGTGCTGGCGGCCATCACCGCCCGCGGCGGGCTGACCGATGACGATCGCCTGCTGCGTCTGGAGCGGCGCTTCCAGGAGAGCCGTTCGGCCCTGGCCGAGGTCCAGGCCGAGCGCGACGCGCTGGAGGCCGAGGTCGGCGGGCTGCGCGAAGAGCTGGACGCGCTGCGCGACCGGGTCGCGGACCTGGCGGCCGGGGGTACCGGTGTCGATGCGGCGGGAACCGGCGGCGTGGCGCCGCCCGAGAGCGCTGGTGATGGCGGGGCCGGTCAGCCGCGCCCCTGGTGGGGCGCGCTCTATCAGGGGGCGGTCGGGCGGCCGCTGGTGCTGGGCGGCGCGGCGGTCGCGCTGCTGCTGGCGCTTTGGGGCCTGGTGCGCCGGCGGCGCGCGGAAGAGGTCGCGCCGCCGACACAGCGCCCGGCGGCCGCCTTCGGCGAGAACCGGGTCATACGCCCGCCGGGCGAGCCGGCCTCGCCGAATGCCGGCAGCGACGCCATCGGCGTACCCAGGCGCTCGGTGCGCGACGCCATGCCGGAGACGGAGGCGATCAGCGAGGCCGATATCTTCATTGCCTATGGCCGCTACGATCAGGCTCGTGAGCTGCTGGAAGCCGGCGTGGCGCGGGAGCCGGAGCGCCAGGATCTGCGCCTCAAGCTGATGCGGGTGCAGCTGGAGCAGGGCGATCGCGCCGCCGCCGAGGCCCAGGCCGAGCATCTACGGGCCTGCGGCGATGAGTCGGCGCGTGCCGAGGTGCTCCGGCTGATGGGACCGGTCGTCGAGGATGACGAGGCGCCCATCGAGCGTGCGGTCTTCGGTGCGGCCGACGAGCGCCCGCCGCGTCTCTTCGGCGACGGGGGCGAGTCGCAAGCCGCTGCCGAGCCGGAGGCCGGTGCGACGCGTCCGGAGGCGGCACCGGAGGACCTGTCGCGCTATCGCCCGCCGGTCATCGAGCCCGCACCCGGAGAGGCGAGTTCGTCCAGCGATCACGGGCGGCAGGACGGTGAGGCGTCGTTCGAAACGTCATTCGAGCCGGAGCAGGACGGCGAGCCAGATGCCGCACCGGAGGCCCCGGTGTCGGCCTCGGAGCCTGAGATGCCCCAGGTGGCGACCCGGACCAAGGAAGACGGCCGCCAGGTCATCGACTACCGGCCGCCACCGCTGGAGCCGGTCGCACCCCGGGAGGAAACGCCGAGCCAGCCGGAGGTCGAGTTCACGCCGGGCGGCGGGGGCGGCCGTGACGCGGACTCTTGGGAGGTCGAGGAGGTGGCGTTCCCGCCGCTGCCCGGGGATAATGATGGTCCCGACGACGCGGCGCCCGCGATCGCCACCCTGGACGAGGCACGCCACCTGTTCGAGGTCGGCGAGGTTCGCGAGGCGCGCGTCATGCTGGAGCGCTTCCTCGAGGCGTCCAACGACGCCGCCGCCCGGCAAGAGGCGCGCGACCTGCTCGACCGCCATCAGCCATGAAGAACGCATGACCTTCTTTCATCGTCTCGACGACAAGCAACCCCTTCGCGGCCGATTGGCCATGGCCGTGGAATACGACGGTACCGCTTACTGCGGCTGGCAGCGCCTGAAGCACAGCGCCTCGGTGCAGGCCTCCCTGGAACAGGCGATGTCCCGCGTCGCCGCCGCACCGGTCTCCGTGATGTGCAGCGGCCGCACCGACTCCGGCGTGCACGCCACCCGCCAGGTGATTCACTTCGACCCGCCTTCGCCGCGTTCGGAGAAGGCCTGGGTGTTCGGCACCAACGCCAACCTGCCCCGTGATATCGCGGTGCGCTGGGTCAAGCCGGTGGCCGACGACTTTCACGCTCGCTTCTCGGCACTGGCGCGGCGCTATCGCTACGTGATCCTCAATCGCACCAGCCCGCCGGTGCTCGAGCGCCACAACGTGACCTGGTGTCGCGATCCGCTCGACGCCGAGGCCATGCACCGCGCCGCCCAGGCGCTGGTCGGCGAGAACGACTTCTCCACCTTCCGCGCCGCCGGCTGCCAGTCGACGACGCCCTGGCGTCACCTGCACTTCATCGAGGTGAATCGCTACGGCCCGCTGGTGGTCATCGACGTCCAGGGCAACGCCTTCCTGCACCACATGATCCGCAACATCGCCGGTGCGCTGATGTCGGTGGGGCGCGGGGCCCAGGACGAGGGCCACATCGGCCGGCTGCTGACCCTGCGCGATCGCACGCTGGGCGACGTCACCGCGCCGGCCCACGGCCTCCACTTCGTCGACTGCCTCTTCGACGAGAGCTGGGGGCTGCCCGCCGAGCCGCTGGGCCCCAATCTGCTGGCCTTCCTCGGCGAGTGGAGCGGCGAGCGGGCGGTGCCCGATTCGCCCATGGCCGCCTACCGGCGCGACCGCTCCCGGGCGGCCAATGCCGCGGCGGCGCTGGCGGCGGAGGAGGGCGACGATGCTTGAGCATGGCGCGGCCCTCGGCCGCACCCGGGTCAAGTTCTGCGGCCTGACCCGCCCCGAGGACGTAGACGCCGCGGTGGCGGCCGGGGCCGATGCCCTGGGCTTCGTGCTGTGGCCCGGCAGCAAGCGGGCGGTGGGCCTCGAGCGGCTGGCCGCGCTGGCCGCCCGGGTGCCGGCCTTCGTCACCCGGGTCGGTCTGTTCGTCGACCCCGACGAGGCGCTGGTGGCCCGGGCCGCCGAGCACCTGGACCTGCTGCAGTTCCACGGCGAGGAGACGCCGGCGTTCTGCGCGGCCGCGCCCCGGCCCTGGATCAAGGCGCTACGCATGCGCGACGGCTTGGATGTTCACGCCGCGGCCCGCGACTACGTAGGCGCCCGGGCGCTGCTGCTCGACGCCTATCGCCCCGGCGTGCCCGGCGGCACCGGCGAGACCTTCGACTGGTCGCGCATCCCCGCGTGCCTGGCGAAACCTGTTATTCTCGCCGGAGGCCTGACGCCGGCCAACGTGGCCGAGGCCATCGCCGCGGTGCGCCCTCTGGCGGTGGATGTCTCCGGCGGCATCGAGACCGCGCCCGGCATCAAGGGCGGCGCGGAAATGGCCGACTTTCTCCGCGCGGTCCGGCACGCCGATGGCTGACTCCCGTGGCCGACGCATTCCCGACCATTCCCTGTTGGCGATCCTGTGAGGTGTCCTTGTGAGCAAGTTCAGTGACCTGACCCGGCTGCCGGATGCCCGCGGCCACTTCGGCCCCTACGGCGGGCGGTTCGTCTCGGAGACCCTGAGCTTCGCCCTGGAAGAGCTGGACAAGACCTACGCGCAGCTGCGCGACGATCCGGCGTTCCAGGCGGAATTCGACCATGACCTGGCCCACTATGTGGGTCGGCCGTCGCCGCTCTATCACGCCGAGCGATGGTCGCAGCGGCTGGGCGGCGCCCAGATCTGGCTCAAGCGCGAGGACCTGAATCACACCGGCGCGCACAAGGTGAACAACACCATCGGCCAGGCGCTGCTGGCGAAGAAGAGCGGCAAGCCGCGGGTGATCGCCGAGACCGGCGCCGGCCAGCACGGCGTGGCCACCGCCACCGTGGCGGCGCGTCTGGGTCTCGAGTGCGAGGTCTACATGGGCGCCGAGGACGTCGAGCGACAGAAGCTCAACGTCTATCGCATGCGCCTGCTCGGCGCCAACGTGATCCCGGTGGAGTCGGGCACCCGTACCCTGAAGGATGCCATGAACGAGGCGCTGCGCGACTGGGTGACCAACGTCGACGACACCTTCTACATCATCGGCACCGTGGCCGGGCCGCATCCCTATCCGATGCTGGTGCGCGACTTCAACGCCGTGGTCGGCCGCGAGGCGCGCCGCCAGTCGCTGGAGGAGTTCGGTCGCCTGCCCGATGCGCTGATCGCCTGCGTGGGCGGCGGCTCCAACGCCATGGGGCTGTTCTATCCCTTCGTCGAGGACGACGGGGTCGCCATGGTTGGCGTCGAAGCCGGTGGTGATGGCGTGGCCACCGGCCGTCACGCCGCACCGCTGGCCTCCGGGGCGCCACGTGGCGTGCTGCACGGCAATCGCACCTACCTGATGTCCGACGAGGGCGGTCAGGTCAGCGACACCCATTCGATCTCCGCCGGGCTCGACTATCCGGGCGTGGGGCCCGAGCATGCGCTATGGAAGGACGTGGGCCGGGTCAACTACGTGGCGGCGGACGATGATGCGGTGCTCGAGGCCTTCCGCGAGCTGACCCACGTCGAGGGCATCATGCCGGCGCTGGAGTCGGCCCATGCGCTGGCCCATGCCAAGGTGCTGGCGCCGCAGATGCGGCCCGACCAGCATATCGTGGTCAACCTCTCCGGACGCGGCGACAAGGATATCCTGACGGTCGCCAAGCTCGACGGCATCGAACTCTAGGGGACACCGATGAATCGTATCGACCAACGCTTCGCCGCGCTGAAGGAAGAGGGGCGCCGCGCGCTGATTCCCTACATCACCGCCGGCGATCCCGCGCCCGAGCACACCGTGGGCTTCATGCACGCCCTGGTGCGCGCCGGCGCCGACGTCATCGAGCTGGGCGTGCCGTTCTCCGATCCCATGGCCGATGGCCCGGTGATCCAGAAGGCCTGCGAGCGCGCCCTCGTGCACGGCGTGCGCCTGGCCGACCTGATCGAGATGGTGCGGGCGTTCCGGCGCGACGACGCCGAGACCCCGGTGGTGCTGATGGGCTATCTCAATCCCGTCGAGCGCATGGGGCTCGAGGCCTTCGCCGACGCCGCTCGCGACGCCGGCATCGACGGCGTGCTGCTCGTCGACATGCCACCCGAGGAGGCCGACCTGATGGGTCCGGTGCTCAAGGAGCGCGGTCTGGCCTCGATCTTCCTGGTGGCCCCTACCACTTCCCGTGCCCGGGCCGCTACAATATGCGCCCATGGCGAGGGTTATCTGTACTACGTCTCGCTCAAGGGTGTCACCGGAGGCGCCAGCGTCGATGCCGCGGACGTGGCCGAGCATCTGGCCCCACTGCGCGAGATGACCGACCTGCCGCTGTGCGTGGGCTTCGGCATCCGCGATGGCGCCTCGGCCGCCGAGGTCGGCCGAGTGGCCGACGGCGTGATCGTCGGCAGTGCCCTGGTTTCGCGCATCGCCGAGAACGCCGAGCGCCCGGCGGCGATTCCCGCCAAGCTGGAAGCCGTGCTGAGCGAGATGCGCCAGGCCCTGGACGCCTGACGGACCCCGAATATCGATTCGACAGTCGCCCCGCTCGGAGGGGGCGACCGCAAAAATGGAAGCGTTTCTGACATGAGCTGGCTAGACAAGATCGTGCCCTCGGTGGGCCGCATTCAGCGCAAGGACCGCCGTTCGAGCGTGCCGGACGGCCTGTGGCGCAAGTGCCCCAAGTGCGACGGGGTGCTCTACCTGCCGGAACTCGAGAAGCACCACCACGTCTGTCCCAAGTGCGAGCATCACCTGCGTCTCACCGCGCGCAAGCGCCTCGACTGGTTCCTCGACAAGGAAGGTCGCGAGGAGATCGCGGCCGATCTCGAACCGGTCGACCGCCTCAAGTTCCGTGATTCCAAGAAGTACAAGGACCGTCTGACCGCGGCCCAGAAGTCCACCGGCGAGAAGGATGCGCTGGTGGCCATGCGCGGCCAGCTGGACGGCATGCCGGTCGTGGCGGTGGCCTTCGAGTTCACCTTCATGGGCGGCTCCATGGGCGCCGTGGTGGGCGAGAAGTTCGTTCGCGCCGCCGAGCAGGCCCTGGACGCGGGCGTGCCGCTGGTGTGCTTCGGCGCCTCGGGCGGTGCACGCATGCAGGAGGCGCTGTTCTCGCTGATGCAGATGGCCAAGACCTCCGCCGCGCTGGAGAAGCTCAAGCAGGCCGGCGTGCCCTACATCTCGGTGCTCACCGACCCGGTGTTCGGCGGCGTCTCCGCCTCGCTGGCGATGCTGGGCGACCTCAACGTCGCCGAGCCCAACGCCCTGATCGGCTTCGCCGGCCCGCGGGTCATCGAGCAGACCGTGCGCGAGAAGCTGCCGGAAGGTTTCCAGCGCAGCGAGTTCCTGCTCGAGCACGGCACCGTGGACATGATCGTCCATCGCCACGAGATGCGTGAGCGCCTCGGCGGCGTGCTGCGCAAGCTGACCCACCAGCCCGCCAATGGCCCGGCCGACGCGCCCGAGGCCGCCGAGCCGGATCTGGTCGATACCGCTCAGCAGGCCGAGGATGCCCCGGTCGAGCCGGCGGACGAGGGCGCCGAGCCGCGTCAGGACGCCGAGCGTTGATGGCGTCATGAACGAGGCTCCTTCCGCTTCCCTCGGGGACTGGCTGGCGCGGCTTGAAGCGGCGCATCCGGTCAGCATCGACCTCGGTCTGGAACGGGTGGCCGAGGTCGCCCGCCGCATGGGGCTGCTCGACGGCCCCATCGCCGGGCGCGTGATCACCGTGGCCGGCACCAACGGCAAAGGCTCCACCGTGGCCATGCTGGAGTCGCTGGCCCGGGAGCACGGGGTCGGCACCGCCACCTACACCTCGCCTCATCTGCTGCGCTACAACGAACGCCTGCGCCTCGACGGCGCGGAAGCCGGCGATGCCGAGCTGGTGGCGGGCTTCGAGGCCGTCGAGGCCGCGCGTCTCGACGGCGAGCCGATCAGCCTGACCTACTTCGAGGCCGGCACTCTGGGGGCGCTGCATGCCATCCGTGAACGCTCGCCGGCACTCGCCATCCTCGAGGTCGGCCTCGGCGGTCGCCTGGATGCGGTCAACGTGCTCGACGCCGACGTCGCGGTGGTGACCACCATCGCCCGCGATCATGCCGCCTATCTGGGCGACGATCTCGAGGTCATCGGCCGCGAGAAGGCCGGCATCATGCGCGCGGGGCGTCCCGCGGTGCTGGGCAGCCAGGCGCTTCCGCAAAGCGTCGCCGCCACCGCCGAGGCGCTGGGCGCCCAGGTGCATGCCCTCGGGGCGGCATTCACGCGTGTCGAATGCCGGGGCGAGACTTCCTGCCGAGAGACGGGCGAGGGCGGCTGGACCTGGCAGGGGCACGATGCCGAAGGCGCCGTCGTGCGCCTCGAGGCGCTCCCCGATCCGGGGCTGCCGCTGGACAACGCCGCCACCGCCCTGCAGGCGTTTGCCCTGGGCGGCTGGAAGCTGGAGGCCGAGGCCTGCCGCCGAGCGCTGGCCGGCGTCGAGTTGCCCGGGCGCATGCAGTGGCGCGGGCAGTGGTGCCTGGACGTCGGCCACAACCCTCATGCCGCCGAGTATCTTGCCCAGCGTCTGGCCGAGCGGCCCTGCGAGGGGCGCACCGTCGCCCTGCTGGGCATGCTCGCCGACAAGGACGCCGAGGGCGTGATCGGCGCCCTGGCGCCGGCCATCGATGCCTGGCTGCCGGTCACTCTCGAGGGCGATCGGGCGCGTAGCGCCGAGGCGCTGGCCGCGACCCTCGAGGCACTCGGCCAGCCGGTGTGGCATCGGGCGGATTCCCCGGCGGCGGGGGTGGCATGGCTGGGCGAGCGCCTGAGCCCGGCGGACCGGGTCCTGGTGTGTGGCTCCTTCTTCACCGTGGCCGATGTACTGGCGGCCTGGGCCGAGCCGGCGCAGACTGCCATGGAGGCCGGCAGCGAGGGAACGAGATGAAGTACGGATGGCGAGAGCGGATCAGCGGTGCGCTGATCCTGTTGGCCCTGGCGGTGATCTTCCTGCCGCTGCTGTTCGATGACCCGGCGCCGCGGGAAGATCGCCCGCAGCCGACCATGAGCATCGAGCAGCCGATCGAGGTGCCACACCGCGAACCCGAAGCGCCCGAGCCGCCGGAGGAACTGTCGGCGAACGCCGAGTCTCCGGCGCAAGAGGGGGCATCCGGTGTCGACGCGATGTCCTCCGCCGATGACGTCGTCTCGGTCGAGGCGGGGCAGGCGTCGGTCGAGGCCTCGTCTTCCGATGGCGACGATGCGCCGGCCGTCCAGGACACCACGCAGCAGGCCTCGACGGAGGCCGCGTCGGTCTCTGGCGATGCCGAGTCTTCCGAGGCCGATGCGCCCGCGTCGGACCCCATCGCCGATCTGGCCCGTGCCGCCGACGAGCGCATGGCGGCCTCGGACGCACCGACCCGAGAGGCGGTCTCCGGCGGCGAATGGGCGGTGCAGGTGGGCAGCTTCGGTGAGCCGGCCAACGCCGAGCGGCTCGAGGCGCGCCTCGAGGAGCAGGGCTTTCCGGCCTATCGCCGCCCGCGCAACAACGATCTGACCACCGTGTACGTCGGGCCCTATGCCCGTAGTGAGGTCGCCGAGCAGGCGATGAGCGAGCTCAAGGCCGACCTCAATCTCCAGGGATTGCTGGTGGAGGCCGAGTGACCCTGACCTGGCTGGATTGGGTGTTCGTGGCGGTGCTCGCCGTCACCGGCATCGCCGGGCTGGTACGTGGCCTGGTACGCGAGGCCCTGGGCCTGGCGGCCTGGGTGGTGGCGCTGCTGGCGGCGCGCTGGCTCGCCGAGCCCCTGGCCGTCCGGCTCGAGGGCCTGATCGACAGCCCCGACGGTCGCCTGATCCTCGCCTTCGTGCTGGTGGTGCTGGGCGTCATCCTGGCCTGCGGCGTGGTCATCCGCCTGATCCAGGCGGCGGTGGAGTGGGTCGGCATGGGCCTGTTCAACCGCGTGGCCGGTGCCGCCTTCGGCCTGGCCAAGGGCAGCGCCATCCTGGTGGTGGCGACCCTGCTGATCGGCCTGACCCCCTTGCAACAACTCGAGGCCTGGCAGCAGGCCAGCCTGCGGCCGCCCTTCCTGCAGTTGAAGGACTGGGCGGTCGGTCGCCTGGCCGCCTGGGAAGGGCGGCTGCCGGTCTCCCCCGAATCCCTCGGCGACCCCGTCTCCCTGATGCCGTCGCAGGCACGGGATGACGAGGTCGCCACCCCCTGACATGATCGATCGAGGCGGCTCCAGCGCCGCCCAACCAAGGCAAGCGAGGTAAGGTGTAATGTGCGGTATCGTGGGCCTGATGGCCAAGCAGGCGGTGAACCAGGGGATCTACGATGCCCTGACGGTGCTCCAGCACCGAGGCCAGGATGCCGCCGGCATGATGACCTGGAACGACGGTCGCTTCCTGCTGCGCAAGAGCAACGGTCTGGTGCGCGACGTCTTCCATACCCGTCACATGGCGCGTCTCCAGGGTAACCTGGGCATCGGCCACGTGCGCTATCCCACCGCCGGCTCCTCCAGCGAGGCGGAATCCCAGCCGTTCTACGTCAACTCGCCGTACGGCATCTCGCTGGCCCACAACGGCAACCTGACCAACGCCGACCAGCTCAAGCAGGAGCTGTTCTCCTCCGACCTGCGTCACATCAACACCAGCTCCGACTCCGAGGTGCTGCTCAACGTCTTCGCCCACGAGCTGGGCAAGCAGGGGCCGCACCTGGCGCCGGGCGACATCTTCGACGCCGTGCGTCGCGTGCATCGTCGCTGCCTGGGCGGCTATGCCGCGGTGGCGATCATCAACGGCGTGGGCATGGTGGCCTTTCGCGACCCCAACGGCATCCGCCCGGTGGTGTTCGGCAGCCGTGATGAAGGTGAAGGTCAGGAAGTGATGATCGCCTCAGAGTCGGTGGCGCTGGACGTGGGCGGCTTCGAGCTGCATCGCGACCTGGCCCCGGGCGAGGCGATCTTCGTCAGCATGGATGGCGAGATCCACACCCAGCAGTGCGCCGACGCGCCGCGCCTGGCGCCCTGCATCTTCGAGCACGTCTATCTGGCGCGCCCGGATACCCTGCTCGACGGTGCCTATGTCTACGGCACCCGCATGGCGATGGGTCGCAAGCTCGCCGATCGCATCAAGCACGAGTGGCCGGAGCACGACATCGACGTGGTGATCCCGATCCCCGACACCTCGCGGACCTCGGCCCTGGAGCTGGCCCAGCACCTGGGGGTGACCTATCGCGAAGGCTTCATGAAGAACCGCTACATCGGGCGGACCTTCATCATGCCGGGCCAGACCCAGCGCAAGAAGTCGGTGCGCCAGAAGCTGAATGCCATCGACATCGAGTTCGAGGGCAAGAACGTGCTGCTGGTCGACGACTCCATCGTGCGTGGCACCACCTGCAACCAGATCATCCAGATGGCCAGGGAGGCCGGCGCGAAGAACGTGTACTTCGCCTCCGCGGCGCCGCCCGTGCGCTACCCGAACGTCTACGGTATCGACATGCCGGCGGCCAGCGAGCTGATCGCCCACGGTCGCACCGAGGCCGAGGTGGGCGAGCTGATCGGCGCCGATCGCATGATCTATCAGGACCTCGAGGATCTGAAGACCGCCTGTCGCGAGATCAATCCGGCCCTGGACGAGTTCGACTGCTCGGTGTTCGATGGCCGCTACATCACCGGCGACATCGACGACGCCTATCTGGCCGCCCTGGAAGCCAGCCGCAACGACGATGCCAAGTCGGAGCAGAGCGCCGGTGACCACGCGTTGGTGGGCATGCACAATCAGGAAGACGACACCGACTGACAGGGAGGCGCCATGCACGACGAATCCAACCCGGCGGACGACTGGGGGCTCGATACCCTGGCGATCCGCACCGGACATCATCGTACCGCCGAGCAGGAACACGGCGAGCCGATCTTTCCGACCTCGAGCTTCGTCTACGGCAGCGCCGCCGAGGCGGCGCGCAAGTTCGGCGGCCAGGAGCCGGGCAACGTCTACTCGCGGTTTACCAACCCGTCGGTGCAGACCTTCGAGCGCCGCCTCGCCGCCCTGGAGGGCGGCGAGCGCTGCGTGGCGACCAGCTCCGGCATGTCGGCGATCCTGTCCACGGCCCTGGCGCTGCTGCAGGCCGGCGACGAGATCGTCGCCTCGCGCTCGCTGTTCGGCTCCACGGTCAGCCTGTTCGACAAGTATCTGGGCAAGTTCGGCATCACCACCCGTTACGTCGAGCTCTCCGACCTGGCGGCCTGGGAAGCGGCGATCACGCCGGCCACCAGGCTGCTGTTCGCCGAGACGCCGTCCAACCCGCTGTCCGAGGTGGGCGACATCCCGGCGCTGGCCGAGCTCGCGCATCGTCACGGTGCCTGGCTGGCGATCGACAACTGCTTCCTGACCCCGGCGCTGCAGACGCCCATCGCGCTGGGGGCGGATCTGGTGATTCACTCCGCTACCAAGTACCTGGACGGCCAGGGCCGTGCCGTTGGCGGTGCGGTGGTCGGCCCCGAGGCGCTGCTTCAGGAGGTCTTCGGGGTGGTGCGCACCTGCGGGCCCTGCATGAGTCCCTTCAACGCCTGGATCTTCACCAAGGGCCTGGAGACCCTGGGGCTGCGCATGAAAGCCCATTGCGCCAATGCGCTGCAGCTGGCCGAGTGGCTCGAGGCGCATCCGGCGGTGGAACGGGTGTATTACAGCGGGCTGGCCAGCCATCCGCAGCATGCGCTGGCCGCGCGTCAGCAGAAGGCGTTCGGTGCGGTGCTCGGGGTCGAGGTCAAGGGCGGTCGTGAGGGCGCCTGGTCGGTCATCGACGCGACCCGGATGCTGTCGATCACCGGCAACCTGGGCGACGTCAAGACCACCATCACCCATCCCGGCACCACCACCCATGGCCGCCTCTCCGACGACCAGAAAGCCGCCGCCGGCATCCGCGAGGGTCTGATCCGCATTGCGGTGGGGCTCGAGGACATCGCCGACATCCGGGCCGACCTGGCCCGGGGCCTCGACGCCCTGATCTAGCCGGGCGTCATCGGCTTCCTCCGCATGCCGCCGCGGGGCGGCATGCGGAATTTCCGAACGAAGCGTTCATCTTTTTTCAGCGGAATCGCCCGCCTTGCTCGGGTAGTCTGCTTCCTCCGTGACACGCATTCGGGAGCGCTCATGTGGCGTAACACTTCGACCGGCTGGGGATGGACCAGCATCCTGCTGCACTGGCTGAGCGCGTTGGCCTTCGTCGGGCTCTTCGTGCTGGGCTGGTGGATGACCGGGCTCGGCTATTACGATGCCTGGTACAACCTCGCGCCCTGGTGGCATCGTTCCCTCGGCATGCTGGTGTTCGCCGCGACCCTGGGCCGTCTCGTCTGGCGCGCCGTTCAGCCGACGCCGTCGTTGCCCGGGTCGCGTCTGGAACGCCTGGCCGCCCATGTCGGCCACATCGCCCTCTACGCGCTGATGCTGCTGGTGCTGGTCAGCGGCTATCTGATCTCCACCGCGGAAGGTGCCGGCATTGATGTGTTCGGGCTCTTCCAGGTGCCGGCGCTGATGACCGGATTGCCCAACCAGGCGAGTCTCGCCGGCACGGTGCACTGGTACGCCGCCCTGGCGCTGATGGTGCTGGCCGGCGGGCATGGCCTGGCCGCGTTCAAGCATCACTGGGTCGATCGCCACGACACCCTGATGCGCATGCTCACGCCTCGTTACACTCGGGCTCGCCGCCGTGGCGGGTCCGCTTCCCACTGACCCATCGAGTCACGCAAGGAGTTAGCGATGTACAAGAAGACCGCCCTGACCGCCGCCCTGGCCGCCGCGTCCCTGGTGCCGCTCGCCCAGGCACAGGCCGCCGACTACGCCATCGACACCGACGGCCAGCACGCCTTCGTGCAGTTCAAGATCAGCCACCTGGGTTTCTCCTACATCCTGGGCAGTTTCGAGGCGTTCGACGGCGGGTTCAGCTATGACCCCGAGAACCCGGAAGCGTCATCCGCCAACCTGGAGGTCGAGGTCGACAGCCTGACCACCAACCACGCCGAGCGCGACAAGCACATCCTGAGCGATGACTTCCTCGACGCGGCCGAATATCCCACCGCGAGCTTCGCTTCCACCGGCTTCGAGCCTACCGGCGAGGGCGAGGGCGTGCTGACCGGCGATCTGACCCTGCACGGCGAGACTCAGTCCATCGAGATGCCGGTGACCCTGCTGGGTGAGGGCGACGATCCCTGGGGCAACTATCGTGCGGGCTTCGAGGGCTCCACCACCCTGACGCTGGCCGACTACGGCATCGACATGTCGGACTTCCCGGAGTCGATGCACGAACTCGAGCTTTATGTGACCTTCGAGGGCATTCGCCAGTAAATCTTCTCGTCCTCGACTCGTCTACGCGACACATCCCGGCCTCGGCCGGGATGTGTCGTTCCGGGCACGGCAACGCTGCGCCTCAGTCGCATGGCGACTTCGCGTAGAATGGGCCGCCCTCGACGATTCCCGCGGAGTCCCTGTGTTGCGAAACGACGCTACCTCTTCCTCGCTGGGTGTGACGCTGTGGCGTCAGACCTGGCCCATGGCCATCGGCGTGCTGTCTCTGCTGGGTTTCCAGCTGATCGACAGCGCCTTCGTGGCCAGGCTCGGCACCGCGCCGCTGGCCGCCCAGTCCTTCACCCTGCCGCTCTCCTTCCTGATCATCGGCGTCCAGGTGGGCATGGGCATCGCCATCGCCGCGCTGATCTCCCGGGCCCTGGGGGCCGGCGAGACCGCGCGGTCCCGTCGCCTTGGCAGCCTGGTGCTGGTGGTGGGGGCACTGGTCATCGCGCTGCTGGGGTTGGGGCTGTGGCTGGGCCAGGCGCCGATCTTCCGGCGGCTGGGTGCCGAAACCGAGTCTCTGGCGCTGATCCGTGCCTACTGGGGCCCCCAGCTGCTGTCCGCCTGGGCGGGGGCGGTGCTGTATTTCGGCTACAGCCTGTTCCGCGCCCACGGCAACACGCGTCTGCCCGGTTCGCTGATGGTGATCACCAGCCTGGCCAACCTGATCCTGGATCCGTTGTTGATCTTCGGGGTCGGCAACTGGCAGGGCCTGGGGCTGCCGGGGGCGGCCTGGGCCACGGTGCTGGCCATGCTGGTGGGGCTCGGCGTGATGGCGATGCGCCTGGCCGGCACCGGCTGGTTGGCCACAGGGGGGCTGTGGGAGGAGGCGAGTCAGTCGCTGCGGCCCTTCCTGGGCATCGCCGGGCCGGCCATGATCAGCCAGCTGATGCCGCCGCTGGCCGCGATGCTGGCGATCTCGGTGGTGGCCCGGCTCGGCGAGTCCCAGGTCGCGGCCTGGGGCCTGGCCAGTCGCTTGGAGACCCTGTCGCTCATGGCGGTGCTGGCGATGACCATGTCGCTGCCGCCCTGGTTGGGGCGCTGCTACGGCGCCGGCGACTGGCCGCAGGTGCACCGCCTGATGCGCCTGGCGCTGAAGGTGGCGGTGCTCTGGCAGCTGGGGCTGGGGCTGGCGCTGGCGCTGGCCGCGCCCTGGGTGGCCGCGGCTCTGGCCGGCTCCGCCGAGGTGAGCGAGGACCTGACGGTGCTGCTGCACTGGCTGCCGCCGAGCTATGCCGCGCTCGGGGTCTGCATGCTGGTGGTCTCCGCCGGTAATGCGCTGGGCTGGCCGCTGCGGGCGATGATGATGTCCGCCGCCCGGCTGTTCGCGTTCTACCTGCCGTGCCTGGGGCTAGGTGCCTGGCTGGGCGGCCTGCCGGGCCTGGCACTGGGGGCGGCAATGGGCAATCTGCTGGCCGGTCTGGCGGCCTGGGGGCTGCTGCGGCGTACCCTCGCCAGCCCGCGGCGCCAGGCGGTCGGATAGCGGGTAGTGGTTTTTTCTGTTTATGATGGTTTATATTTATTTTAAGCCCAATATTTGATGATTATTTGAATCTTGTGCAATGCGGATCGGTGAATAACAGAAAAATCATCTGAAGCGCGTCTCCTATACTCGTCTTATCGCACCGCCCGGGCCTGGCCCGGGCGGTCTCGTTCCCGCAGATGGCAGGGCGATCCAACAAGACGATCAGGGGAGAGGACGGCATGAAGGTATTGATTCTCGGCAGTGGCGTGGTCGGCGTCACCAGCGCTTACTATCTGGCGCGTCAGGGCCATGAGGTCACCGTGGTGGATCGCCAGCCGGCGCCGGCCATGGAAACCAGCTACGGCAACGCGGGCCAGGTGTCCTTCGGCTTCTCCTCGCCCTGGGCCGCGCCCGGCATCCCGCAGAAGGCGGTGAAATGGATGTTCCAGGAGCATGCGCCGCTGAAGATCCAGCCGCGCATGGACCCGACCATGGCCCGCTTCATGATGAAGATGTTCGGCAACTGCAATCCCGAGCGCTATGCGGTGAACAAGGAGCGCATGGTGCGCATCGCCGAGCATAGCCGTGCCTGCATCGACGCCCTGCGCGCCGAGACCGGCATCCGCTACGAGGATCGTCAGAAGGGGCTGCTGCAGCTGTTTCGCCACGACAGCCAGGTGGAGGCCGTGGCCAAGGACATGCAGGTGCTCGAGCGCTGCGGCGTGCGCCATCGGTTGCTGGGCGCCGGCGAGATCACTGCGGTCGAGCCCGCGCTGGCCCGGGTGCCGGGCAAGTTCGTCGGCGGCCTGCACCTGCCGGACGACCAGACCGGCGACTGTCACCTGTTCACCAATCGCCTGGCCGACTACTGCCGTGACCGCCTGGGCGTCAGCTTCCGCTTCGGTGTCGACATCCAGCGCATCCGCCGCGGCAATGCCGGCATCGAGGGCGTGATCACCAGCGCCGGCGAGCTCACCGCCGATGCCTACGTGGTCTGCCTCGGCAGCTATTCGCCGTTCCTGGTCAAGGACCTGGGCATTCGCCTGCCGATCTACCCGGTCAAGGGCTACAGCCTGACCGTGCCGGTGGTCGACGACGGCGGGGCGCCCCAGTCCACGGTGATGGACGAGACCTACAAGGTGGCGATCTCGCGCTTCGACGACCGCATCCGCGTGGGCGGCACCGCCGAGCTGGCGGGCCACGACCTGAGCCTGCCGGAGAAGCGCCGGGCGACCATCGACATGGTGGTGCGCGATGTCTTCCCCGAGGGCGGCGACGTCGACCGCGCCGAGTTCTGGAGCGGCCTGCGCCCGATGA
This sequence comes from Halomonas sp. ND22Bw, assembly GCF_003011945.1. Taxonomy (NCBI): domain Bacteria; kingdom Pseudomonadati; phylum Pseudomonadota; class Gammaproteobacteria; order Oceanospirillales; family Halomonadaceae; genus Halomonas; species Halomonas sp. ND22Bw. The sequence goes on along the minus strand of NZ_PXWD01000001.1, from coordinate 491,626 downwards.
CGCCGGACTCTACCCCGATCATCGGCGCCACCCGCTACGACAACCTGTGGCTCAACACCGGTCACGGCACCCTGGGCTGGACCATGAGCTGCGGCAGCGCCCAGCTGCTCGCCGATCTGATGGCGGCGGAATCGCCGCGCATCGACCCGCAGGGGCTCGATGTTTCGCGCTACGCCGCCTGACGCAGTGTTGTACGCTGCTTGATCGAGAACGGCCCGCGCATGGCGCGGGCCGTCGTCGTATCGGGCGGCCGGATCATGGCGTCGTGGCACAAAAAAGCGCCCGGGCCATCAGGCCCGGGCGCTTTTCTGCCGAACGGCGTCAGCCGATCAGTCGTTGACCGCGGCGATCGCCTTGGCCAGGTAGGGCAGGTTCTCGTGGGAGAAGCCGGCCACGTTGGCGCGGCCGGAGCGCACCATGTAGATGCTGAACTCGTCGCGCAGGCGATCCACCTGTTCCGGCGTCAGGCCAGTGTAGGAGAACATGCCGCGCTGCTCGGCCACGTGGGCGTACTTCTCGTCCAGGCCGTACGGCTTCAGGGCCTCGACGAAGTCGCGACGCAGGGTGTTGATGCGGTCGCGCATCTCGGTGAGCTCCTCGCGCCAGACGGCGGTCAGCTCGTCGGAGTGCAGGACCTCGGAGACGATGGCGCCACCGTGGGCCGGCGGATTGGAGTAGTTCTCGCGGGCGACGATGGCCACCTGGGAGCGCACGTTCTCCATCTGCTCGGCGTTCTTGGCGACCATGATCAGGCAGCCGGTCCGCTCGCAGTAGATGCCGAAGTTCTTGGAGCAGGAGCTGGTGATGATCACCTCGTCGAGGTTCTCGGCCAGCAGGCGCGGGCCGAAGGCGTCCTCGTCCAGGCCCTCGCCGAAGCCCTGGTAGGCGAAGTCGACCAGCGGCAGCAGCTTGCGCTCCTTGAGCACCTCCAGCACCTGCTTCCACTGATCCCGGGACAGGTCGAAGCCGGTCGGGTTGTGGCAGCAGGCGTGCAGCAGCACCACGTCGCCCTCGGGGATCTGCTTCAGGGCCCCGAGCATGCCGTCGAAGTCGAGCCGGTTGTCGGCGTCGACGTAGGGGTACTTGTGCAGGGTGAGACCGGCCGCCGGGAAGATGCCGAGGTGGTTCGGCCAGGTCGGGTCGCTGACCCAGATGTCCTTGCCGGGCAGCTGGGTAGCGATGAAATCCGCCGCCAGGCGCAGCGCGCCGGTGCCGCCGGGAGACTGGGTCGCGCTGGCGCGACCGGCCTCGAGCACCGGTGAGCCCTGGCCGAGCACCATCGGCAGCACCACTTCACCGTAGGCCGGGGCGCCGTGGGAACCGATGTAGGTCTTGGTGGTCTCGTTGTTGAGCAGCAGGGCCTCGGCTTCCTTAACCGCGCGCATCACCGGGGTGTTGCCCTGGGCGTCGCGATAGACGCCGACACCGAGATCGACCTTCTGGGGGTTGGTATCCTTCTTGAAGGCCTCGATGAGCCCGAGGATGGCATCCCCGGGAACCCGCTCAATCTGTTCGAACATTTACTTCGCTACCTCGTCGGTTCTGGCGGCTAGGATGAAATCGTTCCTGTGCAGGCCCTTCATCTCGTGGGACCACCAGGTCACGGTGACCTTGCCCCACTCGGTCAGCAGGGCGGGGTGGTGACCCGCTTCCTCGGCGATCTCGCCGACCCGGTTGGTGAACGCCAGGGCCTGTCGGAAGTTGCGGAACGTGAAGACCCGCTCCAGCTGCATGATGCCATCGCGCTCGACGATCTGCCACTCGGGGATGTCGCGGCGATACTGCTCGATTTCGCTCTCGGTGACGTGGGGGGCGTCCCAGCTGCAGGCCTCGCACTGCTGTTCGGAAAGTTCGCTCATGATGACTCCTCGTTGGGCTCGTTGCGGGGGGTAGAGTTGTTGTCGTGGTGGCGATCGGCCGCTCATGCAAGGGCCGATGCCAAGGCGTCGGCGTTCAGGCGCTGGTGGTCTCCGCCGGCACGGGCTTGGGCTTCGGCGGAAAGCGCGGTTCGAACAGCCCGAGCGCCATGGCCTCGTGGACCATGCCCATGATGTCGCGGCCGGACAGCTCGTGCAGCGTCTCCAGGCTATCCAGTACGTAGTAGAGCGGCTGGAGGATGTCGATCCGGTAGGGCGTGCGCAGGGCGTCCAGCGGATCGAAGGGCGCGTGCACGGGCGCGTCGGACAGGGCATGCAGGGTCTCCTTGGGCGAGGAGATGATGCCGCCGCCATACAGTCGCCGCCCCTCGGGAGTGTCGACCAGGCCGAATTCCACGGTCATCCAGTACAGTCGGGCCAGGTAGACGCGCTCCTTGGGCGTGGCCTCCAGGCCCAGGCGGCCGTAGGTGGCGGTGAACTCGGCGAAGGCCGGGTTGGTCAGCATCGGGCAGTGACCGAAGATCTCATGGAAGATGTCCGGTTCCTGCAGGTAGTCCAGCTCCTCCGGCGTACGGATGAAGGTGGCCACCGGGAAGCGACGATTGGCCAGCAGTTCGAAGAAGGTATCGAAGGGAATCAGCGCCGGGACCTGAGCGGTCTCCCAGCCGGTGGCCTCGCGCAGTACGGCGTCGACCTCGGCGAGCTGGGGGATACGCTCGACGGGCAGCGCCAGGCGCTCCATGCCGTCGAGGTATTCCTGGCACACCCGGCCCGGCAGCAGCTCGACCTGGCGCTCCATCAGCGTGCGCCAGGTGGCATTTTCCTGTTCGCTCCAGGCGATGTGGCCGTTGTCGTCCGGCATCCTGGCCTGATAGGCGGTCTTCTTGGGGGCGCTTTGAGCCTTCATGGTTGCTCCCGTCGGTATTGGAATTGTCGTGGCCTCAAGGGGATGACCGCAGTCTAGGCGGGGGGACGGGGCGAGAGGGGCGTTCTACGGACGATCCAGGGCGTTCGCAGGGCGTTTGGTTGTAAAGAATACATGACAGTCGGGCGCCTTGGCCGGCATGATGCGGCCAAAGGCGCATGGAATCGGCGTCGCGGTGGCCTTATTGTCACGTTATCTTTACAGATGAGTCACGCCGGGCTGACAACCTTCTGCGGCCCGGTTCGTTTTTTCGACCTGCGAGCCTTTCATGCGCCTGAGATTCCACTGCCAGAACCGCATCGGCATCCTGCGCGATATCGTGGCCCACTTCGCCGACTACGGACTCAACGTGGCCCACGGCGAGGTCGGCGGCGAGCACGGCAACGCCATCTACCTGCACGTGCCCCACCTGCTGAACGCCCAGCTGGCCACGCTCAAGCCCGAGCTCGAACAGGTGCCCGGGGTGTTCGGCGTGCGACGGGTCAGCCTGATGCCCAGCGAGCGGCGCCACCTGGAGCTCGACGCCCTGCTGTCGTCGCTCTCGGATCCGGTGATGTCGATCGACATGGAGGGCCATCTGGTGGCGGCCAACCGCGCCGCCGGGCAGCTGCTGGGCGTGCGGGTCGACGAGGTGCCGGGGCTGTCGCTGGACCGCTATCTGCCCGATCTCGACCTGCCGGAGCTGATTCGCCGCAATAACGCCCGGGTCAACGGGCTGCGGGTCAAGCTGCGCGACACCGTCTACCTGGCCGACATCTCGCCGCTGCACCGCGAGCAGCAGTCGGACGTGGCCTCGCTGGCCGGCGCCGTGGTCACCCTGCATCGCGCCGATCGCATCGGCGAGCGCATCTATCAGGTGCAGCGCCAGGAGCTGCGCGGCTTCGAGTCGCTGTTCCAGGCCAGCCCCCGGCTGGAGGCGCTGATCGGCGAGGCGCGCCGCATGGCGCCGCTGGATGCGCCGCTGCTGATCCAGGGCGAGACCGGCACCGGCAAGGAGCTGCTGGCCCGGGCCTGCCACCTGGCGAGCCCGCGGGGGCAGGCGCCGTTCATGGCGCTCAACTGTGCGGGGCTGCCGGAATCCATGGCCGAGACCGAGCTGTTCGGCTATGCGCCGGGGGCTTTCGAGGGCGCGCGCCCGGAGGGCAAGCTGGGGCTGCTGGAGCTGACGGCCGGCGGCACCATCTTCCTCGACGAGGTGGGCGAGACCAGCCCGCGGATGCAGGTCAAGCTGCTGCGCTTCCTGCAGGACGGCGGCTTCCGTCGCGTGGGCAGCGACGAGGAAACCTATCTGGACGTGCGAGTGATCTGCGCCACCCAGCAGGATCTGCCGAGCCTGTGCGCCGAGGGGCGCTTCCGCCAGGACCTCTATCACCGCCTCAACGTGCTGACCCTGGAGGTGCCGCCGCTGCGGGACTGCCTCGACGGCATCGAGGCGCTGGCGACGCACTTCATCGACCGCGCCGCCACCCAGATCGGCTGCCCGATGCCGCAGCTGTCACCGGCCGCGGTGGCGCGGCTGTCGGCCTATCACTGGCCGGGCAACGTGCGCCAGCTGGAGAACGTGCTGTTCCAGGCGGTCTCGCTGTGCGAGGGCGGCGTCATCGAGCCGGTGCATCTGCGCCTGCCCGAGGTGGGCCGGGCGCCGGGGCTCGCCGGTGTCGATCTCGACGGATCGCTGGCCGACATCCTCGGCGAGGTGGAGCGCCAGGTGCTGTCGAGCCTCTATCCGCAGCATCCTTCCAGCCGCCAGCTGGCCAAGCGCCTCGGCGTCTCGCATACCACCATCGCCAACAAGCTCAAGCGCCACGGGATCGGCTCGGAGGACGGATGAGGACCGACGGCCGAGGGCGGCTGCCGCGCTGGCTGAAGGTGGCCTTCACGCTGTGGATGCTGTTCTGGGCGCCTTCGGTGGCGCTGCGCATCGGGATCCAGAACTACCTGTGGCTGTGCAACCTGGCCAATTTCCTGCTGCTGGTCGGGCTGTGGGCCGAGAGCCGCCGGCTGGTCTCCATGGCCTGTCTGGCCACGGCGCTGGTGGGAAGCCTGTGGGCGCTGGATGCCGGCGTCGCCTGGGCCAGCGGCTGGCATCCCATCGGCGGCACCGAGTACATGTTCGATGCCGGCATTCCACTGTCGGTACGGCTGCTGTCGCTCTACCACCTGGTGCTGCCGCTGGTGGCCGGTTTCGGTGTCGTGAGGCTGGGCTTCGATCGCACGGCCCTGGCCTGGCAGACCGCCCTGACCTGGGCGGCGATCCTCGCCGCCTGGTGGCTCACGGATCCCCGTCGCAACGTCAACTGGGTCAAGGGCCCCTTCGGCGGCGACCAGGCCTGGTTGCCGGACGGGCTCTATGTCATCGCGCTGATGCTGGTCTGGCCGCTGGCGCTCTACCTGCCGGTGCACCTGGCGACGCTGTCGCTGATACGGCGGCGGGCGTGAACGATCAGCGGGACAGCCAGTCGCGCACCTGGCCGAAGGGATAGGCCTCCAGGGTGGCGAAGCCTTCGAGCTGGCGCGCCTTGTGGCGGGTCAGCCGCGGCGAGGTCAGCCCGCACAGGAAGCGGGCCAGCAGCGTCGGGGTGGCGGCCTCGCCCTCGCCGGCGGCCGAGAGCCGTTCGCGCAGCGGCGCGGTCAGGGCGGCGGCGTCCATCGCGGCGAGCGGCGCCGGTGGCGGCGGGGAAGGCAGCGACGCGATCTGGCCGCGGCACCCCGAACAGTGGCCGCAGCGCTCGGGGGCGGCGGCGTCGCCGAACCAGTCCGCCAGCCGCCGGGTCAGGCAGCCTTCGCCCTCGAACAGCGCCAGCATGGCGTGCAGCCGCTCGATCTCGGCCCGCTCCTTGTCGACGAAGGCCTGGTGCAGCCTCGTGATCAGGGCCTCGTCGACGGGGCGCCGCACCTCGAAGACCTCGGTCATCTGCTTGCTTTCCAGCGTGATCAGGTCCTTGTCGGCGAAGTAGTCCAGGGCGGTGATCACCCGCTGGCGTGAGGTGTCCAGGCCGCGTTCGGCGCCGAGCCGTGTCAGGGCCTCGAGATCCAGCCGGTACCAGGTGCGCGCCTTCGCCGAGGCCTCGAGGATGGCCTCGACGAAGGCTCGTCGCTCGCCCTGGAAGCGAGCCACCAGGGCCTCTGCCGGTTCCTCCAGGCGGAAGCGGTATTCGGCGAAGTAGCTGAAGCGCGGCCGGATCACGCCCTCGAGCTCCAGATGCACCAGCAGCGTCTTGAGTGGCAGCGGACGGATGTCGCTGTCCCGGGAGAGGGTGTTGAGGGTGAAGGCCCAGTCCTCTCCGGCGGCGGGCAGGGTCGCCGTCACCCGGGCGATGGCGTCGCGCTCCGGGGTGTCGCCGTAGGTGAAGTTCTCCAGCACGCTGAGATGATCGCGGCCGGCCAGCATCAGGCATTCGGCCGAGGCGCCGTCACGCCCGGCGCGGCCGATCTCCTGGCTGTAGTTCTCCACCGACTTGGGCAGGTCGAAGTGCACCACGGCGCGGATGTCGCTCTTGTCGATGCCCATGCCGAAGGCGATGGTGGCGACGATCACCGGCGTGCGGCCGGCCATGAAGTCGTCCTGGCGGCGGGCGCGGGTCTCGGCGTCGAGGCCGGCGTGATAGGCCGCGGCGGGCAGGCCGGCGGCACCGAGATAGGCGGCCAGACGCTCGGCGGTCTGCTGCAGGGTGACGTAGACCACGGTGGCGCCGGCGCTCGGCCCCTCGACCCGCGGGCGCAGCCATTCGACCAGCCGCCGCGGGCGTTCGTCGGCCGCCACCGGCGCCACCTGCAGGTCCAGGTTGGGGCGATAGAAGCCGGTGGCGGTGACGTCCTCGGCCTCGATGGCGAAGTGGCGGCGCATGTCCTCGATCACCTTCGGGGTGGCGGTGGCCGTCAGCAGCAGCGCCTGGGGGATGCCGAGCTCGTGGCGGGTCGCCGGCAGGGTCAGGTAGTCGGGACGGAAGTTGTGGCCCCATTCGGAAATGCAGTGGGCCTCGTCGACCACCAGCAGCGAGATGGGCACGCGGCGGATGAAGGCGCGGAAGCGCTCGTTCTTGAGCCGCTCCACCGACACCATCAGGATGCGGATCTCGCCGCGGGCGACGCCGTCCATCACCGCCCGGGCCTCGTCCTTGCTCTGGGAGGAATCGAGGCTGGCGGCGGCGATGCCGTGGCGCTGCAGGAAGGCCAGCTGGTCCTGCATCAGCGCCAGCAGCGGCGAGACCACCAGCGTCAGGTTCGGCAGGTGCAGGGCGGAGAGCTGGTAGCACAGCGACTTGCCCGAGCCGGTGGGGAAGATCGCGGCGGCCGAGCGGCCGGCGACCACCGCCTCGATCACCGGGCGCTGGCCGGGGCGGAAGTCGGGATAGCCGAAGACCCGGGCGAGGGTCTGGTCGATGGTGCTCATGGCGGCTCCGGGCAATGTCGATGGGAGGGGCAGGATACACGTCATGGCCGTCGATCTCGCCCGAGCGCGGGGCGTCGTCGTCAGTCGCCGGCCACGACCCGGTTGCGACCGAGGTGCTTGGCCCGGTAGAGGCTGGCGTCGGCACGCTGGATCAGGTGGTCGAGGGTGTCACCGACCCGGTGTTCGGTGATGCCGATGCTGACGGTGATGCGCCCCGACCCGAGGCCGTCGAAGTCGTGCTCGGCGATCTCGCGGCGCAGGCGTTCGGCCAGCCGGGTGGCGTTGCGCTGTGAGGTCAAGGGCAGCAGCAGGGCGAACTCCTCGCCGCCCAGCCGGGCGAGGAGGTCTTCCTCGCGCAGCAGGGCGCTGCAGCAGTCGGCCAGCTCGCGCAGGGTGGCGTCTCCCTGCAGATGCCCCCAGGTGTCGTTGATCGTCTTGAAATGGTCGAGGTCGATCATCATCAGCGACAGCGGCGTGGCGTGACGATTGCTCAACGAAATCTCTTCTTCGAGGCGGCTGAGCAGCTTGCGTCGATTGGCGAGCCCCGTGAGGGCATCGCTGTCTGAAAGCTGTCGCAGGCGCTCTTCCTCGGCGACCTGCTCGCTGATGTCGAGCATCATGCCGTGCCAGAGCACGCCGGTCTCGATGCGCTGTGGCTGGGCGCGTGCGGCGATCCAGCGGCAGCGATCGGCGCTGAGCCGGAAGCGGAACTTGAGCGTGATCGGCGAGCCCCAGCGCGCCGAACGCTCGATGGCTGCCATCAGGCCGGGATAGTCCGCGTCGTGAAGGCGTTCCAGCGCCGGTTCGGCATTCTCGGCCAGGCGTTGCGGATCCAGGTCCAGCAGCTGGATGCCCCTGCCCATCAGCAAGGGGAAGTGGAGATGGCCATCCGCGCTGCGGTGCAGCTGGAAGATCAGCCCGGGCAGCTGATCGGCCAGATCCAGCATCCTCGTCGGTTCGAGCCGTTCCCTGCACGGCATGACATCGATGGGAGGCATGTGGTTTCCCTGATTGTGTTCCTGCTGCGTACAGGAGTGTCGTTGTCGTTGAATGCGTCGTGACCGTCGGGGGAGGAGAGCATCACGCGGCCATTCTTTTTAATTAAGGGAGATATAATACATCCGTCGCCGTTGACCGACATGACGCTTCGGGCGTAGGCGGAGTGTGACGTCGCCCGTAGGAGATCGACGACAACGTTCTCGCCAGAGGTCATTATGCAAACTGACTATTGTTCTCATCCGGACGGCGAGGCGCAAGGGCAGGGCAGCGGGAAACGGGGCGCCGTCGAGGCACCCGAAGGATGATGTGGGATTCAGTGGAAACGGGGCTCTAGCCTCGACATCAGCGAGGTACGTCGTAGCGTCCCTCGCGGCCCTTCGACAACACTACCTGCCACAGCGGCAGATGGCGGGCGCAGATGGCGCGGCACAGCAAGAGCCGGAACATAAGTCGCAGATGCCTGTTTCTACATCAGCGTGCTCTTTATCAGCGTGGCGCGTCGTAGCGTCCTTCACGGCCCTTCGACAACACTACCTGCCACAGCTGCAGATTGCGGGCGCGGAAGGCGCCGGCGCAGATGGACAGGTAATAGCGGAACATCCGCTGGGTGCGCTGGTTGTAGCGATCGGCGATCTCGTCCCAGTGGGCGTCGAAGTTCTCGAGCCAGGCCATCAGGGTGCGGTCGTAGTCGGCGCCGAAGTTCTGCCAGTCCTCCATCAGCAGGTGCTCCTCGCTGGCCTGAGCAATGTGCTTGGCCGAGGGCAATACGCCGTTGGGGAAGATGTAGCGGTTGATCCAGGGATCGGCGCTGATGTGGGAGGTGTTGGAGCCGATGGTGTGCAGCAGGAACAGGCCGTCGGCGGGGAGCAGGCGTTCCACCGTCCCGAAGTAGGTGGCGTAGTTGCGATGGCCGACATGTTCGAACATACCGATGGAGACGACGCGATCGAAGCGGCCCTCGAGCTCGCGGTAGTCCTCGAGCAGGATCTCGACCGGCAGCCCCTCGCAGCGCCGACGGGCCAGCTCCGCCTGCTCCCGGGAGATGGTGATGCCGGTGACCTCGACGCCGTGATGCCGCGCGGCGTGTTCGGCGAAGCTGCCCCAGCCGCAGCCGATGTCCAGCACTCGCATGCCGGGCTCCAGCTCGAGCTTGCGGCAGGCGAGCGCGAGCTTGGCGCGCTGGGCCTCCAGCAGGCTGCCGGCGTCCTTCCAGTAACCGCAGGAGTAGCACATGGTGTCGTCGAGCATGCGTTCGAAGAGGTCGTTGCCGAAGTCGTAGTGGGCCTCGCCGACGATATGGGCGCGGGCGCGGCTCTGCAGGTTGAAGAAACCGGACTGGAGGCGATACATCAGTCGTTCCGATTTGGACTGGGCGTGTTCCCCCAGGCCATGGCGCAGCAGCCGGTGGGCCAGTTCGTCGATGCGGTCGCATTCCCACCAGCCGTCCATGTAGGCCTCGCCGAGCCCCAGGGTGCCCTGGTGCAGAACGCGGGAGAAGACGTCGGGATGGTAGACGCGGATGTCCGCGGGGGCCGAGCCGTTGAGGGTGATGCCGGAGCCGTCGAGCAGCTTCTCGAAGACGCGCCGGGCTCGTGTGTCGGGCAGGGCGATGGGGCCGAGACGTGGGTCGCTGGTCATGGTTCCTCCTGATCCTTCAGAGTCGGGGCAGCCGGTGTGTGAAAGCGGGAGGTGGCGTGATGCCGATTGTTCTATTACAAGGCGTTAGCATAGATCAGCCATGAGCGTTTCTGACAACTCACGCCGTGGCTTTTGTATCAGGCTAATATTTATGAGGTAAGCATAATGCAGGTGATCGTGGATCTGTGCGTGGTACCGATGGGGGTCGGCGTGTCCGTCTCCCCCCAGGTGGCGGCCTGTCAGCGAGTGATCGAGGCCTCGGGGCTCGAGCATCGGATGCATGCTTACGGCACCAATATCGAAGGGCCCTGGGACGAGGTCATGGCAGTGGTCAAGCGCTGTCACGAGACGGTGCATGAGATGGGCGCGCCGCGTATCACCTCGACCCTCAAGCTCGGCACGCGGACCGACCGGGAGCAGCATATGGACGACAAGGTCGAGAGCGTGAAGCGGCTGTTGGGCGATGATGACGTCGAGGGTGTCACGAAATGTTGACGCCCTGTCAGTGAAGCTTTCCGCCGCGGCAAGACAGATCGGGGATTTGGGCGAGGTGTAACGAAATATTTACGGATGGCGCCGTGGCGGGCCGTCCAGGCGCGGCGTCGGGGCGTCGCGGCGCATTCCGGCAGGGGGCGGGTCGCACTAGTCTGGGGGCACCTCGAAGGGCCAAGGCCCGGAGACCACAATCACAAGCACCCCGGAGGTTCAGCATGAACGCCCCTGTCCAAGGTACCCCTGCCCAGGCGTCCGAGATCGACACCACCAATCCGCTCGGCACCGACGGCTTCGCCTTCGTCGAGTACAGTGCGCCCACCGCCGAGGGCATCGAGGCGCTGCGTCGCCTGTTCCTGCAGCTGGGCTTCACCGAGACCCGCAAGCACCGCTCCAAGAACGTCTTCCTGTTCCAGCAGGAAAGAATCAACTTCGTGCTCAACGCCGAACCCGGCAGCCATGCCGCCGAGTTCGCCCGCGTTCATGGCCCCTCCGCCTGTGCCATGGCCTGGAAGGTGGCCGATGCCCGCCAGGCCTACGACCGCGCGGTGGAATGCGGCGCCACGCCGGTGGACGTGCCGGTGGGCGAGGGCGAGGTCGGTATTCCGGCGGTCGAGGGCATCGGCGGCTCGCTGCTGTACTTCGTCGACGACAAGCTCGACGGCGAGGGCCGCACCATCTATGACATCGACTTCGCGCCGATCGAGGGCCGCAGCGCCGGCGACAACAGCGTGGGCCTGCAGGTGCTCGACCATCTGACCCACAACGTCGATCGCGGCCAGATGGACGTCTGGGCCGGCTTCTACACCCGGCTGGCCAATTTCCGCGAGCTGCGCTATTTCGACATCGCCGGCAAGAAGACCGGCCTCTACTCCCGTGCCATGACCGCTCCCTGCGGCAAGATGCACATCCCGATCAACGAATCCGCCGACGACAGCTCCCAGATCGCCGAGTTCCTGCGCGAATACAACGGCGAGGGCATCCAGCACCTGGCCATGGCCACCGACGACATCTACGCCACGGTACGCGCGCTGAAGGCCAATGGCATCCAGTTCCTGACCACCCCGGACACCTACTACGAGAAGGTCGATCAGCGCGTGCCCAACCACGAGGAGAACCTCGACGAGCTGCGCGAGCTGAACCTGCTGGTGGATGGTGGTCCCGATCAGGGCGTGCTGCTGCAGATCTTCACCGAGACCGTGATCGGCCCGATCTTCTTCGAGATCATTCAGCGCAAGGGCAACGATGGCTTCGGCGAGGGCAATTTCAAGGCGCTGTTCGAATCCATCGAGGAGGATCAGATCCGCCGCGGCGTGCTCGAGGACGATTGAGGCATGTCTGGCCGGCCGCCAGCCGGTCCAGGCGGGGAGGCGGAAACCAGAACAATCCGCCGTCTCCCTGCCCAACCACGACAAAATCCGTCACAATGGGCGCCCTGTACCGGCCCCATGCTGCGTGGCGGCGACAACAACAGTTCCGTGATCCCTGGTGTGACATGACTAACGACTCACAACCCCGTACTCAGTGGCTGGGCCGCTGGGGCTTCGTCCTGGCGGCGACCGGCTCCGCGGTCGGCCTGGGCAACGTCTGGAAGTTTCCCTACATGACCGGCGAATACGGCGGCGGTGCCTTCGTGCTGGTCTATCTGGCCTGCATCCTGGCCATCGGCGTGCCGGTGATGATGACCGAGATCGCCCTGGGTCGCCGCGGCCGCGGCAGCCCCATCGACGCCATTCGCCGCGTCACCGCCGAGTCCAGGGGCGCCTCGGCCTGGTCGCTGCTCGGCTGGATGGCCATGCTCTGCGGCTTCATGATCCTGTGCTTCTACGTGGTCGTGGCCGGCTGGTCCTTCTCCTACCTGTGGAAGATGCTGACCGGCGGCCTGGCCGGCTCCAGCGTCGACGACATGGCGGCGATCTTCGGCGCCAACAATGCCAACCCGCTCAATCTCGGCTTCTGGAGCACTCTGGTCACGGTCGCCACCATGGTGATCGTCGGCAAGGGCGTGCAGGCCGGCATCGAGAAGAGCGTCAGCTGGATGATGCCCGGCATGGTCGTGATGCTGCTGATCATGATCGTCTATGGCGCCTTCTCCGGCGGCTTCGGCGACGCGCTGCGCTTCCTGTTCGCCTTCAATGCCGGCAGCCTGTCCAGCGAGGGCATGCTGGCCGCCATGGGCCACGCCTTCTTCACCCTGTCGCTGGCTTCCGGCGCGATCCTGACCTACGGCAGCTATCTGCCGAACAAGGCCTCCATCGGCCGTACCACCCTCAGCGTGGCCGTTGCCGATACCCTGGTGGCGCTGATGGCCGGCCTGGCGATCTTCCCGGTGATCTTTGCCAACGGCATGGAGCCGGGCAGCGGCCCGGGGCTGATCTTCATGAGCCTGCCGCTGGCCTTCCAGGCCATGCCGATGGGCACCCTGTTCGGCGTGCTGTTCTTCGTCATGCTGTCCATGGCGGCCCTGACCTCGTCGATCTCCATGGTCGAGGCCACGGTCTCCTGGCTCACCGACAACAAGGGCATCACGCGTCGTGCGGCGGCGTGGGGTGTGGGCATCGTGCTGTGGATCATCAGCACCCTGGCGATGCTGTCCTTCAACGTCGGGGCCGAGTGGACCCTGGCCGGCAAGCACTTCTTCGGCTGGCTGGACTACCTCACGTCGCGCTGGATGATGCCGCTGGGCGGCCTGGGCGTGGCCCTGCTGGCCGGCTTCGTGCTCAGCAGCGAGGCCATGCGCGAAGAGCTCGGCCTGTCGCCGGCGGTGCATGCCCTGTGGCTGTTCATGGTGCGTTATGTCAGCCCGCTGGGCATCGTGACGGTATTCCTCGATGCCCTGGGCATTGCCACCCTGGAGTTCGGCGTGCAGTGGCCCTGGTTGCTGCTGGCGCTGGCAGTGATCACGCTGATCGGCGAGCTCGCCAGCCCGCGCCTGAAGCGTACGCTCTGCGCCTGACGGCGAGGACGCCCGGCGACCACGCGGCCCCCGCTCTTGCGGGGGCCGCGTCGTTTGATCGAGGAAAAAAGCCCCGTTCCGGGCGCTGCGGGAGTGGCATTTTGTCGCCAAATTAATTACTTTATTGCATATAAAACCTTATTTGATCGAGATATTGGAATATGTGCGCCGCGACTTCTCCGACCGTCACGCCGGATCTACGGCTTCCTCCCGCGGCGTCCGAGCTGGCACCGGGCCGCGTCAGCCTGGTTGGTGCCGGTCCCGGCGACCCGGAGCTGTTGACCGTCAAGGCGCTGCGCCGCCTGCAGGCCGCGGAGATCATCCTGCACGACAGGCTGGTCAGCGACGAGATCCTGGCCCTGGCCAACCCCGAGGCGCAGCGCCTTTACGTCGGCAAGGCGCGCTCCGACCATAGCGTGCCCCAGGAGGGCATCAACCAGGCGCTGGTCGACTGGGCGAAGTCGGGCAAGCGCGTCGTGCGCGTCAAGGGGGGGGATCCCTTCATCTTCGGCCGCGGCGGCGAGGAGCTCGAGACCCTGGTGGCCGCCGGGGTCGAGGTGGAGGTGGTGCCGGGCATCACCGCGGCCTCCGGCTGCGCCGCCTATGCCGGCATTCCGCTGACCCATCGCGATCATGCCCAGTCGGTGCGCTTCATCACCGGGCACCTGCGCAACGGCAGCTGCGACCTGGACTGGCCGGCGCTGGCCAGTCCCGGCCAGACCCTGGTGTTCTACATGGGGCTCGGCAGTCTCGAGATCATCAGCGAGCGGCTGCGCGCCCACGGCCTGGCGGCCGACACGCCGCTGGCGCTGATCGAACAGGGCACCACGGCGCGTCAGCGGGTCCACGTGGCGAGCCTGGGGGATTTGCCGTCGGCCGACGAGTTGGCTAATATCCGACCTCCAACGCTTATCATCGTCGGTAAGGTGGTGACATTGCACGACGCGCTGGCCTGGTTCGACAGCGAGCGAGCCGCCAGCCTGGGTTGGCTGCAGGGAAAGCACCCGACACCGTCCGATGCGTCTGACGGCGCCTGATCGCGGGAGGTCGATCGGCGACCCTGTCGTTACGAGGTGACAGATGGGAATTTCCGGCAAGGCGGGCCTGGCCCGCCCCAGAGGCTTTCGCCGTCTGGTGCAAGTCGGCCTGGTGGCCTGGATGCTCGGCGCCGCCGGCGCGAGTCTGGCCCACGAGGACCAGCAGGGGGCGTCGATTCAGAAAGGGGTGGCGTCCTACTACAGCGACTACTTTCAGGGCCGTACCACGGCCAGCGGCGACGCCTTCGACCAGCGTGAGCTCACCGCGGCCCACCGTACCCTGCCGTTCGGTACCAAGGTGCTGGTGACCCGGCCCGATAACGGGCGACAGGTCGAGGTGATGATCAACGACCGCGGCCCCTTCGTTTCCGGCCGGGTGATCGACCTCTCCAAGAGCGCCGCTCGCGCGCTCGGCATGCTCCATCGCGGAACGGCCCGGGTCCAGCTCAGTCTGGCCGACTGAGCCCTTCCTCCCGCGCCTTCTCCTTCTGCGCCCGACGCCGTGCCACCCGCTAGGGCGGTGTGGCGTTCGCGCGCGTGAACTCCCGTTTCCAGCGTTCCAGCAGCGCCTGGCGCTTGAGGTCGTCCAGCGTCGCCAGCAGCTCCGGCCCCAGCGATACCGGGCGCAGTGCCTCGCCGTGTGTCGCCTGCAGGGCCGTGACCGTGCCCGGTCCGTTCAGGGCCGGGTGCATGGCGCCGAGAGGCGTCGCCTCGGCGATCACTCGCTGGCCCGACTCGCCGAGCAGGAAATTCATGAAACGGCGCGCATTGTCCGGATGCGGCGACTGGTGCGAGATCAGTGCCAGGCGCTGGGTGACCAGCGCATAGTCGTCGGGCACCACCACCTCCAGCGCCGGATGGGCATCGGCCACCGCCTGGGCGTAGCTGCCCAGCAGGTTGTAGCCGAGCCAGTAGCGACCCTCGTCGAGGCCCTCGAGCATCTCGCCGGTGGTGGTCGCCAGCGCCGTCTGCGTGGCACCGAAGGCGGCCACCAGATCCCAGTAGCGCGGCGTGAGCCGCGATTCCTGAATGGCATAGCCGTAGCCGGCGCCGCTGTGCTCCGGGTCGTAGGTGACCACGCGTCCGCGCATGGCGTCGGGATGACGCTCGAGCAGGGCGAGCAGCTCGGCGTGGCTGTCCGGACGGCCGAAGCGCTCGATGAGCTCGCGGCGCACCACCATCACGATCGGTTCGAAGGTGAAGGCGAACAGCTCGTGCCGCCAGCGCGCCCAGGCAGGCCAGGCCTCGGCCTCCGGCGAAGCCAGCGGGCGGGCATGGCCGTCGTTGGCCAGCCGGTACTGCCAGGGCATGGCCGAGGACATCAATACGTCGACCTCGTCGGGATGCTCGAGGAAACGCCGGTGCAGGCCTAGGGTATCGAGGTTGCGATAGGTCAGCGCGATGTCCGGATGGCGGGCATGGAAGGCCTCGAACAGCGTGCGGGCGTAGACGAGGTCCAGGGCACCGTGGACCACCAGCTCGCCCGAGGTGCCGTCGTTCGTCGGCGTGGCGGGGTAGTGCAGGCGCTCGTCGGCGACGGCGAGCGGGGCCAGGCACAGCAGCGACCACAGTCCTATCAGCACAGGCCAGCGATGGCGCATCAGGTGGTCTCCTCCGGAAAGTGCAGGCCGACCCGCAGCCCCTGGCCGTCCAGGCCGTCATTGAGCCGCAGTCGGGCGCCGTGGGTGCGCGCGATGCCGTCGACGATGGCAAGCCCCAGCCCGGAGCCGTCGGGCTCGTCGCTGCCGCGATGGAAGGGGCGCAGCATCAGCAGGCGCTGGTCGGCGGGGATGCCGGGGCCGTCGTCCTCGACCTCGAGCACGGGCGGCGCGGCGGTGACCCGCACGGTGATGTGCGTCGCCCCGTAGCGGCGCGCGTTGTCGATCAGATTGGCCAGCGCTTCCTCGAGCTGCCAGTCGAGCCCGGCGACCGTCGCCGAGGTCTCCGAGGCTTCCAGGCCCAGGTCGATGCCGTCGCGATGACAGGCGCTCCAGTGGCGTCGCACGGCGTGCCGGGCCAGGTCGTCAAGGGCCACCGGTGCCAGCTCGGGATGGTACTCGGGGTTGTCGAGGCGGGTCAGCGACAGCAGCTGGACGGCCAGGTGCGAGGTGCGGGCGCTGGTCGCCTGCATGGCCTCGAGCGCCTCTCGCCAGCGCTGCGGGTCGTCCTGGCGCAGGGCCAGCTCGGCCCGGGCCGAAAGGCCGGCGAGCGGGGTGCGCAACTGGTGCGAGGCGTCGCCGATGAAGCGCTCCTGGTTGGCTTTCACCCGGCGCATCCGCGCCAGCAGTTCGTTGAGCGTCTCGCGAAGTTCGGCCAGTTCGCGCGGCAGCGGCAGTGCCAGGGGCGTCAGGGTGCGCGGGTCGCGGGCGCGTATGGCGTGGCGCAGGCGGCTCAGCGGGGTCAGGGCGCCGCGGATGGCCAGCACCACGACCGCCGCAGCGAGCCCCGCCATGCCCAGGATGTAGGCCAGGTTGGTGCGCAGCAGCTCAGCCGCGAGGCGTTCGCGGCCCTCCCGGGTGTGAGCGACGCGCACCTCGAAGCGCTCGCGGGTCTGCCAGTCCTCCAGGCGGGCGCGGCGCACGCCCTGGCGCAGCGAGAGATCGCGCCAGACCAGGTCGCGGAAGTGCAGCGTGCCGGCCTTCTCATCGTCGCGGCGGGGCGGGCCGGGGAGGTCGGCGTTGCCGGTGACGAAGCGTCCCTCGGCGTCGTAGAGGGCGTAGAAGACGCGCTCCTCGGCATCGGTGGCGAGCATCTCGAGTGCCGCGGGAGGCAGATCGAGCCACAGCCGGTCGTCCTGCCACTGGACCTGCTCGGCGATGGCCAGGGTGGCGGCCTCGAGCAGTCGATCGAAGGCGCGATCGGCGGTCTGGCGCGCCTCGATCCAGGCCTGCAGCACCATCAGCGCGCCCAGCGCCATCAGCGGCAGCAGCAGCCAGGTCAGCAGCCGGCGATACAGGCTGTCGCGCCGCGTCACACCGCCTCCAGCAGGTACCCCAGGCCGCGCACGGTGCGCAGGGCGACGGCGCTGCCGGCCAGGCGCTTGCGCAGGCGGTGCACGTAGACCTCGATGGCGTTGTCGCCCATGGTCTCGCCCTGGAAGGCTTCCTCGGCGAGCCGGGCCTTGTCGACCGGCTCGCCGGCGTGGCGCATCAGGCAGGCCAGCAGGCGCTGCTCGCGCGGCGGCAGCGACAGCGTCTCGCCGTCGAGGGCGAAGCGCTGGGCCGGGGCGTCGAAGGCCAGCGGGCCGACCTGGAGCGTCTGGCCGCGTTCGCGGCGGCGGAGCAGGGCACGCACCCGGGCCTCGAGTTCGTCCAGGGCGAAGGGCTTGGCCAGGTAGTCGTCGGCGCCGAGATCGAGGCCGCGTACCCGGTCTTCCACCGCGCCCCGGGCGGTGAGGATCAGCACCGGGGTGTCGGCGTCGTGTCGGCGCAGGGTCTCGAGCACCTCGAGCCCGCCGCAGCCGGGCAGGTTGAGGTCCAGCAGCACCAGCGACAGGCCGTGGTCGGCGCCATCCAGGCGCTGCCGGGCGGCCTCGCCATCGGCCAGGTGCTCGATGCCGTGACCCTCCAGCGACAGGGCGTCCACCAGCGTCTCCGCCAGCAGCCGGTCGTCTTCCACCAGCAGCATCATCGTGGGGTCTCCTTCTCGCCGGCAAGGCTTCCGCTCAGGGCGTCGCGCGCCCGGGCCAGGGCCTCGTGGGCGGCCTCCGGGGCCAGGCGCCCGGCGGGGCCGGACAGCGACAGCCACAGCGGTGCCTCTCCGGTCGTGACGGACAGGGCCAGGCAGGTCATGGCGCCGCCGGGCAGGGCGGGGCGCGGATCCGTATCGCGTTCGGTCGGCCAGCGGCTGCCGGGGCGCAGATCGTGGCGCAGCGGCGTGGCGGGCAGGGCGGCCAGCCGGCACTCCACCTCGCCGGGATGCAGCGCCAGCAGGGCCGCGGTTTCCCCGGTCTCGGCGGCCAGGCGGTCGAGCCAGGGCTGGACGCGCACGGCCAGCTGCTGCGAGGGCGCGTGGCGGCGCGCCAGGCGCATGGGGCTGCCGCCGAGTCGCCAGCGGCCGTCCTCGCCGCGCTGCACGTAGTCGAAGCGGGCCAGCGATCCGAGCAGGCGCAGCAGGGTGCTCTTGTAGAAGCCGGTGGCCTCGGCCAGTTCGGCCAGGGCGAACGCCTCCTGGGAAGAATCGAAGACCTCGAGCACGGTCAGCGCTCGCTCCACGGCCTCGACACGGTCCTGGGCCATCTCGGCTCCTTTCGGTATCTCGGTGACGGACATTCGGCGCCCTGCAACTTTGGTCGCAATTCGACGCCACGGCATTGACCCCCATGGCGTGGGCGGCCTAATTTTCCGCTCAAGGGAACGTTGTTCTGCCTTACAGAATTGTAAGGCAGGTGTCAGCGCCCGGCAAGCCCGACCCGATCCGCCAACGAAAATCATAGAGGGGACAACAACAATGTCCGTGAGAACGCCGCTCAAGTTCGTCGCCGTCGCCGCCTTCACCGTCAGCGCCGGTTCCGCCATGGCCTTCGAACCCCAGGGCAAGGTCGAGTGCATTGCCCCCGCCGATCCGGGTGGCGGCTGGGACTTCACCTGCCGCAGCGTCGGCAACGTCATGGAACAGCTGGACCTGGTGCCGGCCAACGTGCAGACCATCAACATGGCCGGCGCCGGCGGCGGTGTGGCCTACGCCCATACCGTCAGCAAGCGTGCCGGCGACGAGCAGCTGCTGGTGGCCGCCTCCACCGCCACCACCACCCGCCTGGCCCAGGGGCAGTTCCCGGGCATGACCGCCGACATGGTCAACTGGGTGGGCGCGCTGGGCGCCGACTACGGCGTGATCGCCGTGGCCGATGATTCCGAGTACGACGATCTGCCCGAGCTGATGGAGGCACTCAAGGAAAACCCGCGCAGCGTCAAGTTCGCCGGCGGCAGCGCCAAGGGCGGCTGGGACCACCTCAAGGTGCTGATCGCCGCCCAGGAAGCCGGCGTCGAGAATCTGCCGCGCATTCCCTACCTGTCGTACAACAACGGTGGCGAAGCCATGACCCAGGTGGTCGGTGGCCACGTCGACGCCTTCACCGGCGACATCACCGAGGCCCAGGGCTTCATGGAGTCCGGTGACCTGCGAGTGCTGGCCGTGCTCGCCGAGGAGCGCCTGCCGGGCGAGTACAGCGATATCCCCACCGCCCGCGAGCAGGGCATCGACGCCATCGGCCCGAACTGGCGCGGCTTCTACATGCCGGCCGACGTCTCCGACGAGGCCAAGCAGTACTGGATGGATGCCATGGACACCATCTACGAGAGCCAGGAGTGGAAGGATGTCATGACCAGCAATGGCCTGATGCCGTTCCACATGAGCGCCGGTGAGTTCGAGCAGTTCGTGACCGACCAGATCGCCGACATCAATCAACTCTCCAAAGATATCGGGCTGATCCAGTAATGACCTTCAACGACCGCATCTTCGGGGTCCTGTTGATCGCCCTGGCCGTCGCGTACGGCTGGGGCGCCAGCCAGTTTCCCGAGCCGTTCGGCGGGGCCGAGGGCGTCGGCCCCGAGACCTTCCCGCTGCTGCTGTCCGCGGTGCTGGCGCTGTCCAGCCTCTATCTGATCGTGCGGCCCGACCCGGATAACGCCTGGCCGTGGAGCCGCACCGGCATCGAGCTGGTGATCGCGGTGGTGGTGCTGATCGCCTACACCGCGCTGCTTCAGCCGCTCGGCTTCATCCTCAGCACCCTGCTGGCGGTGGGCACGCTGTGCTGGCGCATGGGCGCCTCTCCGGTCCGGGCCTACGTCACCGGCGGCGTGGCCGGGGTGGTGGTGTTCCTGGTGTTCAACTTTGCCCTCGATCTGGCGCTGCCGCTGGGGCCG
Source organism: Halomonas sp. ND22Bw (assembly GCF_003011945.1). Classification (NCBI taxonomy): domain Bacteria; kingdom Pseudomonadati; phylum Pseudomonadota; class Gammaproteobacteria; order Oceanospirillales; family Halomonadaceae; genus Halomonas; species Halomonas sp. ND22Bw. Next base: position 471,445 of record NZ_PXWD01000001.1, on the reverse strand, counting down.
CTGTCCCTCCTGGAGGTGAGCTGATGGAAACGCTGGGTTATCTGATCGACGGCTTCGGCGTCGCCCTGGCGCCGCATAACCTGATGTTCGCCCTGCTGGGGGCCTTCCTCGGCACCCTGATCGGGGCGCTGCCGGGCCTCGGGCCGGCCAATGGCGTGGCGATCCTGATTCCGCTGGCCTTCTCCCTGGGCCTGCCGCCGGAAACCGCGCTGATCATGCTCACCTCGGTCTATGCCGGGGCCATGTACGGCGGGCGCATCTCCTCGATTCTGCTCAACATTCCCGGCGACGAGCCGGCGATGATGACCTGCCTCGACGGCTATCCGATGGCCAGGAAGGGCAAGGCTGCCGAGGCGCTGGCGATCTCCGCCGTGGCTTCCTTCATGGGCAGTCTGATCGCCACCGTGGGCCTGATCCTGCTGGCGCCGCTGCTGGCCAGGTTCGCCCTGACCTTCGGCCCGGCCGAGTATTTCGCACTGTTCCTGCTGGCCTTCGCCACCCTCGGCGGCATTACCGGCAAGAACCCGATGAAGACCGTGGTGGCGGCCTGCCTGGGCCTGATGATCTCCACCATGGGCATCGACAGCACCGGCGTGCAGCGCTACACCTTCGGCGTGCTGGAGCTCTACGAGGGCGTCGACTTCATCATCGCCATTGTCGGCCTGTTCGCCATCTCCGAGCTGCTGTTCTTCATCGAGGACAAGGCCGGCGGCGGCAAGGAAAAGATGACCGTCAACAAGCTGTCGCTGAAGTGGGCCGACATCCGCGGCATCATGCCGTCGAGCATCCGCGGCGGCATCCTCGGCTTCATCGCCGGCGTGCTTCCCGGTGCGGGGGCTTCCCTGGGCAGCTTCATCGGCTACACCCTCGAGAAGAAGGTGGTCGGCAGCAAGGGCTACTTCGGTGAGGGCGACCCGCGCGGCGTGGCCGGTCCCGAGGCCGGCAACAACGGCGCCTCCAGCGGTGCCCTGGTGCCGATGCTGACCCTCGGCGTGCCGGGCAGCGGCACCACCGCGGTGTTGCTGGCGCTGCTGATCTCGCTGAACATCACCCCCGGGCCGCTGATGTTCACCCAGAACGCCGATATCGTCTGGGGCGTGATCGCGGCGCTGCTGATCGGCAACTTCCTGCTGCTGGTGCTGAACATTCCGCTGGTGGGCATCTTCGTCCGTTTGCTGTCGGTGCCGCCGAAGTACCTGCTGCCGGTCGTCACCATGGTGGCCTTCGTGGGCATCTACTCGATCAGCAACAGCGCCTTCGACCTCTACTTCATGGTGGCCTTCGGCGTGGCCGGCTATGTCTTCCGCAAGCTGGAGATTCCGCTGGTGCCGATCATCCTCGGCCTGCTGCTGGGGCCGGAGATGGAGAAGAACCTGCGTCACGCCATGGACATCGCCGACGGCGACTGGACCATCCTGTGGGACAGCGGCCTGGCCATCGGCCTGTGGGTGTTCGCCGGCCTCGGCCTGATCCTGCCCTACATCGTCGGCCCGCTGCTGCGCCGTCGCATGAAGGTGGCCACCGGCACCGGAGGCCCGGAGGGCGACTGATGGCGTGAGCCTGAACGCGTTCGCCACCTGACGGGGGCGTCGGCAGCCGGCCGACGCCCCCGTTGCGTATCCGGCGGGAAGGCATGGCGGCGCGGTCGGCCAGGGCCGATGCCGGCTGCGACCCGTGTCCACACTCGTCACGACACGGCGATCAAGACCGTCCTCCCCTTGCCGATAGAAGGGCCATGGTCAGAGGCGCCATGTCGGCACCAGGCAGATGCTATATGCTCTGTCGAGCAGGATGCCTTTGTGGCTGACGCATCCGGAGCGGGCATCGTCAGTCCCGTCGATGTCGACGATGTCCGGCAGGGGCCAGGCGTGATCCTTCTTGCTTACAGTGCCGCCAGGCCCAGCCAGCAACGTACCGGGGACCGTGCCGATGAAACGAGAGCTTCCGTGGCTGGAGGCGCAGCAGGACATCCATGAGCGGATCGCTCGGCAGCAGCCGCTGCACGACACTCTGTCGGCCATCGCCCGTTGGGTGGAGCTGGTGTTGCCCGGCGCCACTGCGGCCTTCATGCGTCACCAGCCGTCGTCGGACACCCTCAGCCTCGAGATCGGGGAGGGGCTGTCCGATGCTTACGCGCGTCGCTGCTGGTCGGTGCCGTTGAATGCCGAGGCGGCGTCTTTCGCTGCTGCGGCCCGAGAGGGGCGCTTCATCGTCTCGGATGACATCGCCCTCGATCCGCGCTGGGCGCGTCTGCGCGCGGCAGCCCTGGACGAAGGCGTGCGGGCCTGCTGGTCGATGCCGGTGGTCAGCCCCGACGATACGCTGCTGGGGGTGCTCGACGCCTATTTCCCCACGCCCAGGGAGCCCACCGAGGTCGCCGAGCGGCGCCTGCGCCAAGCGGCCGCGCTGATCTCGCTGGCCCTGATACGTGACCGCGATGGCCGAGAACACAAGGCGCTGTCCCGCTGGCATCACGCGCTGTTCGACAATCATCCGCACGGGGCTTACGCCTTCGATCTGGAGGGACGCTTCCAGCGCGTCAATCCCGCCGTCGAGCGCATTACCGGCCACTCGCCGGAGGCGATGCTGGGGACGCATTTCTGTCGTTTCGTCGAGCCTGCCTGGCGGGCCTCGGCCCAGGCCAACTTCGACCGGGCCCGGGCCGGCGAGACGCTGACCTACGAGATTCGCATCGTCCATGCGTCGGGGCGTTCCTGCCGACTGGAGGTAAGCAAGTTCCCGGTGATCATCGATGGCGAGATCGTCAGCGTCTATGGCGTCTGCCGTGACGTCACCGAAGAGCGGCGACAGACCGACGAGCTGCGCCTGCTCAAGCGCGGCATCGATGCCAGCCCGGCCGGTATGCTGATGATCGAGGCGCGCTTCGATACGCCCATCGTGTTCAGCAATCCGGCCTTCGAGGCCATGACCGGCTATGCGCAGGATGAGGTGATGGGCCGCAGCTGGGAGCTGCTTCAGGGGCCCGAGACCGAAACGGAGGCCGTCGAGGCCATGCGCATGGCGATACGCCAGCGTCGCGGTACCGAGGTCACGCTGCGTCACTACCGCAAGGACGGCTCGACGTTCTGGAACCATCTGGTCATCAGCCCGGTCTTCGATGCCGGCGGCGACTGCACGCATTTCATCGGCAGCCTGCGGGATGTCACCCTGGAAAAGGAGCAGGCCTCGCTGATCGCCTATCAGGCCACCCATGACCTGACGACCGGCCTGCCCAACCACGGCGACTTCGTCGATCGCCTGGGCGAGGCCCTGAAGCAACCCGCGTTTCTGGCGGTGATGATCCTCAACATGGACGGCTTCAAGAGCATCAACGAGGGGCTGGGGCGTCCGTTGGGCAACCAGGTGCTGATGCGCGTGGCCCAGCGCCTCAGGCGGCTGGTGGGCGAAGGGCAGGTCGTGGCCCGCCTGATGGGCGACGAGTTCGGGGTGATGTTGACCGAACTCGACGGTGGAGACTCGGTCGCCGAGCTGGCCGAGCGCACCCTCGAGACGCTGGCGCTGCCCATCGAAGTCGACGGGCAGCGTCTTCATGTCAGCGCCAGCATCGGCATCGCCGACAACGAGGCCGGCGCCTCGCAGCCCCATGAGCTGCTGCAGCACGCGGATTCGGCGCTGGAGCGGGCCAAGCGCCAGGGGCGCAATACCTGGCAGTGGTATCGCGGCCGCGAGATGGCGGGCTCCCGGGACAGCGTGCTGCTGCGCCATGACCTGCACGCCGCCCTGCAGGACGAGCAGTTCGAACTGCACTATCAGCCGCTGGTGGACGCTCCCAGCGGGCGCGTCTGCGGGGTCGAGGCCCTGGTGCGCTGGCGTCATCCCGAGCGCGGCATGGTCTCGCCGGGCGACTTCATCCCGCTGGCGGAGCAGACCGGCCAGATCATCCCGCTGGGCCGCTGGGTGCTGCGCCGTGCCTGCCGCGAACTGGCGGGGTTCAATGCCGGTCGCGAACGCCCGCTGTCCCTAGCCGTGAACATCTCGTCGCTACAGTTCCACCGCGACGGCTTCTTCGACGAGGTCTGCCGAGTGCTGGACGAGACCGGGTTGCCTCCCGGGCAGCTGGAGCTCGAGGTCACCGAGAGCGTCTTCCTCGACGGTGCCTCCCAGGTGGTCGATGTGATGAACCGTCTCAAGGCCATCGGCGTGCGGGTGGCAATCGACGATTTCGGCACCGGCTTCTCCAGTCTCAGTTACCTCTGCGACCTGCCGACGCACAAGGTGAAGCTCGATCGCAGCTTCATCGCCAGGACGCTCACTGAACGCCGCAGTGCGGCCATCGTGCAGGGCGTGATCACCATGGCGCACCACATGGACATGGTGGTGGTCGCCGAGGGCATCGAGACCGCAGCACAGTGGCAGGACATGCTGCGCCGCCGCTGCGATCTGCTCCAGGGCTTTTATTTCGCCCGCCCGATGCCGCTCACTGCGTTAGGAAATCTGCCCGATCATCTGGCCGTCGACTCGCCGATTCCTTTGACATGATGCTACCGACCTCGCTCGGGGCGCGCCTGGTCATTGCCACGGTCGTGCCCCTTCTGCTCGTCACGGCGGCGCTGGCGCCGATCTTCGTCGCCCAGCTCCAGACGCGTCTCGACGGCGCTCGGGATGCCGCGGCCACTCGGCTCGACGCCGAGTACGAGACCCTGCTTCACGACATGAACGAGAGTTTCAACCAGGTGCTGGCCGTAGCCGAGCTGCCGTTGCTGCGACGCCACCTGCGCGATGTCCATGACGGCGTGGCGATCTATCGCCAGATCTCCACCCAGACGAACCTGGCACAGCTGTCGGCGCTGCTCGATACCCTGACGACCCATTTCGGTCGCTACAGTCGCCTCGTCCTGATCGGTGTCGAGGGCGAGGAGCTGATGTCGGCCGGCACTCGCCCGTTGCCCCATCCGACCGGCGTCGACCACGCCCATGCCGACTACTTTCGCGAGGCCATGCGACAGCCGGCGCGGAATCTCTATGTATCGCCGCCCCGGGTCGGACTCAGCCGTGCTGGCGCCGAGACGGGCACCACGGCGGTGATCGACATCGCCACGCCGGTGTTCGGCGCCGACGGCCACCGTCTCGGCGTGCTGCTGTTCACCCTGGACTGGCACTACCTCACTTCGCGCCTGCCCCATGTCGTCGAGGAGGAGGAGGGCGTAAGGGCGATCATGGCCGATGCCAGCGGCCGCTGGCTGCTCCCCGGCGTGGAGGATGCCATCGGCTTCGGCGACCGTCTGGGCAAGCGCTATCCCGAGCTGTGGCGGAGTCTTCAGTCGCGCAGCCAGGGCGAGTTGCCGCTCGAGGACGAGCTGCTGCGTTTCCGCACCCATGACATGCGCACTCACCATTACCGCAGCGAGGCGGGCATGATCATGACGCGGCCGGACACCCAGCCCTGGAGACTCGGCATCCTGGTGCCCCGGCCGACGCTCTCGGCACTGTTGCTGGGCAATCCCTGGCAGCTGCTGGTGATCGTGCTGACCTATCTGCTGGCGGTGGCCGTGGGCGTGCTCTGGGTGCTCAGCCTGCAGCGTCAGCATCAACTGCGTCGCCAGGCCATGGCCTTTTCCCGCGAAGCGCAGCGCCTGGCCGGGGAGGCCCGTCAGTACGCCGACGAGGTGCAGGATCTCTACGAGCACGCGCCCTGCGGCTATCACTCCCTGGACGCCGATGGCCGCATCGTCAGGATCAACCGCACCGAGCTCGGCTGGTTGGGGCTGCGGGCCGACGAGGTCATCGGTCGTCGTCTGTATCGCGATTTCGTCAGCCCGGAGACCCGGAGTGCCTTCCAGGCGGCCTTTCGCCGCGTGCTGGGCGAAGAGGGCGAAGGCAGCGCCGAGTGCGAGCTGTTGCGTGCCGACGGCACGACGCTGCCGGTAGCGATCCAGGCGACTGCCCAGGTCACCGCGGAGGGCTTTCAGTACACCCGGGCCACGGTCTTCGATCTTCGCGAGCGCAAGGACCTGGAGGCTCGTCTGGAGGAGCAGGCCATGACCGATCCCCTGACCGGCCTCGGCAATCGCCGCTACCTGATGGAGCAGGCCGCCCTGGAGATGGCAAGGGCGCGCCGCGGCGGAATGCCGCTGAGCCTGGTGGCCATCGACCTGGATCATTTCAAGCGCATCAACGACGTTCACGGTCACGACGTGGGCGACCGGGTGCTCCAGGCCTTCGCCGAGACGGTCCGCGAGCAGCTGCGCGAAGGCGATGTGCTGTGCCGCATGGGCGGCGAGGAGTTCGTCGCCCTGCTCTGCGACACCGACGCCGAGCAGGCCATGGTGGTGGCCGAGCGGCTGCGCCGCACGGTGGCCGAAACGCCGGTGTGGGCCTCGACGAGGATCGACGACGCCTCGTCCGGCGCATCGTGGCTGTCCTATTCCGCCTCGCTGGGCGTGGCGCGGATCGATCCGGCCGAGGCCTCGCTGACGCCGGCCATCAAGCGCGCCGACCAGGCGCTCTATGCGGCCAAGCAGGCGGGACGCGATCGCGTGCATGCCCGGTTCGAGCCGGACGGGGACTGAGGTGGCACCAAAGTGGCGCGTAAGCGGCGTACCCCTTGCACCAGAAGGGCACTTTCGGCGGAGGTGGGCGCTCAGGTAGATTCTTTAAATTATTGAAAATTAACCTTTATCCCGGTTGGTCCAGAATGTGGCGTAGCTCTTGCAAAGTGGGGGTAGGGCATGGTGCACCGCGGTGTGTCAGCGCCCTCCATAACAACGCCAATACAACGTCTGGATCGACAAGGAGATCACCATGAGTTCCCATTCGCCCACCGTGCCCAAGCGCCTGTTCGCCGCCAGCCTGCTGAGCCTGGCCGTCTCGGCACCGGCCCTGGCGCAGGAAGACCCCATCAAGGTCGGCATCCTGCACTCGCTCTCCGGCACCATGGCCATCAGCGAGTCGACTCTCAAGGACACCATGCTGATGCTGATCGAGCAGCAGAACGAGCAGGGCGGCCTGCTCGGCCGCGAGCTCGAGCCGGTGGTGGTCGACCCGGCCTCCGACTGGCCGCTGTTCGCCGAGAAGGCGCGCCAGCTGCTGGCCCAGGACGAGGTCGACGTGATCTTCGGCAACTGGACCTCGGTGTCGCGCAAGTCGGTGCTGCCGGTGGTCGAGGAGCTCGACGGCCTGCTGTTCTACCCGGTCCAGTACGAGGGCGAGGAGTCCTCCGAGAACGTCTTCTACACCGGCGCGGCGCCCAACCAGCAGGCGATCCCGGCGGTCGATTACCTGATGAACGACGTTGGCGTGGAGCGCTGGGTGCTGGCCGGCACCGACTATGTCTATCCGCGCACCACCAACAAGATTCTCGAGGCCTATCTCAAGGATCATGGCGTCGCCGACGACGACATCATGGTCAACTACACCCCCTTCGGGCATTCCGACTGGCAGAACATCGTTTCCGGCATCAAGGACTTCGGCAGCCAGGGCAAGAAGACCGCGGTGGTCTCGACCATCAACGGCGACGCCAACGTGCCGTTCTACCGTGAGCTCGGCAACCAAGGCATCGATGCCGCGGACATCCCGGTGGTGGCCTTCTCGGTGGGCGAGCAGGAGCTCTCCGGCATCGACACCGCGCCGCTGGTCGGCCATCTGGCCGCCTGGAACTACTTCATGAGCGTCGATACCGACACCAACTACGACTTCATCGATAGCTGGATCGACTACACCGGCGACGAGATGGCGGTCACCAACGACCCGATGGAGGCCCACTACATCGGCTTCAACATGTGGACCGAGGCCGTGCGCAAGGCCGGCACCGCCGACGTCGACGCGGTCAAGGACGCCATCATCGGCGTGTCCGTGCCCAACCTGACCGGCGGCTACGCCACCATGATGCCCAACCATCACATCACCAAGCCGGTGCTGATCGGCGAGATCCAGGACAACGGCCAGTTCTCCATCGTCTGGGAGACCCCATCCACCGTGGCCGGCGATGCCTGGTCCGACTATCTGCCGGGCTCGCGCGACCTGATCAGCGACTGGCGCGCCCCGATGCGCTGCGGCAACTACAACGTCGTCGAGGGACGCTGCGGCGGTGGTGCCGACACCGAGGTGGCCTCGGCCGAATAAGCCGCTCCCCGGGTCGCGATCGCGGCCCGGGCCTTCCTTTCTCCCACTGACAGGACATGGTCATGAGGACGATTCGCTCCCTCGTGCAGGGGCTGCTGTGCCTGATCGTCGTCTCGCTCGCCGCGCCGGCCGGCCTGGCCGCGGCCGACGACGACGGCCGGGCACTGCTCGAGGCCCTCGACACCGATTCCTACGCCGCCAAGGGCGAGGCCGTGACGGCCATCGCCGACAGCGGCCATCCGCAGAGCCGCGCCTGGCTCGAGGCGCTGCTCGACGGCAAGCTGCAGCGCCAGCAAGACGCCGGCCGCTTCGTGGTGGTGCTCGCCAATCGCGGCCGCCACTGGCCGGTGCGCGATGCCATTAACGACGAGGAGCTCGGCGAGATGTCGCGTCGCGATCTGGATCGCATCGGCATCAACAATGCGCTGCGCGGCCAGCTGCAGAACACCCTGGCGCTGCTCGACCTGCGGGCACCGGCGGTCTCGGCGCGCCGCGAGGCGGCCCGGAACCTGCTGGGCCGTGTCGAGCCCGCGATGGTCGAGCCGCTGAACGCCCTGGTGGAGGGCGAATCCGACGACGAGGTGCGCCGGCTGCTGACCCAGGCCATCGCCATCCAGCGCCTGGAGCAGGGTGACGTCGAGGCGGTGGAGGCGCTGTCCGGCAGTCTCAATGCCTCCGTGCGCTCGGCGCTCAGCGCCGCCGCTCGCAGCGATGACACGGCGCTGTCCGAGGCCGCCACCGAGGCCCTGGCCGGCATCGAGCAGAAGCAGAAGCTGAACGACGGCATCCAGACGCTGTATTTCGGCCTGTCGCTCGGCTCGGTGCTGGTGCTGGCGGCGATCGGCCTGGCCATCACCTTCGGCGTGATGGGCGTGATCAACATGGCCCACGGCGAGCTGATCATGCTCGGCGCCTACACCACCTGGGGCATGCAGCAGCTGCTGCCGGGCCAGCCGGGGCTGGCGCTGCTGCTGTCGATTCCCGCGAGCTTCCTGGTCGCGGCGCTGGCCGGCATCGTCATCGAGCGCAGCGTCATCCAGTTCCTCAAGGGCCGGCCGCTGGAGACCCTGCTGGCCACCTTCGGCGTCAGCCTGATCCTCCAGCAGCTGGTGCGCACCCTGATCTCGCCGCTCAACCGCACGGTGGTGTCGCCGGAGTGGATGAGCGGCTCGCTGATGATCAACGAGGGCCTGTCGCTGACCCTCAATCGCCTGTTCGTGCTGGGCTTCGCGCTGCTGGTGTTCGCCGGGCTGATGCTGGTGATGCGCCGCACCCGGCTGGGCCTGGAGGTGCGCGCCGTGACCCAGAACCGTGCCATGGCGCGCTCGATGGGCATCCGCGCGACCCGGGTCGACATCCTGACCTTCGCGCTGGGCTCCGGCGTGGCGGGTCTTGCTGGCGTGGCGCTGTCGCAGCTGACCAACGTGGGCCCCAACCTCGGCCAGAACTACATCATCGATTCGTTCATGGTGGTGGTGTTCGGCGGCGTGGGGAACCTGTGGGGCACCCTGGTGGCCGGGCTGTCGCTGGGCGTCATCAACCAGGTGCTCGAGCCCTGGGCCGGCGCCGTGCTGGCCAAGATCCTGGTGCTCGTGTTCATCATCCTGTTCATTCAGAAACGCCCCCGCGGACTCTTTCCGCAGAAGGGCCGTGCGGCGGAGGGCTGATCCATGCTGGCTTCGAGATCCTGGCTGTCGCGGCCGCTGCGCGAGCGGTCGACGCAACTCTTTCTCGGCGTGCTGCTGGCCGCACTGGCGGTCGTCACGCTGCTCAACCTGATCGTGCCGGCGGGGCATCCGCTGCACGTCTCGACCTATACCGTGACCCTGCTCGGCAAGTACCTGAGCTTCGCGCTGCTGGCGGTGGCGCTGGACCTGGTGTGGGGCTATCTCGGCATCCTGAGCCTCGGCCACGGCGCCTTCTTCGCCCTGGGCGGCTACGCCATGGGCATGTACCTGATGCGCCAGATCGGCGACCGGGGCGTCTATGGCGACCCGGTGCTGCCGGATTTCATGGTGTTTCTCGACTGGGACAGCCTGCCCTGGTACTGGCAAGGCTTCGACATGGCCTGGTTCGCCTTTTTGATGGTGCTACTGGCGCCGGGGCTGCTGGCACTGGTGTTCGGCTTCCTGGCGTTCCGCTCCCGGGTCACCGGGGTCTATCTGTCGATCATCACCCAGGCGCTGACCTTCGCCCTGATGCTGGCCTTCTTCCGCAACGAGATGGGCTTCGGCGGCAACAACGGCCTGACCGACTTCAAGGAGCTGCTCGGCTTCGACCTGCGCAGCGACGCCACGCGACTGGGGCTGTTCCTGGCCTCGGGGCTGGCGCTGGCGCTGGGCTACGTGCTGTGCCGGGCCATTGTCGCCAGCAAGCTGGGCCGCGTCAGCGTGGCCTGCCGCGACGCCGAGGCGCGCACGCGCTTTCTCGGCTATCGCGTCGAGCGCGTGCAGCTGTTCGTGTTCGTGGTCTCGGCGATGCTCGCCGGCGTGGCCGGCGCCCTCTACGTGCCCCAGGTCGGCATCATCAACCCCGGCGAGTTCTCGCCCATCTTCTCCATCGAGGTGGTGCTGTGGGTGGCGCTCGGCGGCCGCGGTACCCTCTACGGCGCGGTGATCGGGGCGCTGGTGGTCAACTACGCCAAGACCGTGTTCACCGGGGTGATGCCGGAGGCCTGGCTGTTCGCCCTCGGCGGGCTCTTCGTGGTGGTCACGGTGCTGCTGCCGAAGGGCGTGGCCGGCCTGCTGGCGTCGCTGCGCCGCCGCCGCGACGACGTCGCCTCCGAGACACCCGCGCAAGGAGCGAGCTCATGAACCTGCTCAAGGAGATGGCCAGTCGCGATCGCGTCTTCGATTTCATGGCGCCGGCGCGCTCGCCGGTGGACGTGCGCCACGGCCCCATCCTGTATCTGGAGGACGTCAGCGTCAGCTTCGACGGCTTCCGCGCCATCAATGACCTGAACCTGACCATCGACGACGGCGAGCTGCGCTGCATCATCGGCCCCAACGGCGCCGGCAAGACCACCATGATGGACATCATCACCGGCAAGACCCGGCCCGATCACGGCTCGGTGTGGTTCGGCAGCCGCCACGACCTGCTGACCATGAACGAGCCGCAGATCGCGAGCCTCGGCATCGGCCGCAAGTTCCAGAAGCCGACCGTCTTCGAGGCGCTGACGGTGTTCGAGAATCTCGAGCTCGCCATGGCTGCCGACAAGCGCATCTGGCCGACGCTGACCGCCCGGCTCTCCGGCGAGGCGCGGGACCGCATCGACGAGGTGCTGGTCACCATCGGCCTGACCGCGCACCGCGATCGGCCGGCCGGCATTCTCTCTCACGGCCAGAAGCAGTGGCTGGAGATCGGCATGCTGCTGATGCAGCGGCCGCGGCTGCTGCTGGTCGACGAGCCGGTGGCGGGGATGACCGAACAGGAAATGGAGCGCACCGCCGAGCTGCTCATCGGCCTGGCCGGCAAGCAGTCGGTGGTGGTGGTCGAGCACGACATGGGCTTCGTGCGCTCGATCGCGCGCACCGTGACGGTGCTGCATCAGGGCAGCGTGCTGGCCGAGGGCAGCATGGACCAGGTGTCGAGCGATCCCAAGGTGGTCGAGGTCTATCTCGGCACCGAGTCGGACAACACGGAGGATGCCCGATGCTGAGCATTCGCGCACTCGATCAGTACTACGGCGAGAGCCATACCCTGTGGGGCGTCGACCTCGAGATTCCGGCCGGGCAGTGCACCTGCGTGATGGGCCGCAACGGGGTGGGCAAGACCACCCTGATGAAGGCGGTGATGGGCGAAGTCGCGGTGGCCTCGGGCAGCCTGCGCTACGCCGACGACGTGGAGTTGACCAAGAAACGCGTGGAGGATCGCTCGCGGCTCGGCATCGGCTACGTGCCCCAGGGGCGCCAGATCTTCCCGCTGCTGACCGTGGAGGAGAACCTGCGCACCGGCCTGGCGGCCCGCGGCGACGGGGCGAAGCGCATTCCCGAGCGCATCTACGAGCTGTTCCCCGTGCTCGCCGAGATGCGCCACCGGCGCGGCGGCGATCTCTCCGGCGGCCAGCAGCAGCAGCTGGCCATCGGCCGTGCCCTGGTGCTGGAGCCGAGGCTGCTGATCCTCGACGAGCCGGGGGAGGGCATCCAGCCCAATATCGTCGCCCAGATCGGCGAGGTGATCCGCCGGCTGATCCGCGAGGACGGCCTGACCGTGCTGCTGGTCGAGCAGAAGCTGCCCTTCGCCCGCAAGTATGCCGACCGCTTCGCGATCATGGATCGCGGGCGGCCGGTGGCCGAGGGGGCGATCGATGAGCTCGACGACGAACTGATCAAGACCCACCTGACGGTCTGACGCCTGTCGTCCGATGACTTGCGCCCGCCCGGCCCGGCCGAGGCGGGCGTCTTGCTTTATATCAGTGCAAGCGAAACTCTCTTGCTCGATAGCGGTGCGCGATCAGGGCCTGAAACGACTCGCCATGGTGCATAAAGTGGCTGTATGCCGTTTTGTATCCAAAATAAGGCATTGATTATAAATGAGTTATTGGTGAATTCACCAGTTTGGTACGTCACTTGCTGAAGGTCTGCCATCAGCCACCTGACCGACAGGACCCGTCGATGACCGCCATTCCGCGTGCCCTCCCGTCGCCCGCCGAGTCGGGCCACCGCTTCGACGGCGAGCGACGCTGGGCGGCGTCGCTGTCGCTGGCCTTCGATGCCCGCGACGATGGCCATACCCGCATGCTCAAGGCCCGCCATCAGGGCCCGCTGCGCGTGCAGCGCCCCTTCTATCCGGAGGCCTCCGACGAAGCGGGTCGGCCAGGCGCCTGCCACGTCTATCTGCTGCATCCGCCCGGCGGACTGGTCAGCGGCGACGAGCTCGCCATCGAGGCCCGGCTCGCGCCCGGGGCCCAGGCGCTGCTCACCACGCCGGCGGCCAACAAGCTCTACCGTGCCGACAGCCAGGGCGTGCGCTGGCATCAGCACACCCGGCTCGACGTGGCCGAGGACGCGCTGCTGGAGTGGCTGCCCCAGGAGACCATTGCCTTCGACGGCTCGAAGGGCAGCCAGGTCACCGACATCGAGCTGGCCGGCGGGGCGCGCTGCCTGGGCTGGGAGGTGCTGGCCCTGGGCCGGCCGGCAAGCCGGCTGCCCTATGTCTCCGGCGCCATCGAGCAGCGTTTTCGCCTGACCCGCGAGGGGCGCCCGCTATGGTGCGAACGCCAGGTGCTGGATCCGACCCATCGTCGCTTCCGCGGCGCCTGGGGGCAGGGGGGCGCCGGGGTACAGGCGACGCTGTGGGCGGTGGGGCTCGATGACGAGGCCGGCGCGATCGCCGAGCTGCGCGAGGCGCTGCCGGCAAGCCGGGAATGGGCGGTGACGGTGCGCCAGGGGGTGCTGCTGTTGCGCTACCTGGCCAATGAACGCAACGACGCCTGGGCGCTGTGCCAGCGGGCCTGGGCAGTGCTGCGCCCGCGGCTGGCGGGGCGGCCGGCCAGCGTGCCGCGTATCTGGCTGACCTGACGGACTGACACCAGCCGGGTCCTGGCCCGCCACGCCCCGGCACCGAACGCTCACGATTTGGCGAGGGAGTGACCGCGATGGAACTGACCCCGAGAGACAAGGACAAGCTGCTGCTGTTCACCGCCGGCCTGCTGGCCGAGCGGCGCCGCGACCGCGGCCTGAAGCTGAACTATCCGGAGGCCGTGGCGCTGATCAGCTGCGAGATCATGGAAGGCGCCCGCGACGGCAAGAGCGTCGCCGAGCTGATGGGCGCGGGCCGCGAGATCCTCGGTCGCGACGACGTCATGGAGGGCGTGGCCGAGATGGTCGACGAGGTGCAGGTGGAGGCGACGTTCCCCGACGGGACCAAGCTGGTCACCATCCATCACCCCATCGTCTAAAAACTGGCTGCACTCGATCAGGCCGTGTTGGCTTCGCGACGAAAAATGCTCATTTACTAAAGTAAACTCCGCTTTTTCGCCGCTCGCCGCCTTGCCTGATCGTCGTTCGCTCAGTTTTTCGTCAATGGGATAACCGCCAATAACGAAGAGGGAGCATCGATGATTCCCGGTGAATATCGGCTTCAGGACGGCGAGATCGCACTCTGTGAGGGGCGTGAACGGATCACCCTCGAGGTGGCCAATACCGGCGACCGCCCGGTGCAGATCGGTTCCCACTATCACTTCGCCGAGGCCAACCCGGCGCTGGTCTTCGATCGGGACCTGGCGCGCGGCCGGCGCCTCGACGTGGCCGCGGGCACGGCGATCCGCTTCGAGCCCGGCCAGTCCCGCGAGGTGACGCTGATCCCGTTCGTCGGCCATCGGCGCATCTACGGCTTCCGTGGCGACGTCATGGGCAGCCTCGATCAGGGAGAAACTTCATGAGTGCATCCAAGGACGCGCCCAACACCACCCCCAGCAAGATCAGTCGCCAGGCCTATGCGGACATGTACGGCCCCACGTTGGGCGACCGCGTGCGCCTGGGCGACACCGAGCTGTGGATCGAGGTCGAGCGCGACGCGACCCATTACGGTGACGAGGTGAAGTTCGGCGGCGGCAAGGTCATCCGCGACGGCATGGGCCAGAGCCAGCGCGTCGACGACGCGGTCATGGATACCGTGATCACCAACGCCCTGATCCTCGACTGGTGGGGCATCGTCAAGGCCGACGTGGGCCTCCAGGGCGGGCGCATCTCGGCCATCGGCAAGGCCGGCAACCCGGACACCCAGCCCGACGTGGAGATCGTCGTCGGCCCCGGCACCGAGGTGATCGCGGGCGAGGGCAAGATCCTCACCGCCGGCAGCATCGACGCCCACATCCACTTCATCTGCCCGCAGCAGGTGGAGGAGGCGCTGGCCAGCGGCGTGACCACCATGCTCGGCGGCGGCACCGGCCCCGCCACCGGCTCGAACGCCACCACCTGCACCCCCGGCGCCTGGCACCTGGGCAAGATGCTGCAGGCGATCGATACCCTGCCGATGAACATCGGCCTGCTCGGCAAGGGCAACGCCAGCCTGCCCGAGGCGCTGGAGGCCCAGCTCGAGGCCGGTGCCATGGGCCTCAAGCTGCACGAGGACTGGGGCACCACGCCGGCCTCGATCGACACCTGCCTGTCGGTGGCCGAGCGCTACGACGTGCAGATCGCCATCCATACCGACACCCTCAACGAGTCGGGCTTCGTCGAGGACACCCTGGGGGCGTTCAAGGAACGCGCCATCCACACCTATCACACCGAGGGCGCCGGCGGCGGCCACGCGCCGGACATCCTGACCGCCTGCGCCAAGCCCTACGTGCTGCCGTCGTCGACCAACCCGACCCGGCCTTATACCGTTAACACCATCGACGAGCATCTCGACATGCTGATGGTGTGCCACCACCTCGACCCGAACATCCCCGAGGACGTGGCCTTCGCCGACTCGCGCATTCGCCGCGAGACCATCGCCGCCGAGGACATCCTCCACGACCTGGGGGTGATCTCGATGATCGCTTCGGACTCCCAGGCCATGGGGCGGGTCGGCGAGGTGATCTGCCGCACCTGGCAGACCGCCCACAAGATGAAGATCCAGCGCGGCCTGCTGCCCGAGGACGAGGCGCTCGGCGCCGACAACTTCCGCGCCAAGCGCTATATCGCCAAGACCACCATCAACCCGGCCATCACCCACGGCATCGGCCACGAGGTGGGCTCGGTGGAGGTCGGCAAGCTGGCCGACCTGGTGCTGTGGGACCCGGCCTTCTTCGGCGTCAAGCCGGCGCTGATCCTCAAGGGCGGCATGATCGCCGCCGCGCCGATGGGCGATCCCAACGCTTCGATTCCGACGCCGCAGCCGGTGCATTACCGGCCGATGTTCGGCGCCTTCGGCCGCGCCGCCAGCGCCACCCGGGTGACCTTCGTCAGCCAGGCGGCGCTGGAGGCGGGGATCAAGGAGCGGCTGGGGCTCGACAGCGAGCTGATGGCCTGCCGTAACGTGCGCGAGGTGCGCAAGGGCGACATGAAGCTCAACGATGCCTGCCCGGAGCTCAGCGTCGACCCGCAGACCTACGAGGTGCGCTGCGACGGCGAGCTCCTGACCTGCGAGCCGCTGGCCGAACTGCCCCTCGCCCAGCGCTATCACCTGTTCTAAGGAAGTGACGATGCTGACATTGACCGAACGCCTGGGGCCGATCGAGGCGAGCGCCGCCGTCGATACCCTGACCCTCGACTACGCGACCCGCACTCGCGGGCGCTTCAAGGCCAGTTCCGACGGCGGACGCGAGGTCGGGATCTTCCTCGACCGCGGGCCGGTGCTGCGCCACGGCGACGGCCTGACCGGCGAAGACGGCCAGACGATCCGCGTCCAGGCCGCCGTGGAACCGGTGGTTACCGCGCGCCTCGAGGCGGGCCTGCCGCTGGCGCGGTTGAGCTATCACCTGGGTAACCGCCACGTGCAGCTCGCCATCGGCGCCGATGCCGATGCGGGGGCTACTGGTCTGGGCTGGGTGCGCTTCCCGCCGGATCACGTGCTGGAGGAGCTGGCCGAGCGCCTGGGCGCGCGGCTCGAGCACCACGATGCGCCCTTCGATCCCGAGCCAGGCGCCTATGCCCGCGCCGGGGAGGGCGGCCATCACCATCATCACGGCCACCATCACGGTCATGACCATGCCCACTGAGTCGAGCGACGATCTGGCGCTGCTGGGGCTGATGCAGCTGGTCAGCCCGGCGTTGCCGATCGGCGCCTTCGCCTGGTCCCAGGGTCTGGAAAGCGCCTTCGAGCTCGACTGGGTGCGCGGCGAGGACGACCTCGGCGAGTGGCTGGAAGGCGTGCTCGACGACGGCCTGGCACGCTGCGAGCTGCCGGTCCTGGCGCGCTTCATGGTGGCCTGGGCCGAGGACGACGTCGAGGCGCTCGAGCACTGGAACGGCTGGCTCGCCGCCACCCGCGAGACCGCCGAGCTCGCCGCCGAGGAAGCGCGTCTCGGCAGCGCCCTGACGCGGCTGCTCACGAGCCTCGAGCTGACACCACCCCAGCCGTCGCGCCTCACCGGCATGGGCTATGTCGGCGTCTTCGCCTGGCTGGCGCTGGCCCGGGGCGTGACGCCGCGCCAGGCGCTGCTCGGCTTCGCCTGGGCCTGGCTCGAGAACCAGCTCGCCGTGGCCTGCAAGGCGCTGCCGCTCGGCCACACCGCCGCCCAGCGGCTGATCGAGCGCCTGCGCCCGTCGCTGGTGGCGGCGACGGACGCGGCCCTCGAACGCGACGACGATGAACTCGGCCCGATGCTGCCCGGCCTGGCGCTGGCCAGCGCCCAGCACGAGACCCAGTACTCGCGCCTGTTTCGAAGCTAGAAGGCGACCGCTGGTGTGGTGAAGCCAGCGCGTCGCCAGCACCGGGACCGCTTCAGGAACACAGAAGGTTCAGGAAAGTAAAGGAGAGACAACATGACCCATTGCCTGCGTATCGGCGTCGGTGGCCCGGTGGGCTCCGGCAAGACGGCGCTGCTCAAGCAGCTGTGCCGGGCCCTGCGTGATCACTACGATATCGCCGTGGTCACCAACGATATCTACACCCGCGAGGACGCCGACTTCCTGACCCGCCACGAGGCGCTTCCGGCGGATCGCATCCTCGGCGTCGAGACCGGCGGCTGCCCGCACACCGCCATCCGCGAGGACGCCTCGATGAACCTCGCCGCCATCGACGACCTCCAGGCACGCCACCCCAGGCTCGAGCTGGTGCTGGTCGAATCCGGCGGCGACAACCTGTCGGCGACCTTCAGCCCCGAGCTCTCGGATCTGACGCTCTACGTGATCGACGTCTCCGCCGGCGACAAGATCCCGCGCAAGGGCGGTCCGGGCATCACCAAGTCGGATCTCTTGATCATCAACAAGATCGACATCGCCGAGCAGGTCCACGCCTCGCTCGCGGTGATGGAGCGCGATTCGAAGATGATGCGCGGCGAGCGGCCCTTCGTGTTCACCAACCTGCACGACGGGGTGGGGCTCGAGGAGATCATCGCCTTCATCCTCGACCGCGGCATGCTGCCGGAGCGCCGGCCCCAGCACGCCGACGCCGACTGAATCCCTCTACTCACCACGGCAAGGAGAACGCCATGAACCTCTCATCCCTCGTTCGCTCGCGTGCCCTGGGCGCCGCATCCCTGGTGCTGGTGGCCGGCAGCGCCTGGGCCCATCCCGGCCACGAGGTCGCCGGCGGCGGCTTCGCGGCGGGCCTGAGCCACCCGCTGTTCGGCCTCGATCACCTGCTGGCGATGCTGGCCGTCGGCCTGTTCAGCATGCGTCAGTCGGCCGCGATGGGCCGCGTCGTGCCGCTGCTGGCGGTGGGCGGCATGCTGCTCGGCGCCGGCCTGGCCTGGGCCGGCGTGGCGCTGCCGGGCGTGGAGTTCGGCATTGCTATGAGCGTGCTGCTGGCCGGCGTGCTGGTCGCGGCCCTGGCCCGTGTGCCCGCGGCGCTGGGCAGCGTTGCCGTGGTCGCCTTCATGGTCTTCCACGGCCATGCCCACGCTGCCGAGATGCCGCACGGTGCCAGCACCCTGCTGTACCTGGCCGGCTTCAGCCTGGCGACCCTGGCCCTGACCGTTGCCGGTCGCCGCGTCGCCGGCTGGCTGATGACCCGCGAGCAGCGGGTGCTGCGCGGCCTGGGCGCGGCCATCGCCGCCATGGGCGCGCTGTTCGCCATCGGCTGATCGCCCGATGCAGCAAGTCTGCGCGCCCGGCCTCGTGCCGGGCGCGTTGCGTTTGGGCGGCTGTGCCAGGGGCGCGCTGTAGTCAGGGGGCTGTACCAAGGGGCGCGCTGTAGTCAGGGGGCTGTAGTCAGGGGCTGTACCAAGGGCGCGGGGATCGGCGCGCTGTGGTGAGGGGCGCGCTGCGTCGAGGCCGGGCCCGCGCTATGCTGGCGGCGATGAGCGAGGGCGATGATGCCCTCGGTGGCCGCCAGGGAGGCGCGACATGAGAAGCGGGACGAGGAGACGACGGATGTGGCCGTGGTGGCTCGGGGTGCTGCTGCTGGCGTGGCTGGCCATGGGCGTCTGGCAGCGCTACAAGCCGCTGCCGGAGGGCGTCGGCCAGGCTCATCCGCTGCGCGTGGCCGAAGCGCCGCGACTGCTGACCGACGAGACCTGGTACGACGCCGCGGGCGAGCGCCATCGTCGCCAGGCGATCTTCGACGAGGCGCTGGCCATGATCGGCCAGGCGCGGCGCCTGGTGGTGGTCGACATGTTCCTGTTCAACGACTTCGCCGGAGCGGCCGACGGCGTCGATTTCCGCCCGCTGTCCGCGGAGCTCACCGAGGCGCTGGTCCGCCAGCGGCGCCGCCATCCCGAGCTGCGCGCCATCCTGATCACTGACCCCCTGAACACCCTCTACGGCGGGCTCGAGCTCGACCACCTCGAGCGCCTGCGCGACGCCGGGGTGGAGGTGGTGATCACCGAGCTGCAACGGCTGCGGGCCTCCAACCCGCTGTGGTCGGGGCTGTGGCAGCTGGGGCCACGCTGGCTGGGCAATCAGGCGTCCGCCGGCTGGCTGCCCAATGCCCTGGGGCCGGGAGACGTCACCCTGCGCAGCTATCTGGCGCTGGCCAACGTCAAGGCCAACCATCGCAAGACGCTGGTGGTGGACCGGGGCGACGGCTGGGCGGGGCTCGTGACCTCGGCCAACCCCCACGATGCCAGCAGCCTGCACGGCAACGTGGCGCTGCGCGTCGAGGGCGCGGCGGCCCTCGATCTGCTGGCCTCGGAGCGGACGGTGGCGGGCTGGTCCGGCGTCAGCGTGCCCGGCCCTGCGCCGCCGCCCGACGAGGATGACCTGCCCGGCGCTCGCCTGCAGCTGCTGACCGAGGGTGCGATCCGCGATGCGCTGGTCACCGCCGTGGAGCGGGCCGGGGAGGGCGACCGCCTCGACGTGGCGGTGTTCTATCTGGCCCATCGCGAGCTGATCGAGTCACTGATCGCGGCGCGTCGGCGCGGCGCCGAGGTGCGGGTGCTGCTCGATCCCAATCGCGAGGCCTTCGGCCTCGACAAGGGCGGCATTCCCAATCGGCCGGTGGCCGACGAGCTGGCGGCGGCCGGCATTCCGGTGCGCTGGTGCGTGACTCGCGGCGAGCAGTGCCACACCAAGCTGCTGATGCGCCGGACCGCCGACGGTGGCGAGGTCGAGCTGATCCTGGGCTCGGCCAACTTCACCCGTCGCAACCTCGACGACCTGAACCTGGAGACCAGCGTGCGGCTGCTGGGCCCGCCGAGCCTGCCGGCGCTGGCCGACGCGGCGGCCTTCTTCGCCCGCCGCTGGCACTCCACGCCGGAGCGCACCACCAGCCGACCCTACGATGAGACGGATGCCGCCGGGCCGGTGGGTTACTGGCGATATCGGCTGATGGAGGCCTCGGGGCTATCGAGCTTCTAGGCCAGGCCCAAGCGTTGGCGATTCGCCTTTGACAGCCGGGTCGGGGCCGACCAGCCTTCAGGAGGCTTCAAGGCAATCCGACATCTCAAGGGAGTGTTGCTATGGATCGGTTCTGGCTGGGGGTGAAACTGGTGCTGTTGGCGCTGGTGGTGGTATTGATCGTGCAGAATCTCAATCTGGTGCAGGTGCACCTGCTGACCTGGAGCTTTTCGATGCCGCTGGCGCTTCTGATCGCGGCCCTCTACCTGCTGGGCATGGTCAGCGGCCGCAGCCTGATGGGGCTGGTGCGACGGCTGCGCGGCCAGCAGGGGCACGCCAAGCACCACTGAGACTCAGTTGCCGGAGGTTCGGGCGGTCATCCACTACTCGACGTGGGTGACCGCCTGATGCCGTGAATCCAGATGCCACGGCAGGCCCAGTCGGGCGTTACGCTCAAGCTCGGCGATCACCTGGGCGCCGAGCAGCAGGATGATGGCGCCCACTTCCAGGGTCAGCAGCACCACGATCAGCGTCGCCAGCGAGCCGTAGACGGCGTTGACGAAAGACAGATGGGCGAAGTAATAGACCAGCAGCAGGCGAGCGCCCTCCCACAGCAGGGCGGCGACGAAGCCGCCCACCAGGGCGCGCCTGAGGGCCACCTTGACCACCGGCATCACCTTGTAGATGGCGCTGAACAGCAGGAACACGCCGGCGAAGCTGGTCAGGTTCAGCGCCGTGCTCGAGAGCCCCGCCAGGGGCAGCTCCCTGCCCAGCAGCGCCATCCACAGCGTATTGACCGCATCCGCCAGGCTGACCAGCAGCGTCAGCCCCATCAGTCCCGCGCCCAGCACCACCATGAAGGCGTAGGGCATCAGCACCGAGACCCAGGCCGAGCGCCCGACGTGGGCGTCCGGGGCGTGGAAGATGATCGCCAGGGCGTCCTCCAGCATGCGAAAGGCGAAGGAGCTGAACACCAGCAGCACCGGCAGGCCCAGCACGCCGATCGCCTCGCGCGAGTCGAGCAGCGAGCGCACGGCGTCGAGCAGCACCTCGGCGTGGGCGGGCGTCAGGTGACGCGCCTGGATGGCCAGCAGCGTCAGCAGCTGCTGTTCGTCGACCACCCGCGCGAGCAGGACCACCATCACCGCGAACAGCGGCACCACCGACAGCAGGATGTTGTAGCCCACGCCGCCGGCCAGCAGGATGCCGCGATTGCGCAGGAAGGCGCCGAGCACGCGCCAGACGAAGCTCAGTACCCGCCGGGTGTGGCGAAAATGGCGAGACGACGAGGTGGCGCTGGCGGGAGGCGGTGTCATGGCGGGGCCGGGTCGAGGAAGTCTGTCGGCATGATAGGCCGCTCGACGGCGTTGGCGTCAATCCCGCCGCGGCCGGCGGCTGATCCTGTCTGTCGTATCCGGACAGCGGGATGGCATTCACCGGCCGCCGGGACGGCGGGTATACTGACGGCCTGAGCCGCCCGGGCGGCCATCCCAACCGAGGTAAGGAGCAAGTCGTGATCGAAGGGGTCAAGCACATCGTCGCCGTGGCGTCCGGCAAGGGGGGCGTGGGCAAGTCCACCGTCACCGCCAACCTGGCGCTGGCCATGGCCGCCGAGGGCTATCGCGTGGGCGTTCTGGACGCCGATATCCATGGCCCCAGCCAGGCCAAGATGCTCGGCGTGGCCGAGGGCGCACGCCCCGAAGCGGCGGGCGAGAAGACCATGAAGCCGATGCGGGCCCACGGCCTGCAGGTGATGTCCATGGCGTTCCTGATCGATACCCGCGAGCCCACCGTCTGGCGCGGCCCGATGGTCGCCGGCGCCTTCCAGCAGCTGCTGACCCAGACCGTGTGGGACGACCTGGACGTGCTGTTCGTCGACATGCCGCCGGGCACCGGCGACATCCAGCTGACGCTGGCCCAGAAGGTGCCGGTGGACGGCGCGGTGATCGTCACCACGCCCCAGGACATCGCGCTGCTGGACGCGCGCAAGGGCATCGAGATGTTCCGCAAGGTCAACGTGCCGGTGTTCGGCGTGGTGGAGAACATGAGCCTGCACGTCTGCTCGAACTGCGGCCACAGCGAGCCGATCTTCGGCGAGGGCGGCGGCGAGCGCATCGCCGGGGAATACGACACCCGCGTGCTGGGTCAGCTGCCGCTGACGCTGTCGATCCGCGAGCAGGCCGACGGCGGTGCGCCCACCGTGGTCGCCGAGCCGGACGGCGAGATCACCGCCAGCTTCCGCGCCATGGCCCGTCAGGTGGCCGAGCAGCTCGAGGGCGCCTCCCCCGACGCGGGGCCGGCGATCTCGTTCAGCGACTGAAGACGCCGGCGGCGAGAACCGTGACGCCCGCCCCCGGGGCCGCTATCATGGCGGCCCCTATTCGTTTCGATTCCACCCAGCAGGACGACCCATGAGCATCAAATCCGACCACTGGATCCGCCGCATGGCCGAGCGGGAAGGCATGATCGAGCCTTTCGAGGCCGACCAGGTGCGCTATGTGAACGACCGGCGGGTGATCTCCTACGGGACGTCCAGCTACGGCTACGACGTGCGCTGCGCCGACGAGTTCAAGGTGTTCACCAACATCCACTCGGCGGTGGTGGACCCCAAGGGCTTCGACGACAACAGCTTCGTCGACGTCAAGGGCGATGTCTGCGTGATTCCGCCCAACTCCTTCGCCCTGGCGCGCACCGTGGAGTACTTCCGCATTCCGCGCAGCGTGCTGACCATCTGCCTCGGCAAGTCGACCTATGCCCGCTGCGGCATCATCGTCAACGTCACGCCGCTGGAGCCGGAGTGGGAAGGGCACGTGACCCTGGAGTTCTCCAACACCACCAACCTGCCGGCCAAGATCTACGCCAACGAGGGCGTGGCGCAGATGCTGTTCCTCGAGTCCGATGAGGTCTGCGCGACCTCCTACAAGGACCGCGGCGGCAAGTATATGGGGCAGCGAGGTGTGACCCTGCCGCGGACCTGAGAAAGCGTCGATTTGCGGCTGCGCTTGCCATCCTGGCCGCCGGCGGTGCTCGGAATCCTCATGTAGCAGGCTACACTCCGGGTCCTGCGCTCCGGCGGCGCCCAGCCTGCCATCGCTCGCTGCGCAAATCGCCGGCTTTCTTGAGTCTGGGCACCTCGAAAACAGAAGACCCCGAAGGTTCAGCCTTCGGGGTCTTCTTTTGCTCTCGGTGCTTCCAGGCTATCGACTGGCAGCTTGCAGCTTACTCCTCGATATCCTCGTCCAGCTCCTCGGCTGCGTCGGCGTGGGACATGCGCAGGCCCTGTTCCGGCAGCGGCATGCCGTCGAAGCGGGCGCCGCCGTCGCCGAACTGCAGGCGACCCTCCAGGCACCACTTGACGGCGATCGGGTAGATCAGGTGTTCGCGGGCGTGGACCTTGTCCTTGAGGCTTTCTTCGGTCTCGCCGTCGGCCACCTCGACCGCCGCCTGGAGCAGCACCGGGCCGCCGTCGAGCTCCTCGGTGACGTAGTGCACGCTGCAGCCGTGCTCGGCGACGCCGTCGGCCAGCGCCCGGGCATGGGTGTGCAGGCCCTGGTAGGCCGGCAGCAGGGACGGATGGATGTTGATCAGCCGGCCCAGGAAACGCTGCACGAAGCGCGGCGTCAGGATGCGCATGAAGCCGGCCAGCACCACCAGGTCGGGCTCGTGACGCTCGATGACCTTGATCAGGGCGCCGTCGTAGGCCTCGCGGCTATCGTACTCGCGATGGGGCAGGGCGACGGCGTCGATGCCGGCCTCGCGGGCGCGCTGCAGGCCGTGGGCGTCGGCCTGGTTGGAGATCACCGCGACGATCTCGCCGCCCAGGCGGTCGTGGACCTGCTCGTCGATCAGCGCCTGGAGGTTGCTGCCGTTGCCGGAGATCAGCACCACCACCCGACGCGCCTCGGCGGGCTCGGGGGTGAAGTCCTGCAGGGTGTCGCTGCTGTAGTCGCTCTCGCTCATCCCTTCAGGTTCTCCAGCTGGACGACCTCCTCGTCGTCTCCGCGGGCGACGATCTCGCCGATGCGGTAGACCGTTTCACCGAGGCCCTGCAGGTGGGCGCGGGCCTGGTCGGCCTTGTCGGCCGGCACCGCGATGACCATGCCGATGCCGCAGTTGAGCACGCGGTACATCTCGTTCTCCTCGACGTTGCCCTGCTGCTGCAGCCAGTCGAACACCGCCGGGCGCTCCCAGCTGGCCACGTCGACGCGGGCGGCGGCGCCCTCGGGCAGCACCCGCGGCAGGTTCTCGGTCAGGCCGCCGCCGGTGATGTGCGACAGCGCGTGCACCGGCACGTCGGTTTCCTTGATCAGCGACAGCAGCGGCTTGACGTAGATGCGCGTCGGCGCGAGCAGCGCCTCGCCCAAGGGCTTGCCGTCGATGGCGGTGTCCAGGGAGGCCCCGGAGACCTCGAGGATCTTGCGGATCAGCGAGTAGCCGTTGGAGTGGGGGCCGGAGGAGGCCATGCCCAGCAGCACGTCGCCCTCGGCGACCTGACTGCCGTCGAGGATCTCGTCCTTCTCCACCACGCCGACGCAGAAGCCGGCCAGGTCGTAGTCGTTGCCCTCGTACATGCCGGGCATCTCGGCGGTCTCGCCGCCCACCAGGGCGCAGCCGGCCTGCTCGCAGCCGGTGCCGATGCCGGTCACCACGTCGGCGGCGATGTCCACATCGAGCTTGCCCGTGGCATAGTAGTCGAGAAACATCAGCGGCTCGGCGCCGGCCACCACCAGGTCGTTGACGCACATCGCCACCAGGTCGATGCCGATGCTGTCGTGTCGACCCAGGTCCATGGCCAGGCGCAGCTTGGTGCCCACGCCATCGGTGCCGGTGACCAGTACCGGCTCGCGATAGCCGCTGGGCAGTTGGCACAGGGCGCCGAAGCCGCCCAGGCCGCCCATCACCTCGGGACGGCTGGTACGCTTGGCGACGCCCTTGATGCGGTCGACCAGCGCATTGCCGGCATCGATGTCGACGCCGGCGTCCTTGTAGCTGAGGGAGGCGCCGCTCGGGCGGTTGGTGGAATCGGTCATGGCCTGTCCTGTATGAACATTGCGGTCAATGAGGCCCGCGACGCTGGCGGCGCCGCCGGGCTGGGCAAGATGGGGCGTGAATTGTAGCATCACGACGCACGGCTCGCACCGCCGTGCCAGGCATCACACAGGGAGAGCGAGATGCGCAGACAGGGGTGGGTCCTGGCCGTCACGGCGGCGCTGGGACTGTGGTTCTTCATCAGCATCGAGCCGGTGCTGATGCCGTTCTTCGTCAGCATGGTGCTGGCCTATCTCGGCGACCCGCTGGCCGACCGGCTGGAAGAGAGGGGGCTGTCGCGGCGACTGGCGGTGTCGCTGGTGTTCCTGCTGCTGACGCTGATCATCGTGCTGACGCTGCTGCTGGTGATTCCGCTGCTGGGGCGTCAGATCGGCCAGCTGGCCCAGCTGCTGCCGGCGGCCCTGGACTGGGTGCAGGTCACGGTGCTGCCCGAGTTCCGCGAACTCACGGGCATCGACCTGGGCACCGATTTCGACCAGCTGCGTCGGGCGTTGCTCGACAACTGGCGCGAAACCGGCACCGTGGCGGCGACCCTGCTGGCCAAGGCCTCGAAGTCGGGGCTGGCGCTGGCGGCCTGGATCGGCAACCTGGCGCTGATCCCGGTGGTGACCTTCTACCTGCTGCTCGACTGGGACGTGCTGGTGGCCAAGCTGCGCGGTTCGCTACCGCGCCAGTGGGAGCCGGCGGCGGCGCGCCTGGGCCGCGAGTGCGACGAGGTGCTGTCGGCCTTCCTGCGCGGCCAGCTGATCGTGATGCTGTGCCTGGGCGTCATCTACGCCGTCGGCCTGACCCTGCTGGGGCTCAAGTTCGGCCTGCTGGTCGGCCTGCTGTCGGGACTGGCCAGCATCGTGCCCTACCTGGGCGTGATCGTCGGCATCAGCGTCGCCGGCCTGGTGGCCTTCTTCCAGTTCGGCGACTGGCTGATGCTGCTCGCCGTGGCCGGGGTCTTCGGCTTCGGCCAGCTGGTCGAGAGCACGGTGCTGCAGCCCAAGCTGCTGGGCGACAAGATCGGCCTGCACCCGGTGGCGGTGATCTTCGCCGTGCTGGCCGGCGGCCAGCTGTTCGGCTTCACCGGTATCCTGCTGGCGCTGCCGGTGGCCGCCGTGGTGATGGTGGTGTTGCGTTATCTTCACGAGCATTATAAAAACAGCACACTTTACGATGCGGGACGCGGCCCCCAGGACGAGGAGTCACCATGAGTCGATCACCCGCGCAGCTCCCGCTGGGCGTGGGGCTGCGTGACGACGCCACCTTCGCCAACTTCCACCCCGGCCCCAGTGCCACCCTGGTCGATCACCTGAAGCGGCAGCTGGACGACGACGGCGAGCCCTTCCTGTACCTGTGGGGCGGCGAGGGCGTGGGTCGCAGTCACCTGCTGCAGGCCGCCTGTCATGCCGCCTCGGACCGCGACCGTCGCGCGCTTTACCTGCCGCTGGAGGAGCTCGGCCATTTTCCGCCGCTGATGCTGGAGGAGGTGGAACGGCTCGATCTGGTCGCCATCGATGATCTGGAGCGCGTGGTGGGGCGCAAGCGCTGGGAAGAGGCACTGTTCCACGCCTTCAATCGCCTGCGTGACGCGGGCAAGCGGCTGGTGATCGCCGCCGAGGCGCCACCGCGTCAACTGGCGGTCAAGCTGCCCGACCTGGCCTCACGGCTGACCTGGGGCATGACCTTCCACGTACAGGGCCTGGGCGACGACGACCGCCTGACCGCCCTGCAGCTGCGGGCGCGGGTGCGCGGCATGCAGCTGCCGGATGAGGTGGCGCGCTACATCCTCCATCGCGGGCCGCGCAGGCTGGAAGCGCTGTTCGATGCCCTGGAAACCCTCGATCGCGCCTCGCTTTCTGCCCAGCGCAAGCTGACCATCCCCTTCGTCAAGCAGGCGCTGGGCTGGTAGCCGGGAGATGACGTTCACCCCTGATGGCGACACAGCCAGTCGGTATCGAAGCGGAAGGCGTTGAGGACGTCGTCCTGGGTGAAGCCATGGCCTTCCAGAGTGTCTTCCCAGGCCTGGGTATTGCGATAGTCGAGCAGCACCTCGTCGAAGGCGTCGCGTAGCGTGGTGGCGTCCTTCGGGAAGGCGAAGGCGCCCCAGCTGCGCACGATCTCCCCGTTCACCTTCGGATCCTCGAAGCCCTGCACGATCTCGACGCCGGGGTGCTGTGCGTCCAGTTGGCTCACGGTGAGGCCGGTGCCGGCGTAGGCGTCGGCCCGGTCGGCGAGCAGGGCGTCGATGGCCGCCGCATTGTCGTCGAGGCTCACCACCCGGTCATCCGGGACGCCCAGCGCCGACATGATGTCGACCTGGGTCGCGCCGGCGAGTACCGCGACGCGAATGTCGTCGCGTTCGGCGAAGTCCTGGTAGCCGTTGATCTCGAGCGGATTGGAGGCGCGCACCAGCAGGCCTTCCCCGTAGGAGGTGTTGGGGGCCGAGAACAGCACCCGCCGGCAGCGCTCGGGGCGAATCGCCATCTCGGCAGCCGCCATGTCGAAGCGGCCCTCCTCGAGGCCGGGTATCAGGTCGCCGAAGGCGGTCACCTCCCACGCGATGTCGTCGATGCCGAGTTCACCGAGCACGTGGCGGGCGACGTCGGGGCCTGCTCCTCTTGCCTCGCCGTTCTCATCCAGGTAGCCATAGGGCGCTTCGTCGGCCACCGCGATCCGGATGCCACCGCGTGCCTGAAGCGTGTCGAGGTCGGCTGCGAACGACTGGATGGCGACGGTCATCGCCAGCGGCAGTGCCGCCCAACGGACGAGCGTGGTCCAGTCGGCGCCGTACATGCTCCGTTTCATGTCGTGTCTCCTGTCCGACCTGGCGACGCAGGTCGACGCAGGCCTCGACTTCAGGGTAGAAGCCTGCCGGGAGGGGTGCCATCGGAGGCGTCAGCGATTGAGCCGCACCTCGCGATGCTGGCCGTCGGAGAGCGACACCTGATGGACGATCACCCGACGCTTGCCGCTGGTGGGGTCGACCACGCTGCCGGAGACATAGAAGCTGCCGGACGGCAGGCCGCGCAGCATGAAGTAGCCGTCGCCGTCGGTGCGGGCGGTGTGGGTGTAGGCCCGGGCCCGTGGGTCGGCGGGCTCCACCGCGCGTCCGGCCAGGGCCTGTTCGGCGGCCTCGGCGGAGTAGGTGGTGATCGGCGCCACCGAGACCGTCTCGCCGCGGCCGACCACGGTGCCCGAGGCGGTGTCCAGGGTCAGCCGGCCGCTGAGGGCGGCGCTGCCGGTCTTCTCCAGGGCGGCGTACTCGTCGGCGGGGAAGGCCACCTGGCGTGGCACGCGGCCCTCCGGCGACGGTGCCGTGTCGGGGGCCCGCTCGCCGATGTCGATCACCTCGGCGGGGCCGCGCCGCGTGGCGCCGTCGGGCGGCAGTATCTGGCAGCCGGTGAGGATCAGGCCCATCAGGATGGGCAGGAAGGCAGGTCGCATGGCGCGCGTCGCTGCGCGGTTCATCGTACTGGTCATCGCACTCTTCATCGCACTCTCCCCTGAGGGTTGGCCCTGTGCGGGGGAGAGCTTAACGCATATGCACAACGAAAGGGCCACCGCCGATGGCGGTGGCCCTGGGAGACTGTCTGACCCTGGGGCTTACTTGGCGGCCTTGGTCGCGGTCTCGGTGGCCTGCTTGACGTTCTCTTCGGTCAGCTTCTGGCTCTGCTGGACGAAGTCCTGCTGAAGGGAGACGACCTTCTCGGCGTCGCCTTTCATGCGCTCGGTGAGGTCCTTGGCGACCTTCTGCTGGCCTTCCATGTAGCTGCGCAGGCCTTCGGCATCCTTGACGTCGAGCAGGGCGCGAAGCTGGGCCATGCCGGTTTCGCTGTAGGCGCGACCGGCCTCGAGCTGGGCGTTGGTCAGCTTCTCGGCGAAATCCACGGACAGGCTGGCATAGGCACGGGCCGGGCCGAAGAACATGGACTCGAACTGTTCGGTGAACTGCTTGGTATCGAAGTTTTGCATCGTCTTCGCCTCCTGTGATGGCGCACGTTGCGAAGGCCTGGGCGGGATGCCGTCGCCTTCTCTCTTCTGTTGCAATGCACAATAGCAGCGCATTTTGTGCAGTGCAACATCCCCGTTTCGGCCTTTCGTCGTGTCGGCGTCTTGCAAGCCGGCGGGCGCGCCACCATGGTGACAGGAGACCATCAGCCAGGAGGCGAACATGAGCGAGCACCGCATCGAGCGCGACAGCATGGGCGAGCTGGAGGTCCCGGCCGATGCCCTTTATGGCGCCCAGACCCAGCGGGCGGTGAACAACTTCCCGGTCTCCGGCCAGACGATGCCGACGGGCTTCATTCATGCCATCGCCCGCATCAAGCTGGCGGCGGCCCGGGTCAATCGCGACCTGGGGCTGCTGGACGCGGCCCGGGCCGAGGCCATCGAGGCGGCCGCGGAGGCGGTGATCGCCGGCGACCACGACGACCAGTTCCCGGTGGACGTCTTCCAGACCGGCTCCGGCACCTCCAGCAACATGAACGTCAACGAGGTGATCGCCCATCTGGCCAGCCGCGACGGCCTGGACGTGGGCCCCAACGATCACGTCAACATGGGCCAGTCGAGCAACGACGTCGTGCCCACCGCGCTGCATCTCTCGGCGGCGCTGGGCGTGGCCTGCGAGCTGCGCCCGGCGCTGGTGCACCTGCGCGGCACCATCGACGTGCGCGCCGAGGCGCTGGACGGCGTGGTCAAGACCGGCCGTACCCACCTGATGGATGCCATGCCGCTGCGCCTGAGCCAGGAGCTCGGCGGCTGGTCGAGCCAGGTCGGCCAGGCCATCGAACGCTTCGACGATGCCATGGGGCGGCTGTGCCGGCTGGCCCAGGGCGGCACCGCGGTGGGCACCGGCATCAACGCCCATCCCGAGTTCGCCGGGCGCATGGCCGCCGAACTCGGCCGGCAGACCGGGCTGTCGCTGGCGCCCAATGACAGCTTCTTCGCCAGCCTCGGCAGTCAGGACGCGGCGGTGGAGCTCTCCGGCCAGCTCAAGGCGCTGGCCTGTACGATCATGAAGATCGCCAACGACCTGCGCTGGATGAACTCCGGGCCGCTGGCGGGGCTCGGCGAGATCGAGCTCGAGGCGCTGCAGCCGGGCAGCTCGATCATGCCGGGCAAGGTCAATCCGGTGATTCCCGAGTCGGCCGCCCAGGCCGCCGCCCAGGTGATCGGTCACGACGCGGCGGTGACGGTGGCGGGGCAGAGCGGCAACTTCCAGCTCAACGTCATGCTGCCGCTGGTGGCCTACAACCTGCTGGATTCGATCACCCTGATGCGCAACGCCGCCTGGCTGCTGGCCGACCGCGCCATCGCTACCTTCAGGGTGCGCGAGGATCACCTGAGCGAGCCGCTGTCGCGCAATCCGATCCTGGTGACCGCGCTGAACTCGGTGATCGGCTACGACGCCGCGGCGGCCATCGCCAAGAAGGCCTATCAGGCGGGGCGGCCGATCATCGACGTGGCGGACGAGGAGACCGACCTCGGTCGCGAGGAGCTCGAGCGGCTGCTGGATCCGGCGGCGCTGACCCATGGCGGCATCCCGGGCTAGGCATGGTCTGAAAAGTGACTGCGCTCGGCGATACGGTGGCCCGGGGCGCGTCAGTCGTCCTGCTCGCGCTCCCGGGCCTGCTCGACGGTCTCGACCGCGTCGCGATGCTCTTCCCTGGTCGCCGTCGGGTTGTCGTGCTCGTCGGCGCGGGAGGGGCGATAGCAGAGCGTGGTCAGGATCGGGAAGTGGTCCGAGCCGAAGCGTGGCAGGCGCTGCATGCGCCGGAGGGTGAAATGCTCGCTGGCGAAGACGTGATCCAGCGGCCATCGCAGCAGCGCATGCTGGGCATGAAAGGTGCTGAACATGCCGCGGCCGCGGCGTGGATCGAGCATGCCGCTGACCCGGCAGAACAGCCGAGTGCTGCGCGACCAGGCCACGTCGTTGAGATCGCCAGCGACTACGGTGGGCACCGGGTCCTGATGAATGTGCTTGGCCACCAGCATCAGCTCGCCGTCCCGCCA
This sequence comes from Halomonas sp. ND22Bw, assembly GCF_003011945.1. Classification (NCBI taxonomy): domain Bacteria; kingdom Pseudomonadati; phylum Pseudomonadota; class Gammaproteobacteria; order Oceanospirillales; family Halomonadaceae; genus Halomonas; species Halomonas sp. ND22Bw. The sequence continues at coordinate 439,949 of NZ_PXWD01000001.1, read as the reverse complement.
CAGCGATTCCTCGCTCTCGTTGGGGGCCGGCGGGCGAGGGTGCAGGGCGTGGAAGCGGATCCGCTCGCCGCTCTCGAGCTCGATGCCGCAATGGATCGACGGGATGTCGTCCTGGATCAGCCACTTGACCTTTGGGTCGACCAGCGGCCGGCGCGAATACAGGTGCATGCCGTAGAGGTTGTCCAGCGGCACGCGCACCGCATGCGGCCAGTCGTCGCCGAGTCCCTCGTCGAGGCGCTCGCCCCACCAGGCGTCGGACTCCAGCGTCAGGATCAGGTCGGGGTCCTTCTTGCGGATGATCGCGAGCAGGGTCTCGCTCTGGCGGTTGGGGGTCAGTACGTTGGCGACCAGCAGCGTCAGGCAACGGTCCGGCCGGTCGTGCCGGGCGCGCTTCACCTGCACCGGCCACAGCGGCGTCCAGGGCAGGATGTAGCGCAGCTGGATGGCGAACACGATGAGGCCGCCGGCGGCGATCCAGGGCGTCACGGCCGCATCGGCCAGCGGCGAGGCCAGCGCGCAGGCGGCACCGGCGAGGCCGATCTGCAGGCGCGGGAACTCACAGATCCGCAGCCACCACCAGTGCCCGGGCACCCGGGCGATCAGGCTGGCCAGCAGCAGAAGGGCGGCGATTCCGCCGAGCAGCCATCCGTGCATGTCGCGTCATCCCTCCGGCATGTCCACCTCGAAAGGGCGTGACCTCACGCCCTCCTCAACATGATGCAACTCGCTCTCCGCTGATCGGTGCCGAGCCATCGCGGTGGCTGAAAGCAGGACCTCGGCCAAGCCCGCTCCAGCCGTCAGGATGGCGCCGGCCGCTAGAGAACCTTGCGGCGCAGCAGGCCTGTCACCGCCTCCCCGACCAGCACCAGCGCGATGATGGCGATGAGGATCGTCGCCACGGTAGGCCAGGCGAAGGTGTCGATGGAACCCTGCAGGATGACCCCGATGCCGCCGGCGCCCACCAGTCCCAGCACTGTGGATTCGCGGATGTTGATATCCCAGCGCAGGATGACGATGGCGAAGAAGGCCGGCATGACCTGGGGCACCACCGCATAGGCGATCACCTTGGCCTTGGAGGCGCCGGTCGCCTCCATGGCCTCCACGGGGCGGCGGTCGATCTCCTCGATGGCCTCGCCCATCAGTTTGCCGATGAAGCCTACCGAACGGAACATGATGGCCAGTATGCCCGCGAGCACCCCAGGGCCGAAGATCGCCACGAACAGCAGTGCCCAGATGATCGTGTTCACCGAGCGGCTGGAGACCAGGATGAAGCGCCCCAGCCACAGGCAGGCGCGGTTGGGCGTGGTGTTCTGCGCAGCAATGTAGGAGACCGGCAGGGCGATGAAGATGGTGAGCATGGTCGCGAGGGTGGCGATGTGCACCGTCTCGATCATCGCATCCGCGATCTCGGCCAGCCGGGTCGGATCCGGCGGCCACATGCGCGCGCCCAAGCTCGAGATCTGGTTGGGGGCGTCCCATACCCATGGCCAGAAGATATCGATGTCGCTGACGGCCCAGACCACCACCATCAGGGTCAGCAGCATCACGCCGAAGCGGATCAGCCGCTGCTTGGGATTGTGCCGTCGCCAGATGCGATCGGCCAAGAGGTCGGTATCGTCTACCATATCTTCTTCCTTACCCAGCCGCTGACGCCTTCGCTGGCCAGGATCACCGCGATGATCACCAGCAGGATGGCGAAGGCGAAGTCATAGTCGTAGCGCCCGAAGGCGTTCATCAGGGTGCTGCCGATGCCGCCGGCGCCGACGATGCCGACCACCGCTGAGGCTCGAAGGTTGCTGTCGAGCTGATACATGGAGAGTCCTACCTGGCGGGGAAGGATCTGCGGGAAGACGGCGTAGAAGAGCGTCGTCAGATAGCCGGCGCCGGTGGAGCGCATCGCCTCCACCTGTCCCCAGTCGATCTCCTCGATCTCCTCGGCGAGCAGCTTGCCGACGAAGCCGATGGAGTAGAGGGTCAGCGTCAAGATCCCCGCCAGCGGGCCGAAGCCCACCGCCGCGACGAACAGGATGGCCACGATCACCGGGTGGAAACTGCGCGAGACGATGATCACCGCGCGCCCCAGCAGGTAGATCGGCAGCGGTGCGACGTTTCGAGCCGCCATCACCGCGAACGGCACCGACAGCAGCACGCCGAGCAGCGTCGCCAGGATGGCGATCTGCAGGCTCTCGGTGAAGCCGGTGAGCAGCAGGTCGAAGCGCGACAGGCTCGGCGGGAAGCCGCCGCCGAAGATGCGCGCCGCCCGGGGAAGCCCCTCGCTGATGCGCTCCCAGTTGAAGGGCAGGCTGCCGAAGGCCCACACCAGGTAGGCCGCCAGCACCACCAGCAGGCCGTAGCGCACCAGCGGGTTGGCGATGAAGGGGGGCTTGCGCCAGGTGCGCGGCGTGGCGCGCGCCTCGCGGTCAGGACTGGCCATCGCGCACCTCCTCCGCGGGGGGCGGGGCGAGTTCGTCTTCCGGCGCCTCGATACCGCCGTAGATGGCATCCAGGGCGGCCTTGTCGAAGTCCGCGGGAGCACCGTCGAAGATCATGGTGCCGTGGCGCAGCCCGACGATACGGTCGGTGTAGGTCCTCGCCTGCGCCACGTTGTGAATGTTGATCAGCACCGGCAGCGCGAGCTCGCTCGCCAGGCTCTGCAGCAGCACCATGATCTGCTCGGAAGTGCGAGGGTCGAGCGAGGCCGTGGGCTCGTCGGCGAGCAGCACCTCGGGCTCCTGCATCAGTGCCCGCACCACGCCGACGCGCTGGCGCTCGCCGCCGGATAGCTCGTCGGCACGCTTGTTGGCGTAGTGGGCGATACCCACGCGCTCCATCAGCACGAAGGCGCGCTCGATGTCGGCCTCCGGGTAGCGCCGGGTGATGGCCTGGAAGAGGTTGACGTAGCCGAGTCGACCGGCCAGCACGTTCTCCATCACGGTGAGACGGTCGATCAGGTTGAAGCCCTGGAAGACCATGCCGATCTTGCGTCGGGCGCGGCGCAGTTCTCCGTGGCGCAGCGTGACAAGCTCGGTACCGTTGAGCTTGATCGAGCCCGAGGTCGGCTCCACCAGGCGGTTGATACAGCGCAGCATGGTGCTCTTGCCGGCGCCGGAGGCTCCCACGATGGAGACGACGCTGTTGCCTTCCACGGTCAGGTCGAGTCCCTTGAGGACCGGCTCGTCACGGCCGTAACGCTTGATCAGGTTGGATATCTCTAGCATGAGGGGTCCGTCGAGAAAGGATCATCAAGACGTCGACGCCGGCCCTGCGGGAAGGCCGGCGCCGCTGACTCGTGAAGGTTACTGGAGGTTGTCGGGGGTGTACTCGACGCCGTTGGCACTCTGGATCGTGCGGATGACCTTCCAGTTGTCCTGATAGTTGATGGGGACGAACTTCTCGACGCCCTCGAATTCCTCGCCAAGCTCGGTGCCAGTGAACTCGAAGCTGAAGAAGGCCTCCTCGATCTTCTCGACCAGGTCGGGATGCAGGTTGTGGGCGTAGTTGTAGGAAGTGGTCGGGAAGCTGTCCGACTCGTAGATGATCTTGACGTCTTCCGGATCGTAGAGGCCGCGGGCGGCCATGCGATCGACCACCTCCGAGGCCACCGGAGCCGCGTCGTAGTCCTGGGCCACCACCCCGAGCATGGATTGATCATGGCTGCCGGAGTACACCACCTCGTAGTCTTCGCCGGGCACGATGCCCATTTCGGGGAAAAGTGCCCGCGGCGCCTGGTTGCCGGAGTTGGAGGTCGGCGAGGTGTGGGCGACGCGCTTTCCCCTCAGGTCCTCCATCTCGTCGATGCCGGAATCGACGTGGGTGTAGAGCTGCAGGGTGTAGCCGAAGCGACCGTCGTCAGAGCCCATCAGCGCGAAGGGCACGGCGCCCGCCAGGTTGACGGCGAAGGGGGTCGGGCCGGTGGAGAAGCCGGCGATGTGCAGGCGGCCGCTGCGCATGGCCTCGACCTGGGCCGAGTTGGACTGCACGGCGAAGAAGCGCACGTCGCGTTCGGTCACCTCCTCGAGGTGCTCGATGAACGGCTGCCAGATGTCGGAATAGATGGCCGGATCCTCGACCGGGGTGTAGGCGAAGATCAGGGTATCGGGATTGGCCCATTCGGATTCGTCTGACGGCCGGTCGGCGACCATGTCGCCATTCTCGTCGCAGTAGATATTGGCCAGTGCGCCGCGCTCGCACTCCTCCTGCGCCTGGGCCTGGCTCGCCAGCATGGCCAGCGGCAGCAGCGTGGAGAGGGCGATGGGGACGAGCGAGCGGTTTCCGGGGCGAGCGGAAGGGTAGATCATGGCGTGCCTCACGATTATTGTTTTAGGGCATGTGGTGTGTTGCATGTTCGGATATCGACATCAGCGAGTCACTGATGATTGATTCCGAATAACCTCTTTCAATCTAGGGTTTGTTACGAAACCATGTCAAACACTTTCCCCGGCGCCGACGGCGCCTGGCGCAACCGCTACCTGCTGATGCGCCACGGGCACAGCCAGGCCAACCAGGAGGGGCGGATCATCAGCTCGCCCGCGCTCGGCCTGACGGGGTTCGGGCTCTCGTCCCAGGGGCATGCTCAGCTCGACCAACTGCTGGTCGACTGGCGCTGGGCCAGGCCCCGGCGCATCCTGCACTCGGACTTTCTGCGGACCGCCGAGACTGCCGAGCGCGTCGCCACGCATTTCGGCCTGGCGCTCACCGCCGAGCCGCGCCTGCGGGAGCGTCATTTCGGTGAGCTCGAGGGGCAAAGCGACGCGCGCTATGCCGAGGTCTGGGCGCTCGACGCCCAGGATCCGACGCTTCGCCAGGGGGACGTCGAGGCCGTGGCCGAGGTGGCGGCGCGCATGCGTGCCGTGATCGACGAGATGGAGGCGCGCCACCGCGACGAGACGATCCTGCTGGTCAGCCACGGCGATCCGCTGCAGATCCTGCTGACCGCCCTGGAGGGGCGCGCGCTGAGCCAGCACCGGGAGCGGGAGCCCCTGGCGCCTGCCAGCATCACGTCTCTATAAGTTCGCCGTCGCCACAACGACGCGCCTGGGCCGGGCTCAGGCGGGGTGTCGGGCGCCCGCATCCGATGTCTCGGGGCCGAGCGTGGCGGACGGTAGTGCGGCCTCGAGGTAGTCGCTCAATCGCTGTCGCTCGGTGTCGGTGACTCGAAGCGCCAGCTTGGTGCGTCGCCAGAGAATGTCCTCGGCGCTGCGTGCCCACTCCTGCTCGACCAGATAGTCGACCTCGGCGGCGGTCAGGCCGGCCCCGAAGGCCTCACCCAGGGCCGCCTGACTGTCGCGGCCGTCGAGGAAGGCTCGGCACAAGGTGCCGTAGGTGCGGGCGAAGCGACGCGCCTGGTGGGCTTCCAGATAGGGATAGTCGACGAGCAGACGAGCCTCGAAGCTCGTTGGGTCGTCGATCTCGCCCCCTGGCAGCGGTGCCGCGGCAGTCCAGGGAGGGCGCATCCCGGTCAGGAAGGGGGAAAGCATCTCGAGGGCCGCCTCGGCCAGCTTGCGGTAGGTGGTGATCTTGCCACCGAAGACCGACAGCAGCGGGGCGCCCTGGGTGTCGAGGTCCAGGGTGTAGTCCCGGGTCATGGCCGACGGGTCGGCGGACTCGTCATCGCAGAGCGGGCGAACGCCGGCGAAGGTGCGGATGACATCGTGGCGGGTCAGGGGAGTCTCGAAGTGGTCGTTGACGACATCGAGCAGATAGTCGACTTCCTCGTCGCTGGCTTCGACCCGGGCGGGGTCGCCCTGGTATCGCCGGTCCGTGGTGCCGATCAGGCTGAAATCTTCCTCGTAGGGCAGCACGAAGACGATGCGCTTGTCGGTGTTCTGCAGAATGAAGGCGCGATCGTCGTGGTTGCGCCGCGGGACGATGAGGTGGCTACCCTGGATCATGTGTACGCCGTAACGCGACGTGCGCGGAGTCATGCCGCGAATGACACCTTCCACCCAAGGGCCTGCCGCATTGATCAGCGTGCGCGCGTGTCGCGTGAAGCGCGTGCCGCTGTCCGCGTGCTCCAGTTCGATTTCCCAGTGGCCATCGACCTCCCGGACGTTGACGCATCGAGTGCCGACCATGATCTCGGCCCCGTGTTCGCGTGCCTGGATGGCGTTGAGGACCACGAGTCGAGCGTCGTCGACCCAGCAGTCGGAGTACTCGAATCCTCGGGACAGATCGGCAGACAGGCCCAGTTCCGGCGTCAGGCGGAGCCCCTGTGACGCCGGCAGGCGTTCACGCCTGCCGAGATGGTCATACAGGAACAGGCCGGCACGGAGCATCCAGGCCGGACGCAGATGGGAGCGGTGGGGCAGGATGAAGCGCAGTGGCCAGATGATGTGGGGCGCCTTGGCGAGCAGTACCTCACGTTCGCGCAGCGCCTCGCGCACCAGTCGGAATTCGTGATGTTCCAGGTAGCGCAGTCCGCCATGGATCAGTTTGCTGCTGGCGGACGAGGTGGCACTTGCCAGGTCCGATTGTTCGCAAAGGCCGACCGAGAGGTCGCGCCCGGCCGCATCGGCGGCGATGCCGGCGCCATTGATGCCGCCGCCGATCACGAACAGATCCAGAATGCCGGGAGACGTCGCCATATCATGCTCCGTCGGGCGCAGGCCCTTGTGAAATCTCGATGATGTTGGAAATCGAAAATAGGGTATTTGGAATCGAACATCAAGCGGGCGTCATGCGAACCGCGTTGCCCCGAACGAGGGGGCTGGTGGCGGCGGAGGGCGGGCAGGGTGCGCTCAGGCGAGGTGCAGGGCGACGTCGTGCTGGCGAAGCAGTTCCTGGATGCGCTCAGAAGGCGGTCGGTCGGTGAACAGCGCATCGAGCTGGGAGAGGTTACCCTGGCGCACGACGGGGTTGCGCTGAAACTTGGAATGGTCGGCGGCCAGGAAGACCTGACGAGAGTTCTGGATGATCGCCTGGGCCACGCGGACTTCCTGGTAATCGAACTCGAGCAGCGAGCCGTCTTCGTCGATGCCGCTGATGCCGATGATCCCGAAGTCGACCTTGAACTGATGGATGAAGTCGATGGTCGCCTCGCCGATGATGCCGCCGTCCCGCGAGCGGACCTGGCCGCCGGCGACGATGACGTTGAAATCTTCCTTGCGCTGGAGGATGGCGGCCACGTTGAGGTTGTTGGTGATGACCTCGAGGCCGCTGTGATCGAGCAGGGCTTCGGCAACGACCTCGTTGCTGGTGCCGATGTTGATGAAGAGCGAAGCGTGATCGGGGATATGCTGGGCGAGCAGATGCGCGATGCGCTGCTTGGCTTCCAGGTTCAGGTTCTTGCGCATCGCATAGGCGGTGTTGACCGTGCTGGATTCGAGGCCGGCGCCGCCGTGAACACGCCGGAGCTGGCCTTCCCCGGACAGTCGGTTGAGATCGCGGCGGATCGTCTGCGGGGTGACGGCGAAATGCTCGGTGAGCTGCTCGATGCTGGCGTAGCCCTGGCGTCGAACGAGTTCGACGATGCTGTCCTGGCGCTGCTGTGGGGTCATGCTAACTCCTTGATGGTTGGCCATCTGCGCCAACCCGGACGCCGCTGCAGGCTGATGCTCGGCCCGTGGCGCGCCGAAAGTCTTAGTCGGGAGGCGGCATCACCAATTGAGTGCTATCAGTCGCTAGCGTAATCTTTTGATCATAATTGAACATTTTCCGGTGAAAAAGCGAAAGTGTTCCCGTGACAACGAGCCATCTCAGGATGCTTTCTCATGGCTTCTTACCTGCTTGCTATCGACCAGGGGACCACCAGCTCGCGCGCGATACTCTTCGATCGAGAGAGTCGCGGCATCGCGATGGCCCAGAGGGAGTTCCCTCAGCAGTTTCCCGCTGACGGATGGGTCGAGCATGATCCCGAAGCCATCTGGGAGAGCGTGCTGGCGACCTGTCGCGAGGTGATTGCCGAGCAGGGAGTGGCCATCGAGGAGATCGCCGGGATCGGCATCACCAATCAGCGGGAGACCACGCTGCTGTGGGATCGGGAAACCGGCAAGCCGCTTCACGACGCGATCGTATGGCAGGATCGGCGTACCGCCGAACACTGCCAGCGCCTTAGAGACGCCGGGCATGCCGAGCTGGTGCAGGCGCGTACCGGGCTTTTGATCGATCCCTATTTCTCGGCCACCAAGCTGGCCTGGCTGCTGGATAACGTCGAGGGTGCCCGTGAGCGAGCCGAGCGTGGCGAGCTGGCATTCGGCACGGTGGATACCTTCCTGATCTGGCGTCTCACCGGTGGTCGGGTGCACGCGACGGATGCAACCAATGCGTCGCGCACGGCACTGTTCGACATTCATTCGCAGCGCTGGGACCCGGATCTGATGGCGCTGTTCGATATCCCGGCCAGCCTGCTACCCGAGGTCAAGGACTCCAGCGACGACTTCGGTCGCACCAATGCCCATTGGTTCGGCGGCGAGCTGCCCATTGCCGGGGTGGCGGGTGACCAGCAGGCGGCCCTGGTGGGCCAGGCCTGTTTCTCGCCGGGCATGGGCAAGAGCACCTACGGCACCGGCTGCTTCATGATCGTGAACACCGGCCTGCAAGCCGAGGTCTCTCGTAATCGTCTGCTGACCACCGTGGGTTATCGCCTGAATGGCGTTCCGACCTATGCCATGGAGGGCAGTATCTTCGTGGCTGGAGCGACCGTCCAATGGCTGCGTGACGGGCTGAAGCTGTTCGCCGATGCATCCGAGACCGAGGCCCTGGCGCGAGAGACCAGTAGCGGTCACGGCGTGTATCTGGTGCCGGCCTTTACCGGGTTGGGGGCGCCACACTGGGATCCCAAGGCCCGCGGTGCGATCCTCGGGCTGACCCGAGACACCGGCATTGCCGATATCGTGGCCGCCGGCCTCCAGGCGGTCTGCTATCAGACGCGGGATCTGCAGGTGTGCATGAGTGACGACATGCGCACGCCGCCGGGCACCCTTCGGGTGGATGGCGGCATGGTGGTCAATGGCTGGGTGATGCAGTTCCTGGCCGACATGCTGGGCGTGCAGGTGGACCGTCCGGGCATTCTCGAGACCACGGCGCTTGGGGCGGCTTATCTGGCCGGTCTGCGACTTGGCTGGTACCGGGATCTCGAGGAGATAGCGGCACTCTGGCAGAGCGAGCGCAGCTTCTTCCCGTCAATGGAGGAGGGCGAGCGCGAGCGCCTCTATAGCGGTTGGCTGGAAGCGGTGGAACGCGTGCGCTGTGACCCTGAAGGTGCAGCGCCAAGCTCCTGATCCGCCGTGACTTGTTTGTGGCGTGCCTGGAAAAAGCGCTTGCATATTTTCGCGGAGTCCGTAGAATACGCATCCGTTGTCACGGCACAGATCGCCGCAAACAGCGACAGCAGGACCATAGCTCAGTTGGTTAGAGCGCCACGTTGACATCGTGGAGGTCGGCGGTTCAAATCCGCCTGGTCCTACCAGATTCCGCAAAAACGCCCCAAGGCTTCCGCTTCGGGGCGTTTTTCGTTGTGCCGATGGCTCGGGCGGGGGCGATGCGCTTCCGCCCGGCGGCATTTGCGGCCGCCGGGCGGATCAAGTCCCTAGTCGAGATCGCTGCGCTCGGCGAACACCTTCACCAGCGCCTCGAGGCCGGCCTGGTCGTCGGCGCCGAAGCGGCCGCGCGTCGGGCTGTCCAGGTCGAGCACGCCCCACAGGCGGTCGTTGACCACGATCGGGATCACCAGCTCGGCCTGGGAGGCGGCGTCACAGGCGATGTGGTCGGGGATGGCGTGGACGTCCTCGACGCGCTGTGTCTCGCGGGAGCGCGCCGCGGCGCCGCACACGCCCTTGCTGAACGGAATCGGATGGCAGGCGGGCTGGCCCTGGAAGGGGCCGAGCGACAGCACCTCGGGCTGGCGCTGCAGGTAGAAGCCGGCCCAGTTCAGCTCGGGCACCTGCTGCATGATGAAGGCGCAGGTCTGGGCGCTGTTGGTCAGCCAGTCACGGGTGTCCAGCAGGGCGTCGAGCTGGCGGGCGAGCAGAGCGTAATCGGTCATGGTCTCTCCTTCAACGACAGGGGCCGGCACAGTGGCCGGCCCCCTTTGGTAGCGTGATCGCGCGCTATGACGCGATCATGCGCCTTATTCGGCTTCGTCTTCGGTCCAGCCCGGCACCGCGGCGCCGTCGAACAGCTCCTCGGCCTTGGCGGCCACTTCGTCGCTCTGGTAAGCATCGACCAGCTGTTGGATCGCCTCGCGGTCCTCGTCACCGGCGCGCACGGCGATCAGGTTGACGTAGGGGGAGTCCGGGCCTTCCTTGATCAGGGCATCGTCCAGGCTCAGGCCGGCCGGCTGGGCGAAGGTGTTATTGATGAAGGCCATGTCCACATCGGGCAGCACGCGGGGCAGCTGGGCGGCCTCGATCTCGCGGAAGTCGAAGTCGTGCGGGTTCTCGACGATGTTCAGCGGGGTCGCCTCGAGGTTCTCGGGATCGTCCAGGGTGATCAGGCCCAGCTCGTGCATCAGGATCAGCGAGCGGCCCTCGTTGGTCGGGTCGTTGGGCAGGGCGATGGTGGCGCCGTCCGGCAGCGCGTCGATGCTGTCGACCTTCTCGGAGTAGGCGCCGATCGGATAGACGAAGGTGCGGCCGGCGATGGCGAAGTCGTAGCCGCGGTCGTCGATCATCGACTGCATGTACGGCTCGTGCTGGTAGGCGTTGGCATCCAGGCTGCCGTCGGCCAGTGCGGCGTTGGGCGTGACGTAGTCGGTGAACTCGACGATCTCGACGTCCAGGCCGTACTCGCGCTCGGCGACGTCGGCGGCGACCTGCATGACGTCGGTCTCGGGGCCGGCCACGGTGCCGACCTTGATGCCGTGCTCGTCGGCGTTGGCCTGGCCGATCGCGAGGGCCAGGGCGGAAGCGGCGAGGCCGCCGATCAGGATGCTGCGCATATCGATGTCTCCCTGTCGAAGCTGACGTGAGGTTCACCCACGACTATAAAGGTATAAAAACGAGATGTGTAATGCGATCTGGTTATCGAGGCGATGTCCTCACTTGTGATCGCTCTTGCGTACCAGATAGTCCCCCAGGCTCTGGAAGCCCTGCACCATGACCACCAGGATCACCACGGTGATGAGCATGATGGTGGGGTTGAAGCGATTGTAGCCGTAGCGGATGCCCAGATCGCCCAGGCCGCCGCCGCCTACCGCGCCGGCCATGGCGGAGTAGCTGATCAGGGTCACGACGGTCACGGTCAGGGCGGTGAAGATACCGCCGCGGGCTTCGGGAAGCAGCACTCGGGTGATGATCTGCCAGGGCGTGGCGCCCATGGACTGGGCGGCTTCCACCAGGCCTGGCGGGATCTCGTTCAGCGCGCCTTCGACCAGGCGTGCCACGAACGGGATGGCGGCGATGGTCAGCGGCACCACCGCGGCGTTGGTGCCGATGGAGGAGCCGACCAGGGTGCGGGTGAAGGGGATGATGGCCACCATCAGAATGATGAAGGGCACCGAGCGGCCGACGTTGGTGATGATGCCGAGCACGCCGTTGAGCGCCGGCTGGGCAAGTACCTGGCGGGGCCGGGTGACGTTGAGCAGCACGCCGAGCGGGATGCCCACCGCGGCGGAGATCAGTCCGGAAATCGCCACCATGTAGAGGGTGTCTAGGGTGGCTTCGAGGATCAGTTCAATTATCGCGCTGGACATGGCCGAGCACCTCCACCTTCAGGTCATGGGTTTCCAGGTAGGCGATGGCGCGGCGCGTCTCGTCCGCGTCGCCCATCAGTTCGGCGATCATCAGGCCCAGGGTGCGATCCTGGATCGACTCCACCTTGGCCTGAAGAATGCTGACGTCGACGCCGCACTCACGGGCCAGCCGCGAGATCAGCGGCGTGGAGACGGCGTCGCCGGAGAAGGCCAGGCGTACCACCGGATGCGTCTTCGCACCGGGCGACTCCTCGAGGCGTTCGACCAGCGTGCGTGGCGGCTCGAGCTCGAGGAAGTCGTTGAGGAAGTCGCGCCCAAGCCGGGTGCCGGGGGCGGTGAAGAAGTCGCCGACGTCGGCTTCCTCGACCAGCTCGCCGCCGGAGATCAGGCTGACGCGATGGCAGATGGTCTTGACCACCTCCATCTCGTGAGTGATCAGCAGGATGGTCAGGCCGAGCTTCTGGTTGATGTCCTGCAGTAGCTCCAGGATGGCGCCGGTGGTATGCGGGTCGAGCGCCGAGGTCGCTTCGTCGCACAGCAGCACCCGCGGACGGCTGGCCAGCGCCCGGGCGATGGCCACGCGCTGCTTCTGGCCGCCGGAGAGCTGGGCCGGGTAGTGGCTGGCCTTGTCGGCCAGGCCGACGAGCTCCAGCAGCGGCGTGACGCGCTCGCGGATCTCCGCTTTCTTCACGCCCATCAGCTCCAGCGGCAGCGCGACGTTGTCGAACACGGTGCGCGAGGTCAGCAGGTTGAAATGCTGGAAGATCATGCCGATGCGATGGCGCGCCTGGTTGAGCGCGTCGCGGGACAGGCCGGTGAGTTCCTGGCCGTCCACCGTGACGGTGCCCGTGGTGGGGCGCTCGAGCAGGTTCACGCAGCGGATCAGGGTCGACTTGCCGGCGCCGGACAGGCCGATCACGCCGTGGATCTGCCCCTTGGGCACGTGCAGGTCAACGGGCTTGAGCGCTTCGACGCCGTCGCGCTTGCCCTTGGTGAAGTAGGTCTTGGATACGTTCTGGAGTCGAATCATCTGGGCCACCGGGGTGGCGCCGGGGGAGGGGCGGGCCGTCAGCCGGCGAGCGGCCAAAAAAAAGGCCACCCTGACGGGTGGCCATCAACGCTGGACACACCCTTTTAGCTGCACTTCCTGCCGCACGGCTCGAAAACCATGCGTCAGCGGCGCCCGCAATCCGGGTCCAAATCGGCGCCGTCAAAATGTGCGCGTATCCTAGGGTTCGAACGGGCGTATGTCAAACCATTTGGTCCAAGTTGGTGTTCGCTAGCCGGGCTGATGGTGAGAATACCCAGAAAAACGCCTGAGACAGGAAAAACGTCTGGCGTAAGGGGCAGGGAGGGGCATCCGGTCGCTCCCGCGCCTCACCGGTGCCGCCATGGACGCCTGGTGTTGCCTTTCCCTACACTGATCACCTTTGCGCCCGTCCGGGCGGCATGACACGAGAGGAAGATCAGCACATGTTCACAGGCATCGTGCAGGGCATCGCCGAGGTGGTGGCCATCGAGGAGGCGGAGGCCTTCCGTACCCATGTAGTGCGCCTGCCGGGGGCGCTGGGCCAGGGGCTCGAGATCGGCGCCTCGGTGGCCCACAACGGGGTCTGCCTGACCGTCACCGAGATCGAGGGCGAGCGCGTCAGCTTCGACCTGATGCGGGAGACGCTGCGCGTCACCAACCTCGGCGAGCTGGCCGTCGGCGACCGGGTCAACGTCGAGCGCGCGGCTCGCTTCGGTGACGAGATCGGCGGCCACGCCATGTCAGGCCACGTGATCGCCACCGCCGAGCTGGTGTCCCTCGACGAGGCGCCCAATAACCGCCGGCTGTGGTTCGAGCTGCCGGAGTCTCTGGGTCGCTTCGTGTTCGACAAGGGCTACATCGGCGTGGACGGTGCCAGCCTGACCATCGGCGAGGCGCGGCCGGCCACTGCCGAGCACGGCCCGCGCTTCTGCGTCGATCTGATCCCCGAGACCCTGGCGCGCACCGTGCTTGCCGACCGGGTGCCGGGCGACCGCGTCAACATCGAGATCGATCCCCAGACCCAGGCCATCGTCGAGACGGTGGAGCGGGTGATGGCCTCTCGCGACGCCTGAGGTGTTCAGCGTGCGTTGGCGAGTCCGCTGGCCAGCGTTCCAAGCATCCCTTATATATCAGGAAGCCGTGCCGCATCGCCGGTAGCGGATGGCGCCTCGATTCCCGGGACGCCATCCGCTACCATGTGCGGCTTTTCTCGCACCCAGCAGGACGCCAAGCGCCGCACAGGACGAATTCTCCATGCAGAAAAGCCTGATCGAACGTCACTTCAAGCTCGCCGAACACGGCACGAACGCGAAGACCGAGATCATCGCCGGGATCACCACCTTCCTGACGATGGCCTACATCATCTTCGTCAATCCGAGCATCCTCTCCGAATCCGGCATGGACTACGGTGCGGTGTTCGTGGCCACCTGTCTGGCCTCCGCGGTGGGCTGTCTCATCATGGGGCTGTGGGCCAACTATCCCATCGCCCTGGCGCCCGGCATGGGCCTCAACGCCTTCTTCACCTATGGCGTGGTGATGGGGATGGGCTACAGCTGGGAAGCGGCGCTGGGCGCGGTCTTCCTGTCCGGCTTCACCTTCTTCCTGCTCAGCGTGTTCCGCATTCGCGAGTGGATCATCAACTCGATTCCCATGTCGCTGCGCCTGGGGATCGCCGCCGGTATCGGCCTGTTCCTGGCCATGATCGCGCTGCAGAATTCCGGCATCGTGGTGGCCAACGAGGCAACCTACGTGGCTCTCGGCGATCTGTCCGAGCCCGCGGCGCTCTACGCGCTGCTCGGCTTCTTCGTGATCACGGCGCTGGCACACCTGCGCGTCACCGGCGCGGTGATGATCGGCATCCTCGGCATCACCGCGCTGTCGATGCTGCTCGGCCATAACGAGTTCGGCGGCATCGTCTCCATGCCGCCCTCCATCGCGCCGACCCTGATGCAGCTCGACCTGGCCGGTGCTCTGGATGTGGCCATGCTCAGCGTGGTGTTCGCCTTCCTGTTCGTCGATCTGTTCGACACCTCCGGCACCCTGATCGGCGTCGCCCATCGGGGCGGCCTGCTCGACAAGGACGGCAAGCTGCCGCGTATCGGCCGCGCCATGATGGCCGACAGCGGCGCCTCCATGGCCGGTGCCGCGCTCGGCACCTCGACCACCACCAGCTACATCGAGTCCACCGCCGGCATCATCTCCGGCGGACGCACCGGCCTGACCGCCGTGGTGGTCGGCGTGCTGTTCTTGATCAGCCTGTTCTTCTCGCCGCTGGCGGGCTCCATCCCGGCCTTCGCCACCGCCGGCGCGCTGCTCTACGTGGCGGTGCTGATGGCGGGCAGCCTGGCCCACGCCGACTGGAACGACGCCACCGAGGCGGCGCCGGTGCTGATTGCGGCACTTGCCATGCCGCTGACCTTTTCCATTGCCGAGGGCATCGCCTTGGGCTTCGTCAGCTACGCCGCCATCAAGGCCCTGTCCGGTCGCTTCCGCGACCTGAATCCGGCCGTGGTGGTGCTGGCGCTGGTCTTCAGCGCCAAGCTGCTGTTCCTCGACTGACACCGACCGACGAGAATCGTGATGAGCATCTACGGCGACTACATCAAGTCCGTCATCCGCACTGTACCCGACTGGCCGCAGCCGGGCGTCAACTTCCGTGACATCACGCCGCTGCTGCAGAACAGCTCGGCCTTCCGCAAGCTGATCGACAGCTTCGTGCACCGCTATCAGGATCTGGAGCTCGACGCCATCGCCGCCATCGATGCCCGCGGCTTCATCGTCGGTGCGCCGCTGGCCTACGAGCTGGGTTGCAGCTTCGTGCCGGTGCGCAAGAAGGGCAAGCTGCCGTTCAAGACCATCAGCGAGACCTATACGCTGGAATACGGCGAGGCCGAGGTCGAGCTGCACAGCGACGCCTTCCGCGAGGGCGACCGCATCCTGGTGGTCGACGACCTGATCGCTACCGGCGGCACCATGCTGGCCGCGGCCAAGCTGATCACCCGCAGCGGCGGCCATGTGGTGGAGACGTCCACCATCGTCGACCTCCCGGACCTGGGTGGCGCCGATCGTATTCGCGAGGCCGGTTTCAACGTCTTCGCGGTCTGTTCCTTCACCGAGGACGAGTGACGCCATCATGAGTCATCGCTATCACCAGCACTTCACCGTGTCCTGGGACCAGCTGCACCGGGACGTGCGCGAGCTTTGCCATCGACTGGTCGAGCGCGACTTCCAGGGCATCGTCGCCATCACCCGCGGCGGCCTGATTCCGGCGGCGCTGATCGCCCGCGAGCTCAATGTGCGACTGATCGACACCGTCTGTATCAAGAGCTACGAGGGGCAGGACCAGGGGGCGCTCGAGGTGATGAAGGGCGTCGACCACGACGGCGACGGCTGGCTGCTGGTGGACGATCTCGTCGATACCGGCAAGACGGCGCGCAAGGTACGCGAGATGCTGCCTCGCGCGCACTTCGTCACAGTCTATGCCAAGCCGGAGGGGCGCCCGCTGGTCGACCAGTACCTCACCGAGGTGGCCCAGGACTGCTGGATCCAGTTCCCCTGGGACATGGGGGTGACCTATGTCGAACCCCTGGCCGACCGGATCAAGCGCTGACTCATGAATAGCCCGTTACCCGACAGCTGGCAGCGCTGGCTCGGCGACGAGTTCGCCGCGCCCTACATGCAGGCGCTGCGTGATTTCCTGGCGGCCGAGAAGGCCGCCCGCAAGGTCATCTACCCGCATTCCTCCGACTGGTTTCGCGCCTTCGAGCTGACGCCACTGGATCGGGTCAAGGTGGTGATCCTCGGTCAGGACCCTTACCACGGGCCGGGCCAGGCCCACGGCCTGTGCTTCTCGGTGCGTCCCGGGGTGCGCATTCCGCCGTCGCTGGTCAACGTCTACAAGGAGCTGGCCACCGACGTCGGCTTCGTGCCCGTCGACCACGGCAACCTGGAGCACTGGGCGCGCCAGGGCGTGCTGCTGCTGAACACCTCGCTGACGGTGGAGCAGGGCAATGCCGGCTCCCATCGCGGCAAGGGCTGGGAGACGTTCACCGATCGCGCCATCGCCACGGTCAGCGAGCACGCCGAGCCCACAGTCTTCCTGCTGTGGGGTAGCCACGCGCGCCAGAAGAAGGCGTTGATCGACACCTCGCTCCATCTGGTGCTGGAGTCGCCGCACCCGTCGCCGCTGTCGGCGCACCGCGGCTTCTTCGGCAACCACCACTTCTCGCGGGCCAATGGCTTCCTCGCCGAGCACGGCCGTGAGCCGGTCGACTGGCAGCTGCCGGCCACGCCGGAGTGACGGACCGCCGTTCCCGGGAGTGGCGACTCGCCCGGGAACGGCCCTTTCCGTCGCTGATTTCGCGTCGTTCAACACCTGTTCCACGACGATCGAGTCGTGTCGTTCCGCTGTCAACGGTCGCCTTAACCTTGGGCCGGCTTGCGGGTAGAATGGCGCGCGATTTTGCGCACGCCCCGTGTGCGACTAAGCTTGCCGACGAATCCCCACGCCCGAAGAGGTCCGCCCCATGAGTGTCCATGCCATCCAGCATCCCCTGGTCCAGCACAAGCTGGGACTGATGCGCGAGGCCGGTATCAGCACCAAGAGTTTCCGTGAACTGGCCGGCGAGGTGGCCAAGCTGCTGACCTACGAGGCGACCCAGGATCTGGAGCTGGAAACCACCGAGCTCGATGGCTGGAGCGGCAACAAGATTCCCGTCCAGCAGCTCAAGGGCAAGAAGACCACCATCGTGCCGATCCTGCGTGCCGGTCTCGGCATGCTCGACGGCGTCACCGATCTGATTCCCAGCGCGCGCATCAGCGTGGTCGGCCTCTATCGCGACGAGGAGACCCTCGAGCCGGTGCCGTACTTCTCCAAGTTCGCCGGCGAGATGGACGAGCGCATGGCCATCGTCATCGATCCGATGCTGGCCACCGGCGGCACCATGGTCGCGACGCTGGACATGCTGCGCGAGCGC
The DNA here is from genome assembly GCF_003011945.1 of Halomonas sp. ND22Bw. Taxonomy (NCBI): domain Bacteria; kingdom Pseudomonadati; phylum Pseudomonadota; class Gammaproteobacteria; order Oceanospirillales; family Halomonadaceae; genus Halomonas; species Halomonas sp. ND22Bw. The sequence goes on along the minus strand of NZ_PXWD01000001.1, from coordinate 422,314 downwards.
GGCTGCCAGCACATGAAGGTGATCGTGCTGGTGGCCTCGCCCGAGGGCATCGAGCGCGTCCAGGAATCCTACCCGGACATCGAGATCTACACCGCCGCGGTGGACGAGCGCCTGGACGAGCACGGCTACATCGTCCCCGGGCTCGGGGACGCCGGGGACAAGATCTTCGGCACCCGCTGATTCAATAAATCATTGATTGCTTTGACGCCCCTTCTTCAGGGGCGTTTTTCTGCCTGGCTCTTACGGAGACTTCGGATGACGGAAAGTACCGCTTCCTCGACCGCCCCGACGGTCGAATCCCCGCTGCGTACGCTGATCGTCGGCGCCCAGATGCTGTTCGTGGCCTTCGGCTCGCTGGTACTGGTGCCGCTGCTGACCGGTCTCGATCCCAACGTGGCGCTGTTCACCGCCGGCATCGGCACCCTGGTGTTCCACGCCGTGACCCGCAACAGCGTGCCGGTGTTCCTGGCCTCGTCCTTCGCCTTCATCGCGCCGATCCAGGGCTCGGTGGCGAGCTTCGGCGTGTCCGCGACCCTCGGCGGGCTGCTGGCCGCCGGCGTGGTCTACGTGGTGATCTCTCAGATCGTGCGCCTCAAGGGCACCGTCTGGCTGCATTACCTGTTGCCGCCGGTGGTGGTGGGCCCGGTGATCATGGTGATCGGCCTGGCCCTGGCGCCGGTGGCGGTGGACATGGCCACCGGCGGCACCAGCGATGCCATCGGCTACGGCCGCGCGATGGTGCTGTCCATGGCCAGCCTGCTGGTGACCCTGGTGCTGGCGGTGTTCGGCCGCGGCCTGATCCGTCTGATCCCGATCCTCGGCGGCATCGTCACCGGCTACGTGCTGGCCGCGCTGATGGGCGTGGTCGACTACACGCCGGTGCGCGAGGCGGCCTGGCTGGCGATGCCCGAGTTCGTGGCGCCGAGCTTCCACTGGGCCGCGGTGCTGTTCATGATCCCGGTGGCCATCGCCCCGGCGGTGGAGCACATCGGTGACATGATCGCCATCGGCTCGGTGACGCGTCGCAACTACCTGGACAAGCCCGGCCTGCACCGCACCCTGCTGGGCGACGGTCTGGCGACCTGCACGGCCTCGCTGTTCGGCGGCCCGCCCAACACCACCTACTCCGAGGTCACCGGTGCCGTGACCCTGACTCGGGCCTTCAATCCGCGGATCATGATCGTCACTGCGGTGATCGCCGTGCTGCTGTCCTTCCTCGGCAAGCTCGGTGCCGTGCTGCAGACCATTCCCGGCCCGGTGATGGGCGGCATCATGACCCTGCTGTTCGGCTCCATCGCGGTGGTCGGCATGAACACCCTGGTGCGCGCCGGCAAGCCGCTGACCGCACCGCGCAACCTGGTGGTGGTGTCGCTGATCCTGGTCTTCGGCATCGGCGGCATGCAGCTCGGCGGTGGCCAGTTCACGCTGCAGGGCGTCGGTCTCGCCGCGCTGGTGGGTATCCTGCTCAACGCCATCCTGCCGCGCGCCGAAGAGGAATAAGGCCTCGCCGCCGGCGCTGTCGCGGCGCCGGCGGCCGGCCTCCCTTTGCGTCTTGCTTCTCTCGTTGCTTTCCCCTCATTCCTTCGCCCTTGGTCTGGCTTGGCAAGGACGCTTCTCGGGTCTACATTTTTATAAAATGTAGAAATTTACCGGAGCGCCTTCATGAGCCAGATCACTCCCATGACCTGGGACGACCCCTTCCGCCTCATCGATCAGCTGGCCGGCGACGAACGCCTGGTCCAGCAGACCGCCCACGACTACTGCCAGGAGCAGCTGCTGCCCCGGGTGCGCGAGGCCAACCGCCTGGAGCGCTTCGATCGCGAGATCATGACCGAGATGGGCGAGCTCGGCCTGCTCGGGGCGACCATCGACGGCTTCGGCTGCGCCGGGATGAACTATGTCAGCTACGGGCTGATCGCCCGCGAGGTCGAGCGGGTCGACTCCGGCTATCGCAGTGCCATGAGCGTGCAGTCGAGCCTGGTCATGTACCCGATTCACGCCTTCGGCAGCGAGGCCCAGAAGGATCGCTACCTGCCGAAGCTCGCCAGCGGCGAGTGGGTCGGCGCCTTCGGTCTCACCGAGCCGGATCACGGCTCCGATCCCGGCGCCATGTCGACCCGTGCCCGGCGCACCGACGGTGGCTGGCGGCTCAGCGGCACCAAGACCTGGATCACCAACGCGCCGATCGCCGACGTCTTCGTGGTCTGGGCCCGGGACGAGGAGGGCACGATCCGAGGTTTCGTGCTGGAGCAGGGCATGGAAGGGCTCTCGGCCCCCAGGATCGACGGCAAGTTCAGCCTGCGCGCCTCGACCACCGGCCAGATCGTGATGCAGGACGTGGAGGTCTCGGACGACGCCCGTCTGCCCGGCGTTACCGGCCTCAAGGGGCCCTTTTCGTGCCTCAACCGTGCCCGCTTCGGCATCGCCTGGGGCAGCATGGGCGCCGCCGAGGCCTGCTGGCACGCCGCCCGTCAGTACACCCTCGATCGCCAGCAGTTCGGTCGCCCCTTGGCCGCCAATCAGCTGATCCAGAAGAAGCTCGCCGACATGCAGACCGAGATCGCGCTGGGACTGCAGGCTGCGCTGCGGGTGGGGCGGATGATCGACGACGGTCAGCTGGTGCCCGAGACCATCTCGCTGATCAAGCGCAACAACTGCGGCAAGGCCCTGGACATCGCCCGTCAGGCGCGGGACATGCACGGCGGCAACGGCATCAGCGACGAGTATCCGGTGATCCGCCACGTCATGAATCTCGAGGCGGTCAACACCTACGAGGGCACCCACGATATTCATGCGCTGATACTCGGCCGGGCGCAGACCGGCATTCAGGCCTTCACCGGATAACGCTTATATCGACGAGCGAGGAGCGCCGGGGGCAAGGCTGAGAGGAGGTCCTACGCCAAGGAAGGCGTCGGTAGCGTACAGGGAGGTATTCACAGCGCCTCCTCGATGGCTTGACGCCGGAGCAGCCACGAGAGGAGGGGGAACTCAATGAGCGGACCGCTGGACGGCGTGGTGGTGCTGGACCTGTCCCGGGTGCTGGCCGGGCCCTGGGCGGGGCAGCTGCTGGCCGACCTGGGCGCCCGGGTGATCAAGGTCGAGCATCCCGTACGCGGCGACGACACTCGCGGCTGGGGGCCGCCCTGGCTGGAGGGCGAGGCGAGCGGCGAAGGGGGCGGCGAGGAGGACGCCGAGCGTTTGGCCGCCTATTACCTCTGCGCCAATCGCGGCAAGCAGTCGCTGGCCGTGGATATCGCCACCGAGGCGGGCCAGGCGCTGGTGCGTCGGCTCGCCGCCGGCGCCGACGTGCTGCTGGAGAACTTCAAGGTCGGCGGCCTGGCCCGCTATGGCCTCGACCATCGGAGCCTGAAGGCGGTGAATCCGGGCCTGATAGGCTGCTCGATCACCGGCTTCGGCCAGGACGGCCCCTACGCCCACCGCGCCGGTTACGACTTCATGATCCAGGCCCTGGGCGGGCTGATGAGCCTGACCGGCGAGCCCGATGGCATGCCGATGAAGACCGGGGTCGCGATCACCGACGTGATGACCGGCCTCTACGCCGCGGTCGGCGTGCTGGCGGCCCTTTACGAGCGGGAGCGGGGCGAGAAGAGCGAGCGGGGAGAACAGGCCGAACAGAGTGAGGAGAGGACCGAAGGGCGTCATATCGACGTGGCGCTGCTCGACGTCCAGCTGGCGACCCTGGCCAATCAGGCGCTCAACGCCCGGGTAACGGGCGAGAATCCCGCCCGCCACGGCAACGCCCACCCCAACATCGTGCCCTACCAGGCCTTCGCCTGCGCCGACGGCTACCTGGTGCTGACGGTGGGCAACGACGCCCAGTTCGCGCGCCTGGCCGAGCTGCTGGGGCATCCGGGCTGGGTCGACGATCCCGCCTTCGCCACCAACGCGGCCCGGGTCGCGCACCGCGAGGCGCTGGTCCCGCGGATCGCCGAGGCGTTCCTGAGCCGGCCGCGCGATGCCTGGCTGGCCGATCTCGAGGCCCTCGGCATTCCTGCCGGGCCGATCAATACCCTGACCGAGGCCTTCGACGATCCTCAGGTGCGTCATCGCGGCCTGTGCCGCAGCCTGGCGCATGCCGATGGCCGGACGGTGCCGCAGATGGCCAACCCGCTACGCTTCGACGGCGAGAGCGCCACCTCCGATTGCCCGCCGCCGGGCCTTGGCCAGGACAGCGATGCCGTGCTCGCCGAGCTGGGCCTCGACACCGAGGCGATCGCGCGGCTGCGGCGGCTGAATATCGTGCGTTGAGGCGCTTCGTGACCTGGGCTCGGTGTTCCTGAGGCCTGGTCAGCGCGGCGAGAAGCGTCGGCTGATGCCGGTCTCGGCGATCATCCGTGTCGAGATCTCCTCCACCGAGAAGCGCGTGGTATCGATGTAGGGGATGTGCATGCGACGATACAGCGCCTCGGCCTCGGCCACTTCCTGCACGCACTGGTCCATGGAGCTGTAGCGGCTGTTGGGACGGCGTTCGTGGCGGATCGCCGCCAGCCGGCGCGGATCGATGGTCAGGCCGAACAGCTTGTGGCGATGCTTGGCCAGCACCGGCGGCAGCTTGAGGCTGCCGTTCTCGTCCTGGTCGTCTTCGGTCAGCGGGTAGTTGGCGGCGCGGATGCCGAACTGCAGCGCCAGGTACAGCGAGCTCGGCGTCTTGCCGCAGCGTGACACCCCGACCAGGATGATGTCCGCCTTGTCGTACTGGTGAGTGCGGGCACCGTCGTCGTTGTCCAGGGCGAAGTGCACCGACTGGATGCGGTCCATGTAGACATCGTCGCTGCCGATGGCGTGGGTACGGCCCACGCTGTAGGAGGAGTGGGTGGCCAGCTCCTGCTCCAGCGGCTCGAGGAAGGTCGAGAAGATGTCGACCTGGAAGCCCTCGGCGTCGCGGATCACGGCGCGCACGTCCTGGTCGACGATGGTGTCGATGATGATCGGCGTGTTGCCGTCCTTGACTGCGGTGGCCTGGATCACCTCGACCAGGCGCTTGGCCTTTTCGACGCTGTCGATGTAGGGCTTGGTCAGCATGCGGATCTCGACGTTCTCGAACTGGGCCAGCAGGCTGCGACCCAGGCTCTCGGCGGTGATGCCGGTGCCGTCGGAAATGAAGAAGGCGGTGCGTGTCATGGGGCTCGCTCGGGCGGGGGAGAATGGCCTCATTGTCGAGTCTCGCGCGGGGCCAGACAAGCGCGACTACAGGAAACGCCAGGATCGGCGAATTGTTGTAAAAAACCTTCAGTGACTTAGCTGTTAGACCAATGGCGAATATGGAAGGCCGTTGATAGAGTCGTTCGCATCCACCCATGACGCTGCGTCATGCACTTTCCGGTGTCGGTTTCCAATCCTAAGGGGGTTTCGTGGACGATTACATTCAGTGGTTCGATCAGCTGGGCATGAACGACGTCGAGCGCGTCGGCGGCAAGAATGCCTCGCTCGGCGAGATGATCTCCAACCTGGCCGAGGCCGGCGTCACCGTGCCCGGCGGCTTCGCTACCACCGCCCACGCCTACCGCGAGTTCCTGTCCCACGAAGGCCTCAACGAGCGCATCAACCAGGCGCTGTCCACGCTGGACGTCGATGATGTCGCCGAGCTGGCCCGCGTCGGTGCCCAGATCCGCCAGTGGGTGATCGACACGCCGCTGCCCCCGACCTTCGAGGCCGCCCTGCGCGAGAGCTACGACAAGCTCGCCTCCATGCACCCCAACCTCAAGGTCGCCGTGCGCAGCTCGGCCACCGCCGAGGACCTGCCGGATGCCTCCTTCGCCGGCCAGCAGGAGACCTTCCTCAACATCGAAGGCTTCGACAACATCAAGCGTGCCGTGCACGAGGTGTTCGCCTCGCTGTTCAATGACCGTGCGATCTCCTACCGCGTGCATCGTGGCTACGCCCACGAGAACGTGGCGCTGTCCGCCGGCATCCAGAAGATGGTGCGCTCCGAGACCGGCGCCTCCGGCGTGATGTTCACCCTGGACACCGAGTCCGGCTACCGCGATGCGGTCTTCGTCACCGCCTCCTGGGGCCTGGGCGAGACCGTGGTGCAGGGGGCGGTGAATCCCGACGAGTTCTACGTCCACAAGTCGACCCTGGCCGCCGGCCGCCCGGCCGTGCTGCGTCGCAACCTGGGCTCCAAGCTGATCAAGATGATCTACACCCAGGATGCCAGCGCCGGCAAGTCGGTCGAGACCGTGGACGTTCCGCTGGCCGACCGCGCGCGCTTCTGCGTCGACGACGAGCAGGTCATGGCGCTGGCCCGCCAGGCGGTGATCATCGAGCAGCACTACGGCCGCCCGATGGACATCGAGTGGGCCATGGACGGCGACGACGGCAAGCTCTACATTGTCCAGGCACGCCCCGAGACCGTGGTCTCCCAGCAGGAAGGCGGCAAGCTCGAGCGTTTCCAGCTCAAGGAAAAGGGCCGTACTCTGGTGACCGGCCGGGCCATCGGTCAGCGCATCGGCAGCGGCGCGGTCAAGGTCGTCGAGACCCCCGAGGACATGGACAAGATCCATGCCGGCGACGTGCTGGTTACCGACATGACCGATCCGGACTGGGAGCCGGTCATGAAGCGGGCTTCGGCCATCGTCACCAATCGCGGCGGCCGCACCTGTCACGCGGCGATCATCGCCCGCGAGCTGGGCATTCCCGCCGTGGTCGGCTGCGGCGACGCCACCGAGGTGCTGGAGGACGGCCGTGAGGTGACCGTGTCCTGCGCCGAGGGGGATACCGGTCACGTCTACGACGGCCAGCTGGCCTTCGAGCGCAACGTCACCAGCGTCGACGCCATGCCGGAAATCCCGTTCAAGATCATGATGAACGTCGGCAACCCGGACCGCGCCTTCAGCTTCGCCGGCCTGCCCAACGCCGGTGTCGGTCTGGCGCGCCTGGAGTTCATCATCAACCGCATGATCGGCGTGCACCCCAAGGCGCTGCTCGACTACGAGACCCTGTCGCCGGATCTGCAGCAGACCATCGACGTGCGCACCGCCGGCTACGACGACCCGGTCAGCTTCTACGTCGACAAGCTGGTCGAAGGCGTCTCCACCCTGGCGGCCTCCTTCTACCCGCAGCGGGTCATCGTGCGCCTCTCGGACTTCAAGTCCAACGAGTACGAGAACCTGATCGGCGGCAAGCTCTACGAGCCGGGCGAAGAGAACCCGATGCTCGGCTTCCGCGGCGCCTCGCGCTACCTGTCCGAGGACTTCCAGGCCTGCTTCGAGCTGGAGTGTCGGGCGATCAAGCGCGTGCGCGACGAGATGGGCCTCGACAACGTCGAGATCATGGTGCCCTTCGTGCGCACCACCGAGGAAGCGAGCGGCGTCATCGACCTGCTGGCCGCCAACGGCCTGAAGCGCGGCGACAACGGCCTCAAGGTCATCATGATGTGCGAGCTGCCGGCCAACGCCCTGCTGGCCGACGAGTTCCTCGAGTACTTCGACGGCTTCTCCATCGGCTCCAACGACCTGACGCAGCTGACCCTGGGCCTCGACCGCGACTCCGGCATCGTCGCCGGCCTCTTCGAGGAGCGTAATCCGGCGGTCAAGAAGCTGCTGTCCATGGCCATCCAGGCCTGCAAGGCCCAGGGCAAGTACGTGGGCATCTGCGGCCAGGGCCCGTCCGACCACCCCGACCTCGCCAAGTGGCTGATGGAGCAGGGCATCGATTCCGTGTCCCTGAACCCGGACGCGGTACTGGAAACCTGGTTCATGCTGGCCGGCGAAACCCTGGGCTGATCGCCCGAGACCGCTGAGCCGGACATCACGACACCCGGGCCTCGGCCCGGGTGTCGTCGTTTCTGCACGCCCTTTGCACGCTTGATGGCGCGCGAGTGGCTAGACTGCAGGCATCACTCAGGCAAAAGGAGGATGCCCGTCATGCCCTCACAGAAACCACGATTCCATCGCCTGGCGACGGCCGGCGCCCTGATCCTCGGCCTCGTGGCGCTCCCGGCGCTGGCCAATCCCGGCAACGGCGGCGGACCGCCGGAGCATGCCAAGGGCGGACAGGGCAGTCAGGGATCATCGGAACGGCTGCACCGGGACGCGACCGACCGTGATCGCCAGCGACACGAGGAGCGCCGCTTCGATGATCGGGACTGGGATCGTGACCGCGACCGCTATGGCCGTGACGGCCCCAGCCTCGAGGAAGCGCTGATCCGCGATATCTTCTACGGCCATCGCGATCGCTATGCCCGTGAGGATCGCGCCTCGATTCCCCCGGGGGTGCGGCAGAACCTGGCCCGCGGCAAGCCCATGCCTCCCGGCATCGGCAAGCGGTTCGACGACGATATCCGTCGCGACCTGCCGCACTACGACGGCTACGAATGGCGCCGCGTCGGTGTCGATGCGGTGCTGGTCGATATCACCAACGACATCATCTACGACGTGATCCGCGACGTGCTCGACTGATCCGCATCGGGTCGCCTTCTCGGGGATCCACCTGTTTCCGACGACGACGGAGACGGGCCATGGTGGATCCCCTCGAGGTGGAGGCGGTGTTCCGGCGCTGCCCGAGCGAGCACTTCGTCTTCGCCCTGACCAGCGAGCTGGTGCCGCGGGACATGATCGAAGGCCAGCCTGGGGCGCGGGATGCCCTGATGCTGGGTGCTTCGATCCGACGCGGCAGCTTCAATCTCTAGGTGCGGGGGGCTCCCGACCACGGCCTGCAAGGCCTGGTGATCCGCTTCCTGGAGCGACAGGCGGCATTGGTGCCGCCTCCGCCCGATCTCTGCCATCGCCACGACGTCGACGATCCCAGCGTGCCGCTGCTGGCGGAGGATGCCGACTGGCTGTCGCGGCCGACGATTCCGGTGATCGTGCTGCCGTGAAGCCCCACAGAGGGCGCGGCTTTTGGCATCATGGGCGGTTGATTGTCTCGAGGAGCCGCCCGATGGCGTATTTTCTGGTAATGGGCGGGCTGGCCCTGACCGTGTGCTTCACCTTCGGATGGATCGTCTGGCGGATGCTGCGCTGGGCCTTCGCGCGTCTGGGGCGCCGTGCGCCGGCCGGAAGAAAGAAGAAGACGGCTGCCAGGGTGTCCAAGGGCAGGCAAGCGGCCGCCAAGGCGTCGGCCAGGGCGTCGAGCAAGGCGACGCCCAGGGATAAGGAGAAGGCGCCATCGCGCCGTGATGCCGCCGCCGCGGGAAAGGATGCCGCGCGCCGTGACAACAAGGCGGAGCCGTCGCCGCCCTGGCGGCTGACCATGGCGCTGGCGCCGCTGCGCGGCGCCTGGCCGCTGGCCGTGCTGCTCGCCGCGCTTTACGGCGGCGGGCGGCTGGTCGCCCATGGCATGGTGGCCCGGCCCCAGCACGCCCCCGATGCCTTTCGCCAGCTGGTCGAGGCCGTGGGCTGGGGCGCGATGGCGTTGGTCGGTGTCGCGCTGGTCGGCCTGTTGGCGAGCTGGCGCTGTCGTCGTCACGCCTAATCACGCAGCCAGTGACGCAGCTTCAGCAGCAGCAGGGCGCCGTCGCCCAGCGAACGGCGCTCGGTGAGCAGCTGGCGCAGCGCGGCCGGGCGATCGGTGATGATGCCATCCACGCCGAGGTCGATCAGCCGGGACATGCGGGCCGGGTCGTTGACGGTCCAGGCCATCAGGGCGTAGCCGTGACGGTGAGCGAGCCTCACCTCGCGGTCGTCGATGCGATTGTGACGCAGCGCCAGGGCATCGTAGCCGCGCCGGGGCAGGGCGCCCCGTAGCGTCAGCTGGGCCAGCAGGATGCGGCGCATCGCGGGCGCCTGGCGGGCGACCTCATCGAGCAGCTCATAGGACTGGGCGGCCAGCCATATTCTCGAGCTCAGATCGGGCTCGCCGCAGGCCGCGCGGCGGACACCGTCCGGCGCGCGGTTCCGGCAGTCTCGCCGTGCCCGGGCCTCGTCTTCCAGTATCGCCACTACCCGGCTCACGAGCCGCTGGCGACGGCCGGGGTCCGGCTTGAGCTCTATCACCAGCCCCGCACGCCCCCTGACCCTCATCAGGGTCTCCTTGAGGCCGGGAATGCGCGTGCCCACGAAGGGGTCGCCGAACCACCCGCCCACGTCCACGTTGTCGAGGACGCCGCGATCGAGGTCGGCGATGCGGCGATCGTCGCCCGCCAGGCGGGACAGGGTGGCGTCGTGGTAGAGCACCACCTCGGCCTCGGCGGTGAGCCGGGCATCGACCTCGATCAGGTCGGCCCCGTCATGGATGGCCCGCTCGATGGCCGGCAGGGTGTTCTCCGGGGCTGCCATCGAGCTGCCGCGGTGGGCGATGTTGTCGACCTCCTCGCGGATCGTGGTGCCCTGGACGACCCACCAGGCCTGGGCGATGGCGAAGGCGAGAACGCCGAGCTCCACGCCCCAGGCCAGGCGCCCGGGGTGTGCGGCTGCCGGCGCCGGCGGACGAGGCTCGCGGTGCGCCAGGCGCAGGTAGAGGCAGCTTCCCAGCAAGGCGTTGGCGGCGATGCCGACGAAGACCGCGGCCAGGGTCACCAGACCGTAGGCGGTGACATAGCCGAGCATGGCGGGTAGCAGGATCTCGCGACGCTCGGGGAGATGGCCCAGCAGCGGGGTGAAGAGGGCGTCGAAGAGGGCCCCGACCCCGAGCGGCAGCACCAGGATCGCCGCCAGCAGCACCAGGATCGATGCCGCGATGCCGGTGCGGCAGCCGTGGGTCAGGCGGGCGCTGCGCTTCAGGGCGCGAAGCGGGCCGACGCCTTCCAGGATCAGCGCCGGCAGGGCCAGATGCCAGCGGGTGTAGAGGGTGGCGGCCAGGGCGGCCCAGCCCAGCACCACCGGGGCGATCGTGGCGAGGAAGGCCCACAGTACCGGGGGGCGCACCTGCTGGACATAATAGGGGTCGAGGTCGCCAAGCAGGCGGCCGTGGAGCGTCACCACGATGCCGGCCATGGGCAGTATCAGCAGCAGCTGCGTGCCGACCTGGAGCAGGGCCAGGCCGGACAGCGCAGGCAGCCGTCGCAGGCTCTGCCATAGCGCCTCGGCGGCCAGGCGAAGATGGTTGTCACGGGGACGCACCGCGACCAGGGTCATGCCGGCCTGCTGCAGGTAGAGGATCAGGAAGGTGATGGCCAGCGTGGCCAGCAGCCAGGCCATTCCGCCCGGTGTCCAGAGCGCCGCGAACAGGGCCTCGAGGGTGATCAGCGGGCGGTCGAGGCGCCCCAGCATCCGGGCCAGGCCCCAGCCCGCCGCCGGCAGCAGCAGGCTGGAGGCGAGCAGGGTGAAGAAGGCGTGAAAGGCGATCAGCGGGCGCAGATGGTGCTTGAGGCTGCGCAGCACATCGCCGCTCAGGCGAGGCGTGGTCAGCATGATGTCGGCATGTCGTGGAGCATGCTCTCACCCTGCCAGCCGAATCAGTCGGGCGGCAAGCCGCCGGACCGTGTCTGCCCGGGTTCAGTCCAGCACGAGGCGGTCGTCGGCGATCAGGATGCCGTTGTTGTCGGCGTAGAGCCACTGGCCCGGCTCGATGGTCGCGCCGCCGAAGCTGACCGGAATGTCCCGCTGGCCCTCGCCGTGCTTCTCGCTCTTGCGCGGATGGGCGGCCAGGGCCTGGATGCCGAGCTCGGTCTCGGCCAGCTCGTCCACGTCGCGCACGCAGCCGTACATCACCACGCCCGCCCAGCCGTTGCCGGCGGCCTGTTCGGCGAGACGGTCGCCGAGCATGGCGCAGCGGGTGGAACCGCCGGCGTCGACCACCAGCACGGCGCCGTCGCCGGGCTCGTTGACGGTCTGGCGCACCAGCGAGTTGTCCTCGAAGCACTTGACGGTGCGCACGGGGCCGAAGAAGGCCTCATGACCGCCGAAGTTGACGAACATCGGCTCGAGCACGGTGACATCGGGGTAGGCGTCGCAGATATCGGGGGTAACGATGGCGGGCATGACGGGGTGTCTCCTCGGTCGCTGAACCCTCGATGATGCCACAGGCAGTCACACAGGAAAGTCCCCCTTGGGAGGAATCGCGACACGGGCAGGGCGCACAAAAAAGCGCCCCGCACGGGGCGGGGCGCTTCGGTCGTCGTCGGTCCACCGGGCGGCGGACCTGCGATGTTGCGAGCATCGGTGACGATGGCGGTGATCAGGCTTCCTGGCTCACCGGGATCACGTTCGAGGCGGCCTTCTGGAATTCCTCGATCTCGTGGAAGTTCATGTAACGATAGATCTCGCCGGCCATGGCATCGAACTCGCTCATGTAGCGGCGATATTCGCTGACGCTCGGCAGGCGACCCTCGACCGCGGCCACGGCCGCCAGCTCGGCGGACGCCAGGAAGACGTCGGCGCCGTCGCCCAGGCGGTTGGGGAAGTTGCGCGTGGAGGTGGAGACCACGGTGCTCTTGGCGGCGACGCGGGCCTGGTTACCCATGCACAGCGAGCAGCCCGGCATTTCCATGCGTGCGCCGGCGCGGCCGTAGATGCCGTAGTAGCCTTCCTCGGTCAGCTGGTGCTGGTCCATCTTGGTCGGCGGTGCCAGCCACAGCTTGGTCTTCAGGCTGCCCGCGGGCTGCTTCTCGAGCAGCTTGCCGGCGGCACGGAAGTGGCCGATGTTGGTCATGCACGAGCCGATGAACACCTCGTCGATGGACTGGCCGGCCACGTCGGAGAGCAGGCGGGCGTCGTCCGGGTCGTTCGGGGCGCACAGCACCGGCTGGTCGAGCTGGTCGAGGTCGATCTCGATCACCTCGGCGTACTCGGCGTCCTTGTCGGCGCGCATCAGGCTCGGGTTCTCGAGCCACTCTTCCATGCCCTTGATGCGGCGCTCGATGGTGCGCGCGTCGCCATAGCCGTTGGCGATCATCCACTTGAGCAGGGTGATGTTGGACTTCAGGTACTCGCTGACGCTGTCCTCGGAGAGGGTGATGGTGCAGCCGGCGGCGGAACGCTCGGCGGAGGCGTCGGAGAGTTCGAAGGCCTGCTCGACGGTGAGGTCCTCGAGGCCCTCGATTTCCAGCACGCGGCCGGAGAAGGCGTTCTTCTTGCCGGACTTCTCGACGGTCAGCAGCCCCTGCTGGATGGCGTAGTAGGGGATGGCGTGGACCAGGTCACGCAGGGTGACGCCGGGCTGACGCTGGCCCTTGAAGCGCACCAGCACCGATTCCGGCATGTCCAGCGGCATCACGCCGGTGGCGGCGGCGAAGGCCACCAGGCCGGAGCCGGCCGGGAAGGAGATGCCCATCGGGAAGCGGGTGTGGGAGTCGCCGCCGGTGCCCACGGTGTCGGGCAGCAGCATGCGGTTCAGCCAGCTGTGGATGATGCCGTCGCCCGGGCGCAGCGAGACGCCGCCGCGATTCATGATGAAGTCGGGCAGGGTGTGGTGGGTCTCCACGTCGACCGGCTTCGGATAGGCGCTGGTGTGGCAGAAGGACTGCATCACCAGGTCGGCCTGGAAGCCCAGGCAGGCCAGATCCTTGAGCTCGTCGCGGGTCATCGGACCGGTGGTGTCCTGGGAACCCACGGTGGTCATCTTCGGCTCGCAGTACATGCCGGGACGGACGCCGTCCATGCCGCAGGCCTTGCCGACCATCTTCTGGGCCAGGGTGAAGCCCTTGCCGGTATCGGCCGGCTGCTCCGGCAGGCGGAAGACGTCGGACGGGGCCAGGCCCAGGGACTCGCGGGCCTTGGCGGTCAGGCCGCGGCCGATGATCAGCGGGATACGGCCGCCGGCACGGGCCTCGTCGAGCAGCAGCTGGGTCTTAAGCTCGAAGGTGGTGAGCACCTCGTCGGTGCCGTGCTTGCAGACCTTGCCTTCATACGGGTAGACATCGATGACGTCGCCCATCTCGAGCTTCTCGACGTCCATCTCGACCGGCAGGGCGCCGGAGTCTTCCATGGTGTTGAAGAAGATCGGCGCGATCTTGCCGCCGAAGCAGAAGCCGCCGGCGCGCTTGTTCGGCACGTTGGGAATGTCGTCGCCGAAGAACCACAGCACGGAGTTGGTGGCGGACTTGCGCGAGGAACCGGTGCCGACCACGTCGCCGACGTAGACGACCGGATGACCCTTGGCCTTCACTTCCTCGATCTGCTTGAGCGGACCGGTAACGCCCGGCTCGACCGGCTCGATGCCGTCGCGCGGGTTCTTGAGCATGGCGTTGGCATGCAGCGGGATGTCCGGGCGCGACCAGGCGTCCGGGGCCGGGGAGAGGTCGTCGGTGTTGGTCTCGCCGGGCACCTTGAACACGGTCAGGGTGATCTTGTCGGCCAGCTTGGGCTTCGCGAGGAACCACTCGGCCTCGGCCCAGGACTCGATGACCTCCTTGGCCACGGCGTTACCGGCCTTGGCGCGCTCTTCCACGTCGTGGAAGGCGTCGAACATCAGCAGGGTGTGCTTGAGCTGCTCGCCCACTTCCTTGGCCAGGTCGGCGTCGTCCAGCAGCTCGACCAGCGAGGCGATGTTGTAGCCGCCCTGCATGGTGCCCAGCAGCTTGACGGCGTGGATCCGGTCGATCAGCGGTGACTCGGCCTCGCCCTTGGCGATGGCGGTCAGGAAGCCGGCCTTGACGTAGGCAGCCTCGTCGACGCCCGGCGGCACGCGGTTGGTCAGCAGGTCGAGGATGGCCTCTTCCTCGCCGGCGGGCGGATTCTTCAGCAGTTCGACCAGGGCAGCCGTCTGCTCGGCGTTCAGCGGCTTCGGCGGAACGCCCGCCTGGGCGCGCTCCTCGACATGTTGGCGATAGGCTTCAAGCACGTGGTGGCCCTCATTGGTTGGTAGTGGCCGAGCGGACTGCGGCGGCGATGACGCCGCGGCGAGTCGCTCGGCTCGTCGGAATCAGCACGGTCAACGGTGGCGCTATTCTAGGAGAAACTGTCGACAATGTTAAGAATCCCGGCCATGGCGGGGGTCGAACTTTGGTCTCTGGTCATGTCCGAGCGCCTTCGGGGTGCCAGTGTGCGGGCGTCGCGTTACCATGGTGCGACTTTCATCAACGCAGAGGAGTGCCGATGGCGGGGCGTGTTGCTTCCCCCTGTGTGGGCCTGTGTTCGACGACGGTGGGCGATCGCGTCTGCCGCGGCTGTCAACGCATCGACGACGAGATTCGCGACTGGCCGGCCCTGAGCGGCGACGAGCGGGAGCAGCGCATGGCCGAGCTGGACGCCCTGCGCGTCGACGTGGCCGGGCGTCATCTGAGCGTGGTCGATGCCGATGCCCTGGAAGCCCAGCTGGTGCGCCACCGGATTCGCTTTCGCGCGGAGCAACCGCCGCTGTCCCGGGCGGTGGAGCTGCTGCGCGTCGGACGCGACCGTATCCGCGACCTGTCGCGTTACGGCCTGGCGCCGCTCAAGCCGCTTGAGCCGCTCGATGCCGCGACCCTGCACGCCCGTCTCGCCGCCGACCTGCTGGCCGCCGCCGAGGCGCGCCGCGAGGCCAGAGCCTCGCACTCCTGATGCTTCCAGACACGAACCGCCGGACCCTTCGATGACCGCCATTGCCGACGCTCCATCCCCCGTTGACCTGCTGCCCGAGGGGCTGCTCGCCTTTCTTCACTGCACGACCCCCGATGCCTGGATCGACTGGGCCCTCGACAACCCCGAACTGCTGCTGATCGACCACGCCCAGTGCGAGAAGAAGGCCGCCTCAACGGCCATGAGCCTGCTCTACCGCTACGTGGATCACCCGCTGCTGCTGACCAAGATGTGCCAGCTGGCCCGCGAGGAGCTGCTGCACTTCGAGCAGGTGGTCAAGCTGATGGAGGAACGTGGCATCGTCTATCGTCACCTCTCGGCCTCGCGCTATGCCGAGGGGCTGCGGCGCCATGTGCGCACTGAAGATCCCGAGCGACTGGTCGATATCCTGATCGTGGGCGCGCTGATCGAGGCCCGCAGCTGCGAGCGCTTCGCCCGTTTGATTCCCCACCTTGACGATGAGCTTGCCAAGTTCTATCGCAGTCTGGTTAAGTCGGAAGGGCGTCACTATGAGGATTACCTGATGCTGGCCCGCCGGGCCACCCCGGAGGCCATCGACGATCGCATCGCCTTCCTCGCCGCGCGAGAAGCCGAGCTGATCACCATGCCGGATACGGCATTTCGTTTTCACAGCGGTGTGCCCGCCTGAGTTCGGGCCGCCGCCCAGCAGGGCCTAACAATCATGCGGGATGCTTCCGACGCCGTAACCCGTGAAGAACAAGATCGCCTGGCGTTATTCGGTCATTTTTCGCTGACCCTGGGCGACGATGCGCTGACCCATTTCAGCTACGACAAGGTCAAGGCGCTGCTGGTCTACCTGCTGCTGCACGAGCAGCCGGTCAACCGCGCGACCCTCGCCGAACTGCTGTGGCCCGACCAGGGCCTCTCCTCGGGGCGGACCAACCTGCGGCATGCCTTGCACTGCCTGCGTCAGTCGCTGGGCGAGCAGGCCGAGGAGGTACTGTCGGTATCCCGCCAGACCATCGCCTTCGAGCTGCCCGAGGCGTGGCGGTTCGACCTCCACGAGCTCCAGTCGATGCTCGAGGCGCCCGCCGAGGTGGCGACCCTGGAAGACATCCTGGAGTGCTACCAGGGCGACCTGGTGGAGGAGCTGCAGCTCGCCGCCTGCGCCGAGTTCCAGCGCTGGCTGGTCCAGGTCCGCAACGAGTGGCGTCAGCGCGTGATCCGCTACGCCGAGGCGGTGCTGGAACAGTCCGAGCCGCTGCCCGATTCGCTGCTGGAGACCCTGGTCAGCCGCTTCTCCGGCTACGGGCCCTTTCACGAGCGGCTGGTGCGCCAGCTCGCCGAGCAGGGCCAGCTGGCCGCCGCCCACGAGCAGTACAACGCCTACCTGCAGCTGCTGGCGCTGACCGGCCAGCAGCCGGATCCCGCCTTCCTTCAGCTGGCGCGCTACTGGTCGGATGGCGTCCCCGACGAGGCCAACGCCCCCGGCGTCGGCTTCTCGCGTACCCTGGCCGCGGACAGCGCACCGCTGCGCGACGACGAGATCGAGATGCGCCAGCTGTCGGTGATGGCGATTCGCCTGGAGCTGGACGCGGATCTTTCCACCCGCGGTGAGACCCGGGCCTGCCTGACCCTGCAGATCGAGCTGATGCGCTGGCTCGAGCAGCAGTGCCATCACCTGGGCGGTTTCTGGCTGCCCGGTGCCGCCGGCGGCATCGGCCTGGCCTGCTTCGGCACCCACGGCCCGGCCCACCAGCTCGCCGAGCTGGTGGCGCTCTACGAACACTGCCAGCGCTCGCTCTCCGACGAGTGCGTCCGACACTGGAGCGGGGAGAGCGAGCCGCCGAGCATCTGCCTCGCAGCCGGCCTCAACAGCGGCCAGGTGGTCTACCTGCCGGAGCGCCACCTGGTCGACCCGCTGGGCGAGGTGACCCAGGGCGCGCTGGAGCTGATGGCCGCCTCCCAGGGCAGCGAGCTGGTGATTTCCCAGCAGGCCAGCCAGCACATGCCGCCGGCGCTCGACCTTCAGCCGCGGCTTTCCTCGCGGCTGGTGGCCAGCGACGGCCGCGTGTGGCTGCGCGCCCTGGTGCTGGGCAGCAACGAGGGCGGGCGCGAGGCGATGCCGCCGAGCCTGATCGGTCGCGAAGGAGCGCTGCGCACGCTGCGCGATGCCCTGGCCCGGGCCGGCATCGGGCTGCGCCAGAGCGTGCTGGTCCGCGGGCCATCGGGGCTCGGTAAGTCGGCATTGCTGGTCGGCTTCCGCCATCTCGAGCAAAGCCGCGAGGCGGCGATCTGCTGGCAGCCCACCACCCGGCTGTCGATCCAGGAGCCCTATGGCGTGGCTCGGCAGCTGCTGCACTGGCACTTCGGCGATGACGTCGATGCCGAGCGACTGGCGTCGCTGATGCCGGAAGACCTCGGCGACGAGTCGCGGCTGCTGCTGGAGGAAGCGCTCGGCGTCTGCGAGCCCCGCGAGGTGGCCTTGCTCACCCAGAACGGCGAGGCCGTGGAGCTGGTGGTCGGGGTGCTGCAGCGCCTGATCGAACGTCTCACCGAGTCGCGCACCCTGGTGCTGATGGTCGACGACCTGCAATGGCTCGACGAGCCCTCCTTCAAGGTGCTGGCCGGCCTCCAGGCGCGCCTGCCGATCAACTGTCCTTTCCTGATGGTGGCCAGCCACCACGGCCGCGAGGCGCTGCCGACCTCGCTCGACTGGGATCAGCAGATCACCCTCGGCCGGCTCGACCCCATGCAGTCGTCCCGGCTGCTCACCCAGCTGGCCCGGCGCTATCGGCTGCAGCTCAGCCCGCGCCTGCGCAGCCAGATCGTCGAGCGCTGCGACGGCGTGCCGCTGTACCTGCAGGAGATCTGCCGCCGCGTCGACCTGGATCGTCGCGAGGGGCGCCAGGTCGACCTCGACGAGCTGCCGCGGGGCCTGCTGGGGCTGTTGGCCAGCCGCATCGACCAGCTCGACGCCGACCGTGACGTCGCCCACGTGGCGGCGGTGCTCGGCCGTCGCTTCCGGCTCGATTTCCTCGCCGAGTGCAGCGACCGGGAGATGCCGCAGCTGAATGCGGCACTGGAGCAGATGATCCGCCTGGAGATCGTCGAGCCGGTCGACGAGACGGAAGAGGGGCGCGAGTACCAGTTCACTCATCAGCTGCTGCAGGAAGCGGCCTACCTGTCCTGCCCGCGGGACGTGCGTGTGGCGCTGCATCGCCAGGTCGTGTCGCTGATCGAGGAGCGTTTTCCGGTGTGGATCAGCCGCCACCCGGGCGATTTCGCCGTCCATCTGCGGCGCAGCGGCCACCACGCCCGCGGGGCGCGCTACTTCGAGCTGGCCGCCCGCGAGGCGCTCAAGGTCAGCGCCAACCGCACCGCGCTGCGCATGGCCGACTTCGGGCTGGCCAGCCTGCGTCACGTGGAAGGCCAGGAAGAACGCGAGGTCAGCCTGCACACGGTGCGTGGCCAGGCCGCCTTCGCCCTGGAAGGGCACGGTTCACCCACCGCCCACGAGAGCTTCGTGCGTGCCCGAGAGCTGCTGACCTGCACCGATGAGGTGCCGGAGGACAGCGAGGACCTGGAGCAGGTGTTTCTGGTCAAGTGGGGCCTGTGGGTCGGCTGCAGCCAGCGCAACGCCCACGCCGATGCCTTCCTGCTGGCCTCGCGGCTGGCGGACCTGGCCGCGCGGCTCGAGGACCCGCGCTACCGGCGCCTGGCCGACTTCGCCCGGGCCAGCTGCGAGTACTGGGCCGGCCGCATCCAGCAGGCCTACGAGCATCTCGAGGAGATCGACCCGCTCAACTCGCCGATGATGATCGAGTGGCTGCCGTTCTCCGATCACCCCCAGGTGGCGGCGACCTGCTTCCAGAGCTGGGCGCTGTGCCTGCGCGGCGACTATCATCGCGCCCAGCAGCAGGTGGAGTCGGCGATCCGCCTGGCCGAGCGCATCAATCACCCGGGCAGCCTGGCCATGGCGCTGATGTATGCCGCGGCGCTCTATCGCCAAGTGGGACACGAGCATCTGGCGTCCCAGCGCGCCGAGCGCGCCTACGAGATCACCGGCACGCCGGACCTGCAGCTGTGGCAGGTCTCCGCGCGGCAGGTGCTGGGCTGGCAGCGGGCGCTGTCCGGCGACCGGGAAGGGCTCAAGCGCATCGAGGCGGCCCAGGAAGAGTTCGTCGAGGTCACCGGTCGCGATCCCTACCAGCGGCCCTCGCTGTGGTGGGTGGACGCCTGTACGTCGCTGGGCGAGCTGGCCCGGGCCGAGGACTATCTCGACCAGTGCCTGCTGATTGCCCGTGAGCGGACCACGCTGTTCGTCGCCGAACTGGCGGTGCACCTGGCGAAGGTGCGCCACCGCCTGGGGCATCCCGCCGAGGAAGTGCGCGGTCTGATCGAGCAGGCGCTCGAGCAGGCACGCGGCGACGGCAACCTGCACCAGCAGCTGTGCGCCCTGGAAGCCTGGCTGACGATGGTCGATCCGGAGGATGAGGACGCGCGCATGGCCTTCCGGGGCCTGCTGGGCGAGGTCAGTCACAGCGATGCCCCGGTGCTGGTGCGCTGGCGGACCCTGCTCGACAAGCGGCTGCCGCATACCGCCGACCTGGAGGACTGACGGCGCACACGCCTGAGGTGCCATGGAAGAAGCAAAACGCCCGGCGAGGCTCGAGAGACGAGCGTCGCCGGGCGTTTTGTGTCGTGCGGGAGGTCGTGTGAGAGAGCCTGTGGAAGCGCGAGGCGTCGAGGCTCAGGTGGCGACTTCCAGCGCGGCGATTCGCGCCAGCGCCTGATCGCGGTGGTCGCCGCACAGTTCGCGGTCGTAATCGAAGCGGGCGCAGACCGCTGGCCGCTCGGGCCGGCCGAACAGCCGGCACAGGTTGTCATCGTCGAGCTGGGCGCAGCGCACCCCGGCGGGCTTGCCGTCCGGCATGCCGGGGATCGGCGAGCTGATCGACGGCGCGATGCAGCAGGCGCCGCAGCCGGGACGGCAGCCGCCGGCGTCCTGTTCTTCGCTCATGGCCGGGCGCGAGCTCACGCCTCGGCCTCCGCCAGCGCCCCCTTGTCGATGCCCTCGAAGGCCTGCACGCGGGTGGCGCGGCCGGTCTCGCGGGCGATCTCGCCGGCCAGCCAGGCGGCGATATGTTCCACCGTGGTCGGCGTCGGCATCGGGATGCAGCGCTCCCGCGGCAGGGTCAGGGCGAAACGCCCCTGTTCGGCCGTGTAGCGGGTGGTCAGGCGGCCGGTGAAGGCGGCATCCAGGCCCTCGACCACGTCGGCCTCGTCCACCAGGTAGCGATCCGCGAGGCGTTCGGCCCACTCGGTCTCGAGCGCCGGGCACCGCTCGCCGTCCTGCCACACGTGCAGCCGCGAGCGGTGGCCGTGGGCGATGCGCTGGCAGTTGCCGGCGTGGCGCTTGAGGCCGTGGCTGTAGGTGTAGGCGGCGCCGTCGATGGCCTCGTCGGTCAGCGTCAGGCGGATCGCCTCGACCCGGGCCGGCGGCTGGCGGCTGAGCGAGGCCGACAGGTGCTCGGCCAGGCGCTCGGCGGTGATGGCCGGCCAGGGCAGCAGGGCGAAAGCCTGGCGCGGGCCGCGGACCTCGAACGGGTAGGGCGACTCGGCGCGCACGCACAGGCCCTCGGCGCACTCATGGACGCTGACGCCGGACGCCTCGGTGGGCACCAGCAGAGTGTGATCGGGGCCCTGGTCGATGCGCGACTTGATCCACGGCTTGACCTCGCCGAAGTCGAACAGCATGCCGTCCTCGCCGAGCTCGCCGTCGAGTTCGGCGTCGACCCGCCAGCTGGCGCCGATCAGCCCGCGTTCGGGGCACCACAGCGAGGCGTCGAGATGGGTGAGGCGGTTGACGAACAGCGTCATCAGTCGATTCCCGTGATCTTGTGGGTCTGCAGCGAGAGCCGCCACTGGGGATGGCTCAGGCAGTAGGCCACGGTCTCGGCCGTGACGTCACCGCCGCCGACCGCCGCGGTGTCCATCGGCTGCAGGAAGAAGTGATGGAAGTCCAGGGCGGTGAAGCGCTCGGGCGGGGCGTCGCTCTGCGGGTAGACCAGCTTGAGCTCGTCGCCGGAGGTCTGGGCCAGCACGCTCTCGCCCTTGGGGCTGACGCACAGCCAGTCGATGCCCGGCGGGGCCGGCAGGGTGCCGTTGGTCTCCACGGCGACGTCGAAGCCGCGCTCGTGCATGGCGGCGATCAGCGCCTCGTCGAGCTGCAGCAGCGGCTCGCCGCCGGTGAAGATCACCTGGGGCGTGGCGGTGCCCGGGGCATCCGGCCACAGCGCGGTCAGGTGATCGACCAGGGCCTCGGCATCATGGAAGCGTCCGCCGTGCTGGCCGTCGGTGCCGCGGATGTCGGTATCGCAGAAGCGGCAGGCCGCGGCGGCGCGATCGGCCTCGCGGCCGGACCACAGATTGCAGCCGCTGAAGCGGCAGAACACGCTGGCGCGGCCGGCCTGGCCGCCTTCGCCCTGCAGCGAGTAGAAGGCTTCCTTGACGCTATACATGGTCGGTCCCTTCGGCGGCGGCATCGGGCCGCTGAGAAGAGGCGGCGGCATCGGGCCGCTGTGAAGAGGTGGCCGCTTCGTCGCCGGTGGTGTCATAGGCGATGGGGTCGATGGCGCCGTTGGCGGCGAAGGCCGCCAGCCGTTCCCGGCAGCTGCCGCAGCGCCCGCAGGCCAGGGCTTCACCACGGTAGCAGGTCCAGGTCTTGCCGTAGTCCAGCCCCATGGCCAGGCCCTCGGCGAGGATCTCGCCCTTGTCGGTGCGCAGATAGGGCGCATGCAGGGTCACCGGCTCGAAGTTGGCGATGCCGGCGACGTCGTTCATGGCCTCGACGAATTCGGGGCGGCAGTCCGGGTAGAGCACGTGATCGCCGCCATGGGCGCCGTAGTCGACCCGGTCGGCGCCGATGTTGACCGCCTTGGCGATCGCCAGCGACAGCAGGATCATGTTGCGGTTGGGGACCACGGTGGCCTTGAGGTTGGCCTCGGCGTAGTCGGCGTCGGGCAGCGCCTGGCTGGCGTCGGTGAGCGCCGAGGCGTCGATCAGGCCATGGATGGCGGTGATGTCGACCACCTGGTGGGGCACGCCCAGCTCGCGGCAGACCTCGCGGGCGACCTCGAGCTCGCGGGCATGACGCTGGCCGTAGTCGAAGGACAGGGCGTGGACCTCGCGGCCTTCGCGCAGGGCGCGATGCAGCACGGTAAAGGAGTCCATGCCACCGGAGTAGATCACCACGGTGGCCGGTGCGGCGGATTCTGACATGGGATACCTGTGGGGCGGAGAATTTGTCTGCCCGGCGCGCGTCACGGGCGCGGCGGGACCTTGGCCGGGGTCCGGTCCGGCAGGGGCGCACAGTGTACTTGACCAACGGGACAGGCGCCAAGGACGCTGATCCATGTCATTCAGCGTGGACAGGCGACGTTGCTAGACTTCGCCCCTTTGCCACCGGTGATGTGAGCCTCATGGAAGCCCCCGAACTGCTGTCGCCCGCCGGCACCGTCAAGAACATGCGCTACGCCTTCGCCTACGGCGCCGATGCGGTCTATGCCGGCCTGCCGCGCTACTCGCTGCGCGTGCGCAACAACGATTTCAGGATCGACAACCTGCACGAGGGCATCGCCTATGCCCACGAGCGGGGCAAGGCGTTCTATGTGGCCTCCAACATCGCGCCGCACAACAGCAAACTCAGGACCTACCTGCGCGACATGGAGCCGGTGATCGAGGCCGGCCCCGACGCCCTGATCATGTCGGATCCCGGGCTGATCATGATGATCCGCGAGCGCTGGCCCGATCAGGTGATCCACCTGTCGGTGCAGTCCAACGTCGTCAACTATGCGGCGGCGAGGTTCTGGCAGCAGCAGGGCATCCGCCGCGTCATCCTGTCCCGCGAGCTGTCGCTGGAGGAGATCGGCCAGATCCGCGCCGAGTGCCCCGACCTCGAGATCGAGACCTTCGTGCACGGCGCGCTGTGCATCGCCTACTCCGGGCGCTGCCTGCTCTCCGGATACTTCAACCGCCGCGACCCGAACCAGGGCACCTGCACCAACGCCTGTCGCTGGAAGTACCACACCGTGGCGGCCGCCGAGGACGAGACCGGCGACCTGGTGCCGGCCCACGCCGCCAGCGGCATCTGGGCCCCGCGTCAGGACGGCGGCATGATCGCCTCCGCCGGCGGCAGGGAGGGCCAGGACACGCTGTCGGCGTTGATCGAGGACCGCTCGCGGCCGGGCGAGCCGATGCCGATGTACGAGGACGAGCACGGCACCTACATCATGAACTCCAAGGACCTGCGCGCCGTCCAGCACGTCCCGAGGCTCGCCGAGATGGGCGTGACCTCGCTGAAGATCGAGGGACGCACCAAGTCGCCCTACTACGTGGCGCGCACGGCCCAGGTCTATCGCCGCGCCATCGACGACGCCATGGCCGGTCGGCCCTTCGACATGCGCCTGATGGACGAGCTCGAGAACCTGGCCAACCGCGGCTACACGGAAGGCTTCTATCGCCGCCATGTCCACGACGAGTATCAGAATTACGAGCTCGGCCATTCGGTGGGCGTGCACCAGCAGTTCGTCGGCGAGGTGCTGGGCTACGATCCCGATCGCGGGGTGCTGGATATCGACGTCAAGAACCGCTTCGAGGTCGGTGACGGCATGGAGCTGATGCTGCCCGGCGGCAACCGTCGCTTCGCCCTCGAACGCATCGAGAACAAGCGCGGCGAAGCGGTGGGCGTGGCCCCGGGATCGGGCCACGTGGTGCGCATCCCGGTGCCGGGCGAGGCCATCGCGCCGGAACGCATCGAGTTCGCCCTGCTGATGCGCGACCTCGCCTGAGGCCGTGCCGGGCTGGACACCACCCGGGACCTTCGGTGAAGCTGACACGGCAGCACAGGCCCACAGCACAAGGAATCGGCATGGCCACCATCGAACATCGCGCCATTCTCGAGGCGCCGCCCGAGCGTGTCTTCGCCCTGCTCGAGCGGGTCGAGGACTTCGTCGACTATTCGGACCTGATCGAGCGCATCGAGCCGCTGGGCGAGGGGCGTTATCGCTGGCACGTGCACGCGGTGCGCATGGACTGGACCTTCGAGGTGGCGATCACCGAGCATCAGCCGCCCGAGGTGCTGGCCTGGGAATCGCTCAGCGGGGTGTGGAACCGAGGCCGCTATCGGCTCACGCCGGTGCCCGAAGGCACCGAGGTGGCGCTGACCCTGGAGTACGAGATTCATAACCGGCTGGTCGAAAAGGCGGTCAAGCGCGCGGTGACACCGTTGGTCAATCGCGTCAGCCAGCAGATTCTCGACCGCGTCGCGGCCAGACTATAGCGTGATCCGAAAGCGGGAACGCCGCCCATCCGGGCGGCGTTCTCGTTTGGTGGCGTCGCTTTGTTCCAGGCACTTTCCGGCGCTGTCTGCTCAGCCCTTGCGCAGCGAGGCATTGAGATGGTCGACCACCTCGGCCCAGTCGGCGTCGGCTTCGAGCGCCTCGCGCAGGAACTCCGCCTGGCCTTCGTTCCAGCAGGGCGCGTCGGGCAGTTCCACGTTCTCGGGCAGCGGCGAGTGGCGCTCGATGAAGCGCTGGATGGCCGCCGGCTCCGAGGCCAGGCCGAGCTGTTCGAAGAGTTCGCTGAACGGATGATCGGGATGTTCCATGACAGGGCACCTGTGCGGGCGGACGTGTGTCTCCACTCTAGCCGTTCGGGCCCCGTCATGGCGATGGTGCGGTCGAGGCGTCTTCAACGCTCGCTCCTCCGTTCCGCCTCAGGGGGCGGCACGCTCGCCGACCAGCGGGGTCAGGAAGCGCCGGCGCCGTTCCTCATCGGGGAGCGGCTGGGCCAGCAGGTGGACCAGCTTGGCCACGGCGGCTTCCGGCGTCATGTCGTCGCCGGACAGCACGCCGGCATCGGACAGCGCCTGACCGGCGGCGTAGTGGCCGATGGCCACCGCCCCGTGGGGGCACTGGCTGATGGCGGCGAGCAGCTTGCCCTCGCCGACGGCCTGGGCCAGTACGCCGGCCAGGCGCGGATCGTCGGGCACGTTGCCGCCGCCCCAGACCTCCAGCAGCGCGCCCTTGACGCGATCGTCCAGCAGCCAGGTCTCGAGCTGCCAGGCGGCGAGCCCCGGCCACAGCACGATGCGCGGCACCGCGCCGGCGGCCAGCGGCGCATAGTCGGGCAGTTCGAAGCGTGGCGCGCCGCGCTGGGCACGCTCCAGGCCGCGGCCGGGGTAGAGCACGGCGTCGTCGTCGACCCATTCGCCGAGCGGCGGGTGGTTGGGGCTGACGAAGGCGTCGGCCTCGCGAGCCTGCCACTTGCGGCTGCGTGCGCCGCGCAGCAGGCGGCCGGCGAAGCAGATCGCCACCTCCTGCAGCCGCGGATCGGCGGCGAAGCGCAGCGCCGCCTCGACGTTGGTCAGCGCATCGCTGCCGGGCGCTTCCAGCGGCTGCATGGCGCCGGTGATCACCACCGGGCGGTCCAGCCCTTGCAGCTGATAGGCCAGGCTGGCGGCGGTCCAGGCCAGCGTATCGGTGCCGTGGATCACCACGATGCCGGCATGATCGGCGTAGTGTTCGGCGATCAGCCCGGCCAGGCGCTGCCAGTCCGCGGGGGTGGCGGCGCTCGAGTCGATGGGCGTCGGCGTGGCGATGAGTCGGAAGTCGGCCAGTCCGGCCTGGCGCGCCGGGGGCAGGGTCGCCAGGGCGCGCCGCAGGCGCGACTCGATGTCGTGGCCGGGGATCAGTCCGTCGGGACTGTCCACCATGCCGAACGTGCCACCGGTGTAGATCACCAGCAGGGAAGAAGCGGTTGACGTCATGGGAGCTCCAGGCGGAAGACGCCCACCATGATAGGGCGCCGGCGCCGGCAGACAAGAGGGTCTGGGGCGGGGCGGGATCAGCGCACCACGAGGTGGCCGGTCTCTTCGCTGGCCAGGCGACGATCGCGCCCGGCCAGCAGGGCGAAGACCATGGCGGCGGCAGTCACGGCCGTCAACGCCAGGGTGATGCCAGGCAGCCCCAGGTCTAGCTCGAGCATCACGCCGATGCCCAGCGGGCCCAGCGAGGCCAGGGCGTAGCCCACGCCCTGCACCATGCCGGAGAGCTTGCCGGCCAGTCGGGCATCCGCGGTGCGCAGCACGATGAGCGACAGCGCCAGGCTGAAGCCGCCGCCCTGGCCGAAGCCGAGCAGCGCCACGCCGGCCCAGCGCCACTCGATCGGCCCCTGCAGCAGTACCCAGAAACCGCCGGCGATCAGGCTCAGCACCAGCATCAGCGCCGGTCGCTGGTCGCGGCCGAGGCGGGCCAGCCAGGGGGCCGACAGCGCCGCGCCCAGCTGCAGCATCACCGAGGCGCCGGTCATCCAGCCGGCCTCGGCATCGTCGTAGCCGCGTTCCACCAGCAGGGTCGGCAGCCAGCCGAAGACGATGTAGGCCAGCGAGGACTGACAGCCCATGTAGAGGGTGACCTGCCAGGCCAGTGGCTGGCGCAGCAGCGCGCCGGTATCGCCGCGGGCCGAGGTTTGCGTCCGCGGTGGCGGGGATGCCGGCATCAGCGTCTGCCAGGCGATCAGGCTGATCGCCGCAAGCGCCGCCCAGCTGGTGAGCGCCGGCGCCCAGCCGCCCAGCGTCTCGGCCAGGGGGATGCTGAGGCCGGCACCCAGGGCGCCTCCCAGGCACAGCGCCATGGTGTAGACACCGGTCATCAGGTCGGCGCTGTCGGGAAGTTCTCGCTTGACCAGCCCGGGCAGCAGCGTGCCGGCGACGCCGATGGCGGCGCCCACCAGCAGGGTGCCGCCGAACAGCCATGCCGGTGCGGCCAGACCGCGCAGGGCGAGGCCGACGGCCAGGATCAGCAAGGCCAGCGACAGGGTGCGCTCGGGGCCCAGGCGTCCTGACAGCCAGGGCGCCATGGGGGCGAAGAGTCCGAGGCAGAGCACGGGCAGGGTGGTCAGGGCGCCGATGGCCAGCACCGGCAGGCCGCTGTCGGCTTCGATGCGAGGGAGCAGTGGGGCCAGTGACGATAGTGCCGGCCGCAGGTTGAGCCCGACCAGCACCATCAGGGCGATGAATGCCAGGGGGGAAGGCGCGGCCCGTTGGCGCGCGCCGTCAGTGATCGCCATCCGGCCCCTCCGTCTGTCGACGGCGCTGCCAGCGTGCGGCGAATTCGGCCTCGCCCTCGAGCTCGTCGGCCGCGCCGAACTGCAGGTGCCGCCCGTCGGACTGGGCGTCGCTGGTGGCACGCTGGCGGATGCCGCTGACGTCCTCGCTGCTGACCAGATCGAAGTCGCCGTGGGTCATGGTGTGCGCGACCAGCGGCCCGTCGTAGGTCCAGCAGCGCTGGGGAACCTTGGAGACGTGCCACCGCTGGCCCTGCCAGTGGGCGATGCCGTCGGCGTCGAGCCGGAAGGCGTCGTCCGGCAGCAGGGCCGCGAACAGACGGGCGTTGAGCACCAGGCCGTTGTCGATCATTTCCACGGGGCCCTGGTACTCGCCCCGCTTCAGGGCGCTGAGCATGTCGTCACGGGCCCGCTTGCCCTCGGGAGTGATCCTGCCCTCGCCGCACAGGTGCAGCAGGTCGCCGTCGACCTGCTTGATGACCCAGACGTGAATCGGGGGCTTGCCGAACAGTCGCTTCCACATGGTTCAGCTCATATGTTGACGCAGGTCGCCTCTCACACTGTCGATCAGGGTGATGAAGTGGCTGTCGCCGCTGGCATCGATGCGATCGACCCGCGCCATGCTGGCCAGGCCGCGATCGACCAGCAGCTGGTCGAAGATCTCCAGCGTGATGGATTCGACGCCGGCCTCTGCCGGTGGCAGGGTGCCGTCGGTCAGGGTGAAGCTCGGCAGCAGGGCGGCGCGTACCCGGGTGGCGCCGCCCTCGGCGAGGACCCGGCGCACGAACAGCCAGCCCTCGCAGGCCAGCCGCTCCCCCGATTCGAGCTCACGCTGGAAGAGGGTGCGATAGCAGGCCCCCTGGGTCGCGGCCTTGTCGGCCATGCTGCGGTAGGCTTCGGTGGTGCGCTGGGCCGAGACCCCGGCGGATTCCAGCTGCTGCCAGGCCGCGCGATGCTCGCGGTCGAGTTGTGCCTGGCGCTGAAAGCGCTGCCAGAGTCGGTAGTCGTTGATCAGCTCTCGCGTGTCCATGGGCATCCTTGCAGGCGTCGTGTCGGCCGATAATGCGAATACATTCGCATTATCGGATATCAATTGCCAGTGCGCTGGCGATCCTGTCCGCCGCGCCGACGCCGGCGCCGCCCCGGTGACTGGCCGTCGCGGTCGCCGCCGTTTCCGCCATGGTTGCCGCCGGCGCTGCTGCGGTTGCCACCGTTACCGCTGCGACCACCGCCGCCGTTGCCGCGACCGTTGCCACCACGTCCATTGCCGCCACGGCCACGATTGCGGCCGTTCTCGATCGGCTCGGGCTTGGCGTTGGGGTCGGGCTCGAAGCCGGGCTCGATGTGCTTGGTCAGGTCGCGCTTCATCAGCTTCTCGATGTTGCCGAGCAGACCATGCTCGTCGACGCACACCAGCGATACGGCCTGGCCGTCGTGACCGGCGCGACCGGTGCGGCCGATGCGGTGCACGTAGTCTTCGGCCACGTTGGGCAGCTCGAAGTTGACCACGTGGGGCAGCTCGTCGATGTCCAGGCCGCGGGCGGCGATGTCGGTGGCCACCAGCACCTGCAGGTCGCCGGACTTGAAGGCGGTCAGCGCGCGGGTGCGGGCCGACTGGCTCTTGTTGCCGTGGATCGCCATGGCCGAGATGTCACGCTTGTCGAGGTGCTCGGCCAGGCGGTTGGCGCCGTGCTTGGTACGGGTGAAGACCAGCACCTGGAACCACTGGCGGCTGCTGATGAGGTGGGTGAGCAGATCACGCTTGCGTTCGCGGTCGACCCGGAAGACGGCCTGGTCCACGGTCTCGGCGGGGGTGTTGCGGCGCGCCACCTCGATCAGCGTCGGATCGTCGAGCAGCTTGTTGGCCAGCGCCTGGATCTCCTTGGAGAAGGTCGCCGAGAACAGCAGGTTCTGGCGCTGCTCGGGGAGCAGCTTCAGCACCTTCTTGATGTCGTGGATGAAGCCCATGTCGAGCATGCGGTCGGCTTCGTCCAGCACCAGGATCTCGACCCCGGAGAGGTCGACGTGGCCCTGCTGCTGCAGGTCGAGCAGACGGCCGGGGGTAGCCACCAGGATGTCGAGCCCCGGGCGGATGGCATCCACCTGGGGCTGCTGGCCGACGCCGCCGAAGATCACGTGGGAGGTCAGCGGCAGGTGCTGTCCGTAGTCGCGCACGCTGTCGCCGACCTGGGCCGCCAGCTCGCGGGTCGGGGTCAGCACCAGGGCGCGCACGCCGCGCTTGGCCGGGCGACGGCCGTCCTTGAGGCGCTGCAGCATGGGCAGGGTGAAGCCGGCCGTCTTGCCGGTACCGGTCTGGGCGCTGCCCAGCAGGTCGCCGCCGCCGAGGACGGCGGGGATGGCCTGGCTCTGGATAGGAGTCGGGGTGGTATAGCCCTGGGCGTCGATGGCGCGCAGCAGCTCGGGGCACAGGCCAAGGTCGGAAAAGGTCATGCAGTCTCCGCGGCAACGTCCCGCCCGATCCGTCGCGCGGGGCGGTCGGATCGAGGCGGAACGAGGGAATGAGGTGAATCGCGGCGGCGGGAGGCGGCCGCGAGAGGCGTCAGTATGCCATAGCGCTGAAAGCGGCGCAGCCGGCGCGGGGGCGTGTCAGGGTGTCGCGCGGCGCTGCTGGCGCGCGACCGCCGACGCGATCTGCTCGGCGGCGGCGTCCCAGCTGCGGCCCAGGGCCCGGACCAGGGCGGGGTAGCCGTCCTCGGCCAGGGGCGTGGTGACGCGGAAGGTCGCCGCATCCAGCAGCGACTGATCGGCGTCGAGCAGCTGCCAGCGTCCGGCCGCCAGGGCCTGGCCGTCGGGGCGCCCCTGGAAGCGGTCCACCGTGACCCTCAGCTGCAGCGGATCGGTGGAGATGCCGGCCTCGGTGTCGAGCAGCACTCGGGTATCGGGCAAGGCACCGGTCAGGCGATCGCGCAGGCCGCGCTCCAGCTGACGGCCCAACGGCTCGGCCCAGCGGTGGCCGCCGGCCTCGCGCAGGGTGATGTCGTCGAGCTGGACGACGATGCCCTCGGCGTCCAGCAACGGCGCCAGGCGAAGCGGCCGCAGCACCAGGGCATGCGTGGCGTTCGAACCGGCGGCGGCCGGCGCGTCGGCATCGGGCAGGGTGTAGCGGGTCGCCGGCGTGCCCCCCAGGGCACAGCCGGTGAGCCAGAGCAGGGCCAGCAGGGCCAGCAGGGCGCGCGGCGCGGTCATGGCGAACTCCTGTCGGTCGGGGCGCGGGGCATGGGATCGTCGGCGTCCAGGCTGTCGAACAGCAGGGCGCCGGGATTGTCGCCGAGGCGGCGGGCGGCCGGCTGGAGGTCTCGCAGCAGGCGCTCGAGCTGGTCCAGGGTCTCGGTGATATCCCGGTAGGCGGGAGCCCCGGGGGAGACGCCCTCGAGGGTGCCGCGCAGCGCCGACAGGGTGCTGTTGAGTTCGCCGGGCAGGGCGCGGGTCTCGGGATCGTCGAGCAGCGACTGGACGCCGGCGGTAAGCTGGCGTACCTGCTCCAGGGTGGCCTCCGACGTGGCCAGGTTGGTCTCCAGGCCCGCGAGGATCGGTTCGAGCTCCAGGTCGTTGAGCTTGTCGAGCAGCGCGGTGACCTGGGCCTGGATCTGTGCCAGCCCGCCGGAAGTGGTGGGGAAGACGGTGCGCTCGGCGAAGGTCTCGGGGGTGTAGTCGTCGGCTCGCTCGGCGTCCAGGCCGAGGTCGACGAACAGCGCCCCGGTGAGCAGGTTGCCGCTCTTGAGCGAGGCCCGCAGGCCGCGCTGGAACAGCCGTTCGAAACGCGCCCGCCACTCGTCCATGTCGAGGGTCTGGCTGTCGATGCCGAGCCGCTGGGGTTCGATACGGATCAGCACCGGGATGGCCAGGCGGGCATCGCGCTCGGGCTGGGGCGAGGTGAAGTTCCAGGGCACGCTGGCCACGGTACCGATGCGCACGCCGCGGAATTCCACCGGGGAGCCCCGGGACAGGCCGCGCACCGTGTCCTCGATGAGCAGCACGTACTCCAGGTAGCGGTCGAAGGTGCCCTCGCGCGCGCTGTCCTCGTCGGCGTAGAGAGTGAAGGTGCTGTCGGGCTCGGCCTGAAGGCCACGCGGCAGATCCTCCGGGACGCCGAAGGTGACGCCGCCGCTGACCATGGCCTCCAGCGAGTCGAGCCTGACGCGCACGCCCTCGGAGTCGAGCCGCAGGTCGACGCCGCTGGAGCCCCAGAAGCGGGTGTTGTCGGTGACCAGTCGGTGATAGGGGCTCTCGATGAAGATGCGGTGGCGCATGCGCCGGGTCTCGACGTCGAACTCGGATTCCTCGACCCGGCCCACGGTGAAGCCCTGGTAGGTCACCGGATCGCCGACGGTGAGGCCGTTGCCCGCCTCGCTGAGCAGGTTGATGCGCAGCCCCTCGGCCCCCGGGGGGGCCACCGGCGGCTGTTCGCTGACCGTGAAACGCTCCGCCTCCTCCTCGCTCTGGCCGGGTTCGAGCTGCAGGTAGGCCCCTGACAGCACGGTATTGAGCCCGCTGATGCCCTCGCGACCGATGCGCGGCTTGACCACCCAGAAGGTACTGTCCTCGACCAGCATCGGCGCAGCCTCGGGCGTCATGCGAGCGGTCAGCACCACCTCGGACAGGTCTTCGGACAGGTTCACCGAGGTCACCTGGCCGATCTCGACGTTGCGGGTCTTGATCAGGGTGCTGCCGGCCTCGATGCCGTCGGCGCTCTCCATGGTCAGGGTGATCAGGGGCCCGCGGCTCAGGTAGCTGTCGTAGACCAGCCAGGCACCGATCAGCAGCGCCACGATGGGCACGATCCAGATCGGCGACAGCGGCGCCTGGCGGGTGGCCCGGGCGCGGTGCTCGTTGTCGGGCGCGGCGTCAGGGGGCGTGTCGTTCATTGCGGGGCTTCCTCATCCGCTGTGGAAGTGGGCGTGTCCCAGATCAACCGGGGGTCGAAGCTCATGGCGGCGAGCATGGTGAGCACCACCACGCCGCCGAAGGCCACGGCCGCGGGGCCGGGCTCGACCGCCATCAGGTTGCCGGCGCGGATCAGCGCCACCAGGATCGCGACCACGAAGATGTCGACCATCGACCAGCGGCCGATGAACTCGGTCAGGCGATACATGCGGGTACGCGTCAGGGAGCGGTCGCCGCGGGCGCGCGGCGCCACCAGGCATAGCCAGACCAGCGCCAGCAGCTTGCCGATGGGCACGATCACGCTGGCGACCAGGATCACCAGGGCCACCGGCCAGGAGCCCATCTCGATCAGCTCGACGATGCCGCCGATGATGGTGCTGGGGCTGGCCCGCCCCAGGCTGACGGTGGTCATGATCGGATAGACGTTGGCCGGCACGTAGAGCACCGCCGCCGCGGCCAGCAGCGCCCAGGTACGTTGCAGGCTGTGGGGGCGGCGCGCATGCAGCGGCTCGCCGCAGCGCCGGCACTGGCCATGGCCGGCGGCATCCAGGCGGCCCACCAGGCCGCAGGTGTGACAGCCGGTGAGTCCCTGGGGGGCGGCGGGGCGGCCGGTCTGGCTGCCCTCCGGCGCCGGCGGTTCGCCGGCCAGCGCGAACCACAGCCAGTCGCGGTCCACGGACTGGTTGGTCGCCAGCAGCAGCAGCGCGAAGGCGCCGAAGGCCCAGAAGGCCGGCCCGAGCGCGATCTGGGCGAGCCCGACGATCTTGATCAGGCTGACCAGGGTGCCGATCAGGAACACGTCGGCCATCATCCAGGGCTGCAGGTGGGCCAGGGCACGAGCCGCGCTGCGACTGGCCGGCAGCGGTCTGCCGCCCAGCAGGCCGATCTGCAGCCACACCACGGCCAGCAGGTAGAGGACCGGCAGCACCAGGATGGTCAGCAGCACCACCATGGCCACCAGGGGAGCATGGTGCGCGATCAGATCGGTGGCGGTCTGGGGCAGGTCGATGCCGTGACCCACGCCGCGCACGCTGAACGCCAGGAAAGGAAAGGACGCGGCGATCGCCAGGCAGGCCAGCGCGGCGATCGCCAGCGCCAGGCTGCGCTGGGCCGGATAACGATGGCGGCGCACCTCGGCGTGGCCGCAGCGAGGGCATACCGCCTGCTCGCCGGAATGCAGCGGCGGCAGCGCCATCAGCCAGTCGCATTCGTGGCAGGCGCGCAGGCGTCGCCGGGTGGCGCGGGCCTCCGGCGGCATGCGGTCGACGTAGGGCGCCTGGGTGGGCAGGGCGAGATGGCGAAAGGCCGGCCTTGGCACGGCGATGGCGTCCTCCTGACGATCCAGCGGCTTGACCTGAAGTGTGTCACGTTGACGCGGGGGGCACCATAGTCAACCATGCGCGTCTCATTTGTTCCGATGGAGACACCATGATGCTTCCCGCCCTGGCGGTGGTGGCAGGCCTGATCCTGCTGGTCTGGAGCGCCGAGCGCTTCGTCGACGGCGCGGCGGCCACGTCCGCCCGACTCGGTCTATCCCCGTTGCTGATCGGCATGCTGGTGATCGGCTTCGGCACCTCGGCACCCGAGATGGTGGTCTCGGCCATCGCCGCCGGGCAGGGCAATCCCGGCCTGGCGCTGGGCAACGCCTTCGGCTCGAACATCGCCAATATCGGTTTGATCCTGGGCCTGGTGGCGCTGATCGCACCGCTGGCGGTGCATTCCGGGATGGTACGGCGTGAGCTGCCGGTGCTGGGCGGCGCGACGGCATTGTCGGCGGTATTGCTGCTGGGTGGCGTGGTGCGCCTCGAGGGCGCGCTGCTGCTGGTGGTGCTGGTGGCCTTCATGGCCTATAGCGTGATTCGCGGCCTGCGCGATGGCACCGATCCGCTGTCGGCGGACACCGAGGCTGAGCTGGCCACGCATCCGATGTCGCTGAAGGCCGCCCTGGGGTGGACGCTACTGGGTCTGGTGCTGCTGGTGGCCAGCTCGCGGCTGCTGGTGTGGGGCGCGGTGGACATCGCCCAGAGTCTCGGCGTCAGCGACCTGGTGATCGGCCTGACGGTGGTGGCGGTGGGCACCTCACTGCCCGAACTGGCGTCGGCGATCAGTGCCCTGCGTCGCGGCGAGCATGACCTGGTGCTGGGCAACGTGGTGGGCTCCAACCTCTTCAATACCCTCGGCGTGGTGGGGCTGGCCGCGGTGATCGCGCCGATCGAGACGGGTCGCGAGGTGCTGTTGCGCGACTGGAGCATGATGGCGGCGATGACCATGCTGATGCTGGTCTTCGCCCTGGGGCGCCGCGGTCGCCAGGGGCGTATCAACCGCCTCGAGGGTGGCGTGCTGCTGGCCATGTACGTGGCTTATATCGGCTTCATGGTGCATCTGGTGGTAGACGCCGGCGGCGCATGATGCACTGCGACATCGCGACACACACGAGCGACATCTCGGCGCGATAAGATGACTTCGTTGCCTGTTCCAGCGGCCGGGGATTCGGCTAGGCTGGGACGGGCAAGGGAAGAATGCGGCAGGGCGCGTCGCGCCCGACGATCAAGAGCACGGAGAGTGCCTTCGCATCACGTTCATCGATCCGCAGGAACGAGGTGTACCTCATGGAACTGGATCCTCTGCTGCTGTCTCGGCTGCAGTTCGCCTTCGTGGTGTCCTTCCATGCCATCTTTCCGGTCTTCACGATCGGGTTGGCATCCTATCTGGCCGTGCTCAACGGTCTCTTCTATCGCACCGCCAATCCCGCCTGGGAACGCCTGGCCAACTTCTGGGCCCGGGTGTTCGCCGTGGTCTTCGGCATGGGGGTGGTCTCCGGCATCGTCATGGCCTTCCAGTTCGGCACCAACTGGAGCAACTTCTCGCTGGCGGCCTCCAACCTGCTCGGCCCGATGCTGAGCTACGAAGTGGTGACCGCCTTCTTCCTCGAGGCGGCCTTCCTCGGCGTGCTGCTGTTCGGGCGCGGCAAGGTGCCCCAGGGCGTGCACCTGTTCGCCTCGATCATGGTGGCGTTGGGCACCTTCATCTCGGCCTTCTGGATCCTGGTGTCCAACAGCTGGATGCAGACGCCGGCCGGCACCGAGCTGATCGACGGGCGCTTCCACGTCACCGACTGGAGCGAGGCGATCTTCACCGCCTCCTTCCCGTATCGCTTCGTGCACTTCGTCATGGCGTCCTTCCTGACCGGCGGCTTCGTGGTGGCCGGCGTCAGCGCCTGGTATCTGCTGATCGGCCGTGACGTCGAGGCCAATCGCAAGGCCT
Organism: Halomonas sp. ND22Bw; assembly: GCF_003011945.1. Taxonomy (NCBI): domain Bacteria; kingdom Pseudomonadati; phylum Pseudomonadota; class Gammaproteobacteria; order Oceanospirillales; family Halomonadaceae; genus Halomonas; species Halomonas sp. ND22Bw. The sequence goes on along the minus strand of NZ_PXWD01000001.1, from coordinate 386,657 downwards.
TCTCCATGTGCCTGTGGATGCTGCTGGTGCTGGCGCCGGCCCAGGCCTGGATCGGCGACGAGCATGGCCTGAACACCCTGGAACACCAGCCCACCAAGGTGGCGGCCATGGAGGGCAACTGGGAGACCCAGTCGCGGACGCCGCTGCTGCTGTTCGCCTGGCCCGACCAGCAGGCCCAGGAGAACCACCTCGAGATCGGCATTCCGGGGCTCGCCAGCCTGATCCTGACCCATGATCTGGACGGCGAGGTACCGGGCGTCAGCGCGGTGCCGCCGGAGGAGCAGCCGCCGGTGTGGTGGGTGTTCTGGTCGTTCCGCGTGATGGTCGCCATGGGCCTGGCGATGATCGTCGCGGCGCTGATCGGCGCCTGGCTGCGCGCGCGGGGGCGGCTCTATGAGAGTCGCGGCTACCTGCAGTTCATGCGAGTGATGACGATCGCCCCCTTCCTGGCGGTCCTGGCCGGCTGGTTCGTCACCGAGATCGGTCGCGCGCCCTGGCTGGTGTACGGTCTCATGACCCAGGAAGAGGCGGTGACGCCGTCGCTGACCGGTGGCATGGCGCTGTTCACCCTGATCGGCTATGTCCTGGTCTACGCCGTGGTCTTCTACGCCGGCACCCTGTATCTGACCCGGGTCGTGCGTCAGGGCATGCTCCCCGAGCCGCCCCACGACGACGAGGTGGAGCGACCCAAGCGTCCGCTGTCCGCCGCCCACGTGCCCTTCGAAGATGCCGCCAACCAGCCGGGAAGGAGCTGAACCATGGAAATGTTCGATCTGACACTGATCTGGGCCGGCATCATCGGCTTCGGTGTGATCATGTACGTGCTGATGGATGGCTTCGACCTGGGCGTGGGCATTCTCTTTCCGTTCGCCCCGGACGAGGACAGCCGCGACGTGCTGATGAACTCGGTGGCACCGATCTGGGACGGCAACGAAACCTGGCTGGTGCTCGGCGGGGCCGGGTTGCTGGCGGCCTTCCCGGTGGTCTACTCGGTGTTCCTGCCGGCGCTCTACATCGGCGTCTTCCTGATGCTGGCGGGGCTGATCTTCCGCGGCATCGCCTTCGAGTTCCGCTTCAAGTCGCATCGCAATCGCCATTGGTGGAACCGGGCCTTCAGCTGGGGCTCCACCGTGGCGGCCTTCGCCCAGGGGGCCGTGGTCGGCGCCTACATCCAGGGCTTCCCGGTCGAGGACTTCGTCTATGTCGGCGGTGCCCTGGACTGGCTGACCCCGTTCTCGGTGCTGACCGGCATCGGTTTGGTGGCCGGCTATGCGCTGCTCGGCGCCACCTGGCTGATCATGAAGAGCGAGGGACACACCCAGGCCTGGGCCTACCGCCTGGCGCCGCGCCTGCTGCTCGCGGTGCTGGCGGTGTTCGCCATCATCAGCCTGTGGACCCCCTTCGTGGACGACGCGGTGCGCGAGCGCTGGTTCGGCCACCTGCACCTGCTGTGGGTGTTCCCGGCGCTGGCCCTGCTGTGTGCCTTCTGGCTGTGGCGCTCGGTGCAGGAGCGCCGCGAGGGCCAGCCGTTCATCGCCACCCTGGGGCTGTTCGTCTTCACCTACCTGGGGCTGGTGGTCAGCAAGTGGCCGGTGATCGTGCCGCCGAACTACACCCTCTGGGACGTGGCCTCGGCGCCGGAGTCCCAGCTCTTCCTGCTGCTCGGGGTGCTGTTCGTGATCCCCATCGTGCTGGCCTACACCGCCTGGAGCTACTGGGTGTTCCGCGGCAAGGTCCGCGTGGGCGAGGGGTACCACTGAGACGATGACGCAGGCATCGACATCGCGCGCCTGGCTCGCCGGCCTGGCGCGCGCCGAACGAGGACGATTGGGGCTGGCCGTGGGCTGCGGCCTGATCGCCGGCCTCGCCACCGTCGCTCAGCTGGTGCTGCTGGCCTGGCTGGTGACATCACTCCTGGTGGAGGGCCGCGCGCCCTCCACGCTGTTTCCGGCCTTCGCTGTCCTGGCGGGACTGATGGGGCTGCGCGCCCTGGCCCAGTGGGGCCAGGAGACCCTGGGCCTGGCCGCCAGCCTGCGGTTGCGCCGCCGGGCTCGGCGCGAGCTGCTCGATCACCTGGAGCGGCTCGGGCCGGTGGGCCTCACCGGCCATCACAGCGCCAGCCTGGCGCAGCGGGCGGTGGACCAGGTCGAGGCGCTGGACGGCTACGTGGCCCGCTTCCTGCCGCAGCGCTATCTCGCCGTGCTGCTGCCGCTGGTGATCCTGGCGGTGGTGGCCTGGCTCGACTGGCTGGCGGCCATCTTCCTGCTGCTGGCGGCGCCGCTGATCCCGCTGTTCATGGCGCTGGTGGGCATGGGCGCCGAGCGACTCAACGAGGAGCAGTTCGATGCCGTGGCGCGGCTGTCGCGCCACTTCATCGATCGGGTGCGCGGCATCACCACCCTGCAGCTGTTCGGCCGCACCGCGGCGGCCACCGGGGAGGTGCAGGCCGCCGCCGACGACTATCGGCGGCGTACCCTGCGTCCGCTGCGGCTGGCCTTTCTTTCCTCGGCGGTGCTGGAGTTCTTCGCCGCCGTGTCGATCGCCGTGGTGGCGATCTACGTGGGCTTCGGCCTGCTCGGCTACATCACCTATGGGCCGTCCGATCAGCTGACGCTGTTCTCGGGGCTGCTGGTGCTGCTGCTGGCGCCGGAATTCTTCCAGCCGCTGAGAAGCCTGGCCCAGCACTATCATGACCGGGCCTCGGCCCTGGGGGCGGCCGAGGGCATGGTGGCGCTGCTCGACGAGACGCCGCGCCGCAGCGGCCTGACGCCGGCCGCGCCCCATACCGCTCGTGCGGTGGCCGAGCTGGAGGCGGTCGCGGTGTCGCATCCCGAGCGAGGGCGGGTGCTGGGGCCGCTGGACCTGGCGCTGGCGCCGGGCGAGGTGCTGGCGATCAGCGGGCCCTCCGGCGTCGGCAAGTCGACCCTGCTGCAGCTGCTGGCGGGGTTCCTCGATCCGGACGCCGGCGAGCGTCGCCTCGCCGCGTCGCTTCAGGTGGCCTGGATGGACCAGCGCCCGCTGCTGGTGCATGGCAGCCTGGCCGACAATCTGCGCCTGTCGGCACCGGAAGCCGATGATGCGGCCCTGCACCGGGCGCTCACGGCCGCCGGGCTGGGCGAGCTGGTGGCCGGGCTGCCCGACGGGCTCGACACCCGGCTCGGCGAGCGCGGGGTCGGCCTCTCCGGCGGCCAGGCCCAGCGTCTGGCGCTGGCCCGGGTGTTTCTCTGCGAGGCGCGGCTGGTGCTGCTCGACGAGCCCACCGCCAGTCTCGATGCCGAGAGCGAGGCGGTCGTCATCGAGGCGCTGATGGCCCTGGCCGCCGAGGGGCGCAGTCTGGTCATCGCCAGCCACCGGGCCGCGCCGCTGGCCTGCGCCGACCGCCACCTGACGCTGCGTGACGGCCGTCTGGAGGAGGTGACCCATGACTGAGCGACGGGGCGTGATCGCGACCCTCTCGCCCTGGCTGCGCCTGCTCGGCCACCGCCGCAGCCGCCTGCTGGCCGGCGCCGCGCTGATGGCGCTGGCGCTGGCCTCGGCGATCGGCCTGCTGGCGCTGTCCGGCTGGTTCATTACCGCCACCGGCCTGGCCGGCATCGCCCTGGCCGCCGGGGCGGCCATGACGCTGGACGTCTACGTGCCGGGCAGCGGCATCCGCGGCTTCGCCGTGACCCGCACCGTGGCGCGCTACGTCGAGCGGCTCTACAACCACGACACGGTGCTGCGCCTGCTGGCCGACCTGCGCGGGCGGATGTTCGCGGTGCTGGCCGGCCTCGACGGTCAGACGCTGTCGCGGCGCCGGGCCAGCGACTGGCTGAACCGGCTGACCGCCGACATCGACACCCTGGACAGCCTGTTCCTGCGCCTGCTGGCGCCGGCGGCGGTGGCGCTGCTGGCGATCCTCGCCCTGGCCGGCTTGCTGGCGATCTGGTCGCCGGCGGCGGCCCTGGCGGTGGCGGGGCTGCTCGGCGCCGCCTGGGGCTGGCTGACGCTGGGGCAGGCGCGGCTGGGGCTCGCCGCCAGCCGGCAACGGGTCGATGAGCTGGAGCGCCTGCGCGGCCGGCTGATCGAACAGCTCCAGGGGCTCGCCGAGCTCGAGACCTACGGCACCCTGGCCGGCCAGCGGCGGCGCCTCGAGGCCATCGAGGAGCGGCTCTACGCCGATCAGCGCCGCCTGGGGCGGTTCTCGGCCCTGGGCACGGCGGTGGCCGGGCTGGCCGTCGGGCTTGGCTGGCTCTCGGCGCTGTGGCTGGCGGCGCTGGCCTGGCAGGCCGGAGCGCTGTCCGGCCCGCTGATGGTGATGATGCCGCTGGCGGTGATGGCAATGAGCGAGGCGCTGACCGCGCTGCCCACGGCCTTCACCCAGTTCGGCGCCACCCTGGCCGCCGCCGAGCGGCTCAATGCGCTGGAGGACGCCCGTCGCGACGATGCCGGCGGGCGCGTGGCATCGCTGCGCTCCGGCGCCCTGGCGCTCGCCTTCGAGGAGGTCGCGTTGCGCTATCCCGGGGCCCTGACGCCGGTGTTCGACGACTTCTCGCTGGCGCTTTCGCCCGGCGAGCGGCTGGCCGTGCACGGGGTGTCGGGCAGCGGCAAGTCCAGCCTGGCGGCGCTGGTCACCGGCCAGATGGCGCCGGACGCGGGCCGGGTGCGGCTGAATGAGGTGCCGGTCGGCGAGATCGCCGCCGACGTTCTGGCCGAGCGAGTCGCCTGCCTGACCCAGCACACCGAGCTGTTCGACGACAGCCTGGCGGCGAACCTTCTGCTGGCGGCGCCCGAGGCCGATGACGCGCGGCTGTGGGCCGTGCTCGAGACGGTGGAGCTGGCCGACTGGGCGGAATCGCTGCCGCGCGGGCTCGACACGCGGGTGGGCGAGGGTGGTCGGCGGCTCTCCGGTGGCCAGGCGCGTCGGGTGGCGCTGGCGAGGCTGCTGCTGCGCGACCCGGGGCTGGTGATCCTCGACGAGCCCTTCGCCGGCCTCGATCCGGCGCTGGCCGCGCGCCTCGCCGAGCGTCTCGATGGCTGGCTCGCCGGGCGCAGCGTGCTCTATCTGGTGCACGAGCGGGCCGAACAGACGGCGCTGCCCGGCGTCGACCGCTGGCAGGCCCTGAGCCTGCTGTCGGAGAAGGACTTTGCGCCGCCGCGCGGAATCTTTCAGGATAGGGCAGAGCATTGATACGAGGTGATTCATGCGGGATTTCCTGAAGGCCCTGCCCAAGGCCGAGCTGCATCTGCACATCGAGGGCACCCTGGAACCCGAACTGATGATGGCGCTCGCCGAGCGCAACGGCGTGACGCTGCCCTACGCCTCGGTGGAGGAGGTGCGCGCCGCCTACGATTTCGACGACCTGCAGTCCTTTCTGGACCTCTATTTCCAGGGCATGAGCGTGCTGCTCACCGCCCGGGACTTCGAGGACCTGGCGATGGACTACTTCCAGCGCGCCGCCGCCGAGGGCGTGGTGCACGTGGAGATGCACGTCGATCCCCAGGCGCATCTGTCGCGGGGCGTGGCGCTGGAGGCGGTGATGGAGGGGCTCGAGCGTGCCCGCCGTCGCGCCGAGGACGAGCTGGACCTGTCCACGGCGATGATCCTCGCCTTCCTGCGCGACCGGCCCGCCGAGGAGGCCGAGTCGCTGCTGGAGCAGGCCGCGCCCTATCTCGACCGGATCGACGCCGTGGGCCTCGACAGCGCCGAGGTCGGCCATCCGCCGAGCAAGTTCCGCGAGGCGTTCCGCCGCGCCGGTGAGCTGGGCCTGGCCCGGGTCGCCCACGCCGGCGAGGAGGGGCCGCCCGCCTATATCCATGAGGCGCTGGACGTGCTCGACGTCTGTCGCATCGACCACGGCGTGCGCTGCCTGGAAGACGAGGCGCTGGTCGCGCGGCTGCGCGACGCGGCCATGGTGCTGACCGTGTGCCCGCTCTCGAACCTGCGGCTCAAGGTGGTCGAGCGCATGGAGGCGCATCCGCTGCCGGCGATGCTCGAGGCCGGGCTCAACCTGACGCTCAATTCCGACGATCCCGCCTACTTCGGCGGCGGCATGCTGGAGAATTTCGAGGCCTGCCAGCGTGCCTTCGGCTGGTCCCGCGAGACCTTCACCCGACTCGCCGGTAATGCCATCGAGGCGGCCTTCATGAGCGAAGAACGGCGTGAAGCGCTGCGCGCCAGGCTCGCGGCCTGCGGCTGATCTCGGCGGGAATCCACGAGAAAAGGGCGGCTCCTCGGAGCCGCCCTTTTTCGTACCTGCCTTGCACCTGATGCGTGCCTGGAGGCGCGGTCAGGCGTCTCGCTGATGCACTCGCCGGCCGTTGGCCCAGGTGGCGTACACGGTGCGGTCGTCGCCCAGCATCATCAGTGCGAACAGCGTCTCGGCCAGCGTGCGGCAGCGGGCGGTGCGGCGGGCCAGCAGCGGCGTGGCCTGCGGGTCGAGCACCACGAGGTCGGCCTCGCCACCCTCGCGCAGGCGGCCGATGCGGTCCTCCAGGTGCAGGGCCCGGGCGTTGCCCAGCGTCAGCCGGTAGAAGCCCTGCCAGGCGGTGAGTGGCTGGCCGCGCAGCTGGCCGACCTGGTAGGCGGCCTTGAGGGTGGCGAGCCCCGAGAGATCGGTGCCGGCGCCCACGTCACTGGCGAGCGTGGTGGCGAGCCCCGCCTCGCGGCAGGCCAGGCGGTCGAACAGCCCGCTGCCGAGGAACAGGTTGGAGGTCGGGCAGAAGGCCACGCTGGCGCCGGCCTCGGCCAGCCGGCGGCGCATCGGCTGGTCGAGATGGATGCCGTGGGCGAAGGTGCTGCGCAGGCCCACCAGTCCGTAGCGTTCGTAGACGCCCAGGTAGTCCTGGCACTCGGGGAACAGCTCGCCGACCCAGGCGATCTCGCCCTCGTTCTCCGAGAGGTGGGTCTGCAGGTGCAGGTCCGGGGCATTGCGCAGCACCGCGCCGGTGGCCTCGAGCTGTTCGCGGCTCGAGGTGGGCGCGAAGCGCGGGGTCAGGCTGTATCCGAGGCGGTCCCGGCCGTGCCAGTCGCCGATCAGCCGCTCGCTGTCGGCCAGCCCGCCGAGGGGATCGTCGACCAGCGCCTCGGGGGCGTGGCGATCCATCAGCACCTTGCCGGCCAGCATGCGCAGGCCGCGGGCCCGGGCGGCGGTGAAGAAGGCGTCCACCGAGCCGGGGTGCGAGGTGCAGAATACCTGGGCGGTGGTGGTGCCGGCGCGCAGGGTCTCGTCGAGGAAGGCCTCGGCCACCGCTTCGGCGTGGGCGCGTTCGGCGAAGCGACATTCCTCGGGGAAGGTGTAGTCGTTGAGCCAGTCGAGCAGCTGGCGGCCGTAGGAGGCCATGATGTCGAGCTGGGCGTAGTGCACATGGCTGTCGATGAAGCCCGGCATCATCAGCTTGTCGCCGTAGTCCACCGTCTCGATGCCCGGCGGAAGGTGGGGAGCCAGCTCGGCGAAGTCGGCCACGGCGTGGATGTGGCCGTCGACCAGCCAGACGGCGCCGTCTTCCAGATGGCGCACGCTGCCCGCGGCCGGGGCGTCGTCCTCGCCCGGATCGGCGTCGAAGCTCAGCAGCGGGCCGCGCAGCAGGCGCATGTGGGGTTGGGGGTCGGTCATCAATCTCTCCGCTGAACGCCGCTTGGCCGGCGCTTGGAAAATACGGATTCTGTTGGGTTCTGGCGAATGTTCAGGCGATCAACTGTTCCGGCGCTTATCGGCGTGGTTCTTGGCTATCCGAGGGAAACGCCTGGCGCAGCGGCTCCGGGGCGACGCCGCGGCGGTCGTCGCGTGCGGTGTCGGGCTTGAGCGTCAGCAGCTCGGCGGCCACCGCCAGGGCGATCTCGCAGGGTCGCTTGCCGTGGGCGCCGGGCACGCCGATCGGGCAGCGTACCGTTGCCAGTGCGGTCTCGTCGTGGCCGGCGTCGCGCAGCCGGCTCCTGAAGCTCGCCCACTTGCTGTCGGAGCCGATCATGCCGATCGAGGCGCAGTCGCCGCGCCGGAGCAGGGCGTCGACCAGGGCGCGATCCTCGGCGTGATCGTGGGTCATCACCAGGGCGTGGCAGCCGGCCGGCAGCGAGGCCACCGCGGCCTCTATGTCCACGCCCTCGGCGCCGGCTGCCGGCTGCATGAGATGCAGTCGGTCGCGGTCGCGAGCGTCGTCGGGGAAGGCGTGCTCGCGGCTGTCGAACCACCAGACACGCCAGGGCAGCGGGGCCAGCGCCTGGACCAGCGCCCGGCCGACGTGGCCGGCGCCGAACAGCGCAATGTCCATATCGGCGCCGGCGAACGGCTCGATCAGCACGTGCACGTAGCCGCCGCAGCACTGGCCGGAGCGTCCACCCAGCGGGAAGGCCTCCAGCCGGGTGTCGGTGCGGCCGCTGGCCAGCGCCTCGCGGGCGGCCTCGATCACCTGCTGCTCGAAGTGACCGCCGCCCAGGGTGTCGTGGACGTCGTCGGCGGTGATCACCATCTTGGCGCCGGGCTCCCGCGGGGTGGAGCCGGCCACGCCCACCACGCTGGCCAGGGCGTGGGGGCGCGCCTCGCGCTGTAGCCGGGCGAGCGCCGCGTACCAGGGCTCAGGCGGGCGCATGGTCAGGCCTCTCGTCACGGTCAGCGTCACGCTCGGCATCGGCGCTGGTGCGTGCCTGCCGCAGGGCCTCGGCGGCCATCAGCACCCGCTCCGGGGTGGCGGGCGTGTCCAGTGCCGGGCTGACGCGGTAGTCGGCGAGGCTCGCCAGGGCGTCGCGCAGCGCCGACCACACCGAGATGCCGAGCATGAAGGGCGGCTCGCCCACGGCCTTGGAGCGGTAGATGCTGGCCTGGGAGTTGGGATGGCCCTGCATCAGCTCGACGTTGAAGGTCTCGGGCAGGTCGCCGAAGGCCGGGATCTTGTAGGTGGCCGGGCCGTCGGAGACCAGCCGGCCGGCCTCGTTCCAGACCAGCTCCTCGCTGGTCAGCCAGCCCATGCCCTGGATGAAGCCGCCCTCGATCTGGCCGATGTCGATGGCCGGGTTCAGCGAATCGCCCACGTCGTGGAGGATGTCGGCGCGGCTGACGCGGTACTCGCCGGAGAGCGTGTCGACCTCGACCTCGGCCACGGCGGCCCCAAAGGCGTAGTAGTAGAAGGGGCGGCCGCGGCCGGCGGCGCGGTCGTAGTGGATCAGCGGCGTGGCGTAGAAGCCCTTCTCGGAGAGCGAGACGCGGCCGATGTAGGCGGCCTGGACCAGCTCGCCCCAGGGGATGCGCGTCTCGGCCTCGCCGAGCCCGGCCACCAGCTGGCCGTCCTCCAGGCGCATGGTCTCGCGGTCGAGCCCGCCCGCCTCCTGGTCGAAGTGGCCGGCGGCGAAGTCGAACAGCCGCTCGCGCAGCTTGCTCGCCGCGTCGCGGGCCGCCTGGCCGTTGAGGTCGGCGCCGCTGGAAGCGGCGGTGGGCGAGGTGTTGGGCACCTTGTCGGTGCGGGTGGCGCTGATGCGCACGCGTTCCAGGTCGAGGCCCAGCTCCCGGGCCACCACCTGGCACACCTTGGTGTGCAGGCCCTGGCCCATCTCGGTGCCGCCGTGGTTGATCAGCACGCTGCCGTCGGTATAGACGTGGAGCAGCGCGCCGGCCTGGTTGAGGTGCTGGGCGGTGAAGGAGATGCCGAACTTCACCGGCGTCAGCGCCAGGCCGCGCTTCACGACCGGGCTTGCCGCGTTGAAGGCGGTGATCTCGCGGCGCCGGACCCAGTAGTCGCTGCTCCGCTCCAGCTGGCCGATCAGGTCGTGCAGCAGGGTGAGCTGCTCGACCCGCTGGCCGTAGTGGGTGATATCGCGGGTCACGTCCAGCGGCGTGTCGTCCTCGCCCAGGGCGCGGTAGAGGTTGCGCTTGCGCACGGTCAGCGGGTCTTCGCCGAGATAGCGGGCGATGTCGTCCATGGCGCGCTCGATGATCATCATGCCCTGGGGGCCGCCGAAGCCGCGGAAGGCGGTGTTGGAGGCCTTGTGGGTGCGGGCGCGCTGGCCGGTCACCCGGGCGTCGCCCAGCGAGTAGGCGTTGTCGGCGTGGAACATGGCGCGGTCGACGATCGCCTCGGACAGGTCCGGCGAGTAGCCGCAGTCGCCGATCACGGTGATGTCGCCGCCGGCGAGCACGCCGCGCTCGTCGAAGCCGAGCCGATAGCGGTTATGGAAGGGGTGGCGCTTGCCGGTGGCACGCAGGTCCTCGGCGCGGGGCAGGCGCAGCTTGGCCGGGCGGTTCGTGCGCCGGGCGATCAGTGCGGCGATGCAGGCCCAGGGCGAGGCCTGGGTCTCCTTGCCGCCGAAGCCGCCGCCCATGCGGCGCATCTCCATGGTCACCGCGTGGAAGGGCACGCCGAGCACCTCGGCGACCAGCTTCTGGCTCTCGCTGGGGTGCTGGTTGGAGGTGTAGACCATCACGCCCTCGTCCTCGGAGGGCACCACCAGGCAGGCCTGGCCCTCGAGGTAGAAATGCTCCTGGCCGCCGACGAACTGCTCCCCCTCCAGGACGTGAGGCGCCTCGCTCAGGGCGCGCTGCCAGTCGCCGCGCTCGTGCACGTGGGTGGGGCGCACGAACTCCTCGCGCTCGGCGGCGGCCACCGGGTCCAGCGACGCCGGCTGCTCGTCGATCTCGACGATCGCCTCCCGGACCGCCAGCCGGGCCTCGCGGTGGCTTTCCGCCGCCACCGCGAACAGGCTCTGGCCGAGGTAGCTGATCTCGTCATCGGCGAAGATCGGATCGCCCGGGAACACCGGACCGATGTCGGTATGGCCGGGCACGTCGGCCAGGGTGATCACGTCCACCACGCCCGGCGCGTGGCGGACCTTTTCCAGGTCGAGCCGGGTCAGCCGGCCGTGGGCCACCGGCGAGAAGCCCACCGCCACGTGCAGGGCGTTGGCCGGCGTGGCGATGTCGTCGATATAGGGCGCGCGGCCGGTCACGTGCTTGACGGCGCTCTCGTGGGCGCGGGCATGGCCGGGCGCCTCCCGGGAAGCGCTGGCCGGAGACGTCTCGGAAGGGATATCAGTGAGCGTACGCATCGAGAGTCACCTTGGTCGCGGAATCGTTGTTGTCGTTGGCGCCGTTGTCGTCGATGAGGTCGGCGGAGCCGTGTTCGGCGGCGATCATCAGCCGCAGCCGCTCGAGCAGGTTGCCGGCGGCCAGGCGGCGGTACTCGGCGCTGCCGCGGACGTCAGTCATCGGCGCGAGCTCCTCGCCCAGCGCGGCGCGGGCGGCGGCGAAGGCCTTGGCGTCCGGGGCGCGGCCCTCCAGCGACGCCTCGGCAGCGGGCGCGCGGCGGGGCACGGCCGCCATGCCGCCGAAGGCCAGGTGGACGTCGCGCATCACGCCGTCGTCCAAGCGCCAGGCGAAGGCGGCGAGCACCGCGGAAATGTCGTCCTCACGTCGTTTCGACAGCTTCCAGACCTTGAGATTCTGCGCCGCACTCGGGCGCGGCAGGAAGACGGCGGCGATGAACTCGTCCTCGGCCAGCGCCGTCTTTCGGTAGTCGAGGAAGAAGTCGGACAGCGGCAGCTCGCGCGGGCCACGGGGGCCGTCGAGACGCAGTCGGGCGTCGAGGGCGAGCAGCACCGGCGGGGTGTCGCCGATCGGCGAGGCGTTGGCGATATTGCCGCCGAGCGTGGCGCGGTTGCGGATCTGCGAGGAGGCGAAGCGGTGCATCAGGTGCGCGAAGGCCGGATAGGGCTCGGCGAGCAGCGGCGTCAGCCGGGCCAGGGTCACCGAGGCGCCGATCCACCAGCCGGCCTCGCTCTCCTCGATGGCGTTCAGTTCGGCGACCTGGCGCACGTCGATCAGATCATCCAGCGCCTTGAGCTGCTGGGTGGCCTCGAGCCACAGGTCGGTGCCGCCGGCCACCAGCCGGGCGTCGGGGCGCTCGGTTTTCAGAGAGCGCAGGGCCTTGAGGTCCTGGGGCGTGACGTAATGGCTGACATCGTGGCCCGCCGCGGCGGGCTCGCCACCGCGGGGCTGGCGCAGCCAGGCGATGTTGCCGGCCAGCCCCGCGTCCTCGGCCCAGGCGGGATTGGCCGCGGGGTAGTCGCCCATGCCGAGGGCGGCGTCACGGATCGGGCGGTAGCCGGTGCAGCGGCACAGGTTGCCGCCCAGGGCCTCTTCCAGGCGCGCCTGGTTCAGCGGTGCGGGGCGGCGCCGCTGATCCTCGTAGAGGGTGAACAGCGACATCACGATGCCCGGAGTGCAGAAGCCGCACTGGCTGCCGTGGCAGTCGACCATGGCCTGCTGAGCGGGGTGCAGCCGCTCGCCGTTGGCCAGCCCCTCGACGGTGACCAGGTGGCAGCCGTCCAGCTGGTGGGCCGGGGTCAGGCAGGCGTTGGCGTTGTGATAGACCAGCTCGCCGTCGTCGCCGGGCTCGCCGATCGCCACGGTGCAGGCGCCGCAGTCGCCGGAGGCGCAGCCTTCCTTGGTACCGGTCTGTCCGAGCCGGTCGCGCAGCAGCTCGAGGGTGCTGGTGTCCGCACTGACGTCACGACAGCGCTGACGCCTGCCGTTGAGGTAGAAGTCGATCATGGGGTGTCGGCTCCGATTGTGGTTGTAGTGGCCGGGAATCATGGGATGACTTAATTCTTGACCATATGGTCAGCTTTGGCAAGTACCGCGGCGCCTCTCTCTACTTTTTATACGCCGATCGCGCGTTGGCGGTGATGCCGAATTGCCTTGGTGCCGGGCTCTCAGGCACTCTTTGGCCCCAGATCGGTACCGACAGCGAGGGCCCATGGCCAAGGCAGACAACGGCAGTGAACAGGAAGGCGGTGCCATCCGCCGGCGCAACGAGCAGGCGATCCTGGCGGCGGCGGAGCGGGTCTTCGCCCGTCACGGCTATCGCGGGGCCAGCGTGCAGGAGATCGCCGAGCAGGCGGGGCTGCCCAAGTCCAACGTCCTCTATTACATGGGCAGCAAGCGCAAGCTCTACGTACGCCTGCTGGAACGGGTGATGGAGCGCTGGAACGCCATGCTCGACGACATCTCGGCCGACGACGATCCGGCCGAGGTGCTGTCGGCCTTCATTCGCTCGAAAATGTGGATGTCGCGCCGGCATCCCGAGGGCTCGCGGCTGTTCGCCAGCGAGATCATCGGCGGCGCGCCCTTCCTGCAGGAGTATCTGAGCGGCGAGCTGCGCGACTGGGTGCACAGCCGCGCGGCGGTGTTTCGCCAGTGGGCCGAGCGGGGCCTGATGGACCCGGTCGACCCGGTGTGGCTGATCTTCCTGATCTGGTCCTCGACCCAGCACTACGCCGACTTCGAGGCCCAGGTGCGGGGGATCACCGGCCGCGAGGCGCTCTCCGACGAGGATATCGAGCGCATCACCGAGTTCCTGACCCGGGTGGTGATCAAGGGCTGCGGGGTGAAGCACCCCGCCGACCGCGTGCCGGCCGACGAGGCACCGCTTACTGAGCGGTGACCAGCAGCAGCACCGACAGCGCCGCCGACACCCACATCGCCGGGCGGATGTCCTCGAGGCGCCCGGTGGCCACCTTGATCAGCACGAAGCTCATGAAGCCGAAGGCGATGCCCAGGGTGATCGAGTAGGTCAGCGGCATCAGGATGATGGCCAGGAAAGCGGGGAAGGCCTGGTCGAAGCGCTGCCAGTCGATCTTTCCGATGGGGGCCATCATGAACAGCCCCACCAGCACCAGCGCCGGGGCGGTGGCAATGCCGGGGACCAGCGACAGCAGCGGCGAGAGGAACAGGAAAGGCAGGAACAGCAGCGCGATCACCACCGCCACCAGGCCGGTGCGGCCGCCCTGGGCGACGCCGGCGCCGGACTCGATGAAGGTCTGGGCGGCGCTGGTGCCGAGTGGTGCGGCGATCATCGAGGCGAAGGCGTCCACCGTCATCGAGCGCTTGAGGTTGCGCGGATTGCCGTCCTCGTCCTTGAGGTCCGCCGATTCCGACAGCGCCATGAAGCACGACAGGGCGTCGAAGAAGTTGGTGAACAGCATCACGAAGATGAACGGCAGGTAGGCCACCTTCAGCGCGCCGAGGATGTCGACCTGCATCACGGCGCTGAAGTCCGGCCAGGCGGCCAGCCCGTTCCAGGCCACCATCACCTCGTCGCCCCACAGCCGGCCCATGGGCGCGGCCATCAGCGTGGTCAGGGCGATGCCCATGATCAGCGCGCCGTTGAAGCGCAGGATCACGAACACCGCGGTGGCCACCAGCCCGAGGAAGAAGGTGGCGAGATGGGCGTCCATGGTGCCGAGCGACACCAGGGTGGCGTCGCTGCCGACGATGAAGCCGGCGTTCTGCAGCCCGATGAAGGTGATGAACAGCCCGATGCCGCAGGTGATGGCGTAGCGCAGCGACAGCGGGATGGCCTCGATGATGGCGCGACGCACGTTGAACACCGCCAGCAGGGCGAACAGCACCCCCGACCAGAACACGCAGCCCAGCGCGACTTCCCAGCTGAGACCGGCGCCCAGCACCAGGGTGTAGGTGAACAGCGCGTTCATGCCCATGCCCGGGGCGACCAGGATCGGGTTGCGGGCGTAGAGGCCCATCGCCAGGCTGCTCATGAAGCTGATCAGCACGGTGGCGGAGAGCGCCGCGGAGAAGGGAATGCCGGCGTCCGAGAGCACGGCGGGATTGACCACGATGATGTACATCCCGGCCAGGAAGGTGGCGATGCCGGCCAGGATCTCGGTCTTCAGCGTCGAGCCGCGACGGGTGACGCCGAACCACCGATCGAGGAGAGGCAGGCTGGCCTGCCGCGAGGGGACGTCCGCGTGGAGCGCCCCGTCGGCGCGGGGGGAAGTCTGTTGCATGCCGATACCCTGTTGTTGTTGTGGGTGGTGTGAGGCAGATTTTTTCTGACCTTTTGGTCAAGATCAGCGAGAACCAAGGCTAGCCCCTGGTTCGCCGGCGTGCAAGCGTCGGGCCGGCGGCACCCGGTCACCCGGGGCGTCGTGAAGCGCGCGCCCCTGGGCGGAAGGCAAGAGCGATGACAGACGAAACGACAAGAGACGAGCATGACCACAGGCGTGAATGACGCTACTCCGACCGGCCTGCCCATCGAGGCGAGGCTTGATGACATCCAGGTCGCGCTGGCCGGGCACGCCCGCGCCCTGCTGGTGGCCGAGCCCGGCGCCGGCAAGACCACCCGCGTGCCGCTGGCGCTGCTCGAGGCCGACTGGTGCCGCGGGCAGCGCCTGCTGCTGCTCGAACCCCGCCGCGTGGCCGCCCGGCTGGCGGCGGGGCACATGGCCGATTCCCTGGGCGAAGCCGTGGGGCAGACGGTGGGCTACCGGATGCGTGGCGAGTCCCGCGTCGGGCCCGAGACGCGTCTCGAGGTGGTCACCCAGGGCGTGCTGACGCGCATGCTCCAGGAGGACCCGCTGCTCGAGGGCGTGGCCGGGGTGATCTTCGACGAGTTCCACGAGCGCAGCCTCGACGCCGACCTCGGGCTGGCGCTGACCCTCGACGCCCAGTCGGTGCGCGACGACCTGCGCCTGCTGGTGATGTCGGCGACTCTGGACGTGGCCTCGCTGACCGCCGTGCTCGGCGAGGAAACGCCGGTGATCGAGTGCGAGGGGCGCCAGTTCCCGGTCGCCACTCATCACCGACCGCCGAATCGCTCGTCCCATCCCCGTGACGACGCCGCGCGTCATCAGGCGGCGGTGGTGGCCGAGGCGCTGGCGGCCGACGATGGCGATGCCCTGGTGATCCTGCCGGGCGTCGGCGAGATCCGCCGGCTGGCGCGGGCGCTGTCCGATCGGCTGCCCGATGCCGCCATCCACGAGCTTCACGGCCGGCTGCCGCTGGACGCTCAGCGTCGGGCGCTGGCACCCGACGCCGAAGGCCGCCGCCGGGTGGTGCTGGCCACCGCGATTGCCGAGTCGAGCGTCACCGTGCCCGGCGTGCGGCTGGTGATCGACGCCGGCCAGGAGCGGCTGCCGGTGTTCCAGCCGCGCACCGGCCTCACGCGCCTCGAGACCCGCCGGGTCAACCGGGCCAGCGCCGATCAGCGCCGCGGCCGCGCCGGCCGCCAGGGGCCCGGCGTCTGCTACCGGCTGTGGGCCGAGGAGCAGCCGCTGGTGCCGGACCGCGAGCCGGAGATCCGCCAGGCCGACCTGGCCCCGCTGGCCTTCGAGCTGGCGCGCTGGGGCATCACCGAGCCGCAGTCGCTGACCTGGATCACGCCGCCGCCGGCGGGGGCGCTCGCCGCCGGGCGCGAGCTGCTGCGCGGCCTCGGCGTGCTGGACGATGCCCATCGGCTGACGGCGCTGGGCCGCGCCTGCGCGCGCTGGCCGACCCACCCGCGGCTGGCGGTGATGCTTCAGCGCGCGTCCGAGCTCGACGCGGCGGCCCTGGCCTGCGGCCTGGCGGCGCTGCTCGAGGGTCGCGGCGCCGACGACGAGCGTGACCTGGCCGCGGCACTCGAGCGGCGCTTCGCCAGCCCAGGCGAGGATCGCGCCTGGCAGCGCGATGCCAAGCGCCTGGCGAGCCTGATGGGCTGCCGGCTGTCGTCGCCGCGGATGGAGGCGCTCGGCGAGCTGCTGGCGCTGGCCTGGCCCGAGCGCATCGCCCAGCGGCTCTCGCCGGGGCGCTTCCGGCTGGCCGGCGGCGGGCAGGGCACGCTGCCCGAGTCGCACCCGCTGGCCCACGCCGAGCTGCTGGTGGCGGTGGCCCTGGACGGCGAGGGCGGCGGCGGGCGGATCTTTCGTGCCGCGGCCCTGGACGAGGCACGGCTCACCGCGCTGCATCCCGAGGCCGGCCAGTGGCGCGATCATCTCGAATGGTCGGACGAGCGCGGGCGGCTGGTCGGCGAGCGGCGTCGCGGACTCGGCGCCGTGGTGCTCGAGCGCCGGCCGCTGACGACGCTGCCGCCGGAGGCCGCCCAGCAGGCGCTGCTCGAGGCGGTGCGCCGGCGCGGGCTGCCGTTCGACGAGGCCACCGAGCAGCTGCGCGCCCGGGTCGCGCTGCTGCGCCGCACCCTGGGCGACGACTGGCCGGACTGGTCCGACGAGGCGCTGCTCGACGACCTGGACGCCTGGCTAGGGCCCTACCTGGCCGGGCTGTCGCGCCTCGACGAGGTCGAGGCGCTGCCGTTCGCGCGCATCCTGCGCGACGGCCTGGCCGGCGGCCAGTCGGCCCGGCTCGACGCCCTGGTGCCGACGCATCTGGCGGTGCCCAGCGGCTCGCGGGTGGTGCTGGACTATCGCGGCGAGACGCCGGTGCTGGCGGTGAAACTGCAGGAGGTGTTCGGCTGGGAAGCCGCGCCGCGGCTGGTCGACGGCCGGGTGGCGCCGCTGCTGCACCTGCTGTCGCCGGCGCGGCGCCCGCTGCAGGTCACCGCAGACCTGGCGAGCTTCTGGGCCAACGGCTACCCCGAGGTGCGCAAGGACATGCGCGGCCGCTACCCCAAGCATCCCTGGCCGGAGGATCCGTGGTCGGCCCAAGCCACCGCACGGACCAAGCGGCGGAGCTGAGTCGTTCCCGGGGTCAGGCTCGACGGCGCCACAGCGCCTTTTCGCCCTCGACGATCAGCAGTACGGCCAGCGCGGTGGCCAGGATCACGACCCAGTGCATCGGCGCCAGGCCTGCGGCGCCGAACAGGCGTTGCAGGACGGGCACGTAGGTCCAGGCCAGCTGGATGACGGCAATCAGGCCGATGGCCACCCATACCGGACGACTGCCGAACAGGCCCCGCCATGAGAGCACCCCCTGGATCAGGTAGCGGCTGTTGACCAGGTAGGCGGCGGAGCCCGCGACCAGCATGTTGACCGCACCGGACCTGGCCTGCTCGAGAGCGCCGCCTTGCATGTCGTGGATCCAGGTGAAAATGCCATAGGTGGCCAGCAGCAGCAGCGTCGAGACGAAGATCACCCGCCACAGCAGGAAGAGGTCCAGCAGGGCGGCGTCCGGTTTCCTTGGTGGGCGTCGCATCAGGTCGTGTTCGCCGGGTTCGAAGGCCAGGGCGAGGCCCAGGGTCACCGCCACGGCCATGTTGACCCACAGCGCCTGGAGCGGGCTCACCGGCAGCAGCGCCCCGCACAGCACCGCGACCATGATGGCCAGGCCCTGGGCGCCGTTGGTGGGCAGCAGGAAGGTGATGGTCTTGCGGATGTTGTCGTAGACCTTACGGCCCTCGCGGATGGCGGCGACGATGGTGGCGAAGTTGTCGTCGGCCAGGACCATCTCTGCGGCCTCCCGAGCCGCTGCCGTGCCCTGTCGCCCCATGGCCACGCCCACGTCGGCGCGCTTGAGGGCCGGGCCGTCGTTGACGCCATCGCCGGTCATCGCGCAGACCTCACCGCATGACTGCAGGGCCTCGACCAGCCGTAGCTTGTGCTCGGGGGTGGCTCTTGCGAAGACGTCGACCGTCATGACGCTGTCGATCAGCGCCGCCTCGGACATGCTCTCGATCTCGTGGCCGCTGATCACCCGGCCCGTGTTGGCGAAGCCCAGCCGCTCGGCGATGGCGCGCGCGGTGACGCCGTGGTCGCCGGTGATCATGACCGGACGAATGCCCGCGGCCCGGCACTCGGCCACCGCGGCGATGGCTTCCTCCCGGGGCGGGTCGAGCATGCCCACCAGACCCAGCAGTACCAGTTCCGACTCGGCGTGCTCGTCGGTCAGCTTCAGGCGTGAGGACAGCGGTTTCTCGGCCAGGGCCAGCACGCGCAGGCCCCTGTCGGACAGGGCATGGAGGCGTTGCTCCCAGAGAGAAAGATCCAGTGAGTCCTCGCCCCGCTCGGTGCGCACCCGGTGGCACATCGCCAGCAGCCTGTCCGGCGCGCCCTTGACCAGCAGACGGCGACTCCCTTCCATGTCGTGAAGGGTGGCCATGTACTGGCGTCCGGCGTCGAAGGGGATGGCGTCGTGTCGGACATGATGACGGCGCGTCTGCTCCACCGGCAGGCCGGCCTTGGCGGCGGCCACCACCAGCGCTCCCTCGGTAGGGTCGCCATGGATGCGCCATGCCTCGTCTTCGTGGACCAGCTCGGCGTCGTTGCACAGTACGCCGACGTTCAGGAAGTGACGCAGGGCATGCTGGTCATCGAGGTCGAGCGGGGCCGGGCTGGTCTCGCCGTTGTCGACGCGGTGGAATGCGCCCTCGGGGGCGAAGCCGATGCCGTCGAGGTGAAACTCGCCTTCGGGCAGCCAGATCGACTGGGCGGTCATCTCGTTGCGGGTCAGGGTGCCGGTCTTGTCCGAGCAGATCGTCGATACTGACCCCAGGGTCTCCACCGCGGGGAGACGACGGATGATGGCTCGCGAGCGGGCCATGGCCTGAACTCCCAGCGCCAGGCCGATGGTGACGATGGCCGGCAGCCCCTCCGGGATGGCCGCGACCGCGAGGCCTACCGCGGCCATGAACATCGTCGGCCAGGGACTCCCGTGCAGCAGCACGCCGACCAGCGCCGTGGCGATCGCGCATGTCAGGATCAGCGTTGCCAGTACCCGTCCGGCGCGGTCGAGCTGGCGCAGCAGCGGCGTGCGCAGTGGCTCGACCCTGCCCAGCAGCGCGGAGATGCGGCCGAGTTCGGTGTCCGCTCCGGTCGCCACCACCAGCCCCCGGGCGCTGCCCTGCGCCACCAGGGTGCCGGCATAGGCCATGCTGCTGCGATCGCCGAGCTCGGCGTTTTCCGCCACCGCTGCGGTGCCCTTGTCCACGGGTAACGACTCGCCGGTCAGTGTGGCCTCCTGGTGTCGCAGCCGACGTGCCTCCAGCAGGCGCAGGTCGGCAGGCACGCGATCGCCGCTCTCCAGCAGGACGATGTCTCCCGGCACCAGTGCCTCGGCAGGCACTTCCTGGCGGCGGCCGCCGCGCAGTACCTGGGCGCTTGGGGCGAGCAGGTCGCGAATGCGGGCCAGCGCCTGCTCGGCACGGCCTTCCTGGACGTAGCCGACCAGCGCGATGATGGCGACCACGGAGAGGATGGCAATGGCATCCACGATGGCGCCGAGGGCCAGGCTGCCGAGGGCCGCGACGATCAGAATGACGATCAGCAGGTTCGCGAACTGTGACACCAGCCTGCGCCAGGCGGAGCGAGGGCGTGCCTGGGGCAGGCGGTTGGGACCGAAGCGTCGCCGGCGCTCGGCGACGGCCTCGTCGGACAGGCCGCGCGGATGGCTCTGTTGGCGATCGAGGGCCTCTTCGGCACTCAGGGCGTGCCAGGATGTGGTCGGGGAGTGATAGGCGACGTCCATGCCTTGGCCTCCGTGGCGAGGGCGTGTGATGAGGATGCTGCAGCGCAGCGGAGGCGACAAGTGACGGACACGATTCGCTATCATGTCCGGTTCACCCCTTGACCTGGATCAATGCCATGAATGACGCCGAACCCTGTCCCTGCGGCAGTGGCCTGCCGCTTACGGCCTGCTGTGGCCGCTACCATGAC
This sequence comes from Halomonas sp. ND22Bw, assembly GCF_003011945.1. Lineage (NCBI taxonomy): Bacteria > Pseudomonadati > Pseudomonadota > Gammaproteobacteria > Oceanospirillales > Halomonadaceae > Halomonas > Halomonas sp. ND22Bw. The sequence goes on along the minus strand of NZ_PXWD01000001.1, from coordinate 366,307 downwards.
GGTGAGCCGGCGCCGACGCCCGAGGCGCTGATGCGCTCGCGCTACAGCGCCTTCGCCCTGGGCCTGAACGACTATCTGCTGGAGAGCTGGGCGCCCGAGACGCGTCCGACGGCCTTGCCGGACGACGATCCGACCCAGTGGGTGCACCTCGAGATCCTCGATCACGGCGAGGACGGCGATACCGGCAGGGTGCACTTTCGCGCCACCTTCCGCGAGGGGCGCCGCTGGGGCGCTCTGGAGGAGCGGTCGCGCTTTCGGCGCGAGGCGGGCCGCTGGGTCTACGTGGACGGCGAGCCCTCGGTGACCCGGCTCAAGCCGGGGCGCAACGATCCCTGCCCGTGTGGGAGCGGGAAGAAGGGCAAGGCCTGCTGCGTTCGAGGCTGATCCGCCTGTTGGCCGGATCGCCGGCATGAAACACAACAGCCCCGCCGGCATATACCGGCGGGGCTGTTGTGTCTTGCAGCTTCAAGCGTTCGGCTTGCCGCTCCCGGGCAACGCCCGGGTTCAGAGCGTCATGGCGGCGAGCCAGCCGAAGCCGATCAGCGGGATGTTGTAGTGCAGGAAGGTCGGCACCACGCTGTCCCAGATGTGGTCGTGCTGGCCGTCGGCGTTGAGGCCGGCGGTCGGGCCGAGGGTGGAGTCCGAGGCCGGCGAGCCGGCGTCGCCCAGGGCGGCGGCGGTGCCGACCAGGGCGATGGTGGCCATCGGCGAGAAGCCGAAGCCGATCGCCAGCGGCACGTAGATCGAGGCGATGATCGGAATGGTCGAGAACGACGAGCCGATGCCCATGGTGATGAACAGGCCCACCAGCAGCATGACCAGGGCGGCCAGGCCCTTGTGGTCGCCGATCAGGGCGGTGGAGCTTTCTACCAGGCTCTCGACCTGGCCGCTGGCCTGCATGACGCTGGCGAAGCCGGCCGCCGCGATCATGATGAAGCCGACCAGCGCCATCATGCGCATGCCTTCGGTGAAGATGTCGTCCTGCTCGTGCCAGTGGAACACGCCGCTGACGGAGAGTACGGCGAAGCCGAACAGGCCGCCGAGCACCATGGAGCCGCTGACCAGCTGTACCACCACGGTGCCGACCAGCGACAGACCGAGCACGGCGATCTGCCAGGGCTTGAGGTGGCCGGCGGCCTCGGCGGGTGTCTCGTCGCCGTGGGCCAGGTCGCGGTCTTCGTAGCTGCGCTTGCCGCGATAGCTGAGCAGGATCGCCACGACCAGGCCGATCGCCATGCCGCCGATCGGCACGATCATCGCCGTGGGCACCATGGCGGCGGTCACGTCGAGGCCGTTGTCGTTGAGGTTGGTCAGCAGGATGTCGTGGAGAAAGATCGAGCCGAAGCCTACCGGCAGCAGCATGTACGGTGCGGTGATACCGAAGGTGATCACGCAGGCCACGGCGCGACGGTCGAGCTTCAGGTGGTTCATCAGCTTGAGCAGTGGCGGCACCAGCACCGGGATGAAGGCGATGTGCACCGGGATCAGGTTCTGCGAGCTGACCGAGAAGGCCAGCAGCACGCCGAGCAGCACATAGACGATGGTGCGGCGGTGGGGGATTCCCTGGTCCAGCCGGAGCCCGGCGATGGCCTTTTGGGACAAGAGCTGGGTGATGCCCGAGCGTGACAGGGCCACGGCGAAGGCGCCGAGCACGGCGTAGGAGATGGCCACGGTGGCCCCGTTGCCCAGGCCGTCGTTGAAGGCGTCCATGATCTCGCCGATCGGCATGCCGGCATAGAGGCCGCCGACCAGGGTGGCGGCGATCAGCGCGAAGACCACGGACACCCGCATCAGGCTCAGGGTGACCATGACCAGGATGGCAAGCACGATGGCGTTCATGAGGGTTCCTTGCGGGAGGGTCGGAGGAATGGGCGGAAAATCAAGCCGCCCATTGTAGTCATCTCGGCTGGCGATGCCAGGCATGCCGCGCCGTTCGGGCCATCGAGGGCCCGAGAGTGGCGGGGCGAGGGGACGGTTACGATTGCATGGCATCTTTTAGCTTGCTAAAAGAATTGCTATCATCTCGGCCTTTTGCCCCATCCGGTCGTCCTGGCCGGTGGCATCGACGGGAGCGAGTCCATGACTCCAGATCAGAGTTTCGCGCGCTGGGTCCGGGTCGCGCTGGCGGCCTTCGGCGTGCTGTTCGTCTACTTCATCATCGCCGACACCTTCATGCCGATGACCCCCCAGGCCCGGGTGCTACGCCCCGTGGTGCGGGTTGCGCCGGAGGTGTCGGCCCGCGTCGAGGCGGTGGCCGTGACCAACAATCAACGGGTCGAGCGCGGCGACGTGCTGTTCTCGCTCGATCGCGCGCCCTTCGAACTGGCGCTGCACCAGGCCCGGCTTGCCCGAGAGGCGGCGGTCCGCGACAACGCGCTGCTCGAGGCCGATCTCGCCGAGGCCCATGCCGATCTCGATGCGGCCCGGGCCTCCGCCGACGAGCTGGCCGGGGAGCGCCGTCGAGCCGAGACGATGCTCAGTCGCCACAGCATCTCCCGGCAGCGGGTCGACAGCATCGTGGCCGAGGAGCGCCAGGCGCGTTCCTCGGTGGCGGCGGCCCAGGCCCGTATCCGTCAGCTGGAGGTACAGCTCGGCGAACGCGGCGACGGCAACCTGCAGCTGCGCCAGGCGGATAACGCCATCGATCAGGCCGAGCTCGACCTGTCGCACACTCTGGTGCGCGCCGAGCGCGACGGCGTGGTGACCAATCTTCAGCTGCGCGAGGGCGATTACGTCACCCGCGGGCAGCCGGCGCTCGCGGTGGTGGGCGAGGGGCTCGATCTGGTCGCCGACCTGCGCGAGAAGAGCCTTCGACACGTGCGCGAAGGGGAATCGGCCCGGGTGGTCTTCGACGCCCTCCCGGGACGGGTGTTCGAGGCGCGCGTGGCCTCGCGGGATGCCGGCGTGCAGGATGGTCAGCTGGCCGCGGACGGCACGCTGGCGGACATTCCGGCGACCGACCGCTGGGTACGCGACGCCCAGCGCATTCGCCTCCACCTCGAGGTGGAGGATCCGCCCGAGCCGCTGCCCGTCAGCGGCGCGCGGGCCACCGTGCAGCTGCTGCCCGAGGCGAATCCACTGGCGACCCTGTTCGGCGGCCTGCAGATCCGGCTGATGTCCTGGCTGCACTATGTCTATTGATCGGCCAGATCGGCCTGGGCAGGGTGACGACGCTACGGCATCGGAAACGTGGCGCGAGCTGGTGCATCGGGTGAGACGGCTGCTGCTGCGCTCCGCAGGACTGGTGCTGCCGCATCGCGGCCATGGCCCCGAGGAGCAGGAAGCCGGGGAGTCTCGCTTCTCGTCCAACGACATGCGGCAGTGCCTGCGCGTGGCTTTCGCGGGCATGATCGGCTTCGCCATCAGCCACTTCATGCACTGGGACTATGGGGTCTTCTTCACCGTCTATCCCATGTTCCTGGTCGGCATGATACCGGTCTTCAATGCGCACGTGGTGCGCCAGTTCCTGGGCAACGCCTGCCTCAACGTGGTCGAGGTGTCGCTGGTGGTCGGGTTGACCCAGCACATGCCGGTGGTGATGACGGGACTGGCGTTCCTGCTGTTCTATTCGCGTTTCCGGCTGATGGCGAAGGGGCCGCTGTTCCTGTTCGGCGCCAACGGCGTGCTGACGCTCAGCGTGCTGTTGCACTTCGCCAGCTATCCCGAGGTCGATCTCTTCGATCTGCTGACCCATAACGTGGTGGCCAGCGTGCTGGCCGTGTGCCTGGCGGCGTTGATGCACTTGCTGTTTCCCGATCGAGAGGCGCGCCAGCCTCCGCCGACGGTCGACAAGCCGGCTTCCCTTGTGCGACACCAGACGCTGATCGGCGCCATCATCGCCACGCTGTCCTTCACCGTCTTTCAGATCCTGGACCTGAGGGACTCGCTGTCGGCGCAGATGGCCACCATCCTGATTCTCTTCGCGCTGGGTTACCCCAACGCCAGGGTGTCGGCGGTCAAGCGCGGGGTCGGGGCCCTGCTGGGCTGCAACATGGCGATCCTGATGCAGCTGCTGCTGTTTACCCAGGCCGACCATCTGCTGCTGGTGATGCTCAGCTACTGGGTGGGATTGATGCTCTTCGCGCGCATCCATCTGCTCGAGGGCGGGGGATCGGGCGTCGGCTTCGGTGCCCTGACCACCCTGGGCATCCTCTATGGCCAGTACCTGGGCCCGAATCAGGATTTCGTCTATGCCGCCCTGTACCGGTTCAGTTCCATGAGCGTGGCGATGGTCGTCACCCTGGTGGCGATGGCGGTGCTGCATCGGCTGCTCAACGCTTCGCCGATGACACGAGACACGGCGCCCTGAGGGCATACGGCCTGGAGGCACGAGGGGCGATGGGGCTATCATCGGCGCGGTTTCATTTGTTCACGCTTTCGCCAGAGGCACGCCATGACCGATGCTCGACGTTACAGCCCTGCCGCGGCCCGCAACCGCCAGCCGATTCTCGAGGTGCTGGCCGAGGCACTGCCCGGCCCGGCCCGGGTGCTCGAGCTGGCCTCCGGGAGCGGCGAGCATGCCTGCCACTTCGCCGCGGCTCGGCCTGACTGGGACTGGCAGCCCAGCGACCCGACCCCGGAGGCCCGGGCTTCCATCGCGGCCTGGCGTGAGGTGGTCGAGCTGCCCAACCTGCGGTCGCCGCTGGCGCTGGATGCTACCGGTGACTGGCCAGCGGGCCGCTTCGAGGCGATCGTCGCCATCAACCTGATCCATATCTCGCCCTGGGCGGTGACCGAGGCCCTGATGGCGCGGGCCGGAGAGCGTCTCGAGGAAGGCGGTACGTTGCTGCTTTACGGCCCCTACCTGCGCGCGGATCAACCGACCGCGGCCAGCAACCTGGCATTCGATGCCGATCTGCGGTCGCGGGATCCGCGCTGGGGGATCCGCGATCTGGCGGACGTGAGCGCGGAGGCAGAGCGATACGGCCTCTGGCTTGAGCGCCTGGTCGAGATGCCGGCCAACAACCTCTGCCTGGTATGGAGAAAGGGGCTGGCGAAGGAGGCGTGAGTCAGGGCGTCGTGGCAGGCGAGTGACGCCCCGGCCGTGCCAACGGCGTTATTCGGGTACTTCGCCCGGCTGGCGATACTGCACGCCCTCGGCGCGCCTTTGCTGGTCGGTCTTGGTGTCGTCTTCGGCGGGCACGCCCCACACCGTCTCGCGGTGCCCATCGGGCCAGGTGTAGGTGGTGCAGCCGCCGAGGGTGGCCAGCAGGGCGAGGCAGAGCAGGGCGGTCGGGACGCGTCTTGGCATGTCGGGCTCCTTATGAGGAGCGCCCAGCCTATCAGACATGCTCGGGATCGTGGGTCCACACCGAGACGCCGCGTTCTTCACCGGGCACACGGACCGAGAATTCTCCCGGGCCGAGACGCTCCACCTCGTGACCGTCACGGGTCTTGAAGTTCGGCAGCCCACGGCTGATGGCGCCTCCATGCTGTAAATCCTCCAGGTCGGGCAGGTCGTGGTACTCGTCGATGACGTACTCGTTGCCGTGCTCGTCGAAGCCGATGTGGGTCTGTTCGTAGTGGCGCACGTTGGGTCCTCGCATGGCTGGACTTCCTGCAGTATTGCAAGCGGCTAGCCGAAAGGCGAATGGTGCCTTGCAGGCGCCGTGGGTAATCTTGTGAGTCGAGTCATGCGTTTGAAACAGGAGTCTGACATGCCCACTTCCCTGACCCCCGAAGTGCTCGATCACTGGACCGCCGTGGCGGCCGCCAAGAACGAAGCCGAGAAGGCCATTGCCCATTACATGGGTTGAGGCGGTCTCGGCCGAGGTCTGACAGGCCAGGCCGGCACTCGCCATCGAGCATGTGAAGCGGGAGCCCCATGGGGCTCCCGGTTTTCGTTTTGGTATCTCTTCGCCCTGACGTTCTTCCTGTCGTTCCTGCTGGCTTCCCCTGATCGCCCAGCCGGGGCCAGCCATGGAGGAGGCGTCATACTCGATACAATATTTGTACAAAAAGAACATATGGTATAACTTGCTGTACAATATTTTTCTGGCTGGAGATCGAAACGCCATGCTGGCTTCCCTCGTCACGCTTCTCTCGTCCCCCGCGCTCGAATCGCGCAAGCCCCGGTCGCCCCTGGCCGCTGCCCTGCACCGGCATACGGCCACGGTGACGTTCACCCCCGAGGGCATCATCCGTCAGGCGAGCCCGGCTTTCCTGTCGGTTCTCGGCTATCAGGCCTCGGAGGTGCTGGGCCGCCACCATCGGATGTTCTGCGACCCGGAAACGGTGAACGGCCGGGAATACGGAGAGTTCTGGGCGGCACTGGCCCGAGGCGAGCACCGGGCCGGCACCTTCCGACGCCTCGACAAACGGGGGCGCGAGGTCTGGATCGAGGCCACTTATCTTCCGGTGATGAATCGGAGCGGCAAGCATGTCGACCATGTGATCAAGATCGCCAGCGATGTCACCGAACAGCATCAGGCGGCGATGTCACGCAAGGCACTGGTCGAGGCACTCGGTCAGTCCATGGCCGTGATCGAGTTCACGCCGGAGGGTGTCGTGCTCGATGCCAACCCCAACTTCCTGGCCGCGACCGGCTATGAGCGTGAACAGGTCCTGGGCCAGCACCACCGCCTGTTCTGCCACGAGGCCTTCTACGAGCAGAATCCGGACTTCTGGCAGCGTCTGGCCCAGGGCGAGCTCCGTCAGGGCAAGTTCGAACGGATCACGGCCTTCGGGGAGCCGCTGTGGCTGGAGGCCACCTACAACCCGGTCTTCGATGCCGATGGCAGGGTGGTGCGGGTCGTGAAGTTCGCCACCGATGTCACGGCCGACGTGCAGGCCGCCGAGGCCACCCGTGCTGCCGTCGTCTCGGCCCGGGAGACATCGGTCCAGACGGAGCAGATCACGGCCAGCGGCATGGCGCAGCTGCAGGATATCGTTCGGGAGTGCATGGCGTCCGTCGACGAGATGGGGAGCGCCCGGGAGGCCGTGCAGGCACTCGTGGCCCAGGCGGAACGCATCAACGGCATCACCTCGGAGATCGCGCGAATCGCCGAGCAGACCAATCTGCTGTCGCTGAACGCCACCATCGAAGCGGCTCATGCGGGAGAGCACGGCAGGGGCTTCGCTGTGGTGGCGGGCGAGGTTCGACAGCTGGCTCATCGGGCGAGCGAATCGGTGGGGCGGATCGACGACGTGCTCGCCGACAACGCCGCCATGGTGGCCCAGGCAAGCGAGCAGATGCAGTCGGCCGTGGCCAAGAGCCAGCAGATCCATGCCCATGTGACGGACATCGAGCGACTGGTCGGCGAGATTCGGCGAGGCGCTTCGGATGTCACCTCGTCCGTCGACCGTCTGATCGCCGACCAGGCCCCAGACGCCTGACGCGGCGCCTGTACCGGGTGGCGCTCGGCCGCCGCTAAGATAGCTGAGTCCGCCGCAGTGGCGCTTCAGGAAGTGGCTTCAAGACGCCGGCGAGAAGCTTGGTTTCGATGCCTGCTTGTCGCGAATCTTTTCCACCTTGGTCCATATGCTGGCGAGCTCATCCTCGCCGGCCTTTTCCATGTCGATGCCATGCGCGCGGCAGAGCGCGGCGAGTGTAACCTGCACGCCGCCCACTTCCTGAACCGGATCGCCGGCCTTCCGGCCGAAGACGTATTCGACGAGCTGGCGGGCTTCTTCCTGGGTACAGCCGCAGGCCTGGACCAGCTCCAGCGCTTCTTCCAGGAAGCGATGATTGCGTTCGGAGGTGTCTCCGGCAATCTGGCTGCCGAAACATGCCAGTAGCCAGGGCGTCACCCGCTCCTGAAACGATGCGCTGGCGTGAGCTGTGCGGTCCTGAGCGCCGGGCATCGATTCGAGGGTGCCAGTTCTAGGCTCAGACGAGGACCGTACCTGTTCTAGTTCCCTGATCAGCCGGGCGTTTTGCGCGAGCAGTTCCTCGTACGTCGGGTCTTCGCTGCTGCTGCCTTGGGTCATATCGAGTCTCTTTTCGATGCGGGTAGGTAAGCGAAACGCTTTTCGGCGTTGATGCGAGGGGGCTTGATGGTGCCGGCGAGCCGTCTATACGGGGCATGCCTGGTGAGCGTATCGCGATGGCGTGATTTGCCTCTACAGCGAGGGCTGACGACACCTGGCGTTCGAGGCTAAGTCTGATGAGCGACTGCGCCATTCTCTTGTGCGTCTCGGTAAATCCCGGTTCCGACATCTGCCATGACGTATCGCCGACAGCATGGCTACGATGGTCGTGCGTCGGTGCAGCGCAGCAGTTCATTGATGACAAGGAGTCAGTTCATGGCGGATCGTAAAGTGACGGCATCGGGGAAAGGGATCGACGGGGATATCGTCCAGCTGTGTCAGAGCGGTGCGGCCTGGTCGCCCACGTCGCAGGCCGACGCGATCAACGAGATCGAGAGCAACCAGCACTGCTATTACGTCGAGGATGATCAGGGGCGCCGTGCCGATCTTCACGTGGCCGGGTTCGGCGGTGAGAAGTATCTGCGTACCGATCCGGATGCCACCTGCGACAACGATCTTCATCGGCTGCCCGACTGCTGAGTGGCAGCCGCACATGGCAGTGAAAGGCCCGCCAATGGCGGGCCTTTTGCATATTCGGCTACTTGCCGGAATTCTTGCGCTGCTGGTACTGGCTGTAGGCCTGCTTCGCCGCCCGCTTGGCCTTCTCACGGTTCTCGGGCTTGCGGAACCAGTTCGCAATCGCGGCACCAATGGCTTTCTTCATGGCGTGCGCTCCTAGGATATATAGCCTGTCCGATAGTGATGGATGCGACAGTGGGTGAGATCAAGTCCTGTCACAGCCGACCAAAGCTGTTGCAGTGAGCCACCTTGTGAGACGCGTGCGAGCATCCTGCTTCTCTACCGCCGGATGGCGATTTTCATATGCTGGGCCAGTCGGCGCAGAGAGAGCGTTTGGCCATGATTGCGCTTCTCGATCACTGTGCGTATGAACAGCACCGGAAGGAGGGCTGGTGAGCGAGAGAAGTGGTGGTATAGCGTCGAATCGGTGAGACAGATGCGGAAAAGTGAGACAGAGGGTAGGGCAGAGCCCTGATATGGAAAGGGGGACCGGCTTAGGTGTGGCTCTACCATTGAGCTATTCCCAACAGGGCGCAGGCCCGGTGAGCTAGGGAATCAGGATCCTCTGTCGATTCCATTCGCAGAGTCAGGCATGGTCGCTCAGCAAGCCATTTTTCATGCCTTCCCAGACTCCGTCCTGTCATGACGCCAGCGTCGTATTGGGCTGCCCATTCGAGAAACCCAGGATCGACCGAGCCGTATCGCTGCAGGTCTCGTTGTGTGATGCGTTCGAGCCTGGTCTGAGTGGGAGCGGTCAAGAAAATGATCGCATCGAATCCGTCCTCTACCTCTTCGCCCCAGGACATCACGGATCCTGATACCACGAGTCGCGAATTGTGGTTGATCACGGAGCGCATGAGATGGAGGCGTTCCTCTGCCTTGCGCTTTTCCTGAAACGGGGGAGTGGTCGGCATCCAGTAGATGTCGTCGGCTTCTTGAAAGGCTGCCCCGAGATATGTTGCCAGAACGCTCCCCAGTGTCGATGTGCCGGCACCGGCGGCACCTGTGACGAGAGCTCTCATCGCTTGTTCACCACCATGCTTGAGGATTCGCTGGACGTGCATTTGCTCGGTGGCAGGGGAGCAAGTTTTCCGAAAAATGTCCAGACAAAGAAAAACGGCCACCGCTCTGATGAGCTAAGTGGCCGTTTTTCTTGATGTTTGATGGTCGGAGCGACTGGATTCGAACCAGCGACCTTTGCAACCCCATTTTTGCGTCAAGTATCCTTTAAGTTCTTGGTATTGCTGGAAAAAAAAGGGCTATTTAAGGGGCGGCCAAAATGGCCATCGCAGCCAATACGAATCAACAGGTTACGAGCCTTGTTTTCCAAGCAGCTCGGCCATGCTCAGGGCCGTGCCCTTGGCCTGCTGCCAGCGGATGTCGTGGCCGTCCAGGTAGACCTGCGTCATGTCTGGGTCGGCGTGTCCCATCAGCACCTGGATGTCAGCGACCTCGGTACCGGCGAGCTCCTGAAGACGTGAGCCCAGGGCCCGTATCTCGTGGAACGTCGGCCGGGCATTCTCCGGCAGCCGCTTGATGCTCGGCACCTTCAGCCGCAGCCGGGCGAACTCCTTGCTGACCTGGTCGCCGCTGAGCTGTGTCCAGTGATCCTTGCTGGCGCTCTTGCGCATCCGTTCCGGGTGGCGGTGCACGAGGTAGGGCGACATCGGCGGCAGGGCCCGAGCGCGCTTGATGAGGTCATCAACGGGTGGGGTGACCTCGATCGCCACGTATGCGGTCTTGCTGCGTTCTTTGGTCTTCTGGCGGACGTAGTGCAGGCGGTTCCCGCGGACATCATCGAAGCGTGCGTTGACGGCCTCGGCGCGCCCGAACAGACACAAGAGGCCGAGCTCCATCGCGATCTGCATCCAGTCGGGAGCGTGAGCGTAGATGGCCTGAAACTGCTCGACCGTCAGGCGCCGCCGGACCTTCTCGTACTGGTTGCTCGAGCGGGTGGGCTCCACAGGGTTCGTCTGCAGCCAGCCCTTCGTCTGCGCGAATTGGCATACCTGCTTGAGCACGGCGCGATACTGCACATAGGCGCTGCCCTGGTGATTCTCGTCGAGGTACTGGGCACACCAGCGCGTGTCGAGGGTGGCGAGCGGCATGTCGCCGGCGTCCTCGATCAGCCGATTGCCGCGGCCACGCTTGGCTCGCTTGGTCCACTTCGAGAGCTTCTTGTCGGGCTCGACCCATTCGGCAAGCCAAGCCTTCACCGCGGTGGCCAGGGTGTCGCCTTCCTCTCCCAGCACTCGTGCGGCATAGTCGACTCCCTTCATCAGACGAGCGTTCAGGATCCGGGCGGCATCTTGAGCCTTGGCGCGATCCCGGCCCATACCGTGTCGCGTGCCAGTATCCGGGCGGCGGTAGATGTAGTAGCCGTTCTCCTCGTACAGGTTGGGCTCCAGCCCCTTATATCTGCGTTTCCTTGGCCGTGGCGCCATCTCAAGCCTCCAGCACGCTATCCGCCAGCGAATTGCCGGTCTGGCGCCGCTCTGCATCTAGGTCGATGAACCAGGTGCCGCCCATCTTTTTGGCGGGCACGTGTCCCTCGCGACACCAGCGGCGTACGGTGGTCATGGATGGCGGATTGCCGGCGAAGCGAGCCTGCCGCCACTGATCGAGATCCATCAGCTTTCCCATCATCTTAGTCTCCCGTTCTCCGTTGCCCGCCCGGGCCGTGCCCGCGGCTTCCTCGCCACTGTTGTTCCTGCTGGCCCACAGCCGCGTCCTGACGCTGCTGCACCAGCTCCTGCACCTCAGGCATGGCCTCGAGGGTGTGCAGCCGCTGCAGGGCTGTCTGCTGGCGCTGGAGCAGGCGGCTGGCGATCTCGGCCAGCTGCCACATGTCGGCCGGCGCCTCGCCGTCGCGGCGCACCTTGCCGAGGCCATAGCAGCCGCCGCACGGCTGCCGCTGGTTGCCCTTGATCTGGTCGGTACCGCTGCCCATGCACAGCGTGCAGTCGTCTTTCTCGATCTCCCGCCAGTGCTGGTGCCATTCCCCCTCGAGGGCAACGCTCTCGACGTCGCGGTCCAGGTCCCGATAGAGCGCCAGACGCTTGCCATCGAGCGCTCCAGCGCCATGGTGCAGAGCGACCAAGGCGAAGCGTCCGCCTTGGGTCTTGTGGGTGTGGGTGGGCTGGGTCATGGCTCTTTCTCTTCTCTTGACGGCTGATGGTCCCGCGCTGATTCAAATTGGTGCCGGACAGCCCCGGCGGACTCACCACTTCGCAGGTGACGCGCCCTGCTATCACCACAACAGCAGGAAAGCCTAAGTACGCTGTGCTAGCGTGGAGGTACACCACAACAGCACAGGAATGACTAAATGAGTAAAGACAAGTCAGGAGGCAGAGCTCCGCGCCCCTCTTCGCCACCCCCGTCGAGGGAGTATCGGGATCACGTTCCCATTCATCGGGCGCCGCCACCTCCGCCACCAGATCGCAAGTCTTGATAGCCTCAAGGAGAAGTACATGAGCCCGGAGCGGAACACGAAAGAGTTCACCGTCTATAACTCTTTCAATGTGGAAAAGCTGACCGAGACCCTGAACGCCCGGGCTGATCGCCTTTGTACCTTCCTGCTGATCCTGTTGGGGTCGGCTGTTTTCGGCGATCTTGCTAATACCTTCCTTTTGGGGTTCGCCGTTGCCTCTATCGCTGCCATCCAGTTTGTGTGTCGCTTCGGTGAAGCAGCTGGCGGAGCCAAGGCTCAGAAACAGCGTTATGCAGCCCTTCTTGGGCGAATGGGCGATATGCCTGACGAGTCGTTGATCGAACAAATAGAGCGCGTCCACGAACAAGACAGTCGCTCTCTCTCTGCAGTTGAGCTGATTGCATTCAATAAAGCTTGCTTGATGCGCGGCCAGCCTGAGCACATGAAGGCTCTGACCTTTTCTGCTCGTTTGTTGGCACCACTGATAGGTGGTCATCCCTGTGAGCCTGCTGCTACTTCGAAACAGGGGCATGGCACTTCTCCCTGACGCGACTGCAGCTGCCATCTCTAACTCCTCAGAACTGCACCAGCTGGCGCTGGGCGTTATCCATGGGTTGCAGGCGGGCAGGGCACTGCTCTTCGGCGATGCCTTGCCAGTCGGGCTGGCCGGCGCGGCGGTTCAGCGGCACGCCGCGCTCGACCTCGGCGCGCCACAGGGCGACGTCCTCGCAGTACTGCCGGTGCGCGGCGCTGGCGACTTGGGTGTCCATCCGGGTGATGGCGGCGATGGCGAGCAGCAGGGCGGCGCCCACCACCAGGCCGATGAAGATGACGACGCACCCGAGAGCGCGGCGGTCGTTGGGTGTCATGCGCATGGGGTGGCCTCCTCGAGCAGCTGGTGCAGCGCCTCGGCGACCTGGCCGAGCTGCTGGATGCAGGCGTGACGTTCGATGTCGTCGGCATTGCGATCAGGCAGGTAGACCAAGTCACGCAGGCCCGTGCCGTCGGTCCAGTCGGCGGCTTCGGCCTTGGTGCCGATCACCAGGGCGTGGCGGCCCGGGGCGGCGATGCTTCGTTCGTAGCTGACGACAACGTCGTGGCCGCCGGCGAGGTTGATGGCCATGGCGATCTCGTGGATCTGCGCCACCGGTGCGGTGATGCCGATGTGGATGCCGTGACGCTGGAAGACGCGGGCGATGTTCTGGGCGCCCAGGGCGAGAGTGCTCATGCGATCAGCTCTCCCAGGTCGAGGCCACGGCCGCCGGAGCTGGCGCGGGCGCTGACGGTGGTCTGCTGGCGCGTGCGAACCGGAGTGCGGGCACGTAGGCTCTGGCCGTGGAGGTCGGCGACCATCAGCAGGATGGCGAGCGGGGCGATCCAGCCGCGGCGCATGCCCTTCACGATGGCGTCAGCGGCGCGGACGGCGTTCAGCCGGTAGTAGATCGCCTCCGCGGTGCTCTTCACGGTGGCCGGGCTGATGCCGCGCTCTCGGGCGATCTCCTTCTGGGTCATGCCGTTGGCCAGGCCGGCCAGCACCATCGCCTGCTTGGCGGTGGGCCAGCTCGACCCGCGGCCGCCGACGCGGCAGCGGAAGCCGGCGAACTCGATGGTCTGCGGTTGCGGTGTGTGTTCCATGAGAGGCCTCCCCATCCATATCTTTACCTGATGGGTAACTATTACCCATGGGTAAACATTTAGTCAATACCTGCGGGTAATTTTTGGGCGAGCGGGCATAAAAAAACCCGCCTCGAGGGCGGGTTCGATGGGGGCAAAGTGGTGATCAGTGCATCGCGGCTGGAGTCTCTGCAATCGCCTTCTGTATGGCCTGCTGGCCCATATTGTCGGGCAGTAGGCGTATGTGGGGCTTGCTCTCCAGCTCCCGAACAACCTCTCTGTAGGCTTTCAGGCGGGGGCCATTTGCCTCAGGCTGACGGCTGATGAAGACGGCATCCGATGGGGCGGCGCCTGCCGCTATCAGGCGTTCCATCTTGGAGATCCACTTGTCTCCCTTCTCGATGATGCTGCTGGGATCTTCGAGATCGAAGGAGATTGGTTTGATCGCCTGTCGGGTAGTGCTGTTGTCCTTCCAAAGAAATGGGAAGGTCACCTTGTAGTAGCCCGCGGTCAGCGTGCCCCTGTCATAGTGGCGATTCGGCAGATTCTTCAGGAGACGGTTGACCCGCTGGGTCAGCTGCTGCTCGGCGTCCGGCTTGTTGTCGAACTCATGGTGGACGTAGTTGAGGAACAGCTTCTCCAGGGCGTCTTCAGGCTTGGCCGCGGCGATGACGCCGGGGCGGCTGAAGCGCAAAATCGTCTCGGTCGGGCTAGTTAGGTGCTTGAACACAGAGAGCTGTAGTTCGCTATCGTGAGCATGGCTCTTCATCACATCGCTGATTCGTGCCAGCTCGTCGGCAATGCCGCGGCGGGCGTTCAGCAGCACCTTCTTATCCAGTTTGGAGAAGAATTGCGTGATGCGCTTGTAGTGACGCGTCTCAAGACGATATAGGAACGTGCCATCGCTACAGAGCATGACGACCCCCAGGTTCGCGAACTCACCTGTCTCGGGGTAGGGCTGGAAGCGCAGCACCGCATAATTGCAGATGGTGCTCATAGGTTCCTCCAGATGTCATCCTCGTTTAGCCGCTTCAGCCACTGGTGGCGCGCTTCAAGCGTCGGCTGGGATGGCGTCGTATCGTCGTCTGGATCTCTGTAGACCCATTCGTCAGGTAAAAGGTCGACGATCGTATCCCAGTCGGCCAAGGCTCTGTCAAGCACCTCGATATGCGCTTCTCGTACCACCAGGTCGTCCAGGGTCGTCGTTTGGCCGCTGAATACGTGTAGATTCGTCCAGTCCGGCGGTTCAAGGTCCAGCAGGGCGACGTTGTGATCAATGACGGCCAGCTGGTTTTCAGGCGTCATCAGGAGATTGACGTTACCGCCAAGAGCGGTCAACTGCCGGTCACCGTTGTTGACCCATATGTCGAACAGTAGCACACGCTGTTGTAGATCTTCGCCGATGCTGGCTACTTGAGAGAATCGCATTTCTGCTGCCTGATCGAGCAGTAGCGAGGCGAAGGCTGGCCCGCCGCCGAGTTCGTGAGCTTTCTCCACCCCGCAATGCGCCAGCAGCGTTGGTGAGATCTCCATGATGCCGTGATCCGGGATAGGAAGCCCACAGCGGTCACCGAGCTCGGCGCAGAGCAGCTCCGAGACGAGTGCTGAGCGGCCGGCGCCATCAATCCCCTTTACGACATAGACGTCGCCTTCCGTGTCCCTCACTAGGAAAGGGCAGGAACGGCCTTGCTCGGCGGGCCTGAGAATCTCTTCGGCCACCAGCTTGCGTTGGATCATCATCCCTGAGTCGTTGCCTCCCAGCTCACAGTCGGGTCTTTGCCTCCACGGCCACGCCGAGGATCCGGCAGTTGCCGTTGATGGGGATCAGCGGGTAAGCCGGGTTCAGGGCCTTCAGGTAGCGCTGCCCGCTGTCCTCGATCAGCTGCTTGAACGTTGCCTCGTTGCTGTCGGCGAGCAGGGCGGCCACCAGCTTGCCCGGCACGGCTTCGATGCCGGTATCGAACAGCACCAGTGTCCCCTCAGGAACGCTGGGGCGGCTGCCTGCAGGAGCGGTCATCGAGTCGCCCTGCACCTCGAGCCAGAATGCGCGGCCCTGTGCACGGTAGTCGGTGGACTCCTCGTGGGGCTCGGCGCCGGGCTCATAGGGCGTGACACACTCCGTCCAGGCACCGGCCTGCACGCGGCTGATGACCGGGTAGCGGTGGTAGCGAATCGGCTGCGGTGCTTCTTGGACATTGGAGGCTGTTGCCGTTTCGGGCTCCCTATCCAGCCAGCCCTGCGCCAATCCCAGCGCCTTCTCGATATGTCGCGCGAAGTCCTCGCCGATCTTCTTCCGGTGAGCCTTGTCGCTTAAACAGCGTGAGATATAGCTCGGCTCTCGCTCGATGGCGTGAGCCAGAGCGGCTCTCTTCCCCTCAAACCGGTCATTGAGGAGGGCCTTCAGATTGTCACGGCGACGGTCGGCGATATTCATGTGGGTATATTCGGGCACTGTTACTCACAGGTAAATTACCCGCGGGTATTGACTAAAAGATTACCCATGGGTAATTCTTTGGGCAGCAATCACAGGAGCTGCCCATGAAAATCCGCCATGAAGGCCTGCTTCGCTGGATCAGAAGCGCCAGCGATAAGCAGGTTTCCACCACTGGTACCACGCGCGCCTACCTCAAGCAGATCGCCTATGGCCATAAGCCGGCATCCCCGGAGATCGCTGTGCGTGTCGAAGTGGCTTCTGACGGCGCGGCAACTCGCAAGTCACTCCGGCCGAATGATTGGCATGTGCTGTGGCCGGAGCTGATCACTTCCCACACCCCAAAGCCTACCCCCGGCCGGGATACGCCGACGACCGCCTGACCGGGGTGGATATCCATACAGGTAAAGGACAAGGGGACGAGATGACCGCCGCATTGACGCTGCCGAGCTACGGGAATAGCTCACGCACCGACCTGATCCTCGAGGTGGCCAGCCTTGGGCTTGCCGTCGAGGGCGCACTGCATGATTTGGGGCCGGCCGGTGAAGCTCGGGCCCGGGCACAGTTCCATCATGCCATGGCCACGCTGCTGGCGCTGGTGGAAGCCGAACAGGAAGACGACGAGGCCCGGGAGCGGGTCGTCGAACACTGGAGCCACCACGCGCAGCTGGTCGAGGCCTATCAGGCCGATCTGGCGCAGATCGAGGGAGACGAATGATGGGACTGGATATTGCTCAGCTAGATCAGTGGGAGATTGAGCAGGCGTTAGGCGATCTGCATCGGCAGCTCATGCGTGCCCAGTGTGAGGTAGGGGACCTGGAACGCCAGGCAGCTGAACGACGCGAGGAGGAGGCAAGGCTGCTGGCGGCGATCCGTGAGCACCGCCAGCAGTTGGGTCTTGAGGATACGCCTATAGAGCGTCGCTCCAGCTTGTCTTCGCGGCGGTCGGGTCATGGGGTTTCAGCATCGGGTAAAGGGCCATATCGCAAAGATCGCCATGACAAGCCTCAAACGCCTTCTGAGGAAGTGTGAAGCTATGCAGCTCTCGATGCAGTATCCGAGCCAACGCAGGAGCGTCCATCTGATCAGTGTCGCTGGGGAGCAGCCGCAGCTTCTCTCGCGCTATCAGGCGGGCGCCATCCAGTCCTTCCAGGGGGGCCCATGCAGTGCCTATCTCGAGACGAATGCTCTCCGAGAAACAGGTGAGCAGGAAGTCCCGGAAAGCCTCCTTGAAGGCGCCTATCAGTTCCGGCGCGTTCAGGGCGCCATCTGGATCGGCGTCGTTGCGCTCAATCGCTTGATCGCGCAGTTCCTGCCACGTCCGACGATATGGAAGTCTCTTTTCCTCTGTTTCGGTCACAGTGTTGCTCCATCAGGTGCGTTGCGGTGTGTGGAAACTCCTAATTTACCGGAGAGCACTGTGACCCTCTATTCGGGTAATGGAGGTGGCGATGTCCGTTGAAGCCACGTCCTGGGCGCTCCAGCAGCAGGCCGTCACCGATCCCGGTGCGAGGTCGGTGCTTTTCGGCCTGGCCAACCATGCCAACCACGAAGGCCGCCACGCCTTCCCGAGTGTCGACCTGCTGCGCCGCTACACCGGCCTGGGCCGTCGCACGGTGATCGCCAAGCTCAAGCTGCTCCAGCAGGCGGGGCTGATCCGCAAGGGTAACCAGCGGGTCGCCGCGGCGATCATCGACCGCGCCGACCGTCGCCCTACGGTGTATGACCTCGCCCTGGGCATGGGGCTGGAAAGCGTCGAGCCGATCGGCGACGAGCAAGAGCCGGACATGCCGACCGAGCCGGGTGCAAATGCTGCACCCCGTGGGAATGGCTCACGGGATGCACAGGCTGCACCCCGTGAAGGGAACGGGGTGCAGGATTCTGCCAACGGGGTGCAAATGACGACGCCACGGGGTGCAGGAGCTGCACCCGAACCGTCCGGAACCAACCCCAACTCTCTCTCCGGCGCGGGCGACGAGCATCCGATGTTCGGCCAGGCCGCCGGACGCGATGACGACGGCCAACCCCCGGCGGGGGTTCACCGCGTCGCTATGACCCTCGGCTGGCAGCCCGAGCCCGAAGCGTTCGCCATGGCCTGCCAGCGCGCTGGGCTGGCTGCTGACACCGAGTACACCCCGGCCCAACTGGCCAAGTTCACCGCCCACCACGCCGATGCCCCGGGCCGCCGCCACGGCCAGGCCGCCTGGCTCGCCAAGTTCGTCGACTGGATCCGCAACGATGACCGCCGCGCTCAGGCCGCGGCGAGCGCCACCACGGGAGGACAGCCTCATGGAAACCGCACAGGACATGCTGGCCAGCGTCAGCGCTTCGCCAACCTCAGCGCCGCAGAAGGTCGTCGCCTCGTTGAGCAGCGCCGCCGAGAGCAAGCGGCGGGAGCGCCAGGGGGCGAGATCTACGACGGGGACGCTGGCGCCGGTCACTGAGCAAACCATCGACTGGCTGTTCGATGCCCTGGGCCAGCTCTACGGCGTGCACTGGCGCCGCCGCTGTGCCGATGCGGGCTGGGGCGAGGAGATCGAGGGCCAGTGGATCTGCCTCGACGCCACCGGCGAGTGGTTCCAGGCCCTGCAACACCTGAGCGAGCCCCACGTGACCTGCGGGCTGGCCGCGCTGAACGAGGCCGCCGCCACCGCCGTGGCCGAGGGGCGCACCGCCTGGCCCCCGGACAGCGCGATGCTCTTCGCCAAGAGTTGCCGCCTGCGCCCGGAGCCGCTGGGTCTGCCGAGCCTCGAGGAGGCCTGGCGCAATGTGCAGGAGCACGCATTCGCCGGCCAGCCGTACCTCCACGACGCCGTGGCCGCTGCCGCCGAGCACGTGGATCTGCACAACCTGCGCAGCGCGAGCTATCACCAGCTGGCCGAGCACCGCCGGCAGTTCGCCCACTACTACGCCAGCAGCAACCGCGATTGCGTGGTCGAGCGGGTGGCCCGCGGCGAGAGCCTGCGCCCCCGGGCGGCTCTGGGGCACGACGGCCAGCGCAGCCGCGCCGAGTTGGCCGAGCGCACCGGGCGCGAGGCAGCACAGCAGCGCGTGGCCGATGCCGGCCTGCCGCACAGCATGAACGCCGACCAGGGGCTCCGGTCCCTGCGGGCCGCACTGAAAGGAGCCTGACCCATGAGCAACGTGATCCCCTTCGAGTTCGATCAGCAGCAGGTGCGTGTCGTCCAGGATGACGACGGCGACACGCTCTTTCTGGCCCATGACGTCGCACGTGCCTTGGGGTATGCCAAGCCGCGCAATGCCGTGGCCCGTCACTGCAAGGGGGCCCTGAAACGGGGCGCCCTTACCGATGGCGGTCAGCAGGATATGACGGTCATCCGTGAGCCCGACGTCTATCGCCTGATCGTGAAGAGCAAGCTGCCCAGCGCCGAGCGCTTCGAGGCCTGGGTGTTCGAGGAGGTGCTGCCCGCGATCCGCCAGACCGGTGGCTATCAGGTAGCCCAGCCTGCCCCGGCCGAGGACACCACGGCCATCGCTCGCGCCTCGGCCATTGCTGGCGCCCTGGACGGTGCCGCCCGGGCCTTCGGCTTCGACGACAGCATGCGGATGCTCTCGGTCAACCAGGCGGTGCAGAAGCGCACAGGGGTCAACCTGCTCGAGGAGCTGGGCGCGACTCACCTGCTGAGCCCGATGAACGAGCGCTACCTTACGCCGACCGAGCTGGGCCTGCCGCTGGACATGAGCGCCATCGCGGTGAACCGGGCGCTGCGCGACCTCGGCTTCCAGACCCAGGAGGCGGACGGCCGCGGCAAGAAACATTGGGTGATGACCGAGGCCGGGCGCCGCGCGGGTGGGCGGATGCTGGATACCGGTAAGCGCCATGGCGATGGCACGCCGGTGCAGCAGCTCAAGTGGCCGAAGAGCGTGGGCGATGCCCTGCGGGAGGCGGCGGCGTGACCAGCTACAAGGGCGGCCAGCAGGCCCGGCGCGCCGCGATGCTGTGCCAGAACGCGCGTTTCCGCCTCTACCTCGACCAGACGCAGCGCCGCCGGAACCGGCTGAGCCTCTCCGATCTGCCGGACGGTACCCACGCTGAGCAGGACGCCGCCGATGCCATCCGGCGGGCCTGTGGCGTCGGCAGCCGGGCGGAGATCGACCACAGCGACGAGGCGCGGGCGATGCTCGACCGGATCGTCGCCGACTACCAGCGCTGGGAGCGACAGCAGCTCCGTGCCGTATCCCCTACAGGGGATAACCGCGAAATATCCCCCATGGGGGATAAAGCCCCGTCACAGCCACAACAGCAGGAGCGGTACCTATGACCACTGGCAGCAAGGCGCGTCCGGTACGCCGCAAGCGTACCTGGCGGGAACGGTCGCTGACGGGGAAAGCGCTGGGCGCCAACGGGGCAGGCAAGCCTGCCGCGTCTCGCGTCGACCACGAGGGCAGCGAGCAGAAGGCGCTGATCAGCTGGCTGCATGGCGAGTGGCATCGCGGCTCCGAGGTGGGCCAGGCCTACCCGGTGACCTTTCATGTGCCTAATGGTGGCGCTCGCCACAAGCGCACCGCGGGAGAGCTGAAGGCCCAGGGCGTGAAAGCGGGCGTCTCGGACCTGGTGGTGATGGAGGCGCGCGGTGGTCTGCATGGGCTCTACCTCGAACTCAAGGCGACGCCACCGCGAAATGCGTCGCTGGCGCCTTCCCAGCGCGACTGGCTGGCGCTGGCGGACGAGCGAGGATATGGCGCCGTGCTGGCGCAGGGGCTTGAGGAGGCCCGGCAGGTGCTGCGGGAGTACATGGCGCTTCCGCCGACGCAGGTGGCTGGAGCGGTGCAACGGATCGAGGCGGGTACCGACTGGAGGAAGTGATGCGGCTGCCCAAGAGCGTTCAGCAGATTGCCGACGTGATCGGCCAGGAGAAGGCCCTCGGCCTGGTGGTCCACCGGGGCGCGCAACGGCCAGGAGCTGAAGCTCAAGATGACGACATGAGTGCAGCGCTTTATCCGCTCAAGAGGCTAGACGGCGGTTTATCTCTCTGCAGCGGATATTGGGAAGCAGAAGACAGGGCGGATCAACGAGGAGCAGGCATGAGTTACATCGAACACAATCCGCGCATCGCATGGGCCCAGGCCTTCGACTCCGGTATGCGTACCCAGGCCTGTGCCGACCTCGAGGAGGCAGGGTGCAAGGTTCAGACGAGCGGTGCCAAGTCCGGCGGGTGCTACAACGACCACTATCTGCCGGTCTACTCGGCGGTACGGCGCCTCGAACGCGATCAGCCGGTGATCGCCGCAGTCGGCCACTGGCTGTGCCTAGTCGATACGGGCGAGGCGAACGACTATCTGGATGACGTCGCCGACACGGTGCTGACCCGCTTCATTGCGGCGACACCGGAGTGGGCCAGCTACCGCAAGGCGCGCCGCGAGCGCATCAAGGCGCTGGTCTACGCTCGCGTGATGATGGACCGGCTCGACATGGACGGCAGCCGCCGCCCGTGGCGGCCGCTGGAGGTCTGCGAGTTTGTGATGGAATACCAGGGAGTGAAGATCGTCAGCTACAACTGGCAGCGCGACGGCTGGGAGGAGACCTGGGGTCGGCTTGGGTGGGTGGTGGCTGCCTTGGAGCACGAGGCCATGGAGCCGGTGATCGAGGCCAGTCGCCATGCGAATCGGGCGATGCGGGACGAGGCTCTTGCTCCGTTGAGGCTTACGGCCTGATGATCAGTGGTCATTCCAAGAAAGATGGCTCATCCGGATATTTGTCCTTGAGGATCGTGTTGATCACTTCGAACCTGAAGTCTCGTATGGCGTGCCCCTTATCCCGCAATTGCCTAATCATCGCGGGAAGGGGGCGCCCCCCTTTCTTGATGATGGAGTTCACTCCTTTGACCTCGCTTGGGTAAGGCGCATTATGCCCATACTTTTCGACTTTCCCTTTGATGGCAGTGAGAGGGACCCCTGGCGGAGAATCCCAGCACACGATCACAAGGTTAATCGCATTCAGTAGCTGCTGCGATGCAGGGTGAAGCTGTTTTTTTGTGCTGCTAGGAGATCCGCCTGAACTGCTGCTCTGAGCTCCTGGAGAGCGGATGCTCTTGAGCGGATTGAAGTGCGGAGGGCGCGTGGAGTTGGTTAGCTCTAGGAAGTGCTCTGCTGCAACCTTTCCACAGTAGAATGTGTCGCTCAGGTCGCCGTCTCTTTCCTTGTATGAGAATAGGAAGTACTCGTCTGTCAGAGGATCCCCAGTACAGCTCCGTTTCTCTTGCCCTGGGATGATGCTGCTGTAGAAGACGGGCGTGATGACGTACTTTTCGACGAGCTCCACTCTTCGTTCAGGCTTCCGGCAGTACATGTCAGTCCTTGATCTAGTTGATCCATGGATCTGTTTTTCTACCATGACTTTGCATGGCTTGCCTAATTGAAGGTTTGCTGGTAGCTTCATTGCTAAGCTGCGACATGCTTCGCCCTATGGCAGCTGATAGATGCTTATAGCCCCGCCATCAAGCGGGGCTTCTTCGTTCCTAGGCCCTAGGCCCTAGGCCATTGGCGCTTGATTGCTCGCATGGAGCCGGCGAGTATTATCTCCACTTCGATGAGGCAAAAAGCAAGGGAAATGCACAATGGCCGACAGATTCGTCACTTCTTGGTTCTTGGCTCCGCTTAAGCAATCTGATGCTCCGCTCCGGAAAGGCCTTGCAAGGGTCACAGGAGGGGAGGCATACGATAACTCCTTGGTGGATATGGACGAGTACGCAGACATGCTTGCGGACCAATATAATGAGCTCGATAAGGAAGGCTACGACGTCGTGAACGTAGTCCCCATTGAATCCGGTCAGCAGGTGGGAGCCACACTGGGCTACTCCATCACCCAGGGTGCCGTGGTCGTAGGCAAGAGGCGCGACTAAGAGGCACGCCTATAGCAAGTGTTCGGGCCCTGCAAGCATCTTGTGGGGCCTGTCTTCCATAAGCCCGCCGTCGTGCGGGTTTTTTTCGTTTCCGAGGTCGCGATGTCCTGGCTCGATGAGATCGAGATGGCCCGAGATGCCGTTTCGCCCGGGCTGCTTCTCGTCGCCATGCCTAATTGCCTCGAGCCCGTCGAGTGGGCGGATCAGCTCTCCGACGCTTTGGCCTGGGGGCGAATTCGCAAGCCTCAGGAGGTCGCGCTGTTCCTGGCCCACGTCGGCCACGAGTCACGCGACCTGACTAGCCTTGAGGAATCGCTCTGGTACAGCGCAGGGCGCCTCTGTGAGGTCTGGCCTCGCAGGTATCCGAGTATCGAGGCTGCCCGGCCTTACGCCGAGAATCCCGAGGCGCTCGCCAACCACACCTACGGGGGGCGCTTGGGCAACACCATGAAGGGCGATGGCTGGCGATTCCGGGGGCGCGGCTCTATCCAGCTCACCGGCCGTTACAACTACGCCGAGTGCGCTAAAGGAACCGGGCTGCCGCTGATCACCCACCCTGATCGGCTGGCCAGCATTCCGCGCTACGCTGCGATGTCCGCCGTTTGGTACTGGACCACCCGCGTTACTCCGGGCGGTGACATCCGCTCAACCACGAAAGAGATCAACGGCGGCCTCCACGGCCTCGTCGACCGCGATCACCGATTCACAAGAATTCTCCAGCACCTGGGAGGTGCCTGATGCCATGGAAGGATGCAAGTTGGTGGCAGGCGCTGCTCGATGCGGCGTCACTCTGGTGGGAAGACGCGTTGCTGGCGCTATCAGTGGGGTTCGCCGTCATGGTTGGCTTGCTCGCCAAGATTGCCCATGAAGTCCAGTCGGGCCAGCGCCGGCGCTTCATCACGCGCCGCCTGTGGCTCGACATTCCTGCGCTGGTGGCCATGGTCTCCGTCGCCGCCGGCATTAACGTCTATTACGACCTGACCGGCTGGCCGTCATCGGCCGTCGGCGTCGTCTGTGGCTGGCTGGGGCCGCGCAGCATCGACGTGCTGCTGATGGCCGTGGCTGAGCGAGTGCGGGGAGGCAAGTGATGAATGGATTGATCGAGAAAGCCGTGGGTGCGCTCGTCGAGCCGCTATTCGATGTGATCGACCAGGCGGTCACCGACAAGGACGAGGCCAATCGCCTCAAGCAGAAGATCCAGTCTCGTCTGATCGACTCCCGAGACTCGGCCATCAAGGCCCGGATGCAGATCATCCTGGCGGAGGCTACCGGCGAGAGCTGGATCCAGCGCTCGTGGCGCCCACTGCTGATGCTGGTGGTCGTGGCCATCGTCGCCAACAACTACCTGCTCGCTCCCTACCTCGGGGCGATGTTCGGCGTTGGCCTACAGCTTGAATTGCCCGAGCGCCTTTGGGACCTCATGACGCTGGGTGTGGGCGGCTACATCGCCGGCCGCTCTGGGGAGAAGATCGCCCGTGGCGCCACGGGTGGCGGGCTGGTGAGCATGGTGCAGGCCAAAAAACGTGATTGATCGATGGTTTGGTGGTCGGGCTCTGAAAATGTTGTGAGTGCCCCTTCAGGATCTGTGTATTTGGTCGATGATAAAAGTTCAGTCCATTTAGGCCAGCAAGGATCGAACGATGAAAGGAATTACCAAAGCACTCGTTTTTAGCTCGGCGGCTCTTCTCTCCACCAGTGTTCTGGCATTCGGTGAAAGGGGACAGTGGTCGAGTGGCTGGGGGCAAGGGACCAGCGAGTATATGGCTGTCAATCAATACGGTGATGAGCTGTATATTGCTTGTAATCCATATGAGCCTGTCTCCATGACCTTGACGGTAGGAGATAGAACATATGGTGGTGGGCGATATGCCGATGGTGATTTTTCTCTGATCATTGATGGAACTGAAGTCCAGACCCCTTACGATACCGTCTCCCGCGTTGGCGCAAACAACTTCTTCTACGCTTGGGAAAACCTCCGAAGTGCAACGAGCATTGTCGCTTTGACCTCCGACGGAGTGCATGTGGAACTTCCCAGCAAGGGATCATTTGATGCGCTGCCTGAGGCCTTTACGGAAGGTTATCCCTGCCGAACGGAATTCTAAATCTGTCAGAATGGATGAAGCGCCCTGCGGGGCGCTTTTTTGTGCCTAGGCAAGACAAGACGCTTTTGAAAGCGGAGTTAGTTCCGTCGCCATACAGATGGGAAAAACCTGCAGAAACATCGGCAGGAATGGTGAGCCTGGAGGGCATATGCAGTTCGGAGCCAGTATCGACATCGAGGGCATCGAGGCGCTGCGCCGCCAGATGCTGGGGTTTGAAAAGCAGATCCCGTATGCGACGGCGCTGGCTCTGACGCGCGTCGCTCAGCGCGTCAAGGAGGGCGAGCTGGCGGTCATGAAGCGCCGCTTCGATCGCCCGACCAAGTTCACCATGAACAGCCTGTACGTGAAGCGGGCGAAGAAAAGCGACCGGCCGCCGCGGGCGACGGTCTACTTCCGCGACTTCGCGCCCAAGGGCACGCCGGCCGGCACCTACCTGCAGCCCCAGGTCCACAGCGGTAAACGCAACAAGAAGCGCTTCGAGAAGGCGCTGATCCATGCCGGGGCGATGCGCCCCGACGAGTGGGCGATCCCGGGCGGCGGGGCTCGTCGAGACGTGTACGGCAACGTGGCCAAGGGGCAGATCACCCAGATGCTGTCGGGCCTGCGGGCGCTCGGCGAGCAGGGCTACCAGGCCAACGCCACGAGCAGCAGGAGCAGCCGGCGCAAGGGTAACGCGCGGCGCTACTTCGCCGGCTAGGTCGATGACCAGCGCGGCGTCTGGCAGCGCATCAACTCGGCCTTCGGCGAGGGCGTGAAGCCGATCTTCCTGTTCACGCGCGACGAGCTGGGATACCGCACGCGCCTGCCGATGACCAAGATCGCCGAGAACATCGCGAGGGCCAACTATGACCGCGAGCTCTCCCGGGCCATCGAGGAGGCGATCGCCACCGCGCGATGACCTCGAGGCAGGTCGAGCGGGTCCTCCTGTAGGGTGGCCCCATTGCGGGTAATTCGAACCCCAATCGTCGGCTACATACGAGATTTTTCCAGGGTGAGGTTGTTGTTTTGTCGAAGCGCGATAACACGCAGCAGCTCCATCCCGGCTGGCTCAACAAGAAGGACATGGCGGCGAGCCTGCGCATCAGCGTCCAAGCCTTTGATAAATGGGGCGTCGAGCCGGTCGCCCGGATCGGTCGCTCGGTCTACTTCGACGCGGCGTCGGTGCTCGAGAGCCGGATCGCCAAGCTCGAGGAGAAATACCAACCGACAGCAACCGGCGGCGAGCAGGTCGACCCGCTGATCGAGTACAAGATCGACCTCGAGCGGAAAGGCCTGCTGGCGGCCCAGCGAATCGGCCAGGAGCAGAAGAACCAGGTCAAGGCCAAGGAGCTGGTGCCGGCCGACTTCGCGACCTTCGCCCTGTCAAAGATCGCTGCCGAGATCGCCACGATCATGGACACCCTGCCGCTGACCATGCAGCGAAAGCACCCCGACCTCGAGACTCGGCACATCAATACGCTGATGCGTGAGCTGGCCAAGGCCAGGAACAAGGCGGCGGGGTTGGATGACCGCCTGCCGGGGTTCCTGGATGACTATATCGACGCCAACAGCTGACCAGCTGACCGAGCTGGCCAAGGCCGTGCGCATCGGCCTGGCGGCCCTGTACCGGCCGCCGCCCATGACCGCGGTGGAGTGGGCCGACGAGAATTTCTACTTGTCGTCGGAATCGAGCTATCACGAGGGGCGCTGGGAGACCCTGGCGTTCCAGGTGGCCATCCTCAACGCGATGGGCAATGACGAGATCCGCAAGGTGAACGTCATGAAGTCGGCGCGCCTGGGCTACACGAAAATGCTCCTGGCGCTGTGCGGCTACAAGATCGAGCACCAGAAGCGTAACGGCCTGACGTTCTCGCCGACCGACGACGACCGCGATCGCTTCATGAAGTCTCACGTCGAGACGATGATCCGCGACGTGGAGGTGGTGAACGACCTGGCGCCCTGGTACGGCAAGAAGCACCGCGACAACACCATGTCGGCCAAGGTGTTCGCCAACGGCAAGCAGCTGATCTGTCACGGCGGCAAGGCCGCGCGGAACTACCGAGAGATCTCCGCCGACTTCGTCATCTACGACGAGCTGGCCGGCTTCGACCGCGACATCGAGAAGGAAGGCACGCCCACCAGCCTAGGCGACAAGCGCCTCGAGGGCGCGACCTATCCGAAGTCGATTCGCGGCTCGACGCCCAAGGTGCGCGGCAAGTGTCAGATGGAGCAGGCGGCCGACGAGGCGCCGATCCGGCTGCGCTTCCATGTGCCGTGCCCGAGCTGCGGCGAGGAGCAGGTGCTCAAGTGGGGCGGCGACGACTGCGGCTTCGGCTTCAAGTGGGACCCGGGCGATCCGGCCTCGGTGTTCTACCTGTGCGAGCACACCGGCTGCGCGTTCCGCCAGCATGAGCTCCACGACGAGAGCCGCGAGCATCACATCGGCCAGGGCCGCTACATCTGCGACGAGACCGGCATCTGGACCCGCGACGGCATGGAGTGGTTCGACGCCGACGGCCGGGCGATCCCGACGCCGCGGGCGGTGACGTTCTATATCTGGACGGCCTACAGCCCGCTGACGACCTGGGAGCAGATCGTCATCGACTGGCTCGATGCCAAGGACGACTCGGTCAAGCTCAAGACGTTCGTCAACACCACCCTGGGCGAGACCTGGGAGGACGAGCTCGGCGAGAAGCTGGAATGGGAGGCGCTCTATGGGCGCCGGGAAGTGTTCGCCAAGATGCCGGCCCGTGCGGTCGCGCTGACGGGCGGCATCGACACCCAGGACGACCGCTACGAGGCGCGCGTCTGGGCGTGGGGCCCCGGCGAGGAGGCCTGGCTGGTCGATCGTTGGATCCTCTACGGAGACCCGGCCGGCGCCGAGCTGCTCAAGAAGGTCGGCGAGCGGCTGCACCGGACCTACACCCGCGAGGACGGCGCCAAGCTCGGCGTCACGCGCTGGTGCTGGGACTCCGGCGGCCACTACACCGACGAGGTCTACGGCCAGTCGAAGAAGCACGGTCGACGCTGGGTGGTGCCTGTCCGCGGCGCGCCGATCTACGGCAAGCCGATCCAGAACTTCCCCAGGAAGCGCAACCAGAAGGGCGTCTACGTCACCGAGGTCGGCACCGACAACGCCAAGGAGCTGGTCTTCAATCGCTTGCAGATCCAGCCCCAACCCGGGACCCCGGTGCCCGGCTGCGTCCACCTGCCGGTGGACGACGAGCTCTGTGACGAGGAGGAGCTCAAGCAGCTGACCGCCGAGGTCAAGGTCATGAAGATCGAGAAGGGGCGGCGCGTCTATCGCTGGGACGCCGGCGGCCGGCGCAACGAGGCGCTCGATTGTCTCGTCTACGCGCTGGCGGCGCTGCGCATCTCGCAACAGCGCTTCGGCCTCGATCTCGAGGCCGCCAACGATCCCGTCGTGCCGGCGCCGCCGGCGGCGGCATCCACCCCCACGACACCCGCCCCCGCACCACCGGCGTCGCCGTCGGCCGGTGGCGGCTGGCTGCGCACCGAAGGAGGCAACTGGCTATGACGGTCAACCCACAGGACATGCTCGATCGCTACCTCGAGGCCGAGGAGGAGGTGTTGGCGGGCCGCGAGGTCAAGATGAACGGCAAGAGCCTGACCCTGGCCGACCTGCCCGATATTCGCGCGGGTCGCCGCGAGTGGGAGCGGCGCGTCGAGCGGCAGAAAACCGGCGGCGGGCCCGCCTTCGTGAGGTTCGTATGAGGAACTGGATCGACCGGGCCCTGGAGCCCTTCGCCCCGGGCATGGTGGCCCGCCGTGTCGGGGCGCGAATGATGATCCAGGCCTATGAGGCGGCGAACCCCAGCCGGCTGCACAAGGCCAAGGGCGAGACGCGCAGCGCCGACATGGCGCTCCAGGTGGCCGGCAAGCCGCTGCGCGAGCAGGCCCGCTGGCTGGACGAAAACCACGACCTGGTCACCGGGCTGCTCGATCGCCTCGACGAGCGGGTGATCGGCGCCCACGGCATCGGCATCGAGCCGCTGCCGCTGGACAAGAACGGCAAGCGACATCGCGCGCTCGCGTCCCGGATCAAGGCCCGCTGGGCTGCCTGGTCGCTGGCGCCGGAGACCTCGGGGGAGCTGACGCGGCCCCAGATGGAGCGGCTGGTCGCGCGCAGCTGGCTGCGCGACGGCGAGATGCTGGCGCAGAAGATCCGCGGCCGGGTGCCCAACTACCGCTATCTGACCGAGACACCCTTCGCCCTGGAGCTGCTCGAGGCGGATTACCTGCCGTTCGACTTCGACCACCCCGAGCGGGGCATCTATCAGGGCATCGAGCGCAACGAGTGGCGCCGCGTGCGGGCGTATCACGTCTACAAGCAGCACCCGGGCGACCGGCGCGGCTTCTCGTTGAGCACCAAGCGGGTGCCGGCCGAGAACATGATCCACCTGGCGCACCGCAAGCGGATCGGCCAGAGCCGCGGCGTCTCGATCCTGCATGCTGTGCTGACGCGGCTGGCCGACCTCAAGGAGTACGAGGAATCGGAGCGGGTGGCGGCGCGGATCGCGGCCTCGATGACCATGTTCATCAAGAAGGGCGAGCCGCACATGTACGGCGAGGGCGGCGAGTCGGGCGGCACTTCGGGCGCCGGACAGCGCATGCCGGACGGCGGGCGCACCATCCCCGTCGGCCCCGG
The DNA here is from genome assembly GCF_003011945.1 of Halomonas sp. ND22Bw. Classification (NCBI taxonomy): domain Bacteria; kingdom Pseudomonadati; phylum Pseudomonadota; class Gammaproteobacteria; order Oceanospirillales; family Halomonadaceae; genus Halomonas; species Halomonas sp. ND22Bw. Next base: position 336,672 of record NZ_PXWD01000001.1, on the reverse strand, counting down.
GATGATGTTCGACGGCCTGATGCCCGGCGAGGACGTCGGCACCATCGAGTCGAACCGGCCCAGCGCCCTGCTCGAGGGATTTCGCGGCGCCATGGTGCGCGCCGTGGGGGCCGGTACTCGGGTGGGCTACAGCACCGTCGCGCGCGACTACAACGGCACCTATAGCGCCCAGCGACAGGAGCTGGTCGAGGCCCAGCTGGGCTACGAGGTGCTGCAGAACGACTTCATCGACGGGTGGTCGCGGCCGGTCTATCGCGACTGGCTGCGGATGGAGATCACCACCGGCGGCATCGAGCTGCCCGACGACCTCGATCCCGACACGCTCTATAACGCCTTCTACCTGGCGCCGGTCATGCCCTGGATCGATCCCAGCAAGGAGGCCAAGGCCTGGCGCGAACTGGTCGAGAGCGGTTTCGCCGACGAGGCCGAGGTGGCGCGTGCCCGCGGCCGCAACCCGGACGAGCTCAAGGCGTCCCGCGAGGACGAGGTGCGCATCAACCGCGAGAAGGGGCTGGTGTTCAGCTCCGACGCATTCCACGAACACTACGGAGGCCAGGCCAATGCCGAGGACCGACAACGCCGGCGCGACCGGCGCGCCGCTGCTGATGCCGCCGATGGCGAAGGCGACACCGATTGACAGCGTGCCGGCGGAGAGCTGGTACAGCATCAATGCCCGCGGCGGCGGGGTTGCCGAGATCGCCATCTTCGACGAGATCGGCGCCTTCGGGATCTCCGCGCAGCAGTTCGCTGAGGAGCTGCAAAGCCATGGCGACGTCTCGCTGATCCGGCTCTATATCCACAGCCCGGGCGGCTCGGTATTCGATGGCATGGCCATCTATAACCTGCTGCTCAATCACCCGGCTCGGGTGGAGGGCGAGGTGCTGGGCGTGGCCGCCTCGATGGCCTCGGTAATCGCGATGGCCTGTCAGCCACTGATCATGCCCGAGAACGCCATGATGATGATTCATCGGCCGAGGGGTATCCAGGGCGGCGAGGCGGACGACATGCGTCGCTATGCCGAGCTTCTCGACAAGGTCGAGGGGACGCTGCTGGCGGCTTATGGAAAGAAGACCGGCAAGAGCGAGGACGAGCTCAAGCCGTTGCTCGCCCAGGAAACCTGGTTCACCGGCGTCGAAGCCGTGGAGCAAGGCTTTGCCGACCAACTGGCGGAACCGCTGCAGGTGGCTGCCTCCCTGAAATCTCAACGTATGCAGGAGTTCGAGCACATGCCTCAGAAGCTCAAGAACCTGATGGATCCCCGCGGCCATGGTGGCCAGACGCCCCCGCCGAACAACGGCGGGCAAGGAGGCGGCGCGCCCCAAGGTGCCGGCCAAGGCGGTGGTCAGACGCCCCCGCCGAACAGTGGCGGCCAAGGCGGCACGCCCCAGGGCGGCGAGGGTGGCGGTCATCAGGCCCCACCCAGCAACGGCGGCCAGGGTGGCGGAACACCCCAGGGCGGGGCCTCGCTGGCGGATTTCCAGGCCCAGGAGCAGCAGCGCCGCAACGCTATCCGGGCGGTGTTCCAGCCGTTCGGCGGGGTGCACGCCGAGCTCGAGCGCGAGTGCCTGGACGACATGAGCATCAGCGCCGAGGCGGCCAAGGACAAGCTGCTGGCCGGCCTCGGGGGGGAGACCACGCCCACCGGCGGCCCGCGCCGCGATACCGGCATCCACGCCGGTAACGGCAACATCGTCGGTGACGGCATCCGCAACTGCATCGAGGCCCGCGTCGGCCTCGGCAACGTCGAGCGCGACAACGCCTACGCCGGCATGACGCTGATGGAGTGCGCCCGCGCCTCGTTGTCCGAGCGCGGCGTCGGCATCGCCTCCTATAGCGGCGACCGCATGGCCATCGTCGGCGCGGCCTTCACGCACTCCTCGAGCGACTTTGGCAACCTGCTGGCCGACGTGGCCCGCAAGGCCATGCTCAAGGGTCACACCGAGTCCGAGGAGACCTTCCAGAAGTGGACGGCCAAGGGCACCCTGCCGGACTTCCGGCCGATGAAGCGGGTCGACCTGACCGCCTTCCCGAGCCTGCGCCAGGTGCACGAGGGCGCCGAGTACAAGTACGCCAGCGTCGGCGATCGCGCCGAGCAGATCATGCTCGCGACCTACGGCGAGCTGTTCGCGATCACCCGGCAGACGATCATCAACGACGACCTGTCGGCCTTCAACCGCATCCCGAGGATGATGGGGCGGGCCGCGATCCGCACCGTCGGCGACCTGGTCTACGCGGTGCTGATGAACAACCCGAAGATGTCCGACGGCAAGGCGCTGTTCCACGCCGACCACAACAACCAGCTGAGCGCCGCGGCGCTGTCGGTGGCGCGCTATGACGAGGCCAAGACCAAGATGCGCCGCCAGAAGGAAGGCGACGCGACGCTCAACATTCGCCCGGCCTACAACATCGTGCCGGTCAGCCTCGAGTCCACCGCCAAGGCGTTGCTGGCGGCCGAGTACGACCCGGCGATGGCCGAGGCCAAGGTGCCCAACCCGGTGCGCGGGCTGGCCGAGGTGGTGGCCGACGCGCGTCTCGATGAGGCCAGCACCACGACCAGCTACCTCGCCGCCGATCCCAACATGCACGACACCATCGAGGTGGCGTACCTGGACGGCAACGACGCGCCCTACCTGGAGCAGCAGGACGGCTTCACCGTCGACGGGGCCAAGTTCAAGGTGCGCATGGACGCCGGCGTCGCGCCGCTGTCCTTCCGCACCATGGTCAAGCTGCCGGGCGCCTGATCGGCTGACGACGAAGCGCTAGACACGCCCACAGGATGACCGGCCTCGGCCGGTTTTTTTGTGGGCGTGATTTTGTCACGTAATAGGAGAGCGAATCATGGCCAAGAACTGCCACCAGATGGGCGACGTCCTCGACTGGACCAACGATACCGGCTCCACCGTCTCCAGCGGTCAGGTCGTCGTGATCGGCGCGCTGATCGGCGTCGCCCTGGTCGACATCGCCAACGGCGCGACCGGCTCGGTCGCCATCGACTACGTGTGGGAGCTGCCCAAGGGCAGCAACGCCATCGGCGCCGGCGAGCGGGTCGACTACGACATCTCGGCCTCGGTGATCGACCAGATCGGCACCCCGGCCAGCGGCGACCTGGTCGGCTGCGGGGTGGCCATCGCCGCCGCGGCCGGCGGCGATGCCACCGTGCTGGTCAAGATCAACGCCCGCGGCGCCGCGGTGACCGCCTAACCCATGACGCGCCCGCCTAGCGGGTGCGCCTCGAGGAGACTGCCATGGCCTGGGAGGACATCGCGGTGCGCGCCCAGCGCCGCATCCTGCGCAAGCTGGGCGAGGACGTCACCTACACCCCCAACGGCGGCGCACCGGTCACGGTGCGCGGGCTGTTCGAGGAGCAGCACCAGTCCGTCGATCCCGATACCGGGGTGCCCGTCTATAGCGTCAACCCGACGCTGACGGTCGTGCTGGCCGACCTGCCGGACGGCAGCCCCGGCATGGGGGATCGCATGACCCGCAAGGAGCGGACCTATCGGGTCGTCGGCAGTCAGCCCGACGACAACGGCGGCACCCTGCTGGAGCTGAAAACGTGACGCATCCCAGAAAGCTGATCCGCGACAAGATCGTCGAGCGGCTCAAGGGCAACACCGATGCTGGCCTGAGAGTCTACGGCAGTCGCGTGCTGCCCTACTGGAATGGCCGGCAGGGCCTCGAGTCGGCCCTGCCGGCCATCCTCGTCTATACGCTCCGCGAGCCGGCCGAGATCTTCAATCAGGCCCCGCGGGAGTATCGGCGCATCGTGCAAGTGGCGGTGCAGGCCGTGGTCATGGGCGAGGACGTCGATGATCCCCTGGACGACCTGGCGCGTCAGATCGAGCTGTGCCTGTTCGCCGAGGACACCCTCGACGGCACGGCCGCCGACCTGGTGTTGCAGGAGACGGAGATCGTCTTCACCGACGAGGGCGAGCGCGAGATGGGCGCCGCCCGTCTGGCCTGGGAAGTGACCTACTACGACGAGATCGAGCCGGCGCTCGAGGACAACCTCGCCACGATTCACGCCGAGTGGGACGTGGCGCCGGCCGACGGCGACCCCGAGGCCTCGGACACCATCACCCCCGAGCAGGAGTAACCCATGCACACCGAGACCCTGAAGCCCGCGCGCGGGCTGCGGGTGCGCGATCCCCTGCGCGATCGTCACCTGCACCACGACGGCGAGCCGGTGACGCTCGACGGCTACTGGCGCCGCCGCCTGCGCGACGGCGACGTGGAGCGCGTGAGGTCCCAACCCGCCCGCCCCCAGGCGAAACGCGACGAGGAATAACCGATGCCTGTTTCATTCAACGAGGTCCCGGCCAGCTTGCTGACGCCGGGCTTTTTCGGCGAGTTCGACAACTCCCGCGCGGTCTCCGGGCCCGGCTTGATGCCCTATCGCCTGCTGATCCTGGGGCAGATGCTGTCGACCGGAACGGCCACCGCCGACACCCCGGTGCGCGTGTTCAGCGCCGACCAGGTGGGCAAGCTCGCCGGCCGCGGTTCGATGCTCCACGGCATGGCACAACGCCACTTCGAGGCCAACGACTACGCCGAGACCTGGGTCATCCCGCTTTCAGACGCGCCCTCGGCAGTCGCTGCGACCGGCGCGATGACCTTCGGCGGCGCGCCCACCGAGGCGGGCACGCTCAACCTCTACCTGGCCGGACGCCGGGTGCGGGTCGGCATCGCCAGCGGGCAGTCGCTCTCGGCGATCGCCACCGACGTCGCCGCCGCCATCAACGCCGACGGCGACCTGCCGGTGACCGCCGAGGTGGACGGCACCACCGCCGAGAAGGTCAACGTCACCGCGCGCAACAAGGGTCCGGCCGGCAACGACCTGGACCTGCGCCTCAACTACCAGACCGGCGAGGAGACGCCCGCGGGCCTGACCGTGACCGTCGAGGCCATGAGCGGCGGCAGCGCCGCGCCCGACCTGGCCGCTGCGATCACGGCCATGGGCGACGACCAATACCACCTGACGGCGCTGCCCTACACCGACTCGACCAGCATCGGCGCCCTGGACGCCGAGCTGCGCGATCGCTGGGGGCCGCTGCGCCAGATCGAGGGCCACGCCTTCGCCGCGGCCCGGGGCACGGTAGGCGAGCTCGGCACCCTGGGCGACGGCGAGAACAGCGAGTTCGTGACCGTCCTCGACGCCGGCTCGGCGCCGACCCCGCCCTATGAGTGGGCGGCGAGCGTCACCGCCGTGGCGGGCTACTACGCCGAGATCGATCGCGGCCGGCCGCTGCAGACGCTGGCGCTGCCCGGCGTGCTCGGCCCGGTGAAGGGCGACCAGCGCACCCAGACGGAGCGCAACCAGCTGCTGCTCGACGGCATCAGCACCCACAAGGTGGGCGCCGACGGCGCGGTGCGCATCGACCGGCTGGTGACGCTCTACAAGACCAACGAGTTCGGGGTGGCGGACCCCTCCTATCAGGACGTCAACACCATGCTGGTGCTGGGCTACCTGCGCTGGGACTTCCGGGCCATGTGGCTGCGCAAGTATCCCCGCCACAAGCTCGCCGACGACAGCACCCGCTTCGGCACCGGGCAGAAGGTGGTGACGCCCAAGCTCGCCAAGGCCGAGGCGATCGCCAAGTTCCGCGAGTGGGAGGAGATCGGCCTGGTGGAGGACGCCGAGCAGTTCAAGCGGGACCTGGTGTGCGAGCGCAACGTCTCGGACCCCAACCGGCTCGACTTCATCCTGCCGCCGGACCTGATCAATCAGCTGCGCGTGACCGCGGCGCAGTTCCAGTTCCGGCGCTGATTCACTCGGGCGGGCGCGGCCCGCCCCTAGCAAGAGGATTCGCACATGAACAAACGAGTCGGCGGCATCATCTTCCTGAAGGTCGACGGCGACCTGATGAGGGCCAAGGGGGCGTTTACCTACAACCTCGGCAAGCCCAAGCGCGAGCCCGTGATCGGCGGCGATGGCATCGCCCACGGCTACAAGGAGAGCGGTCAGGTGGCCTTCATCGAGGGCGAGATCACCGACGATCGCAAGCTCGACCTGGCCACGCTCCTCGAGCTCGAGGACGCGATCGTGACCCTCGAGCTCGCAAACGGCAAGGTCATTTCGCTGCGCGATGCCTGGTACGCCGGTGACGGCACCGGGCAGAGCGAGGAAGGCAACATTCCCGTGCGCTTCGAAGCGCCGGCGGGTGAGGAGATCAAGTGATGGTGAAGCCTGAAACCGTGGTCAAGCTCGACCAGCCGATCGAGTACGGCAGCGAAAAGATCCACGAGCTGGTGATCCGCCGGCCCAAGGCCAAGGACTTTCGCGAGCTGCCGGCCGAGCCCGACATGGGCGACATCCTGACGTTCGCCGGCGACCTGGCCTCGCAGCCGCCCAGCGTCATCGACGAGCTCGACGTCGCCGACATGATGAAGGTGGTCGACGCGGTGGGAAAATTCATGCCGGGTGGCCAAAAGACTGGCGGCAACAGCTCGGCGTGATCGCCTACCTGTTCCATTTCCCGCCGTCCGAGCTGTGGGACATGGACGCCGCCGATCTAGCGTTCTGGGCCGCCCGGGGCGAGGAAATCGCGGAGTATCGCAATGGCTAATCCGAACCCCTTGCGGGTGGTCATCGAGGGCGTCGACCGCCTGACGGCCCCGCTGCGCCGGATCAACCGGCGCATCGAGTCGATGACCTCGCCCATCCGGCGGGTCAACAACAGCCTCAGAACCATGGGCGAGGCGGCCGGCATCGGCCGCCTGGGCTCGGCGATGGGCAACGTGCGCAACCGGGTCGCCGACACGACCCGGCAGGTGGGCGCCCTGGGCGCCCGCCTCGGGGCGATGGGGGCGGTCGCGGCCGGCACCTTCGGCATCCTGGTCAACGGCTATTCGCGCTCGGCCAACGAGGTCAGCGTCTGGTCGGAGCGTCTGGGCATGGGCACGCGCTCGTTCCAGGAGTGGCAGTACGTCGCCGGCCAGTTCAACGTCGAAAACGACGCGCTTCGGGACGGGCTCAAGGAGCTGACCATGCGCGCCGACGAGTTCGTGGTCTCCGGCGCCGGCCCCGCGGCCGAGGCCTTCCAGCGGCTCGGCGTCAGCCAGGAGCGGTTGCGCGAGACCGGCGGCGACACCGAGAAGATGTTTGCCCTGATCCGCGACCGGATCCGCGACATCGACAACGTCGCCAAGCGGCAGCGCATCGTCGACGAGCTGCTGGGCGGCCAGGGCGGCGAACAGATGACCGTAATGCTCTCGGCCAGCGCCGACGAGCTGGCGCGCCTGCGCGGCGAGGCGCACCGCCTGGGCGAGGTCATGGACGAGGGCGCGATCGCCGGCGCCGCCCGCTTCACCAACGGCATGCGAGATCTCTCCGGCGCCCTGTCCGGGGCCCGCAACGCCGTGCTGGGGCCGCTGATGCCGGCGCTGACCGACCTCGCGGCCACCCTGACGGAGCTGTTGGTCGACAACCGCGAGCGGCTGGCCGCCTTCGGCGAGGCCCTGGCCGAGCGCCTGCCCGGCGCCCTGGAGCGCCTGCTCGAGGGATTCCGGGAGGTGCGCGGCGTGGTGGGCGACGTGCTCGACTTCATCCGCCCGATCACCGACCGATTCGGCGGCCTGCGCGTGGCCCTGGCCGCGGTGGCGGCGGTGCTGTTCGGCCCGCTGCTGATGGCCCTGGCGGGCGTGGCTCAGGCGCTGGTCTCGCTGGGCGTGGCGCTGGCCACCACCCCGGTGGGCTGGTTCCTGGGCGCGGTGGCCGCGATCGCCGGCGCCGTCTATCTGATCTACCGCAACTGGGACGGCATCAGTCGGTGGTTCACCGACAAGATCGACGCCGTGCGCTCGGCCTTCGACGAGGGGCTGCTCCAGGGCGTGTATACCCTGTTGCGCGAGTTCAACCCGGTGCTGCTGGTGGCCGAGGCGATCGACGCCATCGTGGAGTACATCACCGGCGTCAGCCTGAGCGATGTTGGTGCCGACCTGATCGACGGCCTGTGGGAGGGTATCGGCGACAAGTTCGACGCCCTGACTCGCTGGTTTCGCGACAAGGTCGAGAGCCTCACCGACCTGGTACCCGACTGGATGAAGGATGCCGGCAGCGCCGTCAGCGACGGCGTTTCCCGGGTGACCGGCGCCGTGGGCGAGGCGTTCAGCGGCGAGTCGCAGCCGGTGCAGCGCGGCATCGGTCCCGGGCCTTCCCGTGCGCTGGCCGATACCGTGCGCGGTGCAGCGGGTGACGCGGGGCAGGGAGGTGAAGCCTCGGTGACGATGCGCTTCGAGAATGCCCCGGCAGGCCTGCAGGTCGTTCAGCAGCAGAGCCGCGGCCTGAACGTAAGCAACGACCTCGGCGAATCCATGGGGGACAGCTGATGACATGGCGCGACCAGTATCGGCCCGCCTCGTTCCGGGGCGTGCCCTTCCATGCGCGGCAGGCCGGCCATAGCGGCGGCCGCCGCAACGTCCAGCACGAATACCCGGGCCGCGACCTGCCCTGGGCGGAAGACCTGGGGCGCAAGGCGCGCACCTACCCGGTCGAGGGCTATGTGCTCGGGGGCGACTACATGTCGGCCCGGGATGCGCTGATCGAGGCCCTCGAGGCCGAGGGCCCCGGCGAGCTGATGCACCCCTATCACGGGGCCCGGCAGGTGGTGGTCGACACGTTCGACGTCCGCGAGGGTAGCCGCGACGGGGGCATGGCCCGCTTCTCGATCACCTTCCTGGAGGCCGGCGAACGCTCGCATCCGGCGGGCCGGCTCGACCAAGTAGCGGCGATCGACCAGCAGGCCAGCGCCCTGACCGACGCCTCGGCCGGGGACTTCGCCGAATCGTTCAGCGTCGCCGGGCTGCCGGCCTTCGTCGCCCAGGCCGCCGAGGCCCTGGTGGGCAATCTCGCCGGCACCGTCCAGGACGTGGCCGACGGTATTGTCGGCACGGTCGAGCAGGCGGCGCGCTTCGCCCGCGACCTGCGCTCGCTGAGCGACGAGGCGAGCGACCTGGTGCAGTCGCCCGATGACTTGGCCGGGCGCGTCATCGGCGTGTTCGAGGACCTGGGGCAGCGGGGGCGGGCGAACCCCGCGGCCGGGACCTCCGCCCTGCAGCGGCTGGCCGATTGGGGGCAGGGCGTGCCGGCGGTGCCGCGCACCACCGGCACCCGGGCCCGGCAGGACGCCAACCGCCAGGCCTTGGCCGACCTGGTGCAGCGGGTGGCCACCGCCCAGGCGGCGACCCAGGCGGTGCGGACGGACTGGCCCACCCACGACGAGGCGGTGGCCGCCCGGGATGCCCTCGGTGATCGGCTCGACACCGCCATGGAGAGCGCCGCCTCGGATGCCGTCTACCTCGAGGCCCAGGCGCTGCGCGCCGACCTGGTGCAGGCGGTGCCGCCGCCCGACCAGTCGCTGGCGCGTCTGTCGCGCTACACGCCCCGGGCGACGCAGCCGGCCCTGGTGCTGGCCTATCGGCTGTACGGCGATGCCGCCCGGGCCGACGAGATCGTGAGCCGCAACGACGTGCGCCACCCCGGCTTCGTGGTCGGCGGCGACCCCCTGGAGATCCTCAATGGCTGACACCCTGACCCTCACCGTCGGCGGGCGCATCTACAGCGGCTGGACCTCGGCCGACGTGACCCGCGACCTCGAGGCGGTGGCGGGTGGCTTTCAGATCGGCGTGACCGACCGTTGGGTGGGGCAGACCGAACCCTGGCCGATTCGCCGCGGCGACGCCTGCCGCGTGGCGGTCAACGGCGAGACGCTGATCGACGGCTATGTGGATGGCGTCTCGCCGAGCATCGACGGCCAGAGCAAGACGCTGACCGTGAAGGGCCGCGACCGCACCGGCGACCTGGTCGACTGCTCCGCGCTCCACAATCCTGCCGAGTGGCACAACATCGGCCTCGAGCGACTGGTGCGGGTGCTGTGCGAGCCGTTCGGCATCGAAGTGACGCGCGAGGTCGACGTGGGCGCGCCCTTCCCTCGCTTCGCCGTGCAGCCTGGCGAGACGGCCTGGGAGGCCATCGAGCGGGCCTGTCGACTTCGTGCCGTGCTGGCCACCGGCCATGCCGGCGGCGTGCTGATCACTCGCGCCGGCGATCAGCGTGCGGCCGATGACCTGGTGTGGGGCGAGAACATCGAGGCGGCCAGCGCCGAGCTCGACATGTCGCGGCGCTTCAGTCACTACACGGTGCAGGGCCAGAACGTCGGCACCGACACCGCCTGGGGTGAGGCCGCCGCCGAGATCGAGGGTGCCGCCCGCGACGCTGGGGTGCCACGCTATCGCCCGCTGATGGTGATGGCCGAGGGCGCCGCCGATGGCGGCAACGCCCAGCAGCGCGCCGAGTGGGAGGCCATCGTGCGCGCCGCCCGGAGCTCGACGGCCAGCGTGACCGTAACCGGCTGGACGCAGCGCAATGGCGAGCTGTGGCGGCCCAACCGCCGCGTCCGCATCAGCTGCGCGTGGCTGCGCCTCGAGGGCGAGATGCTGATCACCGCCGTGACCTATCGCCAGGACGACCAGGCCGGCACCACCGCCACCCTCAAGCTGCAGCGCCCCGACGCCCTGACGCCCAAGCCCGAGGTCCCCGACGCGGCCACCTCGGGCAGCGGCGAGGACGTCGGGCTCAACGACTGGTAGGAGAACCCTCGATGCGCAACGGATCGCTGGCGCGGCTGTCGCGGCGCGTGATGCTGATGCTGGCCCGCGGGGTGCTGCGCCAGGTGGACGACACCGGCCGCCTGCAGCTGCTGCAGGGGACCTTCCTCAAGGGCGAGACCCGGGCCGGACTCGAACGCATGCAGCAGTACGGCATGACCAGCCACCCCCACCCTGGGGCCGAGCTGGTGTCGCTGTTCCTGGGCGGCAATCGCGACCACGGCCTGGTCATCGCCGTGGACGATCGCCGCTATCGCCTCAAGGGGCTGGCCCAGGGGGAGGTCGCGCTCTACGACGATCAGGGCCAGCGGGTCCACCTGACCCGGGACGGCATCGTGATCGACGGCGTCGGCAAGCCGGTGAGCTTCGTCAATGTACCCACCGTGACCATGGACGGCGACCTCGAGGTCGCCGGCCAGGTGTCGGACGCCAAGGGGACGATGCAGGAGATGCGGGACACCTACAACGATCACGATCACGCCGAGAACGACAGCGGCGGTCCCACCGATAAGCCCAACCAGTCCATGACCTGACCGCGAGTCACCGCCCATGACCGATATTCGCCTTGGCTGGCGCGAGGAACTCGCGTCGGCCGACGTCGTGTTGTCGCCCACCGGCGGCGACCTCGAGACCGACGACGGCCTCGAGACGGCCGTCATCGTGTCGCTGTTCACCGATCGCCGCGCCCTCGACGACGACCGCTTGCCGGCCGAGGCCGACGACCGTCGCGGCTGGTGGGGCGACGTCGCCCCACCGGTCGAAGGCGACCAGACCGGGAGCCGCCTGTGGCTGCTGGCGCGCGAGAAGCGCACCGCCGACGTGCTCAATCGCGCCCGCGAGTACACCCGCGAGGCGCTGGCCTGGCTCCTCGAGGACCGGGTCGCCACCCGCGTCGAGGTCGATGTCGAGTACCTCGACGTCGACTGGCTGGCGCTGCTGGTCGAGATCCACCGCCCGGACGGCAGCCGCCTGTCGGGCCGCTACCGCTACAACTGGCGCGCGCAATTCACCGAGGGAGAGTGATCGATGGCATTCCAGCGGCCGACCCTGGCGCAACTGATCGAACGAACCAACGCCGACGTCGCGAGCCGGCTACCGGCCGGCCGCGGCGCGGTGCTGCGCCGCTCCGCGCTCGGCGTGCTGGCACGGGCCCTGGCGGGGCTGAGTCACCTGCTGCATGGCCACCTGGACTACAACGCCCGTCAGCTGCTGCCGGACACCGCCGACAGCGAGCACCTGCGGCGTCACGCTAGTCTGTGGAAGATCCAGCCCACGCCGGCCACCTACGCCAGCGGCCCGGTCACCCTGACCGGCACCGGCAACGTGGCGGCCAATACCGTCCTGCAGCGCGACGACGGCCGCGAGTACCTGGTCGACGCCGGTGTGGTGCTGAGCGGAAGCGGCGAGGTGACGGTGACCGCCCGGGAGCCCGGGGCAGGCGGCAACGTCGAGGCCGGCCTGGCCATGTCGCTGCTCTCGCCGGTGCCGGGGGTCGACAGCGCCGGCACCGTGGCCGCCGGCGGCATCACCGGCGGTGCCGACCCGGAGAGCGATCCCCGGGTGCTGACGCGGCTGCTCAAGCGCATGCAGGAGCCGCCCCAGGGCGGCTCGGATCCCGACTACGAGCAGTGGGTGCTCGCCGTGCCCGACGTGACCCGGGCCTGGGTATACCGCCGCTGGCAGGGCGCCGGCACCGTCGGCGTGGCGTTCGTCTGCGACGACCTCGACCCGATTATCCCCGACGCCGCCAAGGTGGCCGAGGTGCTGGCTGCCATCGAGGAGGAGCGCCCGGTCACTGCCGAGCCGGTGGTGTTCGCGCCCACGCCGGCGCCGCTGAATCCGACCATCAGCGGGCTATCGCCCAACACGCCCGAGGTGCGCGCGGCGATCGCCGCCGAGCTCGCCGACCTGGTCAAGCGCGAGGCCGAGCCGGGCGGCACCCTGCTGATCTCGCATATCCGTGAGGCCATCAGCGTCGCCGCCGGCGAGAGCGACCACGTCCTCGACTCGCCCACCGCCGACGTCCCCCATCCCGCCGGGACCATCGCCGTCATGGGGGACATCACATGGGCATGAATGCGGACCAGTACCGCGACCAGCTGGCGGCGCTGCTGCCCAGCGGGGTGGCTTGGCCCCGCGAGCTGGGCAGCCGCCTGATGCGCCTGCTGCGCTCGCTCGCCGAGGAGCCCGCGCGGGTCGACAGCCGGGCCGTGGACCTGCTGCGCGAGTCGGATCCGCGACGGGCACTGGAGATGCTGGACGATTGGGAGCGCAACTACGGGCTGCCCGAGGTGTGCAGCGCCGCCGGCGAGCAGACCCTGCAGCAGCGCCGCGATGCCCTGGTCTCGAAGATCGTCACCACCGGGGGGCAGTCGCGCGGCTACTTCATCGGCGTGGCCGAGGCCCTGGGCTACTCGATCACCATCGAGGAATTCCGGCCGTTTCGCGTCGGCATGAGCCGCGTCGGCGATCCGCTGACGAACGGCGATTGGCAATTCACCTGGCGCGTGCGCGCCCCGGCGGTGACCGTGCGGGCCTTCCGTACCGGGCGCAGCGCCGTGGGCGAGCCGCTGCGGCAATGGGGCAATGCCGAGCTCGAGTGCAAGCTCGCGCGCCTGCAGCCCTCTCACACCATCCTGCAATTCGCATACGGGGAGTGACCCATGCACAAGATCGAGGCGCCTGGGGCGACCCAGGACAATCGCTTCACCGAGGGCGACCCCTCGTCCGGGGTGCCGGCGACGGAGCTGAGTGCGTCCTTCATGAATGCCGTCCAGGACGAACTCGCGAACGTGATCCAGGAGGCGGGGCTGACCCTGAAAACGGCGGGCACCGAGACCGGCGATCAGCTGCTGGCGGCGCTCAATGCCATGGGGGTGAACACCGGCCAGTTCCAGGACTACTCGGCCCTCCGCACCTATTCGACCGGAGAAGTGGTGCGCGGCAGCGACGGCCAGTTCTACGAGTTCTATGACCGCGACCAGGCCGGCACCGTCCAGGGCGTCGATCCCACCGACAGCCAGAACCGCCCCCACGTCTGGATGGAGTGGGACGGCGTCAAGCCGGGCACGACCATCGAGTGGCGCAGCGAGACGCTGCCGGAGGGCTACCTGGAGAACGACGGCTGGCAAGGTGCGCCGCGCCAGGATTATCGGCGCATCTTTGCCGCCTTTGGCACGACCCATGGGGCAGGGGATGGAAGCACGACGTTCGGCATGCCTGAAGACCGTGGTGAGTTCAAGCGTGGCTGGGATAACGGCCGTGGTGTGGACCCGGGGCGCTCGTTGGCGGCCCATCAGTGGCATGCCGTTGAGAGGCACATACACGCCCTGCCGACGGGAACGGGCATTGATGGGAGCGGCCATTGGGGGGTAGATGACCAATATTGGCAGCATACCAACTCAGCGGGTGTTAATAACACGCCGTCAACTGGCCAAACCGCCGGAACTTACCACGATGACGATGGAGACGGATCGCCGAGCGGCACCTCGTGGACGCCCGGCAACTACGCCGACGAAACCCGCTCCCGCAACAACGCTGTTATCTACCTGACCAAGATCTGAGGAGGCCGCCGTGCGCATTTACGACATCAACCCCACCGACGGCACCGTGATCGACCCGGCCGGCCGCGAGGCACCCCTCGACCCCATGCGCCGTGAGCCGCGCATCCCTGCCGGCGCGACCGGCATCGAACCGCCGGCCACCGGCGCGAATGAGGCCGGCCGCTGGACCGGCGAGGCCTGGGAAGTGGTGGCCGACTGGCGTGGCCACGTCTATTGGCTCGTTGATGGCAGCCGCCACGAGATCACCGAGCTCGGCGTCGAGCCGCCGGCCGAGGCCTTGGACGAGGCCCCACCCGAACCCCTCGGGGATCTCGCCGCCCGCAAGCGCGCCGAGATCGAAACTGGCCTCTCTGCAGCGCTCTATGCCGGCATGCCGTACACGATGCCGGACGGCACCGACGACGTCGTGCAGACCCGCCCCGAGGACGAGTCTAACCTGCTGGGCCTGGCGATCGAGGCGCGTGACCTGCGCGACGGCGGCGAGACCGGCGCCGTTCAGGAGCTCCGCGCGCAGTCGAACGCCCTCTATGCCATGACGCCCGAGCAGATGATCGCCGTCACCGACGCCGCAAAGGTCTTCAAGAAGCAGCAGCTGGCGCGCAGCTGGATGCGCAAGGACGAGATCAAGGCCGCCCTCGAGGCGGGCGATCGAGAAAGTATAGAAGCAGTTGTCTGGAAAAATTAGGACCAAAGCGGAGGTTAGGCCGGCACTTGTTGTGCCGGCCAAGGAAGGCCTAGAAGTCTTCTATGGGAGCATTCTGGGCTTGATCTTTAAGCCTTTCAAAGGTTTTGCCTGGTAGCGCAAAGCTCACCTCCATCGAAGGGCCATAAACCTCGTCATAATATATAACTAATTCGCTCATCCTGACCCCCTCTGGAGTCTCCATTAGCATGTTCTGAAAGTTTGAGTAATCTTCCCACTGGCGAGCGTAAGAGTTTTCGAAATATATTAAATCAAGGTAGCCATTTGCGAGATTGGTTCCTTCAAACTGTGAAACCTTTTGCTCCATGTCTTGTGGTGTTTGAATGCTTCCTTCTTTCATTTGGCTGACAATGTCAAGTTCGCTCGCCTGACCTGCCATAAATGCTAATGAGAAGTCTCGAGAAATGGCGCCGATAATAGAGGCGTAGGTATCTGGAGTAAAATCTGTTGTCAGAGAGACAGTGTCAAGCTCTTGGTCGTCATTGAAATAAAGGCTAGCGAAGAAGTTGTAGGAGAGGAAGCTGGTCTGTTCCTTGCACAGGGCCAAAGACCCCATGTCAGCGCTACAGTCGTAGAAGCCTTCGCTGCGAGGGAAGCTGTCCATGCTCTCTCCGTAATCCCAGCTCTTGAATAGTCTGACATCAGAGGCTATGGCATAGCCTGAAAACGCTACGGCCGACAGACACAGCAAAGGCTTGGTTATAAGCTTTATGCTCAAAACATTTCTCCCTGGAAACCTAAAGCATTTGGTTCGTTGACTATGTTGCTTGTCTCATCGGCCGACAGGCAATGATCTTGAGCAACTCCAGAAACCTAGGATGGCGATGCCTGCGTGTGTGGACAGAGGTGGGGCTCAACCCTGGTCGTTCGCTAGTCTGGTGGCGGGGCCTCGATGCCTCGCCGTCAGACAAAGGAGAACACGCATGGGAACATGGATGAAGGCCGCCGCCGTGGTGGCTTGCGGCCTGGCGCTCTGCGGCTGCAAGACGCAGATCACCACGCAGGTGAACCTCTCGGACCTGGACGATCCGGAGGCGCTGGAAGCGCCCGGCAAGGTGCGCCTTGAGGTCTCAAGCTGCGCCGACTACCAGGACTCGCGACAGCCGTCCGACTCCCTGGTGAAGGCTCAGGAGATGCTACCGCGGATCTTCCCGGCCGCCGAATACCGGGAATGCTATCGCCAAGAAATGAACAGCTGGGCCGAGTTCGACCTGCCGGTGGCCATCGACCATACCTCGGGGGATGGCCCGACCAGCGAGGACACCATCAACCTGGCATCGTCAGAAGGCTATCCGCTATCGCTCTATGTGCCCGAGGCCCTGAGTCAGCGCCTCGAGGAGGCGAAGCGCTCCAATCCGATGATGGGCAGCCTCGACATGTCGGTGCGGATCGAGGTCAACAACGACACCGAGCAAGCCCGATCCGTCCAAGTGTTTGGTGCCTGGGTCGATGGGGCGCCGTATGTGCTGGGCCAGATCGAGCTCGAACCCGGAGCCGAGCACGCCTTCTACCTCTCCGACGTGAGCATCGATCAAGCAATGAAGCATCAGTATGCGGCGGTGCTGAAGGCGCCGTGAGGAAACCTTGACGCGAGCCCCTTGCGGGCGGGGTTCGTCTCCTCGAGCAGCACGCCCCCGGCCATCCGTGGCCGGGGGCTTTTGCGTTTCGGGGATGGCCTATCAACCAGTGTCACATCAGTCAGCGGAACGGCAGATCACCATAGCCCCATATCACGGTTCCGGTGATGAGAAGCCAGATAGCTAGGCGCTGAAACCAGACTCGGCGAGGATCGTCTTGTGCGCGGCTCAGCCCCATCAGTAGCGAGAGTTCGACTCGCTGCTCTGGTGAGGCCTCGGCAAGCAGGCGGGCTTGCCGAAAGTCCAGCCAGGCAGCGAATAGCACCATCAATGAGCCGGATCGTTGGAACCAGCCGCCGCCGTCGACGAGATGCCAGCTGAAGTAGGCCGATAAGAGGGCAGGGCCGGTGGCAGTGATAACCAGCAGCCAGTCTTTTCGGAATGTGGTCATATGCGTGCTTCCAAGGAGAGGCAGCCCTGTCTTTCTTCAGCTCGCTTCATCGATCACGGCAAAACTTTCTGACTGCCGCATTGAGCATGTCCTCGTAGAAGGCGGCCCCTGTTCTGGCGACACCGACAACATCCGAGGGATCGATCGCTTGATTTTGGTGTGTGGTGGGTGGCTCATAGGTGGTTCCATAGTTGGTCACTGGAATGAGCTTGACCTTGCCAGGTGTAAAAGCAATGTCTAGATGGCCATCGGCTTCATAGGTTGCCGGCCCACCACCAGTGACATCGAGTTTGGTGATGGTGATCGGCCCGCCGGAATTGTTGCTAATGGTTGTACCTCCAGGAAGCCTGTCGGTGATTTCCTCGACGGAGTGCTGATCGGCATTCCTTGCGTGCCGCAAGTAGGTAATCAGGGCGTCCCGGGATCTCATGTTTACGTACTTGCCCCTCCATCCTGCCCAAGCGGGTGACTGCTTGAAGTGTGCCTCTGACTTGTTCCAAACCCTTTCGATGAAATGAAGAAATAGTGCCCAGTGATGCTCGAAGTCATCAAGAGATTCGGCGCTCTCCATGGCTTGAATTTGTTTTTTTGCTCTGTCCAGCTCCTGCTGCGGCTTTCGTGGAAGCTCCATGAAATACTCCTGTCTCAGGCTGAAGTGTTGACCATAGCATTCACTGCATTCTAATCGTGCTCAGGATCCTCTGGCACGCCATGTTGGAGATAATCGCCTATCCTCTCTCCATGTGTGGACGCTTCGCCCTCTATGATATTCCCCGCGTCACGCGGTCGCTGCGGCAGGTTCTTGGCGCTGGTATCGAACCGCCGCCGACGTCGCCGCGCTATAACGTGTGCCCGGGTACCTGTATCACTGCCGCCTGGCGTCTAGATGAGGCCGCGCCTCTGGCGTTCGGCCAGCTGTGGTGGGGCTTCCGGCCGCATTGGGCCACCGGCAAGGCGCCGGAGCCGATCAACGCCAAGTCTGAGGGTGTGCCAGCTCCCGCTACTTTCGCTCGGCGTTCGTCCGGCACCGCTGCCTGATTCCGTCGGACGGCTGGTATGAGTGGCTGGCGCCGGCGTACGGCAAGCAGCCGCACTTCATCACCCGCACCGATCGTCAGCCCCTTTGGCTGGCCGGCATCTGGACTCACCGGGCCGACGGCAATCCCGGCTGCGCCATTCTCACCGAGCCCGCCCGAGGAGCCGCGGCCGAGATCCACGACCGCATGCCGCTGGCGCTCGACGACGCCAGCCTCGAGCCTTGGATCGATCCCCTCCTGACCGATCGCGAGGCGCTGCGTCACACGGTCCGCCACATCGATGGCTCTCTCCTGACGCACTGGCCCGTGAGTCGTCGCGTCAATCGCCCCTGCAACGACGATGCCTCGTTGATAGAGTCGACCGACGGCGCAGCGGGGTGAACGCCTACAGAACGGGGGGCTCAGCTCACTATGCTGAGGGTGTGATGTCAGGCGCTTGCGAGTTCATGGCCGAGCCCGCCGCCAGGGAGGCAAGCCGGCGTCACCATCTTCATTCCACCCTGTGGCGGGCCAAGGATGGCCCATTTGCCTCACAGCGGCAGCCGCCGATGCACCTGCCTTGGGCGCCCGGCCTGGTCCCTGGCCACCCGCCACGCTCCATCCGTCACATCCGTCCCGCGCAAGAGCATGTTCATGGTCGTGCCCGGCTGCCACACGTCTTGGCTCGAGTGATCGCTCAGCCGGATCCGGCCCGACACCAGGTGGCCACGCCAGACGAGGTGATACTCGATCAGGCTGCTGTGAGGTGGGGTGGCTCGCCTGACTCCGGTCCAGCCGTTCCGCTCAAGGCGCTTACGCCACTGGGTGATGCGGAGTAGGGTGGCGTCGTCCATAGTAGCAGCGCGTCACGCCTCGCTAGGCACCCAGCTGACCAGCCAGCCCTCTGGTGTCCTCGTGATGTCGACGTTCGCGTTCTCGTCGATCTCGGAGACGATGCTGTCCCAAGCGTCGAGGTCGTCGCCGTCTTCTGGCTTCAGGTGCACCTGACGGCACTGTCTGCGGTTTGCTCCCTGAATGGCGATCTGGATGCGCTGGGCCAGCTGCTCGTGGCTGGATGGCTGGGGCATGATCGATCTCCGGTAGCTGTACGGATGAACAGTATCGGCAGGAGAGGGCGGTAGGGCAAGTGCGCGGATCTCGCAGCGGGCGCGCGTCCGCCACTGCGGCGGTGGTCGCAGATCAGGTGCGACCGCGATAGAGGGTGGGACAGGTGGAAAGCTGTAAGCGGCTGATTTTTCAGCAAAGGCCCGTAGCGAGCACGGCCGTGAATAATTGAAAAACGGATTCAAAACCCGCCGTGATAATCCCTTCGGCGGGCACAAACGACTTAGTTCTTGTCCCTGGGCGGGTTTGGGTCGCCTCCATGGCTGTCAGGGTTCTGGATGGTCCCGTCTTTACGGTGAGGGATGAACTCGCTTCCTTGGTTACGGCTCACCTGCCGCCCATAGTCTATGGCGTCTGCCTTTCGATCGAAGTGTTTGCTGGCGCGTTCTGCTCCCTTTGGATTGCGACGAAGCTCTCTAAACTAAAAGGAAGATTAGTCCATGTGGATCGCGCACAGCTGTGCAGGAACAAGCCTCGATCGCCTACTGAGCTGTTGTCAGGGGAGGAGAGTTTTCCGAATATTTTCCAGAAGTTTTCCAGACAAAGAAAAACGGCCACCGCTCTGATGAGCTAAGTGGCCGTTTTCTCTAATGTTTGATGGTCGGAGCGACTGGATTCGAACCAGCGACCTTTGCAACCCCATTGCAACGCGCTACCAAGCTGCGCCACGCTCCGACGTTCTCGTTTGGGCTTGTCGCCGTTGGGCGTGTCCCCCGAGAACGAGGCGTATATTACCTCGCTCCCCCGGAAATGAAAAGTCCTTTTTGCGCTTTTTTTCAAAAGGTTGGCTCCCCGCGTGGAGAACTGCCCTCGCGTCCCGCGCTTTGTAGAATAGGGGTGACACGGACAGGGAGAACGACGATGCCGCTGATATTGGGGATGAGCATGCTGCTGGCGTGCCAGATGTTGGGTGAGCTGCTGGCGCGGGGGCTGGCGGTACCGATCCCCGGGCCCGTGCTTGGCATGGTGATCCTGCTGGTGGCCCTGCTGGTGCGTGGCAAGGTGCCCGATAGCCTGCGCACCTCCGGCGAGGGCCTGCTGCGTTACCTGACGCTGCTGTTCGTGCCGGCTGGCGTCGGGGTGATGGTGCACGGGGCGCTGATCGGTCGGGACATCCTGCCGATTCTGCTGACGCTGGTCGTCTCCACCGCACTGACGCTGGGCGTCACGGCCTGGGTGCTGTCGCGCCTCCAGGGGCGGCTCGGCAAGGGAGGTCGCGGATGAACGTCGCGCGTCTGGACCAGCTGTGGGTCTATCTGTCCGGCAATCCGCTGCTGTCGCTGTTGCTGACCCTGGTGGCTTTCGCCCTCGCGGTGAGGATCAACAAGGCGCTGGGTGGCACGCCGCTGTTGCATCCGGTGATGCTGTCGATCGCCCTGCTGATCGGCAGCCTGCTGCTGCTCGACATGGATTACGCCACCTATTTCGAGGGTGCGCAGTTCATCCACTTCCTGCTGGGGCCGGCGACGGTCGCGCTGGCCATCCCGCTTTATGACCATCGCGAGCGCGTCCGTCGCCTGCTGGTGCCGCTGGTGTTGGCCTGTGTGACCGGCATCGTGACCGCGGTCGCCAGCACCCTGGGACTGGCGCTGGTGCTGGGGGCCCGACATGAGACCCTGATGTCGCTCGCGCCGCGGTCGGTGACGTCGCCCATCGCCATGGGCATCGCCGAGCAGATTGGCGGCATACCGTCACTGGCGGCCGGACTGGTGCTGCTGACCGGCGCCATCGGCTGTGCGCTGGGGCCGGTAATCTTCCGCTTGCTGCGTATCCAGGACCCGGCGATACAGGGCTTCGCCATGGGGCTGTCAGCACATGGGTTCGGCACCGCCCAGGCGTTTGCTCGCCTCGGCGCGGTGGCCGGCGCCTTCTCGGGACTGGCGATGGGGATCACCGGGTTGCTGACGGCCTTCCTGCTGCCGCCGCTGGTGCATCTGCTGGGGCTGGGCTGAGCCAAAAGACACGGGCACCGGAGGGGTGCCCGTTCGGCTGGCCGTTCAAATCTCTTCCCACAGGCGCTTGCGGAAGTCCTCGGAGAGTTCGGCGACTTTCTCGAGCCGCTGCCAATGTGTCTGGGCAACGTCCTGCATGAGCCGCTGATAGCACGCCTGCAGCGCCTGGGGATCCGCCTCTTCGCGGTAGCAGCCGGCCATGCGCTCGCCGCTCTCGGCCAGGGCGCGCAGGCACTTGGCCTCGAACTGCATGGCCTCCGCCAGACTCTCCAGCCAGGCGAACTGCATCCGTACCAGGGGTATCGGGCCCTGCATCAGCTGTGGGTTCCACCACTGCAGCATGGCCTCGCTGGCGGGCGGGAACACATGGGGGGTGTCTCCCGTTGACTGGGTCATCTCGAACCTCCCGAATCGCACGGTGACAGGATGGTGCAGCGCGTCCGCGACGGTCGCTGCCGTGTTCGAAGTATAGGCGCTCCTGGCCCGGTCGAGGTTCATGGCCGGGCTTTCCTTTTTCCACTTGATGCGGATCAGGGAGTGCGCATATCGGCGATCCCTGGTCTACGGTCTAGGGACGAGTCGATCGGAGGGCATGTCCATGTGGCGCGTCATCTCATCGGTACTGGCAGCCTTCTTCGGTGTACAGAAGGAGGCGAGGCGCAAGGAAGATTTCTCCCGTGGTGGGGCGGGTCCCTTTATCGTCGCGGGGGTGCTGCTTGCCGCCGTGCTGGTGGTGCTGATCGCCGTGGTGGCGATGCTGGCGGCTCGCTGAGGGATCCCGGCTGCGTTGAAGGGCTCGTTGGTGAACAGGGCGCTGGCCTCGCGGTCAGCGAGCAGCGGGAACCTATACTCGATCCAGGCGTGGTGGATGCACGTCGACGTTCAGGAGGGGGCGATGCGGATGCGCAAGCGGCTCGTTTGGACGATGAGCGGGGCCGTCCTGGTCATGCCGGCCACGGCGGCGTTGGCCAACGGCTGGAACATGCCGGTCGGGGTCACCGATCTGAGCCGTGATATCCACGGTCTGCACATGGCCATCTTCTGGATATGCGTGGTCATCGGCATCGTTGTCTTCGGAGCGCTCTTCTATTCGCTCTTTCGCTATCGCCGCTCCCGCGGCGCCCAACCCGCGCGTTTCCACGAGCACACCACGGTCGAGGTGATCTGGACGGTCGTGCCACTGCTGATCCTGGTGGCGATGGCGGTGCCCGCGACGGCCACGCTCAAGTCGATGTACGACGCCTCCGAGGCCGACATGGAGGTGATGATCACCGGCCAGCAGTGGCGCTGGCGCTACGAATACCGCGACGAGGAGGTCGCCTTCCTCTCCAGCCTGGCGACCCCGCGCGAGCAGATCGCCGGCCAGCAGGCCAAGGGCGAGCACTATCTGCTCGAGGTCGACCGGCCGCTGGTACTGCCGGTCGACCGCAAGGTGCGCCTGCTGCTGACCTCCGATGACGTGATCCATTCCTGGTGGGTCCCGGAACTCGGCGTCAAGCAGGATGCCATCCCGGGCTTCGTCAACGAGAACTGGGTACGCATCAACGAGCCGGGCATCTACCGCGGCCAGTGCGCCGAGCTATGTGGCCGCGACCACGGTTTCATGCCGGTCGTCGTCGAGGCGGTGGAGCCCGAACGTTTCGATGCCTGGCTGGCCGAGCGCCAGGCAGAGGCCGCCGAGGCCGCCATGGGGCTCGATCGGGAGTGGGCCATGGAGGAACTGATGGCGCGCGGCGAGCAGGTCTACGGCACCATCTGCGCGTCCTGTCACCAGCCCGATGGCAGTGGCAACCCACCGGTGTTCCCGGCCCTGGCCGGCAACCAGGCGCTGCTGGACGACCGTGAGCGACACATCGAGACGGTGATCGATGGCATCGCGGGCAGCGCCATGCCGGGCTTTGCCAACACGCTGGATCCGGCGGAGATCGCCGCCGTGATCACCTACGAGCGCAACGCCTGGGGCAACGAGGCCGGCGACAGCGTTCAGCCCTCGGCGATCGCCGAGCGGCTCGCCGACTAGACACGCTGGCGATACTTCTTTCGACGGGCGCGTCCTCGAGGCGCCAACCAGGGGGAACCACGATGGCTTCGCACCTGCCTCCCAAGTCGACCACGCAGCACGGCCAGCCCGCCTCCGCGGGGGTGGCCGCCGAGCCGCACTCGCCGCCAGGGGGGCTCAAGCGCTGGCTGCTGACCACCAACCACAAGGACATCGGCACGCTCTACATGCTGCTGTCGCTGTCGATGTTCTTCATCGGTGGCCTGTTCGCCATGGTCGTCCGCGCCGAGCTGTTCCAGCCGGGGCTGCAATTGGTCGAACCCGAGTTCTTCAACCAGATGACCACCATGCACGGGCTGATCATGATCTTCGGCGCGGTGATGCCGGCCTTTGTCGGGCTGGCCAACTGGATGGTGCCGTTGCAGATCGGCGCACCGGACATGGCGCTGCCACGGCTCAACAACTTCAGCTTCTGGCTGCTGCCGGTGGCCTTCTCGCTGCTGCTGTCGACCTTCTTCATGCCCGGCGGGGCGCCCAACTTCGGCTGGACCTCCTACGCGCCGCTGTCCACCACCTATTCGCCGCCGTCCACCACCTTCTTCATCCTCTCGCTGCACCTGGCGGGCATCAGCTCGATCCTCGGTGCGATCAACATCATCGCCACCATTCTCAATCTGCGAGCGCCGGGCATGCGGCTGATGGACATGTCGCTGTTCGTGTGGACCTGGCTGATCACCGCCTTCCTGCTGATCGCGGTGATGCCGGTGCTGGCCGGGGTCATCACCATGATGCTGCTGGACATCAACTTCGGCACCAGCTTCTTCGATGCCGCCGGCGGTGGCGACCCGGTGCTGTTCCAGCACCTGTTCTGGTTCTTCGGCCATCCGGAGGTCTACATCATGATCCTCCCGGCCTTCGGTATCGTCTCGGTGATCATCCCGACCTTCGCGCGCAAGCCGCTGTTCGGCTACGCCTCCATGGTCTATGCCACGGCCTCCATCGCCATCCTGTCGTTCCTGGTCTGGGCGCACCACATGTTCACGGTGGGCCTGCCGCTGGTGGCCGAGCTGTTCTTCATGTACAGCACCATGCTGATCGCGGTGCCGACCGGGGTGAAGGTCTTCAACTGGGTGACCACGCTGTTCCGCGGCTCGATCACCTTCGAGCCGCCGATGCTGTTCGCCCTGGCCTTCGTGGTGCTGTTCACCATCGGCGGCTTCTCGGGGCTGATGCTGGCGATCTCCCCGGCGGACTTCCAGTATCACGATACCTACTTCGTGGTCGCGCATTTCCACTACGTGCTGGTGCCCGGCGCGGTGTTCGCGATCATGGCCGGCGTCTACTACTGGCTGCCCAAGTGGACCGGCCACTATCCGCACCTGCGGCTGTCCCAGTGGCACTTCTGGCTCTCGGTGATCGGCGTCAACCTGACCTTCTTCCCCATGCATTTCGCCGGGCTGGCCGGGATGCCGAGACGGATCCCCGACTACGCGCTGCAGTTCGCCGACTTCAACATGATCACCAGCATCGGCGCCTTCCTGTTCGGGCTGTCCCAGCTGCTGTTCGTGGTGGTGGTGGTGATGTGCGTGCGTGGCGGAGAGAAGGCACCGGCCTGCGCCTGGGATGGCGCCGAGGACCTGGAATGGACGGTGCCGAGTCCGGCGCCGCTGCACACCTTCGAGACGCCACCCGATTTCGAGCCGCGGCGTCACTGAGCCGGCTCCCGGCGGAGGAGGTCGAACATGAGCGGTGGAAGCTACTACGTGCCCGCGTCGAGCAAGTGGCCGGTGCTGGCGTCGCTGGCACTCGGCGCGATGATGGTCGGCACCGGCACCCTGCTGGTCTTCGGGGTCGCCGGCATGCCGGTGATGGTGGTCGGCCTGCTGGCCGTGCTGGGGGTGATGACGCTGTGGTTCCGTGATGTCATCCACGAGTCGCGCAGCGGGTTATACGACGCTCAGATGGATCGCTCCTTCCGCTGGGGCATGGGCTGGTTCATCTTCTCGGAGGTGATGTTCTTCGCGGCCTTCTTCGGCACGTTGTTCTACGTCCGCACCTTCGCGCTGCCATGGCTGGACGGGGAAGGCGCCAAGGGCGTGGCCGCCCTGCTGTGGCCCGATTTCACCGCCTCCTGGCCGCTGCTCGAGCCCCCCGGCGAGGGCATCGAAGGGCCCCGTGCGGTGCTGTCGCCCTGGCAGTTGCCGCTGGTGAATACCCTGATCCTGGTCGGTTCCAGCATCACCCTGACGGTGGCCCACGAAGCGCTCAAGGAAGGCTATCGCACCACGGCGCGACACTGGCTGGCCGGAACCGTGCTGCTCGGGCTGTGTTTCATCGTCATCCAGGGCGTCGAGTACTACGAGGCCTACGCCCACTACGGTCTCACCCTGCATGCGGGTATCTACGGCGCCACCTTCTTCCTGATGACCGGCTTCCACGGCCTGCACGTGATCATCGGCACCATCATCCTGATCGCCATCCTGGTGCGGGTGTCGCGAGGGCATTTCAGCCGGGACGACCACTTCGGCTTCGAGGCGGCGGCCTGGTACTGGCACTTCGTCGACGTGGTATGGATCGGGCTGTTCACCTTCGTCTATGTGTTCTGAGTGCCTGTGTTTCTGAACGCGTGTGTTCCGAGGGCGTGTCCCGAGCCAGTCAGCCGCCGAGGTGGCCGACATGAAAGCCATAGAAGAGCAGGACCAGCAGCAGCGTCGCCAGCACCACGCGCAGCTTGAGGGAGACGAGGACGCGCCGCGAGCGGCCCCCGTCCTTGATCAGGAACCCGGCGCCGGCGACAAGGCTCGCCACCATGGCCAGGAAAACGAGGGCGATCAGGGTCTTGAATAGCATCTCACACTCCGTGAAAGCGTCCGCCCTCCGGGCCGCCGTACGTGGCAGGGGGCGCCGCCTGGGACTCTGGCTCCTGTGCTGGAGCCTGGTGGTGGCGCTCGGACTGGGACTGGGACTATGGCAGTGGCAGCGGGCCGCCGACAAGCGCGAGCTGCTGGTCCGCCACGAGACGGCACCCGAGCTCGAGAACCCCGCCGCATTGCCGCCGGACGGGGCACGTTTGACCCTGAGCGGCGAGTATCTGGGCGACGAGACGCTGTTTCTCGACAATCGCACTCACGGCAATCGGCTGGGCGTGGCGGCCCTGACGCCGCTGCGCGATGAGAAAGGGCGACTATGGCTGGTGGAGCGTGGCTTCCTGGCCACCGGCCCCCGTCGGGAGACGCCGACGGTGACCACGCCCGAGGGCATGGTGACGGTCGGCGGACGCTGGCAGCTCGCCGGAGACAGCGCGCCGCTGTTCGGTCCCAATCGCGAGGGGCGACGGCTGCAGCGCATGACGCTCTCGGCCTGGCCGTCGCTCCACGAGTTTGCCCATGACGGCTGGCTGCATTTAGAGACGGGCCCCGGGCGGCTCGAATCCTGGTGGACGCCCACGGTACTGCCGCCGGAGCGCCACCAGGCCTATGCCCTGCAGTGGTGGGGGCTGGCCCTGGCCGCGCTGGTGGTGATGTGGCTGGGTGGCCGGCGCCTGATACGCGATGGTCGTTCGTCGTCTGTGGACGTGAAGCCTGATCCCGAGGAGTGAGCCGATGCCCCACGATGCTGCCGTTTCCTCCGTCTCGTCGCGGCTCAAGCTGCTGGCGCTGTTTGCGGTGTTCCTGCTGCCCATGGCCGTGGCCTGGGGCATGGTCGAGTGGCGACTGGGCATTCCCGAGGGCCGTATCGCCCACGGGCAGCTGACCCCGGACCTGCCGGCGCTGGAGGACTGGCCCCTCGCTGAGGTGGCCAAGCAGGGCGAGGATGACTGGGTGCTGGCCTTCGACTGTCCGGCGGATTGCGACGCCCAGGCCGATCGCTGGTGGCGCCTGCACCGGGCGCTGGGGCGCGATGCCCATCGCATCAGCCGGCTGCGTCTCGGCGGCAGTGGCGAGGTGCTGCCGGGGGCAGCGGCGGCCGCCTGGACGGAAGCGGCAGCCTGGCGCTCGCCGGGCCGGTTGTGGGTGTTCGATCCCGACGGTCGCGCGGTGCTGGCCTATGCGCCGGATGTCGAGACGGCACAGGTGCTCGAGGACCTCGAGCTGCTGCTCGAGCGCAATCCGGAGCCGCCCATGGCGAGACTCCATGCGGAGTGAGCGCGAAGGAGGTTCGTAGCGTTGCAGTGAGCGGTGGCGGACAGTGAGCAAGGAGGATGGCGATGCGACTCTCCCAGGCGTCTCCGGCATGGCGAAGCGTGCTGCGGCTCAGCCTGGCCGGTACCGGGCTCTGCGCCCTGGTGGTGCTGGCCGGGGCGGCGACCCGGCTGATGGATGCCGGTCTCGGCTGTCCCGACTGGCCGGGCTGCTATGGCGCGCCGCTGGTGCCCGATCCCGAGCGTGCCCTGGCGCACAGTCCCGAGGTGCCCCTGGAGGTCACCAAGGCCTGGATGGAAATGCTGCATCGCTATCTGGCGGCGGGGCTGATCGCCGTTGCCCTGCTGCTGGCGGCACGCGGTCTGCGCCTGCGCCGCGGCCGTGACGGCTATCCCTGGCGATTGACGCTGGGGCTGCTGGTCGTGCTCGCGGTTCAGGGCGCCTTCGGCGCCTTCACCGTGACCTTCAAGCTGTGGCCCCAGGTGGTGACCCTGCACCTGCTGGGTGGCCTCTCGGTGATGGCGATCTTCCTGTGGCTGCACCTGCGGCTGCGCCGTCTGGCGTTTGGCGCTCCTGCGGTCATGCGACCCCGCCGCCTGACGTCGCTGTGGCGGGTGACGCTGCTGGCACTGGTGCTGCAGCTGGCGCTGGGCGGCTGGACTTCGAGCAATTACGCCGGTATCGCCTGCCAGGGGTTCCCTTCCTGCAATGGTCGCTGGGTCGAGGCGCTGGACTGGGGGGAGGGCTTTCATCTGACCCAGGCGGTGGGGCCCAGCTATCTCTACGGCCAGCTGCACGCCGAGGCGCGCAGCGCCATCCAGGTGGGCCATCGCCTCGGGGCCGCGGCACTGCTGGCCTGCCTGATGGCGCTTGGCTGGCGCTATCGCGGTGAGCGACAGATGCGTCCGTGGCTGGCGCTGGCGGTCGGCACCGGCCTGGCCCAGGCGGCCCTGGGCGTGGCCAACGTGCTGCTGTGGCTGCCGCTGTGGCTGGCGCTGCTGCATACGGCGGGCGCCGTCTGCCTGGTGGCCAGCCTGGCCCTGGCGGCGTGGCGATGGCGCTGGCCGGTGCCGCAGGCGGCGTCGGCCAGCGCTCTTTCGGCCTACCAGAACAGCGTCACCAGCGGATAGGCCAGCAGGCTGACCAGCAGGGTGCCGATCAGGTTGAGGACGAAGCCGGCGCGGATCATCGACTGGATGCGCATGTGGCCGGTGGCGAACACGATGGCGTTGGGTGGCGTGGCCACCGGCATCATGAAGGCGCAGCTCGCGGCGATGGCGGCGGGCACGGTGATCAGCAGCGGCGAGATACCCAGCGACACGGCCAGCGCGCCGAGCAGCGGCAGGAAGGCGGCCGCGGTGGCGGTGTTGGAGGTCACCTCGGTGAGGAAGATGATGACCAGCACCACCACCCCGATCAGGACCAGCAGCGGAAAGGCGCCGAAGATCTCGAGGCGCTGGGCGATCCACTCGGCGAGTCCCGAACGGCTGATGGCGCCGGCCAGGGTCAGGCCGCCGCCGAACAGCAGCAGGATGCCCCAGGGCAGCGACTGGGCCGCGTCCCAGGTCATCAGCCGCTCGCCGCTGGCGTCACCCGAGGGCGCCAGAAACAGCGCGATGCCGGCGGCGATGGCGATGCCGGTGTCCGACAGCCAGTCGAGGCCGGCCTGGTTGAGCAGCGGGCGACACACCCAGGCGAGGGCGGCCAGCAGGAAGATCAGGCCGACGCGACGCTCGGCGGCGCTGGTGCGGCCCAGCTTCGCCAGCTCGCGGCGCACCATGCCGGCGCTGTCTTCCCCGCCCGCCAGATGGAAGCGGCGGCGTGTCAGCCACCACCAGGCGCATGCCATCATCGTCACGCTGACCGGCAGGCCGACCAGCATCCACTGGGCGAAGCCGAGGTCGATGCCGCGGCTGTCGGCCAGATAGCCGGCCAGCAGCGCGTTGGGCGGGGTACCGATCAGGGTGGCGATGCCGCCGATGCTGGCGGAGTAGGCGATGGCCAGCAGCAGGGCGGTCGCGTAGCGGGCGAGCTCGTCGGGGTCGCTGTCGTCCAGCAGGCTGATCACCGACATGCCGATGGGCAGCATCATGATCGCCGTGGCGGTATTGGAGACCCACATGCTGAGAAAGCCGGTGGCCAGCATGAAGCCGCCGATCTGGCGGCGCGGTTCGTGGCCAACCACGCGCAGCACGTGCAATGCGATGCGCCGATGCAGGTTCCAGCGCTGCATGGCGATGCCGAGCAGGAAACCGCCCAGGAACAGATAGATGATCGGGTTGGCGTAGCTCGCGGCGGCCTGCTTGATGTCGCCGAGTCCCAGGGCCGGGATCAGCACCAGCGGCACCAGCGAGGTGGCGGGAATCGGGATCGCCTCGGTCGACCACCAGGTCGCCATCAGCAGCGCCAGCCCGGCGCAGGCCCAGGCGCTCTCGTTCATGCCGCCAGGCGGCGGCAGCGTCAGCGTCATCAACAGCCACAGCGGGCCGAGGATCAGCCCGATGCGGGCCGCGGTGGTGGGGGAGCTTTCCGAATCGCTCATGCCTGGCTCCTTGCCGTGAAGGCCCTGGGGGATTGGGGCCGTGGGGGGCAGAGTATAAAATGCGTGTCCTTACCCTTCGATGTTTCCGGGAGTCTGCATGTCCCTTACTACCGCGCTGATCCTGCTGGGCATTGCCCTGGCCATCGTGGCCGGCCTGGCGGCCTATGCCGTGACGCTGTGGCGCGAGGTGCGCCGCCGCCGGGCCTTCCGCGAGGATGAGCTTCGTCGCGCTCATGAGAACTGCCTGGAGAACCTGGAGCTGGTGGCCGCGGCCCTGCAGCAGAAGCAGGTCGATATCACCGAGGGTGCCTGGCGCTGCAAGACGCTGCTCGACATCCTCGACCCGAGCCTGGTCGAGCGCCCGGAGTTTCGCGCCTTCGGTGAGGTGCATGGTCGTACCCGCCACCTGCATACGCACTCCGCGCGCCAGGCACTGACGCCGAAGGCGCGTTTCCAGGAGGACCGTGAGCGCCTGGCCGTTGAGGACGAGATGCGCGAGGCCGTGCTCGAGGCGGCTGGCGCCGTGCTGCAGTTCCGCCGAGACTGGCCCGGTTCGCTTCACTGACGCGTATCTTGTAGGCGATCGCTGACAACGTATGGTTTGCATCCCGCGGTCAGCTTCGGCAAGCTTGTCATCGCACCGTGAATGGCTCATATGCGGAAGGATGCCAGCGTCATATCACGGTCTCTGCTGGCTGAAACCACATTTTCGTGCTTTCTTAACGATGTAGGCGAACGCTGTTCGCTGCCGCTGGCTATGTACCATCGGACCTCCTGGATGGCGTCCCCACGATGGCCATGCAGATTTGTGTGAAGAAGGAGTCTTACATGAAAAAATCTACGACTGGCTTGCTGCTCGGTTCCGCTCTCGTCGTTGGCCTCTCCGGCTGCGCGAGCTCGGCTTCTCAATCCTCCGGCATGGGCGACAGCGCCTCTTCCGATCGTGCCTGGTACCAGCATCCGGCGGTTTGCGGTCTGGCCGGTGGTCTGATCGGTGGCGGCATCGGCTATGCCTCCTCCAGTGAATCCGACGAGGACACCGGTGCGGCCCTGGGCGGCACTGCCGGCGCCACCATCGGCGCCCTGCTGTGCGCCGAGCCCAACAAGGCGGCCGAGCCGGCACCCCGTGACACCGACGGTGACGGCGTGATCGACGCCAACGATCAGTGCCCGGGCACTCCGGCCGGCGTGGCCGTGGATGCCGTGGGCTGCCCGCTGGACTCCGACGGTGACGGCGTGCCGGACTACCAGGACCAGTGCCCGGGTACCCCGGCCGGTGCCGAAGTCAACGCCCTCGGCTGCGTGGAAGACCTGGTGCTGCGTGACGTCAACTTCGAGTTCGACTCCGCGACCCTGACCATGGGCGCCGAGGGCATCCTCGACGACGTCGCCGACAAGCTGGTGGCCAACGAGAACGTCCGCGTTCGCATCGAAGGTCACACCGACGCCGTGGGCAGTGCAGCCTACAACCAGGACCTGTCCCAGCGCCGTGCGGATTCCGTGGCCGACTACCTGGCATCCCAGGGCGTCGATCGCAACCGCATGCGTACCATCGGCTACGGCGAGTCCCAGCCGGTTGCCTCCAACGAGACCGACGCCGGCCGTGCCGAGAACCGTCGCGTCGAGCTGGGCGAGTGGGAGTGATCTCCGACTGAGCCCTCGCCCCGGCCTGCCGGGGCATCTCGAGAGTGAAAGAGGCGCCTTCGGGCGCCTCTTTTCGTTGGGGCGGCAGGTTTCATTGCGACGGCATGGCCTCGTGCCGGCGCCGTCTGCTAGGCTAGGCGCGCTTTCGTAAGCGCTTCCGACGACCATTCTTCTTCTGGCGGCATGTGATCCCTGGTATGGATCACCACTGCGCACAAGGAAATTCTTCATCATGCCCATCGTGACCCTGCCGGACGGCAGCCAGAGAACCTACGACGAACCGCTCACCGTGATGCAGGTGGCCGAGAGCATCGGCACCGGCCTGGCCAAGGCCTGCGTGGCCGGCCGCATCGACGGCGAGCTGGTGGACGCCGCGGACGTCATCGACCGTGACGCCGAGGTGGCCATCATCACTGCCCGCGACGAGGCCGGCCTGGAGATCATCCGCCACTCCTGCGCCCACCTGATCGGGCATGCGGTAAAGCAGCTCTATCCCGATGCCAAGATGGCGATCGGTCCGGTGATCGACGACGGCTTCTACTATGACGTCGACTTCGGCCGCTCGGCGACTCCCGAGGACCTCGAGGCCATCGAGCAGCGCATGAAGGCGCTGATCGACACCGGCTACGACGTGGTGCGCGAGTACGTCGACCGCGACAAGGCCATGCTGACCTTCCTGCATCGCGACGAGCCCTACAAGCAGGAGATCGTGCGCGAGATTCCCGATGGCGAGACCATTCGTCTCTACCATCACCAGGAATACACCGACATGTGCCGCGGCCCGCACGTGCCGAACACGCGCCACCTCAAGGCCTTCAAGCTCACCAAGCTGGCCGGCGCCTACTGGCGCGGCGACGCCGAACGCCCGATGCTGACCCGCATCTACGGCACCGCCTGGGGCGACAAGAAGCAGCTCAAGGCCTATCTCAAGCGCCTCGAGGAAGCCGAGAAGCGCGATCACCGCAAGCTGGCCAAGAAGATGGATCTTTTCCACCTGCAGGAAGAGGCCCCGGGCATGGTCTTCTGGCACCCCAACGGCTGGACCATGTACCAGGCGCTGGAGCAGTACATGCGCCGGGTACAGATCGAGCACGGCTATCAGGAGATCAAGACGCCCCAGGTGGTCGATCTCTCGCTGTGGAAGGCGTCCGGTCACTGGGGCCACTACAGCGACCTGATGTTCACCACCGAGTCGGAGAAGCGCGAGTACGCGGTCAAGCCGATGAACTGCCCCTGCCACGTGCAGGTGTTCAATCAGGGCCTGAAGAGCTACCGTGATCTGCCGCTGCGCCTGGCCGAGTTCGGCAGCTGTCACCGCAACGAGCCCTCCGGCTCGCTGCACGGCCTGATGCGCGTGCGTGGCTTCACCCAGGACGACGCGCACATCTTCTGCACCGAGGGGCAGATCCAGTCCGAGGCCGAGGCCTTCATCGCGCTGACGCTGCAGGTCTACAAGGAGCTGGGCTTCGAGGACGTCGAGCTCAAGCTCTCGACTCGCCCGGATGACTTCATGGGCGAGGCCGAGCTGTGGGATCGCGCCGAGGCCGGTCTCGAGGCCGCGCTGAACAGCACCGGCCTGGACTGGGAGCTGCAGCCGGGCGAGGGCGCCTTCTACGGGCCCAAGATCGAGTTCTCGCTGCGTGACTGCCTGAACCGCGTCTGGCAGTGTGGCACCCTGCAGCTCGACTTCAACCTGCCGGGTCGCCTGGGCGCCCAGTTCGTCGACGAGCACGGCGAGCGCAAGACGCCGGTCATGCTGCATCGTGCTATCCTGGGCTCCTTCGAGCGCTTCCTCGGCATCCTCATCGAGCACTACGCCGGGGCCATGCCGCTGTGGCTCGCGCCGGAGCAGGCCGTGATCCTCAACATCACCGATTCGCAGCGGGATTTCGTCGAAAATCTCGAACGCCGCTTGCAGAAAATCGGCATGCGCGTCAAGGCGGACTTGAGGAACGAGAAGATCGGCTTTAAAATTCGCGAGCATACGTTGCAGAAGGTCCCCTATCTCCTGGTGGTGGGAGATAAGGAAGTCGAAGCCGATTCCATCGCCGTGCGCACCCGCACCGGCGAGGATCTCGGCACCATGACGGTGGAGACCTTCATCGACAAGGTGCTGGCCGAACGGTTATAACGACATCTTCCAAGACTAAAGTGGAGACGGAACCATCAAGCGAAGCAACCCCAGAGGGCGTCCGCAGGACAAGCGGCCCCCGATGAACGAGCGGATTACCGTAGATGAGGTTCGCCTGATCGACAGCGACGGCGAGCAGCTCGGCGTCATGCCGACTCGCGACGCCCTGGAGCGCGCGGAAGCCGCCGGTATGGACCTGGTCCAGATTTCCAATGCCGATCCGATCGTCTGCAAGATCATGGATTACGGCAAGTTCGTCTTCGAGCAGAAGAAGCAGAAGGCGGCACAGAAGAAGAAGCAGAAGCAGATTCAGGTCAAGGAAGTCAAGTTCCGGCCTGGCACCGACGAGGGCGACTATCAGGTCAAGATGAAGAACCTGACACGTTTCCTCGAAGGTGGCGACAAGGGCAAGGTCACGCTGCGCTTCCGCGGACGCGAGATGGCCCATCAGGACCTCGGTCGTAAACTGATGGAACGGATCGCCGCCGATCTCGAAGATCTCGGCACCGTGGAGTCCTTCCCGAAGATGGAAGGGCGGCAGATGATCATGATCATTGCCCCCAAGAAGAAGTGATCCGACGGCCCGTCAAACGGATGGCCGGCGTCTAGCCGGCCATTGGCCCCGGATTTTCTCAAAAACCTCGAGCGGAGTGTATTCTCATGCCGAAAATCAAGAGCAACAGCGGCGCTGCCAAGCGCTTCAAGAAGACGGCCAACGGCTTCAAGCACAAGCAGTCGTTCCGTAGCCACATCCTGACCAAGAAGTCCACCAAGCGTAAGCGTCAGCTGCGTGGTATGCAGCAGGTCCACGACGCCGACAAGCAGCTCGTGCAGCGCATGCTGCCGAACCTGTAATCCTTGGTAGACCATTTTTAAACGTCAGGAGTAAGCCATGACTCGCGTCAAGCGTGGTGTCGTCGCACGTCGTCGTCACAAGAAGATTCTCAGCCAGGCCAAGGGTTACTACGGTGCCCGTTCACGCGTTTTCCGCGTTGCCAAGCAGGCCGTCATCAAGGCCGGTCAGTACGCCTACCGTGACCGTCGCCAGCGCAAGCGTCAGTTCCGTGCCCTGTGGATCCAGCGTATCAACGCCGGTGCCCGTCAGCACGGTCTGTCCTACAGCCGCTTCGTCGGTGGCCTGAAGAAGGCCGGCATCGAGATCGACCGCAAGGTCCTGGCCGATCTGGCCGTCAACGAAAAGGCTGCCTTTGCCGCTATCGTCGAGAAGGCCAAGGCTGCCCAGTAAGTGATCTCGTGACGGCATGGTGGGCTTCTCGTGAGCGCACCATGCCACGGATCGTCGCAGGGGAAGAGCAGCCGCTCTTCCCCTGTTTTTTTGGCATGTGACCCCCTGATCAAGACATCGGAGCACAACGGATGGACCACCTTCCCACTCTGGTCGCCGAGGCCCGCGACGCCGTTCAGGCCGCCGAGAGCATGGCCGCCCTGGACGAGCTGCGAGTGCGCTACCTCGGCAAGAAGGGCGAGATCACCGCGCTGCTCAAGGGCCTCGGCAAGCTGCCCCCCGAGGAGCGCCCGGCTGCCGGCGAGCGCATCAACGAGGCCAAGCAGGCGCTGTCCCAGGAGATCGATGCTCGCCGCCAGGCCCTGGAGAAGGCCGCACTGGAAGCGCGTCTGGCCGCCGAGCGCCTCGACGTGACCCTGCCCGGCCGCGGCCAGCCCAGCGGCGGCCTGCACCCGGTGACCCGCACCCTGGAGCGCATCGAGGGACTGTTCACCCGCGTCGGCTTCGACGTGGCGGTCGGCCCGGAAATCGAGGACGACTATCACAACTTCGAGGCCCTCAACATTCCCGCCCATCACCCGGCGCGGGGCATGGCCGATACCTTCTATTTCGACGCCACCCGGCTGCTGCGTACCCACACCTCGCCGGTCCAGGTGCGCACCATGAAGGACCAGGAGCCGCCGATCCGCATCGTCTGCCCGGGCCGTGTCTATCGCAGCGACTCGGACCTGACCCACACGCCCATGTTCCACCAGGTGGAAGGGCTGCTGGTCGACGAGGACGTGCGCTTCTCCGACCTCAAGGGCACCGTCGAGGACTTCCTGCACGCCTTCTTCGAGCGTGACGACCTCTCGGTCCGTTTCCGCCCGTCCTACTTCCCGTTCACCGAGCCCTCCGCCGAGGTCGACATCGAGTGCGTGATGTGCAGCGGCGACGGCTGCCGCGTGTGCTCGCACACCGGCTGGCTCGAGGTGATGGGCTGCGGCATGGTGCATCCCGAGGTATTCCGCCACGCCGGCATCGACAGCGAGCGCTACAAGGGCTTCGCCTTCGGCATGGGCGCCGAGCGCCTGGCCATGCTGCGCTACGGCGTCAACGACCTGCGGCTGTTCTTCGACAACGACCTGCGCTTCCTCAAGCAGTTCGCCTGATCGACCACCGACTACGCGGAAACAGGAACTGACATGAAATTTTCCGAACAGTGGCTGCGTGAATGGGTCTCCCCGGCGCTGGCGACCCAGGCACTGGCCGACCAGGTCACCATGGCCGGCCTCGAGGTCG
Organism: Halomonas sp. ND22Bw; assembly: GCF_003011945.1. Classification (NCBI taxonomy): domain Bacteria; kingdom Pseudomonadati; phylum Pseudomonadota; class Gammaproteobacteria; order Oceanospirillales; family Halomonadaceae; genus Halomonas; species Halomonas sp. ND22Bw. The sequence continues at coordinate 300,695 of NZ_PXWD01000001.1, read as the reverse complement.
ATGCCATCGAGCCGGTGGCGGCCGAGTTCACCGACGTGGTGGTGGCCGAGGTCGTCGCCCGCGAACAGCATCCCGACGCCGACAAGCTCAACGTCTGCCAGGTCGAGGACGGCAGCGGCGAGCGCGTCCAGGTCGTGTGCGGCGCGCCCAACGTCGACGTCGGCCAGAAGGTGCCCTTCGCCCGGGTCGGCGCGGTGCTGCCCGGCGACTTCAAGATCAAGAAGGCCAAGCTGCGCGGCGTCGAGTCCCGCGGCATGATCTGCGCCTCCTCCGAGCTCGGTCTCGAGGAAGAGGCGTCGCCGGGCATCCTGGTGCTGCCGGCCGACGCGCCGGTGGGCGAGGGCGTGCGCGATTACCTGGGCCTGGACGACCACACCATCGAGGTCGACCTGACCCCGAACCGCGGCGACTGCCTGAGCGTCAAGGGCATGGCCCGCGAGGTCGGCGTGCTCAACCGCCTGCCGGTCGAAGGCCCGGCCATCGCGCCGGTGGCGGCGAGCCACGACGAGACCTTCCCGGTGCGCGTCGAGGACGCCGACGGCTGTCCGCGCTACCTGGGTCGCGTGATCAAGGGCGTCGACGTGACCGCCGAGACGCCGCTGTGGATGGTCGAGCGCCTGCGTCGCAGCGGCATTCGTACCATCGACCCGGTGGTCGACGTCACCAACTACGTGATGCTCGAGCTCGGTCAGCCGCTGCACGCCTTCGATCGCGCCAACCTCAGTGAAGCCGTGGTGGTGCGTCGCGCCCGCGAGGGCGAGCGGCTGGTGCTGCTCGACGGCCAGGAGATCACCCTGGGCGACGGCACCCTGGTGATCGCCGACGAGCGCGGACCACTGGCCATCGCCGGCGTGATGGGCGGCGAGCACTCCGGCGTCAGCGCCGAGACCCGCGACATCTTCCTCGAGGCGGCGCACTTCTCGCCGCTGGCGGTAGCCGGTCAGGCGCGCTCCTACGGTCTGCACACCGACGCCTCCCACCGCTTCGAGCGCGGCGTGGACCCGGCGCTGGCCCGCGAGGCCGCCGAGCGGGCCACCGCGCTGCTGCTGGACATCGTCGGCGGCGAGCCCGGCCCGCTGGTCGAAGTGGTCGACGCCGAGCGGCTGCCCGGCGACCGCGAGGTGCTGCTGCGTCGCGAGCGCCTGGATCAGGCCCTGGACAAGGTGCTCGACGGTGAAGAGGTCGGCGAGATCCTCGAGCGCCTCGGCCTCGCGGTCGAGAGCGTCGAGGCGGGCTGGCAGGCCCGCATGCCGAGCTGGCGTTTCGATCTGGCCATCGAGGAAGACCTGATCGAGGAAGTGGCGCGTATCCATGGCTACAACCGCCTGCCGGTGCGTCGTCCCCAGGCCCGCCTGGGCCTCGAGCCCGATGTTGAGGCCCGCACGCCGCTGTCCCGTCTGCGCAACCAGATGGTCGCGCGGGGCTACTTCGAGGCGGTGACCTACAGCTTCGTGGCGCCGGAACTGCAGTCCACGCTGCTGCCGGAAGCCGTCTCTCCGACGCTGGCCAACCCGATCTCCAGCGACCTGTCGGTGATGCGGGCGAGCCTGTTTCCGGGCCTGGTGCGTGCGCTGCAGCACAACCTCAATCGCCAGCAGAATCGGGTCCGTCTGTTCGAGACCGGCCTGGTGTTCCGCGGTGAGCTGGACGGCCTGCATCAGGTGCCGATGCTCGGTGCCCTGGTCTGCGGCGCCCGCGATCCGGAAGGCTGGAACGGCGGCAAGGACAAGGTCGACTTCTTCGACCTGAAGGGCGACCTGGAGACCCTGCTGGCCATGGGCGGCGAGCCCGGGGCCTGGCGCTTCGAGCCGGCCGAGCATCCGGCGCTGCATCCCGGCCAGTGCGCGCGCGTGCTGTACCGCGGCGAGGAGGCCGGCTGGATCGGGACCCTGCATCCGGCGGTTCGCGCCGAGCTGGGCCTGAAGGTCGATGCGGTGCTGTTCGAGGTGCGTCTCGAGGCGCTGACCCAGGGTCAGGTGCCGGCCTTCGCGCCGCTGTCGCGCTATCCCGAGGTGCGTCGTGACCTGGCCTTCCTGGTCGACGCCGAGCGTCCGGTCCAGGCGCTGCTGGACACCGTCCACGCCCAGGCCGGCGAATGGCTGGTGGATGTGCGCCTGTTCGACGTCTATCAGGGCAAGGGCGTGGCCGAGGGTCGCAAGAGCGTCGCCCTGGGCTTGACCTGGCAGCATCCTTCGCGCACGCTAAATGACGAGGAAATCAACCACTTGGTCGATGCCATCGTCGAGGAGTCGCGGCTGCATCTGGGCGCCGAGCTTCGCGCATGAGGGATTCCGGGCTCGACCAGCAGCGAGAGGGAAGCGACATGGGGGCGTTGACCAAGGCCGAACTGGCCGAACATCTGCACGCCGACCTCGGTCTCTCCAAGCGTGAGGCCAAGTCCATGGTGGAAGCCTTCTTCGAGGAGATCCGCGCCTGCCTGCGCGAGAACGAGCAGGTCAAGCTGTCGGGCTTCGGGAACTTCGACCTCAGGGACAAGAGCGAGCGGCCGGGCCGTAACCCCAAGACGGGAGAGGAGATTCCGATCTCCGCCCGGCGGGTGGTGACCTTCCGGCCGGGGCAGAAGCTCAAGACGCAGGTCGAGGAGTATCAACCCGAGGAGGGCTGATCGCGCCTCCTTCATGCGACACGCCGACGCCATCCTCCGGGGTGGCGTCGGCTTTTTTGTGCCTGTCGGGACTGCCGCTAGAGGGCGCCGCGCTCCAGCCACCAGGTGATCACCACCTTGAGCACATAGCCCAGCATGCCGGCGCCGAGTACCACGAACAGCATCAGGGTACCGAAGCGTCCGGCCTTCGACTGCCTGGCCAGGTCCCAGATGATGAAGCACATGAACAGCATCAGGCCGCCGATCATCAGGGGGGTGATCCAGGCTTCGAAGGTGTGGGTCATGAGGGCTCCCGGAGATGAGGTGGGCGGGGTGGCCAGTATACGGTCTGACGCCCTGGTCCGCAGTGGGGCGAGGGTGCGGTCATGCCGGCGAGCATGTTAATATCCGATCAAATTTCTCAGGCAAATCCATGACATGCCCAAGCTCAAGATATTCGTCGGCACCATGTATGGCGGCGCCCTGGATGTGGCCGAGCAGGTTCAGCCGCTGTTCGAGGACGCCGGCTATGAGGTCGAGATCTTCGACCAGCCGACCCTGGCCGACCTGACCGACACACCCACCGATCTGGCGCTGTTCTGCGTCTCCACCACCGGCAGCGGCGACGTGCCCGGCAATATGGTGCCCTTCGTGCGCGAGCTGGATGCCCGTAGCCCCGGGCTCACCGAGCTGCGCTACGGCATGATCGCCCTGGGCGACGGTTCCTACGTCGATTCCTTCTGCGGCGCCGGGCGCTCCCTCGACGAGCGGCTTCAGGGGCAGGGCGCCACGCGTCTGGGCGAGCGCCTCGAGATCGACGCCATGGAGACCTTCATGGCCGATGATGCCGCGATACCCTGGGTCGAGGAGTGGATCGCCACCCAGCAGCTGAAGGTGGCCTGATGGGCGCGACCTCGAGCCCCGAGCGGCTCAGTCTGCTGGTCGGGCTGGCGGTGATGATGGCGGCGACCCTGCCGCGCTATCTGATCGGTGGCCATCAGACGCGCCTGATCCTGCTGACGTTCGCGATCGTCGCGGTGCTTGGCGTGGCGCTGGCCCAGTGGCGGCTGCTGGCCGCCGAGGCCCGTCCCAGGCTGCCGGTACTGCTGCGCCGGCTGGTGGTCTTCCTGGCGGCGGGGCTGGTGGCGATGGCGGCCTGGCAGGGCCTCGTCGCCGGCTGGAGCGGCTGGGCGCTGCTGGCTTCCCACGGCACGACCCTGGGGCTGCTGCTGCATGCGATCGCTATCTGGCTCAAGCCCCTGCGCGACTGAGCGCCTGCCCATGCCAGACGAAGAAGCCCCGCCGGCGGATGCCGGCGGGGCTTTTCGTTGGCGGCTTCTCCGGCGCTCAGTTCAGCGTGTAGCAGGGCTCGTATTCGCCGGCCAGCTTCATGCGGCCCTGGGCGACGAAGGAGTTCAGCAGCTCGTCGAGTCGGGCCATGAGTTCGGGCTCGGCGTTGAGGCGGAAGGGGCCGTGGGCCTCGATCAGCCGGATGCCGCGTTCCTTGACGTTGCCGGCCACGATGCCGGAAAAAGCCCGGCGCAGGTTGGCGGCCAGTTCGTGCACCGGCTGTTCGCGATGCAGGGCGAGATTGGCCATGGTCTCGTGGGTCGGGTCGAAGGGCGCCTGGAAGTCGCGGGCCACGGTCAGGCGCCAGTTGTAGTAGAAGGCGTCCTGGCGCCGGCGGCGATACTCGGTGACGCCGTCGATGCCCTTGCGCATGGTGCGTGCCACCTCGACCGGGTCGTCGATGATGATGTCGTAGAGCTCGCGCACGGAGTCGCCCAGGGTGTAGACCAGGAACTCGTCGATGCGCTTGAAGTAGTCGGCGGAATCGGCGGGGCCGGTGAGAATCACCGGCAGCTGCATGTCGGCGTTGTCCGGATGCAACAGGATGCCGAGCAGGTAGAGAATCTCCTCGGCGGTGCCGACCCCGCCGGGGAACACGATGATGCCGTGGCCCAGGCGCACGAAGGCCTCCAGGCGCTTCTCGATGTCCGGCATCACCACCAGCTCGTTGACGATGGGGTTGGGCGCCTCGGCGGCGATGATGCCGGGCTCGGAGACGCCCAGGTAGCGGCCTTCGGCGCGGCGCTGCTTGGCGTGGGCCACGTTGGCACCCTTCATCGGCCCCTTCATGGCGCCGGGGCCGCAGCCGGTGCAGATATCCAGCTCGCGCAGCCCCAGCTGGTAGCCGACGTGCTTGGTGTAGTCGTATTCCTCGCGGGAGATCGAATGGCCGCCCCAGCACACCACCATGCTCGGGTCGCGGCTGGGGTGCAGGGTGCCGGCCTTGCGCAGGATATGAAAGACGGCGTTGGTGGTGCCTTCGCCGGTGGTCAGATCGAAGCGCTGGTGGGTCTGGATCTCGTTGTAGACGTAGACGATGTCGCGCAGCACCGAGGAGAGGTGCTCGCGGATACCGCGGATCATCTTGCCGTCGACGAAGGCCTCAGCGGGGGCGTTCGTCAGCTTGAGGCGAACCCCGCGGTCCTGCTGGATGACCTCGATGTCGAAATCGGGATAGGTCTCCATCAGCGCCAGGCCATCGTCGGTCGGGTTGCCGGAATTCAGCACCGCCAGGGCGCAGCTTCGCAGCAGCTCATGGAGCCCGCTGCGGGAGGTGTCATGCAGCCGGTTGACCTCGTGCTGGGAGAGGATCTCGAGGCTGCCTTCCGGGGAGATGGTGCTGGAAATGGTATTGGCCATGCAGCGCGTCCGTGTCACTGGAAAGGGAGCGGCGGTGTCCGATCGTGCCTGGCCTTCGCTTGCCGGCGCGTCGGATCGCGCCTGGATGACGGCTCGCGGCCGTCTCCTTCGATGCTACCACGCCCCCGGCGAAGGCGCAGCGCTGCGCGTCTCGGGGGGAACTGGTAGAATCTTCAGGCCCGGTCCTTCTGGTCAAGATGCCTTCCGTCATGTTCAACGCCCTGTATTTCCGTACCTTCATCACGCTCGTCGAGACCGGCAGCTTCACCCGGACCGCCCAGCGCCTGGAGATGACCCAGCCCGGCGTCAGCCAGCACATCCGCAAGCTGGAGCGCTACCTCGACAAGTCGCTGCTCGACCGCCAGGGTCGTCGTTTCGTGCTGACAGAAGCCGGTCGGCGGGCCTATGACTACGCCCTCAAGCTGTTCGCCGAACACGAGCAGTTTCGCCACTCCCTGGACGACGAGAGCCTCGACAGCGGCGAGTGCCGCATCGCTTCGCCGGGCAGCGTGGGGCTGATGTTCTATCCCTTCATCCTCGGCCAGCAGCAGATGCATCCGGGGCTGACGGTGAGCTACAGCTTCGCCTTCAACCACGAGATCGTCACCGACGTGCAGGCCGGCCGGCATGACCTGGGCATCGTCACCGAGGCGGTGCGTCACCCCGAGATCGACTGCGAGGCCTGGCACCAGGAGCCGCTGTGCCTGGTGGTGCCGGCGGACTTCACCGGCACCGGCCTGGCCGACCTGATGGCGCTGGGCTTCATCGGCTATGCCGATGGCGTCAACCGCGCCGGCGGGGTGCTGCGACAGAACTTCCCCGGCGAGTTTCGCTCGATGAGCCACTTCCCGCGCCAGGGCTTCACCAACGAGGCCAGCATGGTGCTCGACGCCGTGGCCCGGGGGCTGGGCTTCACCGTGGTCTCGCGGCTGGTGCTCGAGACCTCGCCCTGGCAGCGCCAGGTGCGCGAGCTGTCGTTGCCGAATCCGGTGCAGGAAACGCTCTACCTGGTCACCCGGCGCGGTATGCGCATGCCGCGGCGCTATACCCGTCTGCTCGAGGCGTTCCGCGAGCATCGTCACCACGAACGCTATGGCCACGGCGAGCCCGGCCTGGCCGATCTCGGCGAGGTGCCGGGCGCCGGCGGCCCGCACGGCTGAGTCCCGTCGGCCCAGGTCGCTCACCGCACCATTCTGATCCCGAAACGACAGCGCCCCGCCGAATGGCGGGGCGCTTGCTTGCGTGGCGTCGGACGCGCGGGATCACTCCCGGTAGGCGTCGATGCTCGGGCAGGAGCAGATCAGCTGGCGGTCGCCGAGCACGTTGTCGACCCGGTTGACGGTCGGCCAGTACTTGGCTGCCTTCACCGCCTCGGAGGGGAAGGCGCCCAGCTCGCGGGAGTAGGGGCGTTCCCAGTCGGCGTCCATCAGGTCGGCCATGGTGTGCGGCGCGTTGACCAGCGGATTGTTGTCGGCGGGCCACTCGCCGGCCTCGACCCGGGCCACTTCCTCGCGGATCGCGATCATGGCGTCGCAGAAGCGGTCGAGCTCGTACAGCGACTCGGACTCCGTCGGCTCGATCATCAGCGTGCCGGGCACCGGGAAGGACATGGTCGGGGCGTGGAAGCCGTAGTCCATCAGGCGCTTGGCGATGTCTTCCTCGCTGATGCCGGAGTCGGCCTTGAGCGGGCGGATGTCGATGATGCACTCGTGGGCCACGGTGTCGTTGGCGCCCTTGTAGAGCACCGGATAGTGCTCGCCCAGGCGGGCGGCGATGTAGTTGGCGCCGAGGATGGCGAGCTCGGTGGCCTCGCGCAGGCCGCGGGCGCCCATCATCTTGATGTAGGCCCAGGAGATGGGGAGGATCGAGGCGCTGCCGAAGGGCGCCGCCGCCACCGCGCCGCTGCCGGCCTCGACGCCGTCCAGCGGACGCGCCACGTGGTTGGACACGTAGGGGGCCAGGTGCGCCTTGACGCCGATCGGGCCCATGCCCGGGCCGCCGCCGCCGTGGGGAATGCAGAAGGTCTTGTGCAGGTTGAGGTGGCTGACGTCGCCGCCGAAGTCGCCCGGGCGGGCCAGGCCGACCTGGGCGTTCATGTTGGCGCCGTCGATGTACACTTGGCCGCCGTGGCCGTGGACGATGTCGCAGGCCTCGCGCACGCCTTCCTCGAACACGCCGTGGGTGGAGGGGTAGGTGAGCATGATCGCCGACAGCGACTCGGCGTGCTGCTCGGCCTTGTCACGCAGGTCGTTGAGATCGATGTTGCCGTCGTCGTCGCACTCCACCACCACGACCTTCATGTGCGCCATGGCCGCGGACGCCGGGTTGGTGCCGTGGGCGGAGCTCGGGATCAGACAGACGTCGCGGTGCCCCTGGCCTTCGGCCTGCTGGTAGCGGCGGATCGCCACCAGGCCGGCGTACTCACCCTGGGCGCCGGAGTTCGGCTGCATGGAGATGTGGTCGTAGCCGGTGATCTCCACCAGGAAGTCGGCCAGTTCGTCGATGATCTGCTGATAGCCGGCCACCTGATCCTTGGGCGCGAAGGGGTGGATGCGCGCCAGTTCCGGCCAGGTGATGGGGATCATCTCGCTGGTGGCGTTGAGCTTCATGGTGCACGAGCCCAGCGGGATCATGGCATGGGCCAGCGACAGGTCCTTGTTCTCGAGGCGCTTGAGGTAGCGCAGCATCTCCGTCTCGCTGTGGTAGCGACGGAAGGTCGGGTGCGTGAGGAAGTCGGACTCGCGCTGGCTGCCCGCCGGGATGCCGCTCCTGCCGGCCTCGACGACCTCGGCATCGAGCACCGACACTGCCTGGCCGTGCTCGGCGTCGAGCAGCACGTCGAACAGCAGGTCCAGATCGTGGGCAGTGGTGGTCTCGTCGAGGCTGACGCCGATGTCGCCGTTGTCGAAGTAGCGCAGGTTGACGTCATGGGCCATGGCGCGGCCGTGGATCTTGCGCGCGTCGACGCCGGTCAGGCGCAGGGTGTCGAACCAGCTGTCGTGGGCCAGGCTCACGCCGCCACGGGTCAGGCCCTCGGCGAGGATGGTGGTCAGGCGATGCACGCGGCCGGCGATGGTGCGCAGGCCTTCGGCGCCGTGGTAGACGGCATAGAAGCCGGCGATGTTGGCCAGCAGCGCCTGGGCGGTGCAGATGTTGGAGGTGGCCTTCTCGCGGCGGATGTGCTGCTCGCGGGTCTGCATCGCCATGCGCAGCGCGGTCTCGCCACGGCTGTCCTTGGAGACGCCGATGATGCGGCCCGGGATCGAGCGCTTGAGCTTGTCGGTGGTGGCGAAGAAAGCGGCATGCGGGCCGCCGAAGCCCATCGGCACGCCGAAGCGCTGGGCGGAGCCGACCACCATGTCGGCGCCCATGGCGCCCGGTTCCTTGAGCAGCACCAGCGACAGGATGTCGGCGGCCACGCAGGTCATGATGCCCTTGGCCTTGGCGGCTTCGAGCAGCGGTGCCAGGTCGTGGACGCGACCGCCGTCGCCCGGGTACTGCAGCAGGGCGCCGAAGACGTCGTGCTCGGCGACTTCCGCGGCCGGGGCGACGATCAGCTCGAAGTCGAAGTAGTGGGCGCGGGTGCGCACCACGTCGAGGGTCTGCGGGAAGACGTCGTCGGCGACGAAGAAGGCGTTGGTCTTGGCCTTCTTGTTGGCGCGACGGCACAGCGCCATGGCTTCGGCGGCGGCGGTGGCCTCATCCAGCAGCGAGGCGTTGGCCAGGCTCATGCCCGTGAGGTCCATGACCATCTGCTGGAAGTTGAGCAGGCCTTCCAGGCGACCCTGGGAGATCTCCGGCTGATACGGGGTATAGGCGGTGTACCAGCCGGGGTTCTCCAGCACGTTGCGCTGGATGACCGCCGGCAGGTGGGTGTCGTAGTACCCCTGCCCGATGTAGCTCCGGGCCACGCGGTTCTGGCGAGCCAGGCGATGAAGGTAGTCCAGGGCTTCGGCTTCGCTGCGCGGCGGGTCCAGGTCCAGCTCGCGGCCCAGGCGGATGCCGGCCGGCAGGGTGCGCTCGAGCAGGCTGGCCAGGCTGTCCATGCCCAGAGTGTCCAGCATGGTGGCCACGTCGGAGGCCTCCGGGCCGTTGTGGCGACGGAGGAAGGCGTCATGGTTGGCCAGTTCGGCCAGGCGGCGTTGTTCGAAAGCCATGGAATACCCTATTGCGGTCGCGCCCGATGCGGGCAGGAATAAAGGGAAGAGGGGAACGCGGGGCACGGCGCCAGGGGTGCCCTGGGCGGCCATGCCCCGCCGCCGGGACCGACGGGGTCGGATCAGTCCTCGGCGTCGGCCAGCGCCTGGTAAGCGTCGGCGTCGAGCAGGTCGTCCAGAGCGCTGGTTTCCTCGAGGCGCAGCTTCAGGATCCAGCCGTCTTCATAGGGCGATTCGTTCAGGGTCTCGGGCGCGTCCTCGAGTTCCTCGTTGACCGCGACGACCTCGCCGGACAGCGGGGCGTAGAGATCGGAGGCGGCCTTGACCGACTCGACCACGCCGAACTCGTCGCCCTTGGCCAGGGCGGCACCCACCTCGGGCAGCTCGACGAAGACCACGTCGCCGAGGGACTGCTGGGCGTGGTCGGTGATGCCGATGGTCACCGTGCCGTCGCCGTTGTCGAGGATCCACTCGTGGCTTTCGGCGTAGCGCAGGTTGGCGGGGATAGCACTCATGACGTTTTCCTATACGAAAAAGGTTTCTGGTGTGGGGGCATCCTAACGCCCCCGGCGGCGTTTGGCGAGCCCCGGACGCCATGGGGCATTGCGGGGTGATGCGTGAACGCCCCTCCCAGCGTAGGCCGGGCCGGGGATTCCTGCTCGTTTGTCATGGCGTGAGCCTGCTCGGCGCTGTATGCCGAGTGTGCGGGCCGTCACGGAGCCGGGCTTGCTCCCCTGGTGGCAGGCGGCTAGAGTGGCGCCTGTTTCCGATAAGAAACAAGTTTCTCCGAGTGCGGCGGGTGTGGCCGCGCCGGCGCCGGTGCGTCCGGTGTCAGATGCGATCTCGGCTATGCTTCATGCTGTGAGCTGGCGAAATTGCCGTATTTTCCTATAGGAGACTAGAGCGCCAACGGAATGATCCGCTATGGTACGCGAGTTCGTATCATCGTTGGTATCACTCGCCCGCAAGACATTGCACGTTGGTGCATAACAACAAGCTTTAGGGAGACAAGACGTGGAAACCTTGACCAATTTTCTATCGGCCATCGAAGGGGTCGTGTGGGGCCCCTTGATGCTGGTGCTGCTGCTGGGGGTCGGCCTCTATCTGCAGGCCGGCCTGAAGGCGATGCCCATCCGCAAGCTGGGCACGGGCTTCAAGCTGCTGTGGAAAGGGCGCAGCACCGAGAAGGGTGAAGAGGGCGAAGGCGAGGTCTCGCCGTTCAATGCACTGATGACCTCACTGTCCGCGACCATCGGCACCGGTAACATCGCTGGTGTGGCGACCGCCATCTTCCTCGGCGGCCCGGGCGCGGTGTTCTGGATGTGGATCACCGCCCTGGTGGGCATGGCCACCAAGTTCTCCGAGGCGGTGCTGGCCGTGCGCTATCGCCAGGTCGACGAGGCCGGCGATCACGTCGGCGGTCCGATGTACTACATCCGCAACGGCCTGGGTCAGAAGTGGGCCTGGATGGGCGGCGCCTTCGCGCTGTTCGGGGCCGTGGCGGCCTTCGGCATCGGCAACACCGTGCAGTCCAACTCGGTGGCCGACGGCCTGGGCGAGTCCATCGGCCTGCCGCACTGGGTCACCGGTCTGGTGATCATGGTGCTGGCCGGCGCGGTCATCCTGGGAGGCATCAAGCGCATCGCCAAGGTGGCGGGCAAGCTGGTGCCGATCATGGCCGTGGCCTACATCGTCTGTGGCCTGCTGGTGCTGATCATCAATGCCGACCAGATCGGCCACGCCCTGGGCCTGATCTTCGGCCATGCCTTCACGCCGATCTCCGCGGCGGGCGGCTTCGCCGGTGCGGCCGTGGCCAAGGCGATCCAGTTCGGCGTCGCCCGCGGCGTGTTCTCCAACGAGGCCGGCCTCGGCAGCGCGCCGATCGCCCACGCGGCGGCGCAGACCAAGAACCCGGTCCGCCAGGGCCTGATCGCCATGCTCGGTACCTTCATCGACACCATCGTGGTGTGCTCGATCACCGCGCTGGCGATCCTCACCACCGCCTGGACCTCCGGCGAGACCGGCGCGGCCCTGACCACGCTGTCGTTCAACGAGGCGCTGCCGGGCATCGGCCAGTACGTGGTGTCCTTCGCCCTGGCGGTGTTTGCCTTCACCACCATCCTCGGCTGGGCCTTCTACGGTGAGAAGTGCTTCGAGTACCTGTTCGGCGTGGGCGCCATCAAGTACTACCGGGTGGTCTACATCCTGGCCATCTTCGTCGGCTCGGTGCTGCCGCTCGGCTTCGTGTGGCTGCTGGCCAGCGTGTTCAACGCCATGATGGCGATCCCGAACCTGATTGCCCTGGCGCTGCTGTCGCCGGTGGTGTTCAAGCTTACCCGCGACTACTTCGACGGCAAGGAAGTGCTGCCGGGCGAAGACCTCAACAAGTAAACAACATGCGGCGCGGGACCGTTCTCCGGCCCGCGCCCTCGCTTTCATGGGAGTGATACGACCGCGATGAACGAACAACGCCAGACGCCGCTTCACGATCTCCATCTCGAACTCGGTGCCAAGATGGTGCCCTTCGCCGGCTACAGCATGCCGGTGCAGTACGCGCTGGGCGTCAAGAAGGAGCACGAGCATACCCGCCAGGCCTGCGGCCTGTTCGATGTCTCACACATGGGGCAGGTGCTGGTACGTGGCCCCGAGCCGGCCCAGGCGCTGGAGACCCTGGTCCCCGCCGATCTGGTCGGCCTGGCCGAGGGGCAGCAGCGCTATGGGCTGTTCACCTCCGAGGAGGGGGGCATCCTCGACGACCTGATGATCGTCAACGGCGGCGATCACCTCTACCTGGTCGTCAATGCGGCCTGCAAGGAACAGGACATCGCTCACCTGCGTCGTGGCCTGGCCGGTCACGAGGTCGAGGTGCTGGATCGCGGCCTGCTGGCGCTGCAGGGGCCGAAGGCGGCCGACGTCATGGCACGGCTGTGCCCCGAGGCCTGCGAGATGGTGTTCATGCAGCACGGCCGCTTCACCCTCGACGGCATCGAGACCTGGGTCAGCCGCAGCGGCTACACCGGCGAGGACGGCTTCGAGATCTCGGTGGCCGCCGAGGACACCGAGGCCCTGGCGCGTCGCCTGCTGGCCGAGGAGGAGGTCGAACCGATCGGGCTGGGGGCGCGCGATTCGCTGCGCCTCGAGGCCGGGCTGTGTCTCTACGGCCACGATATCGACACCGCGACCACCCCGGTGGAGGGCGGCCTGATCTGGGCCATCGGCAAGCCGCGCCGCCGCGGCGGCGAGCGGGCCGGTGGCTTCCCCGGCGCCGATCTGGTCCTGCATCAGGTGGCCGAGAAGGATCATCGCCGCAAGCGTGTGGGCCTGCTCGGCGAGGGGCGTGCTCCGGTGCGCGAGGGCGCCGAGCTGTTCGACGACCAGGGCAATGCCGTGGGCGTGGTGACCTCCGGCGGCTTCGGCCCCAGCGTCGGCAAGCCGGTGGCGATGGGCTACGTGACCATCGACCGGGCCGAGGCCGGCACCACGGTCTTTGCCGAGGTGCGCGGCAAGCGCCTGCCGATGGTGGTCAGCAAGATGCCCTTCGTCACCCCGGGCTATCATCGCGGCTGATGTTATACCGTTATCTCAGCCTCCTGGTCTGAGTGCACCGACGAAGCCGTGTTTCGCAGGTGCGTCGAGTCAGAGACGGCCATCCCGAACGGGATGGCCGTTTTTTGTGCGCGTCGTGCGGATGGTGTGTGGAGAGTGTGCGGAGAGTGGGCCAGGGCTGGGCGGCCAAGGAGAGGGGGCGTCAGTCGCGCTGCACCCAGCGAAACGTCAGGCTGATGCGCAGCCCGTGGCCGCGCCGCGACAGCAGGGCATGTTCGAGGTCGGCCTGAACGCCCGGGCCCATCAGCAGCAGGCTGTCGTGGGGCTGGGCGACGTTGAAGGCCGGTGCACGGCGATCCTTCCAGCGGAAGCGCAGCGGGCGGTCGGCGCCGAGGCTGACGGCGGCGATCAGCGGCGCCTCGCCAAGCTCCGGCTCATCGTCGCTGTGCCAGCCCATGCGCTCGTCGCCGTCGGCATAGCGGTTGAGCAGCACGCTGTTGAAGCGGGTCCGGATGCCGGCAACGTTCAGGCGCGCCACGGCGGCGTCACGGATCGCCAGCGCGACGGGGTGCCAGGGTACCGGCGCGAAGTGCTGGCCCGAGTAGCGGTAGCCGGCGTCGCCCATCCACACCTGGCGGCGAGGAATCGGGTGATCGCGGCCGTAGAGGCGCAGCGTCGGGCGCTGCCAGTCCAGTTCGGCGTCGAGCCGGGCGAGGGCCTGGTCGGCGGCGTCGCCGAGCAGATGGGGGAAGCGGCGCAGCGGCGGATGCTCGAGCAGTGGCTCGCCGTCATCGGCGGGGGAAGAAAACAGGTCCATGCCCGCAGGGTGCCAGCCCCAGGGGCCGTAGACCAGTAAGCCACAGGGTCAGACCCCGGCCGCGCCTGATAAATCGCGATGGCTGGCCAGACAACGATACATCGATGAGCTCGGGGTCTGACCCGTCCCGATGTAGTGGGGTGCCAGCTACCGAATCAGGCGGCCAGCGCCAGGCTTGCCAGCGCCATGGCATAGCCGATGGCGGCGCCGGCGATGACATCGCTGATGTAGTGCAGGCCGAGGCCGACCCGGGAGATCGCGATCAGGGCGGCGACCGGGATCAGCACCGGGAGCAGCCAAGGCGAGTGCGCCGCGACCAGAGTGCAGAACATCACCGCGTGCATGGTATGGCCGCTGGGAAAGCTGTAGCGATCCCGGGCCGGCTCCTGGCAGGCGATGCTCGAGAAGGTGATGAAGGGGCGCTCGCGGCACAGTCGTGTCTTCACCAGCCGGTAGAAGACGATCGCCACCAGGGCGGTCAGGGTGTAGTGGAAGGCCAGCTCCCAGCCCTCGTCGCGGCCGTGCAACCAGGGCTGGGCGGCGATCAGCACGACCCAGATCGGCCAGTCGCCGGCCTTGCTGGCCAGGCGCAGCGACCATAGCCAGGGGCGGTGGATGCTGAACCCGGCCAGGCGCTGGCAGAGGTGCCATTCGAGCATATCCAGGCGGTCAAACACGGCAGGGGCGCGAGGTTTCATCGGACATCTCCCGGGCGTGGGTCAGGGCGGCGAGAAAGTCATCGGCGATGGCGGGCCAGCGGTAGCCAAGGGCGCGCTGCCGGGCGGCGCGGCCGAGGCGCCCGTAGCGGGCCGGCTGCTGGCACAGCGCCACCGCGGCGTCGCGGAAGCCGGCCTCGTCGCCGACCGCCAGGTGCACGCCATTGACGTCGTCCTCGATCAGCTCCGCGCCGGCGGCGTGGCGGAAGGCGACGGTGGCCAGGCCGCTGGCCATGGCCTCGAGCAGCACGTTACCCCAGGTCTCGGAGATCGACGGGAAGACGAACAGGTCGGCGCTGGCGTAATAGCGAATCAGCTCGTCGGGTGACACGAAACCGGCGAAGTGGGCCTGGGGCAGAGCGCGCTCGAGGTTGGCGCGGCCGGGCCCGTCACCGACCACCACCAGCGTGAGGCCGGGATGGGCGTCGAGCATGGCGGCGAAGGTGTCGCGCAGCAGGTCGAGGTTCTTCTCGGGCGCCAGGCGGCCCACGTAGAGCGCCACCGGTCGATGCTCGTCGGCGCCCCATCGCTCGCGCAGGGCCGGGTCGCGATGGGCCGGGGAGAAGCGTTCGCCGTCGATGCCGCGCGCCATCACCTTGACCCGTTCGAAGCCGCGCTGACCGAGGTCGCGGGCCTGGGCGTGGGTCGGCACCAGGGTGGCGCCGCAGCGGTTGTGGAAGCGGCGCAGGCGCTGAGTGACCAGCGGTCGGAGCCAGTCGACGCCGTAGTCCCGGCAGTAGTGATCGAAGTTGGTGTGCCAGCCGCTGACCACCGGGATGCCGAGCTTCTCGGCGGCGGCCAGCGCCGACCAGCCGAGCGGGCCCTCGGTGGCCACATAGACGACGTCGGGGCGCTCGGCCTGCCACAGGCGACGGATGCGTCGCCCGGCCGGAAAGCCCAGCCGCACTTCGCGATAGCCCGGTACGGAGGCGCCGCGTACTTGGAGTTCGCTGTCCAT
This sequence comes from Halomonas sp. ND22Bw, assembly GCF_003011945.1. Lineage (NCBI taxonomy): Bacteria > Pseudomonadati > Pseudomonadota > Gammaproteobacteria > Oceanospirillales > Halomonadaceae > Halomonas > Halomonas sp. ND22Bw. Next base: position 285,187 of record NZ_PXWD01000001.1, on the reverse strand, counting down.
GCCTTCGGCGCGATGCGCGCCGTCGGCGGGGCGCGGGCGCACCAGCTGCAGGGAGAAGCCGCGTTGCCGCAGCTGATCGCTGAGCTGGGTCAGGGTGTGAGCCACGCCGTTGATGTCCGGCGTCCAGGTTTCGCTGACCAGGCAGATGCGCATGTCCATCCTCGTGCCGTCGGTGACCGGAGTGGCCCCGTTGACGATTCAGGATGGCCGGGCGGGGTGACAGCACCGCGACATCGGCATGACGCCGTGATGACAGTCGTCGCGGCTTTCGACCAAGTCAACGCAGCACGGTGCGGGGGTCGATGGGCTTGCCGCCGTGACGCATGTCGAACAGCAGGTCATAGCGCCCGGTGGAGGCATGTCGGCTCACGGTGCACAGCGGCGTGCCCTGGCTGACCCGGGTGCCGCTGTCCACCAGCAGGCTGTCGCACATGGCGTAGACGCTCTGCAGGTTGTCCGCATGGTGCACGATCACCACCCGGCCGAGCTGACGCATGCTGTCGGCGAAGCGGACCTCGCCGTCGGCCACGGCCTTGGCGCGGGCGCCCTGGTCGGTGGCCAGCAGCATGGGTTGCAGGGTCCCGCGGCTGTCCTTGCCGAAGGCGCGGGCGACACGATAGTCGTCCAGCGGCCAGGGCCAGTCGCGGGCATCGCTCGGCACCGGGCCGGGATCGGGCGCCGGCCGGGGGCTCGATGACGACGAGCGTGACGGGGCGCTGGACGTGCTGCGGCGGCTCGAGGCGGTCCGGGTGCCGTGCAGCGGCACCGAGACCAGCTGGCCGACCTTGAGGTCGGTGGGGCTGACGCCGGTGTTGGCCGCGGCGATGCTGACCGGCGAGGTGCCGAAGCGCCGGGCGATGGCGCTGTAGGTGTCCCCGGGGCGGATCTGGTAGCGATAGGGGCCGCCGGACGGGGCGCGCTCGTTCTGGCTGGGCACCAGGATACGCTGCCCCACGGCCAGGCCGCGCGGATTCACGCCGGGATTGAAGCGTCTCAGCCGTACCAGCGGCACGTCGGCGCGTCGTGCGATCGCGCCCAGGGTGTCCCCTCGCTGGATAGTCACCCAGTTGCCGGCGGGCGAGCCGCCGCGCATCACTCCCGAGGGGCCGGCGCAGCCGGCCAGCAGGGCGATCAGCAGCAGGGTGAGAAACGTCAGGGCGTATCGAGGGCGGCGTCCTTGGCCTGCCACTGGGCGTTGAGCCATGTGTGGAAGCGTTCCTTGTAGGCGGGATCCTGGTGATAGTCGCCCTGAGTCATCCACTCGGGCACGGTCAGGCGGCGGGCAGTCAGGTGGATCGTGCCCTCGCGGCCGCAGAGGAAATCCCAGAAGCGGGGCTCGGGGCGCGAGTAGCGAAGCGTCACGTCGAGAATGCCGCCCAGCCGGTCGCCGAGCAGGCCCAGCACCTGGGCGATGCCGCCGGCGCGCGGCGGCAGCAGGTGCCGGTAGGGGCTGTGGCGGGCGGCGTGCTTGGCCGGCGTGAAGCGGGTGCCTTCGACGAAGTTGTAGATGGCGATCGGGCGCTCGCGGGCATGGGCGCACATGCGTTCGGTGGCTTCTCGGTCGCGGCGGGCCAGGTGCGGATGGCGCTCGCGCTGCTCGCGGGTCAGCCGGCGCAGCATCGGGAACTCCAGCGCCCAGAAGGCCAGCCCGACCACCGGGATCCAGATCAGCTGGCGCTTGACGAAGAAGTGCGGCATCGGCAGCCGACGGTGCAGGGCCAGGAACAGCGCGAAGATATCGGTCCAGCTGCGGTGATTGGCCAATACCAGCCACCATTCGTCGCGGCTCAGCCCCTCCGGCAGGTCGACGCGCAAGTCGGGGCGAATCCAGTGGCGGATCCACCACAGGTTGACGTCGACCCAGCCCAGGGCCACGCCGTTCAGCCAGCGCAGCACCCGGCGCCGCAGCGGGCGGCCCGGGGTGATCAGCTTGAGCAGGGTGAGCGCGATCAGCGGCACCGCCCAGCACAGGGTGTTGAGGGTCAGCAGCAGCAGGCTGACGATCCCCCTGAGGGTCGACATGCCGTCGGTCTCCTTGAAGAAAGCTATAGGGGTCAATGCTAATGGATCGTGGCGGGGGTGCCCAGCGGTGAGGGCAACATCATGGTCGGGGGCCTGTGTCGTCGACGACTCGGGCCGCTCAGGCGCCAAGTCGCGAGGACAGGCAAGAATGCTTTCCTGTCGCCCGCGATGGCCTGCGGCGCTTCGCATTCGGCTCTGCTTGCAGGGCCAGTGCTGGCCATCCTTGGTCAAGCCGCCCGCTACGACCTGTCCACGGCGCCTCTCGTCCTCGTCAGTCCCTCAGTTCGGGAAGATCCTCGAACAGCGACAGCGCATCGGGATTGGCCAGTGCTTCCCTGTTCCTGACCGGCCGGCCGTGGACCACGTTGCGCACGGCGAGCTCCACCAGCTTGCCCGACAGGGTGCGCGGGAGGTCCTCGACCTGGAGGATCTTCGCCGGCACGTGGCGCGGCGTGGCGTTGGCGCGGATGGTCTCGCGAATGCGCTCACGCAGGCCGTCGTCGAGGGTCAGCCCCGGGCGCAGGCGCACGAACAGCACCACGCGGATATCGTCCTCCCACTCCTGGCCGATGCAAAGCGACTCCAGCACCTCCTCGACCTTCTCCACCTGACGGTAGATCTCGGCGGTGCCGATGCGCACCCCGCCGGGATTGAGCACGGCGTCCGAACGGCCGTGGATGATCAGGCCGTCCTCCGGGGTGATCTCGGCATAGTCGCCATGGGCCCAGACGCCGGGGAAGGTGGAGAAGTAGGCGTCGTGATAGCGCTCTCCGTCGGGGTCATTCCAGAATCCCAGCGGCATGGCGGGGAACGGTTGCGTGCAGACCAGCTCGCCCTTGTCGCCGCGCAGCGGCCGTCCCTCGTCGTCGAACACGTCCACCGCCATGGCCAGCCCGCGGCACTGGATCTGGCCGCGATGGACCGGGCGAATCGGGCAGCCCAGCGCGAAGCAGGAGACGATGTCGGTGCCGCCGGAGATCGAGGCCAGCAGCAGGTCGGCCTTGATGTCGCGATAGACGTAGTCGAAGGAGGCGTGAGACAGCGCCGAACCGGTGGACAGCACCGACCTCAGCGCCCCGAGATCGTGCTCGTGGCCGGGGCGCAGGCCTTCCTTCTCGCAGGCGGCCAGGTAGCGGGCACTGGTGCCGAACACCGTGATGCCCTCGCGTTCGGCCATGGCCCACAGCGCGTCGGGCGAGGGCGAGAAGGGCGCACCGTCGAACAGCACCAGGGTGGCGCCCGAGGCGAGCCCGGAGACCAGCCAGTTCCACATCATCCAGCCGCAGGTGGTGTAGTAGAACAGCACGTCTTCGGGGCCGAGGTCGGTGTGCAGACGATGTTCCTTGAGATGCTGCAGCAGGGTGCCGCCGGCCGAGTGCAGGATGGCCTTGGGCGTGCCGGTGGTGCCCGAGGAATAGAGCAGATAGAGCGGGTGATCGAAGGGCAGCGAGACGAAGTCGATCTCGGTGGCATCGTGGTCCAGGACATCGTTCCAGGCCACGGCCCCGGTGATGTCGCCAAGCTCGGGCGCGTCGGCGAGGAAGGGGAACACCACCACCCGCGCCAGGCCGTCGATGGCACCGGCGATCTCGGCCAGCCGCGGACGGATGTCGATGGCCTTGCCGTTCCAGGTGTAGCCGTCGGCGGCGATCAGCACGCGGGGGCCGATCTGGCCGAAGCGGTCGAGTACGCCCTGGACGCCGAAGTCCGGCGAGCAGGAGGACCAGATGGCGCCGAGGCTCGCGGCGGCGAGCATGGCGATCACCGCGTGCTCGCCGTTGGGCACGATGCCGGCGACGCGATCGCCCGGCACCACGCCGAGATCGTGCAGCGCCGAGGCCAGGGCGGCCACCTGGCGATATAGCGCCTCGTGGCTCAGCTCGCGGCGCGGGCCGCGCTCGTCGTGGACAATCAGCGCCGGGTGCGCGTCGCGCCGGCGCAGCAGGTTCTCGGCGAAGTTCAGCCGGGCGTCCGGGAACCAGCGGGCGCCGGGCATGGCGTCGGGGCGTTCCAGCACGCGCTCGCCGCGTCGCTCGGCGATGATGTCGGCGTCCTCCCACAGCTGGGCCCAGAAGGCCTCGGGATGTGCGAGGCTCCAGGCGTGAAGGGCGGCGTAGTCGGGCAGCTCGATGCCGTGCTGGCGTTCGAGCCGGCGCATCAGGGCGGCCAGGCGAGTCGCCTCGATGGCCTCGGGAGACGGTTGCCAGAGCGGATCGGCCATGGGATGTCCCTCCTGATCGCATTCAGCTGTTGCATTCACCGTCGCGTTTACCTGTCTTGAGACTAGTCGGCGCTGAGGACGGGGGCGGTGATGGTTTCCTGGATGACCTCCCTCAGCGCCTGCGCGGCCACCGAGAGCGCCTCGGCGTTGGCCGAAAGCACGCCCACGGCGCGCTGGATGGTCGGCGCCTCGAGGGTCAGGCAGCGCGCGCCCAGCTCGTGCATCTGATCGATGCACAGTGACGGCACCGCGCTGACGCCGAGTCCGGCGGCCACCATGCGGCCCACGGTGGCGAGCTGATAGCTCTCGAAGGCCACCGGCAGCTCGATGCCCTGAGCGCGCAGCTGCTCCTCGATCATCAGGCGCACCATGGAGGGGCGCTGCAGGGTGATGAAGTCCTCGGAAAGCAGCGTGGGCCAATTCACCCGCTGGCGGCCGGCCAGCGGCGAATCGGCCGGTACCACGGCCACGAAGCGGTCCTCGAACAGCGGCGTGAAGTGCAGGGTGTCGGTGGCTTCCGGGGCGAAGGCGATGCCCAGCTCGACGCGGCCCTGACGCACCATCTCGATGACCTGTTCGTTGATCACGTCGTGAACGGTGACGTTGATCTGCGGGTAGCGCGCGCGAAAGGCCCCGAGCACGGTGGGCAGCTGGTTGCCGGCGAAGGAGGGCATGGCGGCCACGGCGACCCGGCCCAGTCGCAGGGTGAAGCGCTGGCGCAGCAGCTCCTCGGTGTTGTCCCAGTCGGCCAGCAGGCGCTTGGCCAGCGGCACCAGGGACTCGCCCTCCGGGGTCAGCCGTACGCTGCGGGTGCTGCGGGTGAGCAGCCGCCCGCCAAGCGATTCTTCCAGGCTCTTGATGGTCAGGCTGAGGGCCGGTTGAGACAGGTGCAGCCGCTCGCAGGCCTGGGTGAAGCTGAGCGTCTGGGCCACGGCGAGAAACGCGCGGAGTTGCTTGACGGTCATGGGGGCTCCGCTAGTCTATTTGGTAATTAAAATAATCCATAAAAAAATCAAACTTAACAAATATATGATCCCCGTCGACACTGCTGGGGGTCTGCAACACAGCGTCATCAACGGACCATGAGATGAAGCGTCTTCCATGATGGCTGCGCAACAACAACCACTTTCCAACCAGGCGAGGCAGATATGGCCGGATTCGACAAGCGAGTGGGTTCCTTTGAGGAGGCAATGGCCGGTATCGAGAGCGGCATGACCGTGATCGCCGGCGGCTTCGGGCTGTGCGGCATCCCCGAGAACCTGATCGGCGAGATCCAGCGTCGCGGCGTCAAGGACCTGACCGTCTATTCCAACAACTGTGGCGTGGACGGCTTTGGCCTGGGCTTGTTGCTCGAGGATCGCCAGATCAGCACCATCTACGCCTCCTACGTGGGCGAGAACGCGCTGTTCGAGCAGCAGATGCTCGAGGGCGACATCGAGGTGGTGCTGACGCCGCAGGGGACCCTGGCAGAGAAAATGCGCGCCGGCGGTGCCGGCATTCCGGCCTTCTACACCGCCACCGGCTACGGGACGCCCATCGGCGAGGGCAAGGAGGTCCGTGAGTTCAACGGTCGCCACTATATCCTCGAGGAATCCGTCGTCGGCGACTTCGCCATCGTCAAGGGCTGGAAGGCCGATCGCTACGGCAATGTCATCTATCGCGACACCGCCCAGAACTTCAATCCGCTGGCCGCCACCGCGGGCAGGATCACCGTGGTCGAGGTCGAGGAGATCGTCGAGCCCGGCGAGCTGCCGCCGGACCAGATCCATACCCCGGGCATCTACGTCGATCGCATCATCCAGGGCACCTTCGAGAAGCGTATCGAGAAGCGCACCGTGCACCAGGGCTAAGCGCGTCATTACACGATCAACGATGAGGCGAGCCTGTCCGGGAAAGCCTGCGCGAGGCGCTGTGAACCCATCCTTGGGCGCTACTTTTGCCATCCATGGCAAAACCCTCGCTTCGCCTTTCCCCGACGGTCGTCAATCATGACAGACAAGAGGCAATCACGATGGCACTGACTCGCGAACAGATGGCTATGCGCGTGGCGCGCGAACTCGAGGACGGTTTCTACGTCAATCTGGGCATCGGCATTCCCACCCTGGTGGCCAACTACGTCCCGGACGACATCGACGTCATGCTGCAGTCCGAGAACGGCCTGCTGGGCATGGGCCGCTTCCCCACCGAGGAGGAAGTGGACCCGGACATGATCAACGCCGGCAAGCAGACCGTCACCGCCCGTCCCGGCGCGGCGATCTTCTCCTCCGCGGAATCCTTCGCCATGATCCGCGGCGGCCACGTCGACCTGACCGTGCTCGGCGCCTTCGAGGTCGACCAGAACGGCAACATCGCCTCCTGGATGATCCCCGGCAAGCTGATCAAGGGCATGGGCGGCGCCATGGACCTGGTGGCCGGCGCCGAGAACATCATCTGCACCATGACCCACGCCTCCAAGCACGGTGAGTCCAAGCTGCTGGAATCCTGCAACCTGCCGCTGACCGGCGCCGGTTGCATCAACCGCGTGCTGACCGACCTGGCCTACCTCGAGATCGAGAACGGCGCCTTCGTGCTCAAGGAGCGCGCCCCGGGCGTGTCGGTCGAGGAGATCAAGGAAAAGACCGCCGGCAAGCTGATCGTGCCGGACCACGTGCCGGAGATGGTCTTCGCCGACTGACGTCGTCGACGTCGTCAAGGATTTTTTCCTTTCATGGCCCGGGCTTGCCCGGGCCATCTCGTTGCTGGCGAGTGCCGAAAAACTGACCATTCCAAGCGGCACGGCCATGTCACGGGGCTCGTCGTCGCTTGTGCCGGCACGATGCACAGCGTTATCCACAGAAACTGTGGATGGTCCCGCCGGCGCGACGTGAGCCGGGACGCCTCGAGGCCGAATCGTCAAGGGATGCGAGCGGATATCGGGCCGCAAAACGGCGGGTGAGGCGCCGCATGGGTGGCCACGAAAAACGCCCGCCGTATGGCGAGCGCAGACAGTTTTCGTACAGAACCTAGGTGAGCTCGCAGCGGGTGTGATGGGGCAGCAGCAGTTCGGCGCAGCGCTCCTGATTGGCGCTGACCTGCTTCTGCACCAGTGCCAGGCCGCCGGAGGATACGCGATGTTCGTCGCCCTCGGCGAAGACCAGCCGCCGGGCGGGGCCGGGATAGAAACGGTAGTCGAGCAACGGTGACACGGGCAGGATGCCGTGATGGCGGTCGCCGCTGCCCGTGATGCCCGCGTCGGCCAGGGCCGCGTCAAGATGGCTGAGGCGCTGCCCGAGTCTCGCGCAGTCGAATCCGGGGTGGTGCAGGCGCGGCCCCATGGCGGCCAGCCAGCCGGCCAGCGGGTGCGCCGCTGCCAGGGTCTGGTAGGTGGCCCAGTCCGGCATCGGCCAGGGACGACCGCGGCACAGCAGGTTCTGGCCCTTGGTATCGGCGTCGGCGGCCTGGTTCACCAGCCGCTGCAGGGCCTCGCGGGGCGGACGCGACAGGGTGCCGAGCTGAAGCTCTGCCAGCACCAGCCAGGCGCCGTCGTCGGGGGCGGCGAGCAGGGTGGCCAGCAGCCCGCGGTCGGCCATGGCAAAGCGCTGACGCGGGCGATAGCCGAATCGCACCAGGGTCGGCAGCAGGGCTTCCATGGACCAGGGGCCATGATTGAGGGTCAGCAGCGTCAGGTATTCCGGTGGCGCCTCCACCGGCCACAGTCGCAGCCCGCCCAGGTCGGGGTGCTGATGCACGTAATCCAGCCACAGCTGCTGGATGAATTCTTCCCGCTGCATCCTGCCTCATCCTCTTTTATGCGTCGTTGTCCTTTCAGGCAGTGTAAGCCGCGGGGGTGTGGGCGGATTCAACGAGGCGGGCGGCAGGTCCATGACGCAAGAAGGCCGCCCGGAGGCGGCCTTCGTCTCGCACGCGTCGTGCGGCTTACTGGGCGGTCTCGACCGGCATCAGTGCCTGCTCGCGCACGTACTGGTCGAACTCGGTGAAACCGCCGATGTGAGTCTGGTCGGCGAAGATCTGCGGCACGGTCTCGACCGGCTTGCCGATGGTCTTTTCCATGTCGGCCTTGGTGATGCCTTCCTCATGGATGTCCACGTAGCGATGCCCCTGGATGGCGCCGGCGCTCTCGAGCTTCTCGGCGAGGTCCTTGGCGCGAACGCAGAACGGGCAGCCGGGGCGGCCGAAGATGACGACGAACATGACATGACTCCTTGCATCACGGATGCATCGAAAGGAAATAAAGACGAAATCGAGCGCCATTTTGCCCCAGTAGCGCGCATCTGGCCAATAGGCCTCGGCTGAGACGTCGATTGCATCGCGCTATAGGGCGCTTGACGCCGGGGCGTGTGCCCCGGCGGCCGGCTCAGAGAGCGTCGTGGTCGCTGGCGTCGGCGTGGCGCAGCAGCTCGCCGAGCGAGTCATGCAGCGCCGGGCTCGAGACCAGCAGGTTCTCGCCGTAGAGATCCTCGGGCAGGCCTCCGGGTACCGGGTATAGATGCCCGGTCCGTGCCCCGGCTTCGCGGGCGATCAGCAGACCGGCGGCCATGTCCCAGGGCGAGACACTCTCGTAGTAGGCGTCCAGCCGCCCGCTGGCCACCGCGCACAGGTCGAGGGCCGCGGAACCGGCGCGACGCACGTCCTGGCAGTGGGTGAGCACGGCCATCAGCCGGCGCATCAGCGGCGGTCGGCTGTCGCGACGATAGGGGAAGCCGGTGCCGACCAGGCTGGTGGTCATCTCCTTGCTGTCGCTGGCGCGGATCGGCTCGCCGTTGCACCAGGCGCCGCGTCCGGCCAGCGCCGTGTAGGTCTCGCCGAGGAAGGGCGCGTGTACCACGCCGAGCCGCACCTTGCCGCCGCTGGCCCAGCCGACCGATACCGCCACGTGGTGCAGGCCGTGGGCGAAGTTGACGGTGCCGTCGATGGGGTCCACCACCCACAGCGCATCGGGCCGTTCGAGGACCTCGCGGTCCGGCGCGAGCTCCTCGCTGAGCCGTGTCTCCTCGGGAAAGCTTGCCTCCAGCCGCTCGCCGATATAGGTGTCCACCTGCAGGTCGATGTCGGTGACCAGTTCCTGCCCGTGCTTGTAGCGATGGTCGAAATCACCCTGGTCGCGGGCTTCGACGATCATTCGCCCGGCGTGGGTGGCGATGTCGACGGCGATCTCCAGGCGCTGTTCGGGGGTCATGGCGGCTCCTCGGGGTTGGCTGAGTTCCCATGCTAGCAGCAACCCCCGGTCGGCTGGCTATACTGGCCGCCCGTTCATCTCACCGTTACATCCCACTCGTCCATATCCACACAGGAGTGCCGTGATGCAGGCCCTGTCCGCCGATCAATACGACCGCCTGAACCGCCTGGCGCAGGCCTGGGAGCGTACCTTCCTCGAGGCCGCCCGCCGTGAACACGGCTATAACGCTCGGCTCGGGGTGGATGCGCTGTGCTTCCAGCCGCAGGAGATGCCCAGTGGCGAGCGTGGCCTGCTGGGCGCGCTGATCACGCCGGTCTCGCTGTCGCTGGCGCTGGTGCCGGAGGCGAACGACGCGCTACCGCCCGGTGAGGGGGCACGCCTGACGCTGGCGCTGCCCTCCGGACGCTATCCCTTCGAGGCGGTGTCGCTGGGCGGCGGCGAGTGGCTGTGGCAGTGCGTGCTGCTCGAGGATCTCGCCGATCTCGATTCGGTGCAGGACGGCAGTCGGCTGGCCCAGCGGTTGATGGCGCAGGTGATGGCACCGGCTGCCGCCGAGTAGGAGAAAGGTCGCTCTGGTGCAGTGCGGCAAAGGTTCATATGCTGGTGACGCAGCGTCGTAGCTTCACCTTTCCCATGGAACTGGAACGAGGAGACTTCATGACCGCTCAATCTTCCACGCCGCGGGTGGCACTCGTCACCGGCACCAGCAGCGGCATCGGCGAGGCCGTGGTGCGTCACTTCCGCGAGCAGGGCCATCAGGTGCTGGCGGTGGATTTCAATCCCGAGGGGGAGGCGATCGCCGAGCGCGCCGGTGCCGCCTTCTTCCAGGCCGACCTGACCGATGGCGAGGCCTGCAAGGCGGCGGTGGCCGATGCCCTGAGCCGCTTCGGCCGGCTCGATATCCTGGTCAACAATGCCGGCATCCAGCACGTGTCGTCGATCGAGGAATTCCCCGAGGAACAGTGGCGGCGCATCATCGATCTGATGCTGACCGCGCCCTTCCTGCTGACCCAGGCGGCCTGGCCGTCGATGAGGGAGAACGGCTGGGGGCGCATCGTCAACGTGGCCTCGATTCACGCCCAGGTCGCGTCCCCGGGCAAGGCCGCCTACATCAGCGCCAAGCACGGCTTGATCGGGCTGACCAAGACCGCGGCCCTGGAGGGTGGTTCGCAGGGCATCACCGCCAACGCCCTGTGCCCGGCCTACGTGAAGACGCCGCTGGTGGAGAACCAGATCGCCGACCAGGCCAAACTGAACCGGATGGACGAGCAGGAAGTGGTCGAGCAGATCATGCTCAAGAACGCCGCCGTCAAGCGTCTGATCGATCCCGGCGAGGTGGCGTCGCTGGTGGGCTACCTGGCCTCCGATGCGGCGGGGGCCGTCACCGGCGCCAGCTGGAACATCGATCTGGGCTGGACGGCGCAGTAACTCCCGCGTTCGGGCGGCGGGCGGCGAGCAACGAGCTAACCTCTTGCCGTAGCCCGTAGCCCGTAGCCCGTAGCCCGTAGCCCGTATTTCAGCGCCTGACCGGCCGCTTCTGCAGCTTGCGCTGCAGGGTGCGGCGATGCATGCCCAGCGCCCGTGCGGTGGCGGAAATATTGCCGTCGTGCTCCTGCAGCACCTTCTGAATGTGCTCCCAGGTCAGGCGGTTGATCGACGGAGGATGCTCGGCGACCTCGGCCTCGGGATCGGCTTCCTCCTGTGACAGGGCGGCGAGGATCTCCTCGGCGTCGGCGGGCTTGCACAGGTAGTTCACCGCGCCGAGCTTGATCGCCTGCACCGCCGTGGCGATGCTCGAGTAGCCGGTCAGCACGACGACGCGGCAGTCCGGCACCGCCTCGAGCATCTCGGGCAGCAGCTTGAGCCCCGATTCCTGTTCCAGCTTCAGGTCCAGGGTGGCCATGGTGGGTTCATGCTGGCGCGCCAGGGCCAGGGCGCGTTCCGCGTCGTGGGCCACCAGCACCTCGAAGCCACGTCGGCTCATGGCGCGGTGCAGCACGTGGCAGAACATCTCGTCGTCGTCGACGATCAGCAGGCGTTCGTCGGTCTCTTGCATGGCATCCTCGCTGTGATCGGCTCAGGCCTCGGGGGCGCTGCGGGGCAGGGTCACCTCGGTCAGGGTGCCGCCTTCGGGATGATTGTACAGCCGCACGCCGCCGCCGAAGCGATTGATGGTGGCATGGGTCAGGAACAGGCCGATGCCGAGCCCCTTGCTCTTGGTCGAGACGAAGGTCTCGCCGAGCTGGTCGGCGATGTCCAGCGAGACGCCGGGGCCGTGGTCGCGAATGTCGATCACCACCTCGTCGGCCTTCCAGTCGAGCTGGATCAGGATGTTGTCCGGGTTGGCGTCGGCGGCGTTGTTGAGCAGGTTGGTCAGCGCCTGGGCGAGGGTGGTGTCCACGCTCAGGCGGGGCGTGCCGCGGCGGCCGGTCACCTCGAGGCGATAGCCGACGTCCGGGCGCAGTACCAGCCAGCGCTGCACGACCTCCTCCAGCCACTCCCTGGCCTCACGAATCTCCGCATTGGCCATGCGTCGGCGGTCGGCGTTGTCCACCAGGTGGCGCAGGCGCGACTTGCAGGTGTCGACCTGTTCGCGCAGCAGATCGATGTCCTTCTCGAGCAGCTCGTTGCCGCGTGCATCCTCGCGCATCTCGTTGAGCAGCACCGCCATGGTCGACAGCGGCGTGCCGAGCTCATGGGCGGTGCCGGCGGCCTGGGTGGCCACCGCCAGCACCTGCTCGTTACGCAGCACCGCCTCGCGGGTGCGTGACAGAGCCTGCTCGCGGCCGCGCAGGGCGCGGGCCATCTTGAAGATGAAGAAGGTCACCAGCCCGGCGGACAGGGCGAAGTTCAGCCATACGCCGAGGATGTGCAGGCTGATGCCGTCCTGGAGGTGCGGCATGCCGAGCTGGGGCACCGGGTGGTAGAAGACCATCAGCACGCTGGTGCCGGCCAGGCCGGCCACGGCCACGCCCCAGGCATAGCGCCAGGGCAGGGTGGCGGCGGCGATGGTGACCGGCACCAGGTAGTAGTTGATGAAGGGGTTGGTGGCGCCGCCGGTGAAGTAGAACAGCAGCGTCAGGCCGGCCATGTCGGCCAGCAGGTGCGCCAGGTATTCACGGTGACTGACGTCCCGAGGGCGGCCCAGGCGCCACCAGGTGCCGATGTTGATCAGCGCCATCACCACGATCACCGCGCCGACGGCAGGCACGTCGAGCTCGAAGCCGAGTCCCGTCACGCCGATCACGATGCCGAAGAGGAATCCGGTCCAGGTGATGCCGCGGACGATGGTCAGGCGTACCATGTTGCGGTTGGGGGTGGATAGCGGCAGGGGCAGGGCGGCTGGCATGACGGCTCCGCGGCAGAATCGTGGCCGCGATGATACCCGATCGCCCCGCACCGCGTCCCGCGGTGGGGTGCGGTCAGGCGTCGCTCCTCGACCGACCTCGATGTCGTGACCAGCGCATGGCGCGCCCGGTCAGCAGGTCCGGGCTCATCACGCCGGAGGTCACCGCCGGCCGCGACGGCGTGTGCATCTCGAGGCCTGGCACGGCATCGTGTGGGCCAGTCCGTGGCCTCGCATGTGGCGTGTGTCCCGGCGGCATCGCCAGGCCCAGCAGGTCGCGTCCCTGTCGCATCGATCGTTCTCCTGATGAAATCGGGGCATGACGATAGGGGCGCGGGATGACGGAACGATGACGGCGCGCAAGGGAGTCGCGGACAGCGGGTTTCTCCCCGTGGCTCAGGCGGTATATTGGGACTCTCGAATCCTGCTCGATGGATGCCCGATGCGACGACTGCTGATTCCCGTGCTGTTCCTGGTGCTCGGCGCCGCCGCCTTCCTTGGCCTCAGGGCGACGCGACCGGAGCCCGCCGAGGTGGCGCCCCAGGAGCGCAGCTGGCGGGTCGAGACGCTGTCCGTGGCACTGTCGAGTCATGCCCCGCTGCTGCCGCTCTACGGCGAGATCGTCGCGCCCGAGGCGGTGACCTTCACCGCGCCGCTGCCCGCGCGCATCGCCGAACGGCCGGTGCGCGATGGACAGCGCGTGGCCGAAGACCAGTTGCTGGTGGCCCTGGACGTGGCGGACGTGGCCCCGGTGGTGGCGCGGGCCGAGGCGCGGGTCAATGATCTGGAGGCGCAGATCGAGGCGGAGCGGGTCCGCCAGGAGAGCGATCGCACCGCCCTGGCCCGAGAGCGCGAACTGCTCGGCAACGCCCGCCGCCGGCTGGAACGGGTCCGTTCGCTGTCCGAGCGTAACCTGGCCTCGGCCTCGTCGCTGGACGATGCCCGCGATGCCCTGGCTCAGGCGCGGGTCACGGTGGACGCTCGGGAAGGTGCGCTGGCCGGGTATCCCGCCAGGCTGGCCCAGCTCGAGGCCGGGCTGGCCGAAGCCCGGGCGGGGCTGGCCGAGGCGCGTCGTGACGCCGAACGCAGCCGGGTCGAGGCGCCCTTCGCCGGCATCGTCAGCGGCGTGGCGGTGGCGCCGGGTGAGCGGGTCGGCGAGGGCGCCGAGCTGCTGTCGATCTACCCGCGCGATGGTCTGGAACTGCGTGCCCAGGTGCCCAGCGCCTACCTCGACGAGCTGCAGGTGGCGTTGGATGACGGCCGGCATCCCCATGCCGTCGGCGAGAGGGCGCGCTTTCGTCTCGAGGGCTTCGTCGGAGAGAGCGCGCCCGGCGGTACCGAAGCGATCCTGCGCCTGGAGGGGATGCCCCGCGGGCTGCGACCGGGCAGCCTGGTCGACGTGATGCTGCGCCGCCCGCCGGTGGCCGACAGCCTGGCGGTGCCCGCCAGCGCCCTCTATGGCGACGAGGTGCTGTATCTGCGCGATGAGGATGACCGCATGCGCCGGCTGCGGATCGAGCGCCATGGCCCGGTGGCCGGCGATGCGGGGGGGAATGGCGCCGCGACGAACCATGGCTGGGTGCTGGTCAGCGGCGCGGGGCTGGCCGACGGTCAGGAGGTGATCGTCACGCACCTGCCCAACGCCGCCGAGGGGCTCAAGCTCCAGGTGGTCGGCGACGAGGAGGACGAATGAGCCGTCGCCGGGGCCCGCTGGGCTTCTTCGTCCATCATCGCGTCGCCGCCCATCTGGTGATGCTGGTGATGCTGCTGGGCGGGGCGCTGGGCCTGACGCGCATGAACGTCCAGTTCTTTCCCGATTTCTCTCTCGACGTCGTCACCGTGAGCACGGTGTGGGGCGGCGCCGCTGCCGAGGACGTGGAGCAGGGCATCACTCTGCCGCTGGAACAGCGCCTGCGCAGCATCGAGGGTCTCAAGCGCATGACCTCGACCTCGGCCCAGGGGGTGTCCAGCATCACCCTGGAGTTCCGTGAAGGTGCCGACCCGGTGCTGGCGCTGGACGATGTGCGCCAGCGGGTCGCCGAGTTCACCCATCTGCCGGTCGACGCCGAGGAGCCGCGCATCAGCCGGGTGGCGCATTTCGAACCGGTCGCGCGGCTGCTGATTCACGGTACGCTGTCCGACGACGAGCTGCGCCACCTGGCCAATCGCCTGGAGGATTCGCTGCTCCAGGCGGGTCTCGACCGGGTGGAGATCGAGGGATTGCCCGAGCAGCAGATCAGCATCGAGGTGCCGGCCCGTCGCCTGGAAGAGCTGAGGCTGTCCCTCGACGAGATCGCCGAGCGCGTGGAGGCCCTTTCCCGTGATCTGCCGGCCGGGCTGATCGGCCAGCGCGACAG
Organism: Halomonas sp. ND22Bw; assembly: GCF_003011945.1. NCBI lineage: Bacteria > Pseudomonadati > Pseudomonadota > Gammaproteobacteria > Oceanospirillales > Halomonadaceae > Halomonas > Halomonas sp. ND22Bw. Next base: position 270,065 of record NZ_PXWD01000001.1, on the reverse strand, counting down.
TGCCCGCGAGCTGCGCGCCGTCGAGCAGCGCCGCTCGCCGGCCGGTTTCGCCGAGCTGCCGATTCTCGGCAGCGATCGGGTGCAGCTGCGCCTGGGAGACATCGCCATCATTCGCCAGGAGCCCCAGCAGGGCGAGGTGACGCTGAGCCGAGATGGCCAGGGCGCGGTGGAGCTGCTGCTCCAGCGCAGTGAGGACGGCAACTCCCTGGCGGCCGCCGAGACGCTGCGAGCCTGGCTCGACGAGACCCGGCCGCTGCTGCCGCCCACGGTGACGCTCGAGGTGCACGACGAGACCTGGCAGCTGATCGCCGAGCGTATAGGGCTATTGCTCAGCAACGGATTGGGCGGCCTGCTACTGGTGCTCGGCCTGCTCTATTTCTTCCTGCCGGGCCGGGTGGCCTTCTGGGTGGCGGTCGGCATTCCCACCGCCTTTCTCGGTGCCATGGCCACGTTCTGGATCATCGGCGGCTCGATCAACATGATCTCGCTGTTCGCGCTGATCATGGCGCTGGGGGTGATCGTCGATGACGCCATCGTGGTGGGCGAGGACGCCGACGCCCACTTCCGCCAGGGCGAGGCGTCGCAGCGTGCCTCCGAGGGCGCCGCGCGACGCATGCTGTGGCCGGTGATGGCCTCCTCGCTGACCACCGTCGCGGCCTTCATGCCGCTGCTGATGGTCGGTGGCGTGATCGGCAGCATCCTCGGCGACATTCCGGTGGTGATGATCTGTGTACTGATTGCCTCGCTGCTGGAGTGCTTCGTGGTGCTGCCGGCTCACCTGCGCAATGCCTTCGTGCCCGCCGCGTCGAAAGGCGCCAAGACGCCGAGAGCCTCGCCGCTGGATCGGCCCAGGGCGCGTTTCGATGCCGCCTTCGATGCCTTCCGCCAGGGGCCTTTTCGGCGTTTCTCGGCGCTGACGCTGCGCTATCGGGCCGCCACCCTGGCCGCGGCGGTGGCCGTGGTGCTGGCCACGGCGGGGCTGCTGGCAGGCGGACGGCTGGCCTTCAACTTCTTCCCCACGCCGGAGCCCAACGTGCTCTATGCCAACGCCAGCTTCGTCGCCGGCACCGACCGCGCCCGGGTCGACGCCTTCCTGGGTGACATGGAAACCGCCCTCGCGGCGACCGACGAGGCGCTGGGCGGTGGCCTGGTGGCCCAGGCGGTGACGCGTCACGGCGCGGTGATCGCCGAGGGCGCGGCCGGGCGCAGCGGCGACAACCTGGGCTCGATCATGGTCGAGCTCATCCCGTCCGACGACCGGTCGGCGCGCAATGCCGAGATCATCCGCGACTGGCGTTCGCGCCTCGCGTTGCCGGCGGGTATCGAGAACCTGACCATCAGCGAGCGCAGCGCCGGCCCGCCGGGCAAGGACGTCAACGTGCGCCTGACCGGGGAGTCGGCCGAGGCCCTGAAGCGTGCGGCGGAATCGCTGGCGCGTTCCCTGACCCAGCTGCCCGGTGTGCTGGCCACCGAGGACGACATGCCCTGGGGCCGCGAGCAGCTGATCTATCGGGTCAGTCCCCGCGGTGAGGCGCTGGGGCTGACGGCTCGGGAGCTGGGGCGCCAGCTGCGGGCCGCCTACGACGGTCGGCTGGTGCAGGTCTATCAGGACGGGCCGGACGAGGTCGAGGTGCGGGTGCTGTTGCCCCGCGCGCAGCGCGAGCGGCTGAGCTCGCTGTCGCGACTGTCGATCCGCACCCCCGCAGGCGACTTCGTGCCGCTCGACCAGGTGGCTCGTTTCGACCACCGCCAGGGCTTCTCGGCCCTGCGCCATGCGGACGGTAACCTGGCGGTGGAGGTCACCGCCGAAGTGGATGCGGCGGTCAACACGCCCGACCGCATCCTCGCCGACCTGGAAGCCACGGTGCTGCCGACGTTGATGCGTGATCATGGGGTGCGCTATAGCTTCGAGGGTCGCGCCGCCGACCAGCGCGAGACCTTCGCCGACATGCGCGTCGGGCTGATGGTGGGACTGGCGCTGATGTACGTGGTCCTGGCCTGGGTGTTCGCCTCCTGGAGCCTGCCGTTGATCGTCATGGCGACGATTCCGCTGGCGCTGGTGGGGGCGCTGGTGGGCCACTGGCTGATGGGGCTCGACCTGACCATGCTGTCGCTGTTCGGCCTGTTCGGGCTCTCCGGCATCGTGGTCAACAACGCCATCATCCTGGTGGCCTTCTATCGCCAGCAGCGCCATCGGGGGCTGGCCATCGATGCCGCGCTCAACGAGGCGGTGGTCCAGCGCGTGCGCGCGGTGCTGCTGACCTCGCTGACCACCATCGGCGGGCTGATGCCGCTGCTGTTCGAGACCTCGCTGCAGGCCCAGTTCCTGATCCCGATGGCGGTGTCCATCGCCTTCGGCCTGGGGCTCTCGACGCTGCTGGTGCTGGCGGTGATTCCGGCGCTGCTCAGCTATCTCGAGCACCTGCGCGAGCGCTTCGGGCGCGTGGCGCTGACGGACAGCGAGTGACGGGCGCGGGATCGGGTCATGACTCGTCGAGCAGTTCGGCCAGCAGTTCGGGCTGTCGCGGCATCAGGCCGACCTTGAGCCCCAGCGGTCGGAAGACCCGGTCGAGGCTGGCCATGGAGGCGTTGCCGGCGTCCCGCTCGATGTCCGACAGGGTGCGCCGGCTGACGCCGACCAGCTCGGCATAGGCCGTCTGGGTCAGGCCCAGGACCTCGCGCCGCAGGGTGCGCAGCACGCGGCCTTCGGTGGTCTCGCCGCGCCTCAGCAGGCGCAGCTGTTCGAGCAGCGCCGCCTGGCGCGCCTGGGGAGAGCGGGCCTGTGGCTTCATGTCAGCCCCCAGCGCGTCAGGCGATCATCGAGATGGTTCAGTCCCACCGCCGGCATGTCCAGGATGCGCGACGGCACGCCGCGACCCGCCAGCCGATCGCGAAGGCCCGGCAGGCGCTCGCCCAGGGCTCGTAGCTCACCCATCAGCCGCTCCGGATCGACCAGATCCGCCAGGTGCTCGGCGACTGCCGGCCAGTCGACGTCGCCGCCTCGTTCGAATGTCGGCCCCCACTGCGTCGTCCGGGTCACGCCCTCGGGGTCGGCCTTCATGGGGGCGAAGTCATAGACCGGTGCGTGCCAGATGCCCTCGGGACGCTTGAGCAGAGCGGCATTGCGACCGTGATTGTCCGAATTGCCGAAGGCCAGATTGAGCAGGTCCCGCTTGACCCATTCGATGACGAAAGCGGCCGCATCGAAGGGCTCGCGGCCCTCGCGTACCCGATGCTGGCCCTTCAGCAGCGCCACCAGTCGGCGAATGGCCGCGGGGTGGCGCAGGTGAGTGCCCGGTGCGACGCCGAGCAGCGCGTATACCGATTCCAGACCGTGGCGATGGAGCTGGCCCTGGCGCCATTCGACATCGAAACGCGGCAGCCATAGAGAGGGATAGCGGGTGCCCTCGTGGAGCTCCAGGCCTTCGACAGGCACGGTATCCACGCCAAGGGCATGCAACTCGCGATAGTAGTGATATTCGGCGCGCAGGATGTCGCAGTCGTCGTCGCTGCGGCTCCCGCGGGGAAACTTGACCAGATAATGGGCGTCGGGCGTGCTGTTGTCTTCCTGCCAGGTGTCGATCCACACCTGACGGTCCGGGGTGCGACGTACCAGCAGCTTGGGGGCCTCCCCACCGGCGCCGGTGGCGCCGCCGCTGGCGGCGCCCAACTGCTGAGCGTATTCGAGGAAGTCTGTATGGCGTTCCAGCACGTCTTCCTGCGGGAAGCGCAGGGACGCCAGGGCATCTCCGGCCGGGCGTTCGGGGAGTGCTTCGCGGATGCGCAGGTTTCCTACCGGCGCTATGGTACCGCGACGCAGCAGTTCACTGTCCTGCTGGCCGGGGTCGAGGTCCTGCAACCCCAGATGCTCGATCCAGTAGCGGCGGCTGGCACCAGCCGGCATGATGTCCTCGAGAAAGCCGAACCAGCGGTCGCCGTGGTGAGTCATCATCAGTTCGACGGGCAGCGTGAGGCTGCACGCGTGTTCGTCGTCGTGGAACATCCAGGCCAGTGCATAGTCCTGGAAGTATCCCAGCCTGGCCGGTCCGCGCGTTCCGCGTTCCGGCGCCGGAATCTCGAGCAGCGCGGCGTCCTGCCAACGTGTCTGGTGATGGATCTGGATCGTCAGCTGCATGGAAGGCATCTGTTTTGAGCAATATTCTACTCAGGATAGAGCAGTCAGGCTTTTTTTGAGAACTATTTTTCTCAAAAAAGGGCTTTGTCACAATCTTTGAGCAGATTTCTGCTCAAAATGTTTTGCGCATGCAAGGAGACGACATGACGTCCACCGTACTGATCACCGGCGCCAATCGCGGCGTCGGGCTGGCGCTGGCGCGCCACTACCATGACGCTGGCTGGACCGTGATCGGTGTCTGCCGGGAGGCGTCCTTCGAGCTGGCCGAGGTGGCGGCTCGCGTCATCGAGGGAATCGACGTGACACGCGAGGAGGACGTGGAGCGCTTGGCCGCCGAGCTCGAGGGCCAGGCGCTGGCGCTGCTGATCAACAACGCCGGAATGCTCCACGACGAGGTACTGGGAGAGATCGACTTCGAGGCGATCCGCACCCAGATGGAGATCAACGCCTATGCGCCGCTGCGGGTGGTGGAGGCGCTGCTGCCGTGCCTGGGTGAAGGGGCGAAGATCGCCAACATCACCAGCCGCATGGGCTCGATCGCCGACAACGATTCCGGTGGCCGATACGGTTATCGCGCTTCCAAGGCGGCGCTGAACGCCTTCGGCAAGTCGCTGGCAGTGGATCTGGCCCCGCGCGGCATCGCCGTGGCCCAGCTGCATCCCGGCTACGTACAGACACGGATGGTCGGCTTCGGCGGCCTGATTTCCCCGGCAGAGGCCGCCGCGGGGCTGGCCGAGCGCATCGAGGCGCTGACGCTGGAGACCAGCGGCGGTTTCTGGCACAGCAACGGCGAACGCCTGCCATGGTGAGCGCCGCGCCAGGAGAGAGGGGCGCCTTCGTCACCCCCGCGGCGCGCGAACGGCTGCTGGCGGGCGTCGAGGCGGCCGGCGAGGCGGTGATGGCGATCTATCGACGGCCCTTCGACGTCGAGACCAAGGCCGACGACAGCCCGGTCACCGAGGCCGATCTCTGTGCCCACCATGCGCTGGTCGACCTGCTCGGCGAGGTGACGCCGGAAGTGCCGGTGCTCTCCGAGGAGTCGGAGGACGTGCCCTACGCCACTCGCCGCACCTGGCAGCGCTACTGGCTGGTCGACCCGCTGGACGGCACCAAGGAGTTCATCCGTCGCAGCGGCGACTTCACGCTCAACGTGGCGCTGATCGAGGACGGCGTGCCGACCTTCGGCCTCGTGCATGCGCCGACGCTCGGCGTGAGCTGGTTCGGCCAGCTCGGAGAGGGCGCCTGGCGGCGTGAGGCCGGTGAGACGCGGGCGATCGGCGTGCGCCCTCTGCCGGACCCGGCGTTCGAGGCCTGGCGGGTCATGGGCAGCCGCTCCCATGGCCTGTCGGCGCTGGCGAGCTTCCTGGAACGCCTGCCGTGCCACGCGCTCGTCTCGCGAGGCAGTTCGCTGAAACTGTGTCTGGTGGCGGAGGGGAGCGCCGACCTCTATCCGCGCTTCGGCCCGACCAGCGAGTGGGACACGGCGGCGGCCCAGGCGGTGGTGACGGCGGCCGGTGGCCAGGTACTGGATGCCGGGTCCCTCAAGCCGCTTCGCTGCAACCGTCAAGACTCGCTGCTCAATCCCGCTTTCATCGCCTGTGGCGAGCGAGATCCCCGCTGGGAGCGGGCGCTGGCCGAGAGCCTCGTCGAGGGGGATTGAGCCTCCGCGGTTCGGCTGGAAGTCGACCGCTGTTCGACAATCCCTGAGGCGCAAAATTTTCATCCACGCGTCACCCTGTGACCTCCCCCGTTTGGACTATCGTATAGGTCCGATCAGGTCAGTCGGAGGCGGTCACATGTGTCATGTCGAGATCGAGCGGCGTCCCCTGCACCGACTTCACGCGCGTGTCGGCGCCGCGCCCGAGGTGGTCTTCATCGTGCCGCGTCACGAGCCGTTGCGCGGCGTGGGCTGGGATCCCCGACGGGGGCTCTTCCTGATGCTGCAGTGCGGTGATCGTTGCTATCCGCTCTACGATGTCAGTCGCGGCAGCGACATCCTGGCCATGCGTCTGCTGGCAGTGGAAGTGGCTGCACCCGATGATCCCCGGGTGAAGGCGTTCGTCATCGAGGCGCTGGGCGAGGCACTGGGAGTGGCGGTCTAGTCGTTCCGCCGGGCGCTGCCGAGGTCTCGTCAAGGCGCGGTGGCCGCGAGGCGCTTTCCCGGCGGCTGTCGATAGGCTCGAGACAGAGGCCGGGCCGGGCGGTACAATCGCTGCATTTCCCACACCCATCATCGCCCCGACCTGCTTGGATGCCCGAGCATGCGGGCGAGTACTGATCAGTAACGAGCCTCAATGTCGACCGACCCTATCGCCCAAGAAGCCGCGCTGCGTCGCACCTTCGCGATCATCTCGCACCCCGACGCGGGTAAGACCACCATCACCGAGAAGATGCTGCTGTTCGGAAACGCCATCCAGATGGCGGGTTCGGTGAAGAGCAAGCGCGACGATCGTCATGCCACCTCCGACTGGATGAAGATGGAGCAGGAGCGCGGCATCTCGGTGACCACCTCCGTGATGCAGTTCCCCTACGGCGGGCGTATCGTCAACCTGCTCGACACCCCGGGCCACGAGGACTTCTCCGAGGACACCTACCGTACCCTGACCGCGGTGGACTCGGCGCTGATGGTGATCGACGGCGCCAAGGGCGTCGAGGACCGCACCATCAAGCTGATGGAGGTCTGCCGGCTGCGCACCACGCCGATCCTCACCTTCATCAACAAGATGGACCGCGACATCCGTGATCCCATCGAGGTGATGGACGAGGTCGAGAAGGTGCTCAACATCCAGTGCGCGCCGATGACCTGGCCGATCGGCATGGGCCGTCACTTCAAGGGCGTCTATCACCTCTACAACGACGTGATCCATCTCTACACCCAGGGCCAGGGCAACCGCATCCCCGAGGACAAGCGCATCGAGGGCCTCGACAGTCCCGAGGTCGACGAGATCCTGGGCGAGGATGCCGCCGAGGAACTGCGCATGGAGGTGGAGCTGGTGCGCGGCGCCTCCCATGAGTTCGATCTCGAGGCCTATCGTCGCGGCGAGCTGACCCCGGTGTACTTCGGTACCGCCATGGGCAACTTCGGTGTGCGCGAGATGCTGGACGGCTTCGTCGAATATGCGCCGGCACCCCAGCCGCGGGAGACCAATCTGCGTACGGTGGAATCCGAGGACGGCAAGTTCACCGGCTTCGTGTTCAAGATCCAGGCCAACATGGACCCGAACCACCGCGATCGGATCGCCTTCCTGCGAGTCTGCTCGGGCAAGTACGAGAAGAACATGAAGATGCGCCACACGCGCATCGGCAAGGACGTCAAGATCGCCGACGCCCTGACCTTCATGGCCTCGGATCGTTCCCATGTCGAGGAAGCCTGGCCCGGTGACATCATCGGCCTGCACAACCACGGCACCATCCAGATCGGCGACACCTTCACCCAGGGCGAGGACATGCGCTTCACCGGCATTCCGCACTTCGCTCCGGAGCTGTTCAAGCGCGTGCGCCTCAAGGACCCGTTGAAGATGAAGGCGCTGCAGAAGGGCCTGCAGCAGCTGTCCGAGGAGGGCGCCACCCAGGTGTTCATGCCGATGGACAACAACGATCTGATCCTCGGCGCCGTCGGCACCCTGCAGTTCGACGTGGTCGCCCATCGCCTCAAGGAAGAGTACAAGGTCGACTGCATCTACGAGGGCATCAACGTCCAGACCGCCCGCTGGGTCTACTGCGACGACGCCAAGATGCTCGAGGAGTTCAAGCGCAAGGCCAGCCAGAACCTCGCCATCGACGGCGGTGGCTACCTGACCTACATCGCACCGACCCGGGTCAACCTGCAGATGACCCAGGAGCGCTGGCCGGACGTTCGCTTCAGCCCGACCCGCGAGCACTGACCCGGGCTGCGCCCGGAGGCTTACGCTAGAAGCTTGAAGAGCGGCGCTTCGTGCCTGACAGCGAGAAGAAGAACCGCCCCTAGGCACTTGCCATAGGGGCGGTTCGCGTTACGCTTCTTTCCAGCTTCCAGCTTCCAGCTTCCAGCTTCCAGCTTCCAGCTTCCAGCTTCCAGCTTCCAGCTTCCAGCTTATGTTGATCGACGCCCACTGCCATCTGGACTTTCCCGACTTCGACGCCGACCGCGAGGCGGTGCTGGCGCGTGCCCACGCGGCGGGCGTCGAGCACTTCGTGGTGCCGGGCACCCGGCGTCGCGACTGGCCACGGGTGCTGGCGCTGGGAGCACGGCATGACATCAGTGTCTGCCTGGGGCTGCATCCCTACTTCATGGAGGATCACCGCGAGGGTGATATCGATGCCCTGGCGGCGGCGCTGGACGCGCACCCCGAGGCGGTGGCGCTGGGGGAGTGCGGCATCGATGCGCGCCTCACCGACACCCTGGATGCCCAGTGGGCACTGTTCGACGCCCAGGTCCGCCTCGCCAGGGCGCGGAACCTGCCACTGGTGATCCACTGCGTGCGGGCCAACGATCAGCTGGCCAAGCGGCTGCGTCAGCTGTCGCCCGAGGCCGGCGGGCTGATCCACGCCTTCGCCGGCTCGCCCCAGCAGGCTCAGGCGTTTCTCGATCTCGGCTTCGCGGTGGGGCTTGGCGGGGCGCTGACCCACGAGCGAGCCAAGCGACTGCAGCGCAGCGTGGCGGCGCTGCCGGACGATGGCTACGTGCTGGAGACCGACAGTCCGGACATGCCGCCGGCCGGACATCAGGGGGAGCGCAACGAGCCGGCTCGGGTGAGCGAGGTGTGTCGTCGGGTGGCCGAGCTGCGAGGGCTGACCGCCGAGCGGGTGGCGGCGGACAGCACCGCCACCGCACGGCGGCTGTTCGGCCTGCCGGCGCATGGGTAACGCGGGCGGTCAGACTCTGGCGGCCAGGCTCTCCGGGTCCAGGCGTTCGAGCGGGTAGGGCAGCTGCAGGCGCTTGAACTGCTGGCCGTCGACGCTGAGCGGTTCGGGGGCCTCCTTGGTGCTCATCACCGCGAGCACCTCCGGCTGGCCGTAGGCGTCGAGCTCGGCGCACAGTACTTCGCCCAGGCTCTTGCCGTTGGCATCCTCCACCGCGCTGCCCTCGGCGGGCAGTCGCTCGCCCTCGAGCTGGCCGCGCACCAGGCGCTTCTTCACCTGACCGCGGAAGTGCGCGCGGGCCACGACTTCCTGACCGGTATAGCAGCCCTTCTTGAAGCTGATGCCGCCGAGCGCCTCCCAGTTGAGCATCTGCGGCAGATGGGCGTCGGCCTGGTCGGCGTTCAGCCAGGCCAGCCCGGCCTGGATGTCGTGCAGGCGCCAGACGGCGTTGTCGACCGGGGTGGTCTGATCGGCCAGCGACTGCCAGATGGCTTCGGCGCGCTCGGCGGGCAGGCAGGCCAGCAGGCGAGGGCGCGGCCCGGGATGGGCGAGCAGCTGAAGGTCGTCGCCGTTGGCCTGATGCCAGGCCGTGGGTGGCCGCACGTCCAGGCGCGCCTCGGCCACTGCCGGCGTCTCGCGGCCGATCAGTCCGATCAGCGCCAGGTCGTCGCGGACCGTGAGCTCGGCCTTGTAGAAGGGCGCGAACTTCCTGAGATGGTCGTGCAGGCCCTGCACCAGGCTGCGATGCATCAGCAGCCGGTAGTGGCCCTCGGCCACGCGCCACAGCTGGGCGTTGGCCAGCATCCGGCCCTTGGGCGTGCAGAAGCTGGTCAGCGGCGCGAAGGCGCCGTCGGCCAGCGATACCTGGGCGCTGGTCTGGCCCTGCAGGAAACCTTCGGCGTCGGTGCCGCTGACATCGAGGATGCCCAGATGGACCAGCGGCGTCATCACGGTGGCGTCCATGGCGAGATGGGCCTGGTCCGGCGTCTCGAAGACGAGGCGCGTGTCGTCTTCCCGGCGGCCGCCGAGGCGGTCGAGCCAATCATTCATGTGGGATCTTCCTCGTCTCTTTCCTTAGGCCTTTGCCCCCCGAGATGAGGGCGTCGGGGCGTCAATGCAACCGCTGCCGGGCCCCGAGGCGGCATGCTAGACTCGTGCCATTCCCATCCAGCCGACCGGAGAGCCAGCCCATGGCCCAGCAGAGCCTCACCTTCAAGGGCGTCGAGAACGCCGATCAGGTCAATCGCATCACCACCGCCCTGATGATGCTCGACGGCGTCGAGAGTGTCGAGGTCGGTCGCCACGGGGCGGACGTCGACGGCCGCGCGCGTCGCGAGGCGCTGATCCAGGCCGTCAAGAAGCTGGGGCTCGGCATCGAGGTGTCGTGATGAAGCCGCCGATCCGCGTCACCAGTCAGCGCGATCGCGTGTTCCGCCAGCGGGTCGAGCTCGAGGGTGCGGAGGACCTGTTCGTCGACGTGCCCGAGGCCTTCGGCGGCGAGGGCAGCGCGCCGGATCCTCACGACTACTTCGATCTGTCGCTGGGCGCCTGCAAGGCGATCACCGCCCAGATGTACGCGCGGCGCAAGGAGTGGCCGCTGGAAGGCGTCGAGGTGACGGTCAATCGCGATGAACGAGAGGAGCGCCACGGCGTCTATCGTCTGGAGGTCGTCATGGCCTTCCTCGGCGATCTCGACGACGCCCAGCGGGCGCGGCTCGAGGAGATCAGCGACAAGTGCCCGATCCACCGCCTGATGACCGCCGCCACGGTGGAGATCACCACCCGGCAGCGCGACTGAGCCCTTGAATCCATCCGTGTTCAGGCCCAGTTCCAGGTGATCAGACAATCAGGAGACCCGATGAGCAAGGCATTCCGACTCGAGTCCAAGTACCGGCCCGCCGGCGACCAGCCTTCGGCCATTCAGGGCCTGGTCAACGGGCTCGATGCCGGGCTGGCCCACCAGACGCTGCTCGGCGTGACCGGTTCGGGCAAGACCTACACCATGGCCAACGTGGTCGAGCGCCTGCAGCGCCCGACCATCGTCATGGCGCCCAACAAGACGCTGGCGGCCCAGCTCTACGGCGAGTTCAAGTCGTTCTTCCCCGACAACGCCGTGGAATACTTCGTCTCCTACTACGACTACTACCAGCCCGAGGCCTACGTGCCGTCCTCGGACACCTTCATCGAGAAGGACGCCTCGATCAACGAGCACATCGAGCAGATGCGCCTGTCGGCGACCAAGGCGCTGCTCGAGCGTCGCGACGCCCTGATCGTGGTCTCGGTGTCGGCCATCTACGGCCTCGGCGATCCCGATCAGTACCTGAAGATGCGCCTGCACTTCAATCGCGGCGAGCTGATCGACCAGCGGGCCTTCCTGCGCCGCCTGGCGGAGCTGCAGTACACCCGCAACGACCTGGACTTCAAGCGCGGCACCTACCGGGTGCGCGGCGACGTGATCGACATCTTTCCGGCCGACGCCGAGGACGAGGCGGTGCGAGTGGAGCTGTTCGACGACGAGATCGACGGCATCAGCCTGTTCGACCCGCTGACCGGCGAGGTGCGCGGCAAGGTACCGCGCATGACGATCTACCCGAAGTCGCACTACGTCACGCCCCGCGAGACCATCATGGGCGCCATCGATCGCATCAAGGAGGAACTCGCCGAGCGGCTGGCCTTCATGCGCCAGCACGACAAGCTGGTGGAGGCCCAGCGCCTCGAGCAGCGCACGCTCTATGACATCGAGATGATGCTCGAGCTCGGCTACTGCAACGGCATCGAGAACTACTCGCGCTACCTCTCGGGCCGCGAGCCGGGCCAGGCGCCGCCGACCTTCTTCGACTACCTGCCCAGCGACGCGCTGCTGTTCATCGACGAGTCCCACGTCAGCGTTCCCCAGGTGGGGGGCATGTACAAGGGTGACCGTTCGCGCAAGGAGACGCTGGTCGAGTACGGCTTCCGGCTGCCCTCGGCGCTGGACAACCGGCCGATGAAATTCGAGGAGTGGGAGCGGATCAGCCCGCAGACGGTCTTCGTCTCGGCCACGCCCGGCCCCTACGAGGCCGAGCACGCCGGCCAGGTGGTCGAGCAGGTGGTACGCCCCACCGGGCTGCTCGACCCCGAGCTAGAGGTGCGGCCGGCCTCCACCCAGGTCGACGACCTGCTGTCGGAGATCCGCGAGCGCACCGCGGTGGAGGAGCGCGTGCTGGTCACCACCCTGACCAAGCGCATGGCCGAGGACCTCACCGAGTACCTCGACGAGCACGACGTGCGGGTGCGCTACCTTCACTCCGATATCGACACCGTGGAGCGGGTCGAGATCATCCGTGACCTGCGCCTCGGCAAGTTCGACGTGCTGGTCGGCATCAACCTGCTGCGCGAGGGCCTCGATATCCCGGAGGTGTCGCTGGTGGCCATCCTCGACGCCGACAAGGAAGGCTTCCTGCGCAACGAGCGCTCGCTGATCCAGACCATCGGCCGGGCGGCGCGCAACGCCCACGGCAAGGCGGTGCTCTACGCCGACCGCATCACCGACTCCATGCGCCGCGCCATGGACGAGACCGAGCGTCGCCGGGCCAAGCAGATCGCCCACAACGAGGAACACGGCATCGTGCCGGAGACGGTGCATCGCTCGGTGGCCGACATCCTCGAGGCCGCCGAGGCCCCGGGGCGAAAGGGCAAGGGCCGCAAGAGCGAGCGCAAGGTGGCCGAGGGTTCGGCGGTCTACGATCCGAACGACCTGGGCCCGGCCGAGCTGGCGAAGGAGATCACCCGGCTGGAGGACGCCATGTCCGAGGCCGCGCAGAACCTCGAGTTCGAGGAGGCCGCGCGGCTGCGCGACCGGCTGCTGGAGTTGAAGGAGCGTCAGCTCGCGGTCGGCTAGGTGCGCCTGAAACTGGCGGCACTCGTCGCCATTCAGGCATCGCCTGGCTTTTATGGAATGTGTGGTGAGGAGCATACATGCCGGAAGGACCCGAGATTCGTCGTGCGGCGGATGCGCTGCACGACCACATCGGCGGGCGTCGCCTCGACGACGCCTGGTTCGCGTTTCCCGAGCTGGCGGACCAGGCCGGTTCGCTGATCGGCCGCGAGGTGAGGGCGGTCGACAGCTGGGGCAAGGCGCTGCTGACCCGCCTCGACGACGGTCGGGTACTGTATTCCCATAACCAGCTCTATGGCGTGTGGAAGCTCCACGACGCCGAGCGCGAGCCGGACACCCAGCGCTCGCTGCGCGTGCGCCTGACCGCCGGGAATCGCATGGCGAGCCTCTACAGCGCCTCCGACGTGTCGCTGTGGGAAGCTGGGCGCCTTCACGAGCATCCCTTCCTGTCGCGGCTCGGCCCCGACCTGCTGACCCACGAGGTGACAGTCGACACCATCGTCGAGCGGCTGATGGACCCGCGCTGGCGCGGACGCCGCCTGGGCGGCCTGCTGCTGGATCAGTCCCTGGTCGCGGGGCTCGGCAACTACCTGCGCTCGGAGATCCTGTTCTTCGCCGCGCTCTCCCATCGGGCCCGGCCGGTCGACCTGTCCGACGACAAGCGTCGGGAACTGGCCGAGCAGATGCTGGCCCTGACGCGGCGCTCCTACGAGACCGGCGGGGTGACCAACCGCGACGACTGGGCCGCCGCCGATCGGCGCGAGGGGCGTAGCCGCAGGCGCTGGCGCTTCGCCGCCTTCGAGCGTGAGGGCCTGCCGTGCCATCGCTGCGAGCGGCGGATCGAGAAGCTCAGCGTGGCCTCAAGGCGTCTCTATCGCTGCCCGTCCTGCCAGCCGGACTGAGCCTACCCGAGGCTCTCGGTGAAAAATTATACCGTTATCTTGCTTTTTCCTTATCTCGCTAACATCGGTGGCGCTGCCGGAGAGAGGCAAGTGCGATATAATGTCGCCCCGTTCGAGCCCGCCACCGGTTTCCGGCCGCAGGCGTCTGCCGGATCAGCGTTGAGTCCGGCATCTGCCTTGAGAAGCGGGCGTGTCGACCCACCAATGGAGCGTCTTGCCCATGACCGTGATCCGCCAGGATGACCTCATCCAGAGCGTCGCCGATGCCCTGCAGTACATCTCCTACTACCATCCCAAGGACTTCATCGACGCCATGGCGGCGGCCTACGAGCGCGAGGAGAACCCCGCGGCCAAGGACGCCATCGCCCAGATCCTGATCAACTCGCGGATGTGTGCCACCGGCCATCGGCCGATCTGCCAGGACACCGGCATCGTCACCGTCTTCGTCCACGTCGGCATGAACGTGCGCTTCGAGACCGACATGAGCCTCGACGACATGGTCAACGAGGGCGTGCGCCGGGCCTACAAGCTGCCCGACAACATCCTGCGCGCCTCGGTGCTGGCCGACCCGGACGGCAAGCGTCAGAACACCAAGGACAACACCCCGGCGATCATCCACCACAAGCTGGTGCCCGGTGACACCGTCGAAGTGCACGTGGCGGCCAAGGGCGGCGGCAGCGAGGCCAAGTCCAAGTTCGCCATGCTCAACCCGTCCGACAGCGTGGTCGACTGGGTGCTCGAGCAGCTGCCCAAGATGGGCGCCGGCTGGTGCCCGCCCGGCATGCTCGGCATCGGCATCGGCGGTACCGCCGAGAAGGCCATGGAACTGGCCAAGGAATCGCTGCTCGACCCGATCGACATCCAGGACCTGCAGGCCCGCGGGGCGTCCGATCGCGCCGAGGAGCTGCGCCTCGAGCTCTACGACAAGGTCAATCGGAGCGGCATCGGCGCCCAGGGCCTCGGTGGCCTGACCACGGTGCTCGACATCAAGGTCAAGGACTACCCGACCCACGCGGCCAACAAGCCGGTGGCGATCATCCCCAACTGCGCGGCCACCCGTCACGCCCACTTCACGCTGGACGGCACCGGCCCGGCGGCCCTGCCGGCGCCGAAGCTGGAGGACTGGCCGGAGATCACCCGCGAGGCGGGCGACAACGTCAAGCGCGTCAACCTCGATGCGATCACCCCGGAAGAGGTGCAGAGCTGGCAGCCCGGCGACACCCTGCTGCTCAACGGCAAGCTGCTGACCGGCCGTGACGCCGCCCACAAGCGCATGGTCGACATGCTGGCCAAGGGCGAGAGCCTGCCGGTGGACCTCAAGGGCCGCTTCATCTACTACGTCGGCCCGGTCGATCCGGTCGGCGACGAGGTGGTCGGCCCGGCAGGCCCGACGACCGCGACGCGCATGGACAAGTTCACCCGCACCATGCTCGAGCAGACCGGCCTGCAGGGCATGGTCGGCAAGGCCGAGCGGGGCGAGGCGGCCATCGAGGCGATCCGCGACAACCAGGCCGTCTACCTGATGGCGGTGGGCGGTTCCGCCTACCTGGTGGCCCAGGCCATCAAGCAGGCCCGGGTGGTCGGCTTCGAGGATCTGGGCATGGAAGCCATCTACGAGTTCGAGGTGGAGGACATGCCGGTGACCGTGGCCGTGGACAGCGCGGGCACCTCGGTCCACCAGACCGGTCCGGCCAAGTGGAAGGAGATCATCGCCGAGCGCGCCTGATCCCTGACGCCAGCGTGATGCTCGACGGCCCCGCCAACTGGCGGGGCCGTCGTCGTTTTGCGTATGCTGGGCACTTCGGCCGCTCATCCCACGGAAAGGGAGTCTGCTCATGACGTCATGGCTGCTCGGCATGCTGATCCTCGCCCTCCATCTGCTCGGCATGCTGTCGGCGGTGCAGGCGCTGATGTCGGCGCGTACCTCACAGGGGGCCATCGCCTGGATCCTGTCGCTGGTCACCGTGCCCTATCTGGCGGTGCCGGCCTACTGGGTGTTCGGTCGACCGCGCTTCTATGGTTACGTCTCCGCGCGTGGCGAGCGCGACACCGTGCTCCGTCGCGTGCTGGAAGGCTATCGCGAGCGGATCGTGCCCTACCTGGCCGGCGCCCGGGAGGCCGATGTGCGGGCGGTCGAGAAGCTGGCGATGATGCCGATGACCAGTGGCAATCGCGCCGAACTGCTGGTCGATGGGAAGGCGACCTTTGACAGCCTGTTCGCCGGCATCGACGCCGCCGAGGATTACATCCTGATCCAGTTCTTCATCGTGCGTGACGATGACCTGGGGCGCCGCCTGCGCGAGCGGCTGTGCGCGGCGGCGGAGCGGGGGGTCTGGGTACGCTTCCTGTATGACGAGATCGGCAGCCATGCCTTGCCCGAGCGCTACCTGAAGGCGCTGCGCGAGGCCGGCATCGAAGTCAGCGCCTTTCACTCCTCCCGCGGGTTGAGGCATCGCTTCCAGCTCAACTTCCGCAACCATCGCAAGATCGTGGTGGTCGACGGCTATCAGGGTTGGATCGGCGGCCATAACGTCGGCGTCGAATACCTGGGCCAGCATGCCCGCCACGGGCACTGGCGGGATACGCATCTCAAGCTCACCGGCCCCAGCGTGCTCGGCCTGCAGGAGGCCTTCTGGGAGGACTGGCACTGGGCCACCGGTGAGGTGATCCGCCTGGACTGGCTGCCGCGACAGAGCGAGGCCTCGTCGCAGAACGTGGTCATCGTGCCCTCGGGGCCGGCCGACCCCCAGGAGACCGCCAGCCTGCTGGTGCAGCACGCCATTCATCGCGCCCATGAGCGGCTGTGGATCACCAGTCCCTACTTCGTACCGGATCACAGCGTCCAGGACGCCCTGCGCCTGGCGGCGATGCGTGGCGTGGACGTGCGCATCATGATGCCGGAACGTCCGGACCACCTGCTGGTGTTCCTGTCGGCCTTCTCCTTCCTGCCCGACATGCTGCGCGCCGGGGTCAAGGTCTATCGCTACCAGCCGGGGTTTTTGCACCAGAAGGTGATCCTGATCGACGATGCGGCGGCCTGCGTGGGCACGGTCAACCTCGACAATCGCTCCTTCCGGCTCAATTTCGAGGTCACCGCCTTCGTGCCGGACCGGGGTTTCGCCGCCGAGGTGGAGGCCATGCTGGAGCGGGATTTCGCCGGCTGCCGGGAGGTGTCGCTGGAGGAGATCCGCTCGCGACCGCTGTGGAAGAAGCTGGTGTCCCGGGGCGCCTACCTGTTCGCACCGGTGCAGTGAGCGTCCTTTGCTTGGGTCGTGTGGGCGCCTGGGGTACATTAGCGACCTGGCTGGCCCCCGGGCCGCTAATGCATCCGTGATCGGGAGTCGTGGTGAACCTCGAGACCAAGTGGCTGGAAGACTTCGTCGCCCTGGCCAATACCCGCAGCTTTTCCGCCTCGGCCCGCCAGCGTCATGTCACGCAGCCGGCCTTCAGTCGTCGCATCCGCTCCCTGGAGCAGGCCGTGGGCGTGACCCTGGTCGATCGCTCCACTACCCCGGTCGATCTCACGCCCCAGGGCCAGCTGTTCCTGGTCACTGCGCGCAACATGGTCGAGCAGCTCAACGAGAGCCTCGGGCACCTGCGCGGACTGTCGATGGCCAACGAGGCGCTCGACATCGTCGCCGCCCACTCCCTGGCACTGAGCTTCTTCCCGCCCTGGATCTCTCGCCTGCAGAAGGGCGTGGGCGAGCTGCCGACGCGGCTGGTGGCGATGAACGTGGGCGATGCCATCCACGTGCTGAGGGAAGGCAACTGCGACCTGATGCTGGCCTACTACGACCCCTATGCCACCATGCAGCTCGACGCCGAGGTCTTTCCGTCGTTCTCCATCGGCCAGGTCAAGATGGTGCCGGTGAGCCTGCCGGACGAGTCGGGCAAGCCACGCTTCCCGCTGGAGGGGCGCCAGGAGGTGCCGTACCTGGCCTATACCCAGGGCGCCTTCCTCGGGCGCAGCGTGCGCATGCTGCTCAAGAACGACCCGCTGCGGATGCGGCTGCGGGTGGTCTACGAGACCGCCATGGCCGAAGGCCTCAAGGGCATGGTGCTGCAGGGGGTGGGCATGGCCTGGATTCCCGACTTCTGCATCCGCGAGGAGCTCAACAGCGGTCGCCTGGTGCGGGCTGGCGCCGAGAGCTACGACGTGCCGCTGGAGATCCGGCTCTATCGCTGCTCTCTGGTGCACAAGCCGGGGGTGGAGAAGCTGTGGCGGCAGATGATGAAGTTGCCGCGGGATTTTCTGCAGGCCTGAAAAAGGCGGGATTTCCTACTGCGCTCGATAGCTCGGCCACCGGCGCTGCTCGCTATCCTCATGTAGCAGGCTACACTCCGGTAGCTGCGCTGCGGCGGTGACCGACCTAATCTTCGCTCGTTACGGAAATCTCGACTTTTTTAGCGTTCAAGCATCACTGCTGGGGT
Source organism: Halomonas sp. ND22Bw (assembly GCF_003011945.1). Taxonomy (NCBI): domain Bacteria; kingdom Pseudomonadati; phylum Pseudomonadota; class Gammaproteobacteria; order Oceanospirillales; family Halomonadaceae; genus Halomonas; species Halomonas sp. ND22Bw. Next base: position 251,878 of record NZ_PXWD01000001.1, on the reverse strand, counting down.
TACAGGTACTCGCCGGCGCCTGTCAGGGACCGCCGAAGTCGGCGGGCAGGCCCAGGAAGTTCTGGATGATAAAGAAGTGGTCCTCGAACAGCGCATCGGGTTCGAGGTCGGCCAGCGGCACCCAGCGGGCGTGGTCGCCGCCCTTGACCGGCTTGAGCTGCGGCAGCTGCTGCTCCGGGCGCAGGGCGAAGTAGAAGGCTTCCGCCAGGGTGCGTCCCCGCCAGCTACGATGCGGCTCGTCGAACAGCCGCTGTCCGCGTAGCGATCCCTTCAGCACCGGCTCCGGCACCTTGAGCCGCACCCGCTCGCGCAGCTCCCGCAGGCAGGCGTCCAACAGCCGCTCCTGAGGGCTGATGAAGCCGCCGGGGAGGGCATAGAGCCCCTTGCCCGGCGCCGCGGTACGCTTGACCAGCAGCACGTGCCCCGACTGCACCACCACCGCGCAGGCGGTGACGAACACCGGCGGGTAGGGCGCGTGGGCCCAGGCCTGACGGTACTGCTCCAGCAGCCCCTGTTCCTCCACCAGCTGCTCGAAGGCCTCGGTCTCGAGGAATCCCTTGAGACTGTCCACCACACCCGGCGGCAGGTCGTGGGAGGCGCCGGCGCTGGCGTAGTCGGCCGCGGCGATCGACGAGCGGAACAGGCGCTCGCGGATCTGGCTCGCCGAGATGCCCTCGACCATCGGCACGCTGACGGACTCCCACTGTGGGAAGAGCGAAAGGTAGTAGCTGGACTGGCCGCGGCTGGCGCCGATCAGGCCGATACGCGGCAGTCTGGCATGGCTCGGCGAGGCAATGTCGCGCACCTTGCGCTGCACGTCACGGACCCAGACGTCGTTGTTGTAGAGCGCATCGAGCAGCGGCACGATCTCGAGCCGGGCGTTGTCGTCGGCATCGAAGGCGCTCCTGAGCATCCGGCGGCGCTCGTCGAAGCGCCAGGGATTGCGCAGCGAGCGGGCCTGCCAGGCGGAGCCCACCAGCACGATCACCTGCCGGGCCCGCTTGAGCGCCTCGTGGATCACCGCCAGATGCCCCAGGTGGGGCGGCTGGAAGCGACCGATGAAGACCAGGCAATCGAAGTCGGGGGAGGACGTATCGGCGTCCGGCGGCGGACACATGGCGGGGCTCCGGCGGGAAAAGGCCCATTATGGTGAGCCCCATGAAGCCGTGCAATGCGAATGCTCGTGACGACCGGAAGGCTCCGGTATGCTGACGCGGCAAGGGACTGTGAAGGAGACATCGTGATGTGGAGCCGTATCAAGCAGGTCGTACTCTTCTGGTGGGTCGTGACCCGCGACGCCGTCAAGCTGTGGGTCGAGCGCAACGCCTTCAGCTATGCCGGCTCGCTGGCCTTCTACACGCTGTTCTCGCTGGCACCGACCATGATCATCGCGGTGACCGTCATCGGCGTGGTGCTGGGCGAGGAGGCCGCCCAGGGGCAGATCGTCGCCCAGCTCGAGGGCACCATGGGCACCGGGGCCGCCGAGGCCATCCAGAATGCCGTGGCCCAGTCGCGCATCGAGGCCTCGGGGCTGTGGCCGACGCTGATGGGCATCGGCGCCATGCTGGTCGGTGCGACCACCGTGTTCGGCCAGATGCAGTACTCGCTGAATACCCTGTGGGGCGTCACCGCTCACCCGAAGGCCAACAGCGTGCTGCTGCTGCTGAAGAAGCGCACCCTGTCGATGACGGTGGTGCTGGCCATCGGCTTCATCCTGCTGGTGTCGCTGGTGCTGGGCGTGGCGGTCAGGTCGCTGCTGCACGCGGCCAATGACCTGATGCCGTTCGTCGGTGCCCTGACCGCCGGCATCGAGTTCCTGATCTCCCTGGCGCTGGTCAGCGCCCTGTTCGCGACCATCTTCCGGGTGCTGCCGGACGTGCTGCTGAGCTGGCGCGACGTGCTGGTGGGAGCGGTGGTGACCGCGCTGCTGTTCGCCGTGGGGCGCAGCGCCATCGCCACCTACCTGGCCTATACCGCCACCGCCTCCACCTACGGTGCGGCGGGCTCGGTGGTGGTCGTGCTGCTGTGGGTCTACTACAGCTCGCTGATCCTGCTGTTCGGCGCCGCCTTCACCAAGAGCCTGCTGCTGGCGCGGGGCGGCAAGGTGATCCCGCGCAACACCGCCGTGCTGGTGCATCACGAGCTGGTCGAGGACGAGTCCCGTGACGGGGCCGCGACGAACGGCCATCGCTGGTGGCCCGGCCGCCACCGTGCCGACGCGACGCCTCACGAGACGTCCTCCCACGAGGCGTCTGATGGCACGCCCGCCGGCGAACGTGCCAGCGGGTCGTCCTCCCACGCCGAGGCGAGGGCGAAGGACGCCGATGGCACCAATGGCGACCCGGTCTCCCGGCCCACTTCGCCTCGCTGAGTCTCAGCCGGCCTCGAACCGCTCCCGGGCCATGTCGTCGGCGACCGGGGCCGGGCTGCGCCCCTCCTGCGCGGCCCTGGCGAAGATCTCGTCGAGGATCGTCCCGATGCGGGCGATATGCGCCGCCACCTTCGCGGGTCGAGCGTCGTCACGGCGCTGCCAGGCGATCTCGATCACGCCGCCGGCATTGGCCACGTAGTCGGGCGTGTAGAGGATGCCGCGGGCCTGCAGCTGGCCCGCCACCTCCGCGTGAGCCAGCTGATTGTTGGCCGCCCCGCACACCACCCGCGCCTTGAGGCGCCTCACCACCTCCGGCGTCAGCGCCGCGCCCATGGCGCAGGGGGCGAAGACGTCCACCTCGGCATCGACGATGGCCTCGGGCGCCACGATCTCGGCCTCCAGCTCCCCGGTCAGCCGGGTCACCGCGTCGCGCTCGACGTCGGCCAGCACCAGCCGCGCGCCGGCGTCGTGGAGCCGCCGGGCCAGGTGGGTGCCGACGTGGCCTACGCCCTGGAGGGCGACCCGCAGCCCGGCGAACTGATCCTCGGATTCCGCCCGGCCGAGGCCGTGGTACACGGCGCTCTGCATGGCATGGAAGACGCCGAGCGCGGTCCAGGGCGAGGGGGCGCCGGAGCTGCCGTCGCGGCCGAGCCCGCCCACGTGGGGGGTGACCTCGGCGATGACGCGCATGTCCGCCTCGCCGGAACCGGAATCCTCGGCGGTGATGTAGCGCCCGCCCAGCGAGTCGATCAGTCGGCCCATGGCGCGCAATAGCTCGGGTGTCTTGTCGCGACGCGGATCGGCGATGATCACCGTCTTGCCGCCGCCCAGCGGCAGATCGGCCAACGCCGACTTGTAGGTCATGCCGCGGGACAGCCGCAGCACGTCGGTGAGGGCGTCGGCCTCGCTGGCGTAGGGATAGATTCGCAGCCCGCCGAGCGCCGGGCCGCGGGTGGTGTCGTGGATGGCGATGATGGCGCGCAGGCCGCTGGCCGCGTCGCAGCCGTGAATGACCTGCTGATGGTGGTCGAAGTCGGGATGATCGAAGACCGGCATGAGGCGTCTCCCTTATGAGGAAACCGGGGCAGCGAGACGGCGCGACGAGGCTTGTGACCGCGCAAACGCCGATGTCACCCTGTAGATTAGGTCATCATCATCGCCAACCGCTCACGAAGGAGGCGTCGAATGGAAGCTCATGCCATCAGGGCGCGCGTCAGTGGACGCGTCCAGGGCGTCTGGTATCGCCGTTCCACCCAGGAGCGCGCGAGGCAGGCCGGGGTGACCGGCTATGCCATCAATCTGGCCGATGGCCGCGTGGAGGTGCTGCTGTGCGGGGCACGCGAGGACGTCGAGGCCGTGACGGCCTGGCTGTGGCAGGGGCCACCGAATGCCGAGGTCACGAGCGTCGAGAGCGAAGAGATCGCGCTGGCCCAGGGTGAGGCGCCGGACGATTTCATCACCGGCTGACGGCACCGCGAGCGAGACACGGCGCGCCAACGAGCACCGCCGGCCCACTGGGCCGGCGGTGTCGTCATGACTGACGTTTCGACGCGAATCAGGCGAGGGTCTCGGTGATCCAGTCGACCACGGCACTGCCGTCGACGCCCAGGCAGACGTCGGCCAGCGGCGTCTGCGACCAGCGCGGGGCGATGAACTCGCGACCCTCGGACGCGAACAGGGTCTGCCCCTCCGCGGGTCCTTCGGTGGCCACGTTGAGATGGCCGCTGGCGACGGTGAACAGTTCCGGACGCACCAGCCAGGCCAGGGCCAGGCTGTCGTGCGGGCAGCAGCCGTCGATGCCCAGCGCGCCCTGGTAGAACTCGCGGTAGAAGGCGTAGCTGCCGGCCAGCACCTCGCCCAGCGCGCCCTGGCCGGCGGCGATCCGCTCCATGTGCTGCGGGGCCAGTACGCAGCGGTGGGTGACATCGAGGCCGACCAGGGTCAGCGGCCAGCCGGCGGTCAGCACCCGCTGGGCGGCGTGCGGGTCGTTGAAGATGTTGGCCTCGGCCACCGGGGAGACGTTGCCGCCTTCCTTGATTGAGCCGCCCATCACCACCACGCGCTTGACCCGCTCGGTGATGCCCGGGTCGATCTGCAGCGCCGCGGCCAGGTTGCCCAGCGGCCCCACGGCCACCAGCGACACCTCGCCGGGGCGGGCGTTGACGGTATCGACGATGAACTGGGCCGCGCTGCGGGCGTCGGCCTGGCCGGTCACCGCCGGCAGTGCGATGTCGCCGAGGCCGTTAGCGCCGTGGATGTGCGCCGGCGCCGGATGGCGCGGCTTGACCATCGGCACCGCCGCGCCCTGGGCCACCGGGATGCGCTGGCCGGCCAGCTCGGACAGCAGCAGTGCGTTGTGGGTGGCGGTGTCCACGTCGACGTTGCCGAAGGTGGTGGTCATGCCCAGCAGCTCGATGTCGGGATGGCGCAGGGCGATGGCGATGGCCTGGGCGTCGTCGACGCCCGGATCGGTATCGAAGATGATCGGTTCAGACATGGCGTCCTCGGCGGTCGGTTCAGGGAGTGTTCGGGGTCTGGGACTGAGTCTGGCGCTGCCACTGGGCCACCTCGGCGGCCTCGGGAATGCTCTCGGCCGCACCGGAACGCTGCACGCCGAGGGCGGCGGCCGCAGCGGCCCGGGCCAGGCAGGCCTCGGGGCCTTCGCCGTCCTGCAGCGCCGCCAGATAGTAGCCGATGAAGGTATCGCCGGCGGCGGTGGTGTCGACCGGCGTGACCGGCATCGGCGGCTGGAAGTGGCGCGTCTCGCCGACCTGGTACCAGGCGCCGTCGCCGCCCAGGGTCAGCACGGTCTCGGTGGCCGGCAGGCGACTGGCCAGGGCGTCGAGCAGGGCAGAGGCGGCGCTGCCGGCGGGCAGGCCGGTGAGCATCTCCGCCTCGCTGCGATTGACGAACAGCAGTCGACACGCTTCCAGCGGTAGCTCGGCGGCGTCGGCGGTCATCGGCGCCGGGTTGAAGGCGATATACAGCCCGCGTTCGCGCGCCGCCTCGAACAGGTAGGGCAGGGCGATGCATTCGTTCTGGGCCAGCAGCCAGTCGCCGGGGGAGGCCTCGGCCAGCCGTGCCTCCAGATTGGCCTCGTTGAAACCGTGGTTGGCGCCGGGGAACAGCAGGATGGCATTCTCGCCCGCATCGTCGACCTGGATGATGGCGTGGCCGCTGGGCTCGTCCACCAGTTCGACGCTGTCGACGTCGACGCCGGAGGCCTCGAGCAGGTCGCGGGCCCAGGCGTCCTGACGCCCGAGGCGGCCCCAGTGACGCACCTGACCGCCGGCTCGGGCCATGGCCAGCGACTGATTGGCGCCCTTGCCGCCGAGCCCGACGCGATAGCCGTGGCTGGTGAGGGTTTCGCCGGGCGTGACCAGGTGAGGAACGCGATAGATGTGGTCGAGATTGATCGACCCGAAGTTGTGCAGCATGCCGTCGTCCGGATGAGGGGCTTGGGTGAAAACGATACCGGCGAGAGTATCGGGGGCCGGAGCGACCTTCGCAAGCCAGGCTGCGACCCGACCTCAAATTTATACCGTTATCCCTTTTCTTGAACCACCAAGCTCGGGCCTGGCGGTATAGCGGTTTTCAGTCCTGGAGGGGGCGACTCAGATTGTCGGCGGTGAGCTCGACGATGCGCTGGCGAGCCTCGGGGCTGATCCAGGCGCTATGGGGTGTCACGATCAGGTTGAGCGGTTCGCTCAGGGCATCGATCAAAGGATGGCCGTCGCGCGGCGGCTCCTCGGGCAGCACGTCGACGGCGAGCCCGCCGAGCTTGCCCGCACGCAGGGCCTCGAGTGACGCGATCTCGTCGATCATGCCGCCACGGGCGCAGTTGACCACCAGCGCCGAGGGCTTGAGCCTGGCCAGCAGGTCGGCGTCGACCAGGTGGCGGCTGGCTTCGGTGAGCGGACAGTGCAGGCTGATGGCATCGGCGGTGGGGGCGAGCTCGGCGAGCGTCGGGCGGGCATCCTGCTCGGCGCCGGGGCGCGCGGCGAAGACGACCTCCATGCCGAAGGCGCCGGCGAGTTCGCCGACCCGAGTGCCGAGCTCACCCTGGCCGACGATGACCAGCCGCTTGCCCTCGAGCTGCAGGGTGGTGTGATCCATCAGGCAGAAGAAGGGGCTTTTTCCCCAGCGTCCCTCGGCCACGTCACGCTGGTAGCGCGGCAGGCGGTTGGCCAGGGCCAGCAGTTGCATCAGGGTGTGCTGCGCCACGCTCGCCGTGCCGTAGGCGGCGACGTTGCGCACCTCGATGCCGCGGCGCTCGGCCTCGTCCATGGCGATGTTGTTGGTGCCGGTGGCCAGCACGCAGATCAGCCTGAGATGGGGCAGGGCGGCCAGGGTCTCGGCATCGAGCACCACCTTGTTGACGATGGCGACCTCGGCGCCCTCGAGCCGTGCAACGGCCTCGTCCCGGTCAGTGAAGTCGTGAACGTCGAGGCGAGAGACACGTTCGCGGATCGGCGACAGATCGATACCATCGCCCAGACTGGCGGCGTCGAGAATCACGGCATGCATGGCGGTCTTCCTTGTCGTTAGAGACGTCGCCGCGGGGCTGGGCCTGGGGCCTGACGGCAGGCTATAATGTCGGGCTTTCAGGGCAGGCCAGTGTTGGAATCTTCGCCGCCCGACCCTATATCGCAGAACGTGTCGCGGGCCCGTTCGGTCCGCATCGCCCTCTGGGACGTCGTTACCGGGAGATATCGAACCATGCCCATCTACGAATACGAGTGCAAGGCCTGCGGCCACCGCCTGGAAAAGCTGCAGAAGATCAGCGCCGCGCCGTTGACCGACTGCCCGGCCTGCGAACAGGCCGAGCTCGACCGCCTGGTCTCCGCGGCGGGCTTTCGCCTGGCAGGCAGCGGCTGGTACGAGACCGACTTCAAGTCCGGCAGCAAGAAGAACCTGGCCGGCGGGGGCGAGACGTCCGGGTCGGCGGCCTGACCGCGGTCGTCGCCTCCCTACATCACTTCACGCAACAGAACAGGATACGACATGCGCAGCCATTATAGCGGCCAGCTGAACGAGACCATGGTGGATCAGACGGTCACCCTGTGCGGCTGGGTCCACCGCCGCCGTGACCATGGCGGGGTCATCTTCCTCGACATGCGCGACCGGGACGGCATCGCTCAGGTCGTGGTCGACCCCGACACCGCCGAGGCCTTCGCCAATGCCGACCGCGCCCGCAGCGAATACGTGCTGCGCATCAGCGGCCGCGTGCGTCTGCGCCCCGAGGGCACCCAGAACCCGAACATGCCCACCGGCCTGATCGAGGTACTGGCCAAGGACGTGGAGGTCCTCAACACCGCCGCCACACCGCCGTTCCAGCTCGACGAGCACGGCAAGGTCGGCGAGGAAGTGCGCCTCAAGCACCGCTACATCGACCTGCGCCGTCCGGAGATGATCGACAAGCTGCGCCTGCGCTCGCGCATCTCCCACAGCGTGCGCGCCTATCTCGAGGGGCAGGGCTTCCTCGACATCGAGACGCCGATCCTGACTCGCGCCACCCCGGAAGGCGCCCGCGACTACCTGGTGCCGAGTCGCACCCACGCCGGCAGCTTCTTCGCGCTGCCGCAGTCGCCGCAGCTGTTCAAGCAGCTGCTGATGGTCTCCGGCTTCGACCGCTACTACCAGATCGCCAAGTGCTTCCGCGACGAGGACCTGCGCGCCGACCGCCAGCCCGAGTTCACCCAGATCGACCTCGAGGCCTCCTTCGTCGAGGAAGAGGACATCATGTCGATCACCGAGAACATGGTGCGCAACCTGTTCAAGGACGTGCTGGACGTCGAGCTGCCGGCATTTCCGCGCATGCCTTACGCCGAGGCCATGCAGCGCTTCGGTTCCGACAAGCCGGATCTGCGTATCCCGCTCGAGCTGACCGACGTCGACGACCTGATGAAGGACGTGGACTTCAAGGTCTTCTCCGGCCCGGCCAACGCCGATGACGGCCGCGTGGCCGCGCTCAAGGTCAAGGGCGGCGCCACCCTGACCCGCAAGGAAATCGACGAGTACACCAAGTTCGTCGGTATCTACGGCGCCCGGGGCCTGGCCTGGATCAAGGTCAACGAGCGCGCCAAGGGCCTCGAGGGCCTGCAGTCGCCGATCGTCAAGTTCATGGAAGGCGTGGTCGAGCAGCTGCTGGATCGCGTCGGCGCCGAGGACGGCGACATCATCTTCTTCGGCGCGGACAAGACCAACATCGTCAACGAGGCGCTGGGCGCGCTGCGCGTCAAGCTGGGCGAGGACCTCGAGCTCTACACCGCCGAGTGGTCACCGCTGTGGGTGGTCGACTTCCCGATGTTCGAGGCCGACGGCGAAGCGCGCCTGCAGGCGCTTCACCACCCGTTCACTGCGCCGTCCTGCGACGTGGAAACGCTCAGGAACAACCCGGCCGAGGCGCTGTCCCGCGCCTATGACATGGTCCTCAACGGCACCGAGCTGGGTGGCGGCTCGATCCGTATCCACGACCAGGCCATGCAGCAGAGCGTGCTCGAGCTGCTCGGCATCGGCGAGGAAGAGGCCCGCGAGAAGTTCGGCTTCCTGCTCGACGCCCTGCAGTACGGCGCGCCGCCCCACGGCGGCCTGGCCTTCGGCCTCGACCGCCTGGTGATGCTGATGAGCGGTGCTCGCACCATCCGTGAGGTGATCGCCTTCCCCAAGACCCAGAGCGCGGCCTGCCTGATGACCGACGCCCCTGGCGAGGTCAGCGGCGAGCAGCTCAAGGAGCTCAACATTCGCCTGCGCCAGAAGGCCAAGGCGGAGGGCGCCGCCGAATAATCGGCGAGTCTCCCGTGATCGCACCGGCGCCCCTTGTGGCGCCGGTGTCGTTTCTGGGGTTCGATCCCCAGATTTGCTTTCCCGACGACAAGGTGTCGCGAGGACGCGGTAAACCCATCCCTGGGCGCTTCTTTTGACCTGCCGCGCTAATGTGCATCCTGCACCGCTTGCAGGACCGGTGTTGGCCATCCTTGGCCAACCCGTTCGGCGAGGTTCGCCTCACCCTTGTCAAAAGAACCTCGCTCCCCCTTATCCTCGGCGCTCATCTCGCTGGGTACAGCGACATGGGCGTTTTCCCGACTGACGAGCCACCAAGAAAGGAGGGAATATGGCCGGCCATAGCAAATGGTCCAATATCAAGCATCGCAAGGCGGCTCAGGACGCCAAGCGCGGCAAGATCTTCAACAAGCTGATCCGCGAGCTGACCGTGGCCGCGCGGCAGGGCGGCGGCGATCCCGAGGACAACCCGCGCCTGCGCGCCGCCATGGACAAGGCGCTCGGCAGCAACATGCCCAAGGACACCGTGCAGCGGGCGGTGGATCGCGGCGCCGGCAACACCGACGGCGACGCCATGGAGGAGGTCGTCTACGAGGGCTACGGCCCCGAAGGCGTGGCGGTGATGGTCGAGGCCATGACCGATAACCGCAATCGAACTGTCTCCGAGGTGCGACACGCCTTCGGCAAGCACGGCGGCAACCTCGGCACCTCCGGCTCGGTGGCGTTCATGTTCCACAAGCAGGGGAGGCTGACGCTGCCGGAAGGCGTCGACGAGGAGACGGCCATGGAAGCGACCCTGGCCGCCGAGCCCGAGGACATCGAGACCCTCGAGGACGGTCGCCTGGAGATCGTCACCACGCCGGACACCTTCGGCGCCGTCAAGGACGCCCTGGTCGAGGCGGGCATTGCCCCCGAGGCCAGCGACGTCGGCCTGTATCCGGACAATTACAGCCGCATCGACGACGCCGAGCTCGGCCGGCGCATCGTCAAGCTGGTCGATCGGCTGGAGGATCTGGACGATGTGCAGAATGTTTACACCAACGCCGACTTCGATAATGCCATTCTCGATGAACTGCATGATTGAAGCCGAACACCCACGCGCTCTCGACCTGGCTCCAATGACATTCTCGATAAGCTGCACGATGACGGATCATTTCACGACGAGCGAACGCCCATGCTGATCCTGGGCATCGATCCCGGGTCGCGGATCACCGGCTATGGGGTGCTGGACGTGACCGAGCCCAAGCCGAAGTACGTGACCAGCGGCTGCATTCGCACCCGCGGCGACGATCTCGCCCAGCGCCTGGGCCAGGTCTATGCCGGGGTCAGCGAGGTGATCGGCCTGCACGGGCCCGGCGAGTTCGCCATCGAACAGGTGTTCATGTCGAAGAACGCCGACTCGGCGCTCAAGCTCGGTCAGGCGCGGGGCACCGCCATCGTCTGCGCGGCCAACCACGGCCTGCCGGTCAGCGAGTACGGTCCGCGCCAGATCAAGCAGGCAGTCACCGGCGGCGGGGCCGCCGACAAGGCCCAGGTGCAGCACATGGTGACCGCCATCCTGGGGCTCTCCGGCACGCCCCAGGCCGATGCCGCCGACGCCCTGGCCATCGCCCTGACGCATGCCTATGCCCGGCTCGGGCTGATCCGTCGGGGCAGCTATGGTGGAGGCGGGCGAGGCCGCGGCAAGAGCGCGTCCTGGCGCGACTTTCGCCCCGAGTGATGTCGCCTGACGGCGACGCCGAGTCGGTTGTCGAACAGCGTTCCGCGGGCTGGCATGGCCCGGGGGGGACCAGTATAGTGAGCGCGACGCGCTGCGGATTCATCATCAAGGACAGTGACATATCATGATCGGACGCTTGCGAGGCACCCTGATCGACAAGCAGCCGCCCTGGCTGCTGTTGGACGTGGCCGGGGTCGGCTACGAGCTGGAGGCCTCCATGACCACCCTGGTGGCATTGCCCGGGGTCGGCGAGGACGTGGTGCTGCATACCCATCTCACCGTACGCGACGACGCCCACCTGCTCTATGGCTTTGCCCGCGAGCAGGAGCGGGCGCTGTTCCGTGCCCTGATCAAGGTCAACGGCGTCGGCCCCAAGCTGGCCCTGGCCATCCTCTCCGGCATGGACGAGGACGCCTTCATCCGCTGCGTGATGGACGACGACGTCAAGTCGCTGACACGCCTGCCCGGCGTCGGCAAGAAGACCGCCGAGCGGCTGATCGTCGAGATGCGCGACCGCTTCCCGCACTGGGAGGCCGAAGCGCCCGCCGCCGGCGTGGCACCGTCGCCCGGCGCCGCCGCCGAACCGCGCCAGGACCCGCTGGCCGAGGCCGAGGCGGCGCTGGTCAGCCTCGGCTACAAGCCGGCCGAGGCCGCGCGCATGCTCGCCGGCCTCGAGGAAGAGGGCAGCACCGAGGCGATCATCAAGGCGGCGCTCGCGCGTCGCATGGCCGGTTGATGACCATGCACGATACGCAGCCTTTCATCACGATGCCGGCGGAGGACACCCATGCTGGAGACTGACCGCCTGATCGCCGCCGAGGGTCGCGAGGGCGAGGGCCACCTCGATCACGCCATCCGCCCCAAGCAGCTCGGCGACTACATCGGCCAGCCGAGGGTTCGCGAGCAGCTGGAGATCTTCATCCACGCCGCCCGCGGCCGCGACGAGAGCCTCGACCACACCCTGGTGTTCGGCCCGCCGGGGCTCGGCAAGACCACGCTCGCCAACATCATCGCCACCGAGATGGGCGTCGGCCTGAAGTCGACCTCCGGTCCGGTGCTCGAGCGGGCCGGCGATCTCGCCGCCATGCTCACCAACCTTCAGCCCGGCGACGTGCTGTTCATCGACGAGATCCATCGCCTGTCGGCGGTGGTGGAAGAGATCCTCTATCCCGCCATGGAGGATTTCCAGCTCGACATCGTGATCGGCGAGGGGCCGGCGGCGCGCTCGATCAAGCTCGACCTGCCGCCGTTCACCCTGGTCGGCGCCACCACCCGGGCAGGCCTGCTGACCTCGCCGCTGCGCGACCGCTTCGGCATCGTCCAGCGCCTGGAGTTCTATTCCATCGACGAGCTCAGCGAGATCGTCGCCCGTTCGGCGCGGCTGCTGGGCGTGACCACCGACGACGCCGGCGCCCGGGAAGTGGCGCGCCGCTCCCGCGGCACCCCGCGCATCGCCAACCGCCTGCTGCGCCGCGTGCGCGACTACGCCGAGGTACGCGGCGGCGGACGCATCGACGCCGAGATCGCCGACCAGGCCCTGAACATGCTCCACGTCGACCACCACGGCCTGGACCACATGGACCGCCGCCTGCTGCTGGCGATGATCGAGAAGTTCGACGGCGGCCCGGTGGGCGTCGACTCCCTGGCCGCGGCCATCGGCGAGGAGCGCGACACCATCGAGGACGTCATCGAGCCCTACCTGATCCAGCAGGGGCTGATGATGCGCACCGCCCGCGGCCGGGTGGTGACCCGCCAGGCCTGGCAGCACTTCGGCCTGGCTCCGGACGACCGCGCCCCGGCGCCGACGCCTTCCCAAGACTGACTTCGACGAGACGAGGATTCCCGTGAACGACGCCATGTCCATTCCCCACCTGATCATGAACGCCAGCGGCGTGGTCCAGGCGGTGATGCTGCTGCTGCTGCTGGGTTCGCTGCTGTCCTGGGTGGTGATCTTCCAGCGCACCTTCGTGATGCGCCGCGCGCGCAAGGCCCACCGCGAGTTCGAGGACCGCTTCTGGTCCGGGGTCGACCTCAACGAGCTGTATCGCGAGACGCCCGCCGAGCAGGAGACCCTGGGCGCCGAGCACATCTTTCGCGCCGGCTTCCGCGAGTTCAATCGCCTGATGCCGAAGACCCAGAGTCCCCAGGCCATCCTCGACGGCGTGCAACGCAGCATGCGCGTGGCCTGGTCCCGCGAGGAGGACCGCCTCAACCTGCATCTGGTGTTCCTGGCCACCGTCGCCTCGTCCAGCCCCTACATCGGGCTGTTCGGCACCGTGTGGGGCATCATGGGCTCCTTCCAGTCGCTGTCCATGGCCCAGCAGGCCACGCTCGGCACCGTGGCGCCGTGGATCGCCGAGGCGCTGATCGCCACCGCCATGGGCCTGTTCGCGGCCATCCCCGCGGTGATCTTCTACAACCGGCTGTCGGCGGAATCCAGCCGCCTGCTGGGCAAGTACGAGGACTTCGCCGAGGAGTTCCATTCCATCCTGCACCGCAACCTGCAGGGTCGCGGCGAATCCGCCGCCGGCTGAGGAGGGCACGCCATGCACGGACCCTTCAACCGCATGGGCCGGCGCAAGCCGATGAACGAGATCAACGTCGTCCCCTTCATCGACGTGATGCTGGTGCTGCTGGTGATCTTCATGATCACCGCGCCGATGCTGACCCAGGGCGTCAAGGTGGACCTGCCCCAGGTCACCTCCGAGCCGATCGAGGACAGCGAGGATCACGACCCGATCGTCGTCTCGGTGGACAGCGAGGGCCAGATCTACGTCAGCCTGAGCGGCGACGAGACCGCCGTCGACCTCGACGAGCTCGGCCAGCGGGTCGGTATCCTGCTCGAGCGCGAGCCGGGCACCCGCGTCCTGGTCCGCGGCGACCGCAACGTGGCCTACGGCCAGATCGTCACCCTGATGAGCACCCTGCAGACCTCGGGCGTGGCCAACGTCGGGCTGATCTCCGAGCCCCCGCCCGGGGACGCCTGAGGAGGACGCATGGCTAAACAACATCGCCATGTCGGCTACGGACTGCCGCTGATCCTCGCCGTCGGGCTGCACCTGGGGCTGCTGGTCGTCAGCGTGATCCGCTTCCCGAGCGCCGAGCAGGAGCCGCCCAACCAGGCCATCGTCAACGCCACCCTGGTACGCGCCGAGACCGCCACTGATCAGGCCCAGCAGGCGCAGCAGCAGGCCCGGGCCGAGGCCAGGGCGGAGCAGCAGCGACGGGAGGCCGAAGCCGCAGAGCAGGCGGAGGCGGAACGTCAGGCCGCCGCCGAAGCGGAGCGTCAGGCACAGGAAGCCCAGCGCCAGGCACAGGAAGCGGCCCAGACCGCCGAGCGCGAGCAGGCCCGTGAAGCCGCTGAACAAGCGGCGGCCGAGGCCGAACGCCGCGAGCGCGAAGCCGCGGAACAGGCGGCCGAGCGGGAGCGTCAGCAGGAGGCCGCTCGCCAGCGGCGCGAAGCCGAGGAACAGCGGCAGCGCGAGGCGGAAGCCGAACGCCAGCGTCAGGCCGAGGAAGAGGCCCGCCGTCAGCGCGAAGCCGAGGAACAGCGGCAGCGCGAGGCGGAAGCCGAACGCCAGCGCCAGGCCGAGGAAGAGGCCCGCCGTCAGCGCGAAGCCGAGGCACAGCGACAGCGCGAGGCGGAAGCTGAACGCCAGCGCCAGGCCGAGGAAGAGGCCCGCCGCCAGCGTGAAGCCGAGGCAGAGCGCGAGCGTGAGGCCGCCGCCAGACGCGCCGCCGAGGCCGCCCAGAACAGCCTCGACCAGGCCATCGCCGGCGAATCCGAGGCCGTGGCCAACGCCAAGCAGGCAGAGGAAGCGGCCAACGGCTTCATCAACCTGGTGCGCCAGGCGGTGGAGCAGGCCTGGTCGATTCCGCCCAACGTCCCCGACGGCGCCGCGGCCGAGATATCGGTTCGCCTGGGGCCCTCCGGGGAGCTATTCGCCGCCAACATCGGTCGTAGCAGTGGCAACAGTGCCTTCGACCGTTCGGCGCTGAGCGCGGTGGAAACCGCCGCACCCTTCGCCGAGCTGCGCGAGCTGCCCGCTTCGGTGCAGCGCCAGTACCGTGAGTTCAATCTCAGATTCCGACCGGGGGACATACGCTGATGAGAGCCTTGATCACCACCTGGCTGGCGGCCGTGCTGTTGCTGTGCACGTCGCTGGCCCAGGCCGACCTGACCATCGACATCACCCAGGGCAACGAGCAGGCCACGCCGATCGCCGTGGTGCCGTTCGCCGAAGGCGAGAACCTGCCCCAGGACGTGGCGCGGATCATCTCCGACGACCTGGAGCGCAGCGGCTACTTCGCGCCCCTGGAGCGCGAGGCGATGTTCGCCCAGCCGACCCGCGGCGACGATGTCAGCTTCGGCGACTGGCAGGCGCTGGATACCCGTTATCTGGTGGTCGGCCGCGTCAGCCGCACCGGCGGCGGCGTCGAGATCCAGTACGAGCTGATGAACGTCAGCGGCGAATCGCGGATGCTGGGCGAGGTGATCACCGCCGGTCAGGATCAGATGCGCGCCGCCGCCCACCGCATCAGCGACAAGATCTTCGAGGAGATCACCGGCATTCGCGGCGCCTTCTCCACGCGCATCGCCTACGTCACCTCCCAGGGCGTCGGCGACGACACCGCCTATCAGCTCTACGTCGCTGACGCCGACGGTCGCAACAGCCAGCAGGTGCTGAGCTCGGACGAGCCGATCATGTCGCCGGCCTGGTCACCGGATGGCGGCAAGCTGGCCTACGTGTCGTTCGAGTCCGGCCGGCCCGGCATCTACGTGCAGGAAGTGGCCAGCGGCCGTCGGGCACGCCTGACCTCCTTCGAGGGCCTCAACAGCGCCCCGACCTGGTCGCCGGACGGCCGTCGGCTGGCGATGGCGCTGTCCCGCGACGGGCAGCCGGAGATCTACGTCATGGACGTCGCCTCGCAGAACCTGCAACGCGTCACCAACAGCCAGAGCATCGAGACCGAGCCGGCCTGGTCGCCGGACGGCAACAGCCTGATCTACACCTCGGACCGCAGCGGCGGCCCGCAGATCTATCGTCAGTCGCTTGGCGGCTCGCCGGAGCGCATCACCTTCACCGGCAACTACAACGCTCGGGCGCGCTTCGCCCCTGACGGTGAATCCATCTTCCTGATCCACCGCGGCAGCAACGGCTACCGGGTGGCCAAGCAGGATCTGGAGAGCGGCCGCCTGGTCGAGCTCGGCGACGCCCGCCAGGCCGAGTCCCCCAGTGTCGCGCCCAACGGCACCATGGTAATCTTCGCCACCCAGCAGGGCGGTAATGGTGTGCTGGGGGGCGTTTCCGCGGACGGCCGGGCCTCGTTCCGTCTTCCCGCGGCCCAGGGCGACGTGCGTGAGCCCGCCTGGTCCCCGTTTCTGAACTGAATGTATCCCGCAAGGAAAGGAGTCGAACGATGCAATTCAAGCCTTATGCCCGCACTCTGATCGCCGCCATGTCGATGGCCGTCATGGCCGGCTGCTCCAGCACCGGTGGCACCCAGGAAGGGTCCATGGACGGCACCGCCGGCACCGGTGCCGGTGGCGTGGGGACCGGCACCGCCGGCACCGGCCAGGTCAGCGGCAGCGGCCTCGGCGAGGGCGCCGGTCAGATGGCCGGCTCGCGGATTCCCGAAGTCCGCACCATCTACTTCGCCTACGACAGCGACACCATCCGCCCCGAGTTCCAGTCGGTACTCCAGTCCCACGCCCGCTTCCTGCAAAACAACGGCAACGCCAGCGTGGTGCTGCAGGGCCATACCGACGAGCGCGGCACCCGCGAGTACAACCTGGCCCTCGGTGAGCGCCGCGCCGACGCCGTCAAGCGCTTCCTGAGCGTGCAGGGTGTCTCGCCGTCCCAAGTCGAGGTCGTCAGCTACGGCGAGGAGCGTCCGGCGGCCCGCGGCAGCAACGAGGAAGCCTACGCCCAGAACCGCCGGGTGGTCTTCGCCTACTGAGCCCCGCGCCACGCACGGCACCACGATAGCGAAGGGAGAAAGCGATGAGACCGCGTCTCAGAATCTGGACCGCCGCCGGCGCCTTGAGCCTGCTGGCCGCCCCGGCGCTGGCCCAGCAGCCGGTGGTGGAGGATCTCACCGCCCGCTCCGGCTCAGGCAGCTTCTACGACCAGACCGCCGCCCGCGAACCGGCGGGCGGCAATCTGGAGCTGTTCAACGAGCTGCAGCGCAACCAGGAGCAGCTTCGCCAGCTGCGTGGTCAGGTCGAGGAGCTGCGCTACCAGCTCGACCGCCTCAAGCGTCAGACCCGCCAGCAGTACATGGATCTGGACGAGCGCCTGTCCGCGAACGCCGCCAGCGCGGCGGGCGGGGCCGGTGCCGCCGCGGCCGAGCAGGTGGCCGACAGCGGTGGGGCGGAGGCATCGGGCCAATCGAGCTCTGGTCAGTCAGCCAGCGGCAGCGATGCCGGCGCCCGGGCCGACTACCAGGCGGCCTTCGCCAAGGTGCAGGCCCGGGAGTTCGATGCCGCGACGCGGGCCTTCGAGTCCTTCGTCGACGAACATCCGAGCAGTACCCTCACCGCCAACGCCTACTACTGGCTCGGTGAGCTGCATTCGGCCGGCGGTGATCTCGACGCCGCCGACGCGGCCTTCCAACGCGTGCTCGATGACTTCCCCGACAGCAACAAGGTACCCGACACCCTCTACAAGCTGGGCCTGCTCAAGGCCCGCCAGGGGGATCCGGAAGCCGGCCAGGCGCTGCTCGAGCGGGTACAGCAGGCGTACCCCGACAGCAGCGCCGCCAACCTGGCGGCCGACTTCCAGCGGCAGTCGGGCAACTAGCCCCGGAGGGACATCATGACGGTCTGCAAGATCGACTACGAAGCGCCGCAGGGGCTACTCGACGGCCGGGTGATCCTCGTCACCGGCGCGGGCGACGGCATCGGCCGCGCCGCGGCGCTCGCCTATGCCCGCCACGGCGCCACGGTGGTCCTGCTGGGGCGTACCATCGCCAAGCTGGAAGCGGTGTACGACGCCATCGAGTCCGAGGGACTGCCGCAGCCGGCGATCTTCCCGCTCAACTTCGAGGGGGCGACGCTCAAGGACTACCACGACATGGCCGCGGCCCTGGACAAGGAGTTCGGACGCCTGGACGGCATCCTGCACAACGCCGGCCTGCTGGGCGACATCACCCCCTTCGCCCAGTACGATCCGGCGCTGTGGGAGCAGGTGATGCAGGTCAACATCAACGGGCCGATCTGGATGACCCAGGCGCTGCTGCCGCTGCTGGAAGCGTCGGCGGACGCCTCGGTCATCTTCACCTCGTCCTCGGTGGGCCGTCGCGGCCGCGCCTACTGGGGGGCCTATGCGGTATCGAAGTTCGCCACCGAAGGGTTCATGGAAGTGCTGGCCGACGAGGTGGAGCACCTCGGCACGCTGCGCATCAACACCCTGAACCCCGGCGCCACGCGTACCGCCATGCGCCAGTCCGCCTATCCGGCGGAGGACCCGGGCACGCTGCGCACGCCGGAGGACATCATGCCCACCTATCTGTGGCTGATGGGGCCCGACAGCCGCGGCCACAGCGGCGAGGCGTTCGACGCCCAGCCGCCCCGAACCTGACGCCGACGCAACGGCGTCAGCGATAAGACCAGCAGGCCTCCCGCCAGGGAGGCCTGCTTTTTTTATCGGCCATCATGATATCGCCGCCCCAGAGGGCGTCGCCGTGTCGGGACATCAACGCTTGGGAAGAACTGGCAGCAGCGCCTCGGTCAACGCCTCGGCGGTCTCGAACCAGCGATCCGCCGGCCACAGGCGATAGTCGTCGTCCTCGGTGATATAGCCGTAGCCCACCGCCACCGCGGGCATGCCCGCCGCCCGTGCGGCCTGCATGTCGCGATGGTGGTCGCCGAGATACCAGCAGTCGCCCGGCGACACGCCGAGGCGCCGGGCGGCCTCCAGCAGCGGCGCGGGGTCGGGCTTCTTGACCGGCAGGTCATCGGCGCACAGCAGCGCGCCCGGCTCGAGGCCCAGGGCCTCCACCAGCGGCGCGGCATAGGCGCGCGGCTTGTTGGTGACGATGCCCCAGGGACGACCGGCGTCGCGCCATGCGTCCAGCAGGCGATCCAGCGGCGGAAAGACCCGGCTCTCCACGGCCACCGCCTCGCCGTAGGCGGCCAGCAGGAAGGCCCGGGCGTCATCGTGACCGTCGTGTTCGCGCTCGAGGCCCAGCGCCAGGGTCACCAGGGCGCTGCCGCCGTTGGAGACCTGGGCGCGGATGGTCGGGTAGGGCAGGGGCGCCAACCCGTGATGGTCACGCAGGGAGTTGGTGGCCCGGGCCAGATCCGGGGCGGTATCCACCAGGGTGCCGTCGAGATCGAACAGCAGCGCCTCGGGTGTCGGCCATTCGCGACTCACGATGCCTCCCGCCGGCAGTGCATCAGGTAATTCACCGATACATCGGTGGCCGACAGCCGATAGCGGCGGGTCAGCGGCTGGTAGGTCAGGCCGCTCTGCTCGCAGACCGCCAGGCCGGCCTCGCGGCACCAGCCGGCGAGCTCCGAGGGGCGGATGAACTTGGCATAGTCGTGGGTGCCCCGCGGCAGCATGCGCAGCAGGTACTCGGCGCCGACCACGGCCAGGGCATAGGCCTTGGGATTGCGGTTGATGGTCGAGAAGAATACCTGCCCGCCGGGCTTGACCAGCCGCGCGCAGGCGCGGATCACCGAGGCGGGGTCGGGCACGTGCTCGAGCATCTCCAGGCAGGTGACCACGTCGAACTCGCCGGCATGGGCCTCGGCCATGGCCTCGACGCTGATCTGGCGGTAGTCGACGCGCGCGCCGGTCTCCTCGGCGTGCAGCCGGGCCACCGCCAGCGGCGCCTCGCCCAGGTCGATGCCGGTGACCTCGGCGCCGCGATGGGCCATGGCCTCGGCGAGGATGCCGCCGCCGCAGCCGACGTCGAGCACCCGATGGCCGGCCAGCCCCGCGCGGGCGTCGATGAAGTCGAGGCGCAGGGGATTGATCTCGTGCAGCGGCTTGAACTCGCCGTCGGTATCCCACCAGCGATGGGCCAGGGCCTCGAACTTGGCGATCTCCGCCGCGTCGACGTTGTCCGCTTGCGACTGGCTTGCCGTCATCTGTCCTCTCCGTAGGTGTCGCCGGCCTGCCACTGTGGCGGGCCCGATCTGATTCGGTATGATGCCATTCTACTCGTTCCCGACGCCCCGGCCCATGCCCGGCCGCGTCGGGCTACATGCGACATGACAAGGACCGCACCATGATCCGCAAGGCCGTTCTTCCCGTTGCCGGTTTCGGCACTCGTTGCCTGCCCGCCTCCAAGGCGATTCCCAAGGAGATGATCACCATCGTCGACCGCCCGGTGATCCAGTACGTGGTGCAGGAGGCCGTCGAGGCCGGCATTCGCGACATCGTGCTGGTGACCCACGGCAGCAAGAGCGCCATCGAGAACCACTTCGACAAGCACTTCGAGCTCGAGGCCAGCCTCGAGGCCAAGGGCAAGCAGGAGCTGCTCGAGGAGCTGCGCTCGATCGTGCCGGAAGACGTCAACATCATCAGCGTGCGCCAGTCCGAACCGCTGGGCCTCGGCCACGCGGTGCTCTGTGCCCGCCCGGTGATCGGCGACGACGAGCCCTTCGCCGTACTGCTGCCCGACGTGCTGGTCGATGACGACGGCCTCGAGCGCAACGACCTGGCCGGCATGATCGAGGCCTTCGATGCCACCGGCCGCAGCCAGCTGATGGTGGAGGAGGTGCCCCACGAGCTGGTCTACAAGTACGGCATCGTCGCCCCCGAGGGCGAGCCGCCGGCCGCCGGCGAGGCGGGGGCGCTGGCCGGGCTGATCGAGAAGCCCAAGGTCGAGGAGGCGCCCTCCGACCTGGCCGTGATCGGCCGCTATGCGCTGCCCGGCGCCATCTTCCCGCTGCTCGCCGAAACGCCGCCCGGCGCCGGCAACGAGATCCAGCTGACCGACGCCATCGAGACGCTGCGCCAGCAGAGCGGCGTCGACGCCTGGCGCATGCGCGGTCGCACCTACGACTGCGGCCACCAGCTCGGCTACCTCGAGGCGATTCTCGCCTACGGCCGCCGCCACGCCCGCTACGGCGAGGGCTTCCGCGAGCTGCTGACCCGCTACAGCGGCGAGGAGTAAGCCATGCGCGTTCTGGTCCACGGCAGCGAGCTGGCCGCCGCCACCGCGGCGGCGGCGCTGGCTTCGGTCGGCCACCGGGTGACCTGGTGGCCCCACGCCAGCGCCGACTGGCCGACGCTCGCCGAGAGCGGCTGGCTGGCCAGCGAGCCGCAGCTGATGTCGCGCCTGGAGGAAGGGCGCGCCCAGGGCCATCTCAGGGTTCTCGACGTCGGCGAACCTCTCGAGGGCGACGACTTCGAGGTGCTGTGGCTGGCCCTGTCGCCGGCACAGCGCGAGGAAGGCCGCACCACCGTGGCCGAACTGTCGTCGCGGCTGACCGCAGACGCGGTGCTGGTCAACAATTCGACCTTCCCGGTCGGCGAGACCGACCGCCTGGCCGCCGGCCTCGGCAACGGGCGTCGGGCCGTGGCGCTGGCCGACCTGCTCGAGGAAGGCCGCGCCTGGGAGACCTTCACCCGGCCGTCGCGCTGGCTGCTGGGCTGCGACGACCGCGACGCCGAACGCCAGGTACGCGAGCTGCTGCGAGCGTTCAATCGCCGCCGCGAGGTCTTCCAGCGCATGCCACGCCGGGCCGCCGAGCTGACCAAGCTGGCGATCAACGGCATGCTGGCCACCCGCATCAGCTACATGAACGAGATCGCCGGCCTCGCCGACACCCTGGGGGTGGACGTGGAGGACGTGCGCGAGGGCATGGGCGCGGACAGCCGCATCGGCTACGAGTACCTCTATCCCGGCTGCGGCTTCGGCGGCCCGAGCTTTTCCCGCGACCTGATGCGTCTGGCCGACGTGCAGTCGGCCAGCGGCCGCCATTCGGCGCTGCTCGACCAGGTGCTCGACATCAACGAGCAGAAGAAGGAGACGCTGTTCCGCAAGCTGTGGGCCCACTACCACGGCCGGCTGGAAGGCCTGACCGTGGCCATCTGGGGCGCGGCCTTCAAGCCCGGCACGGCGCGCATCGATCATGCGCCGGTGCTGACGCTGCTGCGCGCCCTCTGGGCCCAGGGCGTGCACGTGCGGCTGCACGATCCCGCCGCCACCGGGGCGCTGCGCGAACGGCTCGGCGACCATCCGTTGCTGGCACTGTTCGACGGCGACCCGGACGAGGCACTCGACGGTGCCGATGCCCTGATGCTGGTCACCGAGTGGAAGGCCTACTGGAACCCGGACTGGCCGCGCCTGGCGTCGCAGCTGAACGGCAAGCTGCTGCTCGACGGTCGCAATATCTACGACCCGGCCCACGTCGCCGACATGGGGCTGTACTATCGGGGGATCGGGCGCCGCGCCGATCCTTGAGTCGGCTCGATTTGCTGCTGCGCTCGACAGGCTGGCCGCCGGCGGTGCTCGCTATCCTCATGTAGCAGGCTACACTCCGGTAGCTGCGCTCCGGCGGCAATCAGCCTGCCTTCGCTCGCGACGTAAATCGAGGCCGACTCCCTAAATAAGCGGTAGAAACAAAACGGCCCCGCCTGATGGCGGGGCCGTTGTCGTTCGCGAGTCCGCTGGGGATCAGGCGAAGTTCTGGGCGACGAAGTCCCAGTTCAGCACGTTCCAGACGTTCTCGAGGTACTTCGGACGCGCGTTGCGGTAGTCGATGTAGTAGGCGTGCTCCCACACATCGATGGTCAGCAGCGGGGTCTGGCCGTGGGCGACCGGGGTGTCGGCGTCGTCGGTGTTGACGATGTCGACGCCGCCGTCGGCGGTCTTGATCAGCCAGGTCCAGCCGGAACCGAAGTTGCCGACGGCCTTGGCGTTGAAGGCGCTCTTGAATTCCTCGAAGGAACCGAACTTGGCGTTGATGGCCTCGGCCAGGGCGCCGGTCGGCTCACCGCCGCCGTTCGGCGACAGGCAGTGCCAGTAGAAGGTGTGGTTCCAGACCTGAGCCGCCTGGTTGAACAGGCCGCCGGAGGCGGACTGGATGATCTCTTCCAGGGACTTGTTGGCGTTCTCGGTGCCGTCGGTCAGCTCGTTGAGCTTGGTGACGTAGGCCTGGTGGTGCTTGCCGTAGTGGTACTCCAGGGTCTCGGCGGAGATGTGCGGCTCCAGGGCGTTCTTTTCGTACGGCAGTGCGGGCAGTTCGAATGCCATTATCGTTTCTCCTCGTTGCTAGTCATGGGTCACGGCGACCCATGGTGTGCCAGTGCGCTGGGGGAGTGCAAGGTCGATGTCGGCCCGGATTCGGCCGTGCCCCGTTCGCTCCCTCGATAAAAAACCGTACACTATCAGTGTGCTGTACCAGTCCGGTCACGGCATCATATCACCCGCCCCAGGGTCCGCCAATTCCGATCAGGGGACTCGGGCATGGGACGCGTGCCGGCGATATCGCCGGCGGGACGCCGACACGCAACGCGCAAGGAGACCACCATGGCAGAGCGCCCGGAAGACCGCCGGCAGCCACACCCGATCGTGCCGGACCCGGATGCCAGCCTGGCCGGGCACCACCGGCCACACGCCCCGCCCAAGGCGACCGTCTGGCCGCTGTGGCTGCTGATCCTGCTGCTCGTCGCGGCCCTGGCCGGGCTGGCCTACGCCGGCTGGCTGGAGCGTCAGCGGCTGGAACAGCGGTTGACCCGACTCAACGGCGATATCTCCAACCTCCATGCCCGCTTCGACGCCTCCGAGGGCCGCGGCGAACTGCTGTCGGAGATCCAGGCGCGGCTCGATGAACTCGAGGGGCTGGACAACACGCTAAGAGACGCACTGGACGACCGTCTCGCACAGCGTCTGGCCGACTGGCAGGACGAACACCTGGCGCCGCTGACCGACGCCCGTTCCACCCTCGAGGGGCGGGTCGCCACCCTGGCCGAGAACGGCGAGGTACGTGCCGAGACCCTGGCCGCGGTGCGCGACTCCATGAAGGCCCTGGAGACGGCCAACCGCGAGGGGCTGGCCGCTCTCACCGAGCGCCTGGCGGCCCTGGAGACGACCCAGCAGGGCGAGGCCGAGCGCCAGCAAGCGCTGGTCGCGCGTCTCGACGAGTCCGAGGCGGCCCTGTCCGACCTCGCCGACGACGTTGAAGCCCTGGCCACGGCGCGCGATGATGAGCGCGAGCGAGCCGAGGCCCTGGAGGCGCGGCTCGCGGACCTGCAGGCCGAACTGCGGGAACTGCGCCAGTCTCAGCTGGCCATGAACGCCCAGCTCGAAGCGCTGCGGCAGTGACAGGACGTCAGCCAGGGGCCCACGACATCATGGACAAGCGTCTCGCCAATCGCCTTGCGGTCGCCTCGCTGTCGATCGGACTCGCGGCCCCCGGGGCGGCCCAGGCCCTCGACGCCAGCATCGAGGGCATCGAGGGCGACCCCGCCGACAACCTCGAGACCTATCTCGACGGGCTGGATGCCGACGATTACTCGCCCCAGCGCCTCGAGGCCGAGGTCCGCCGGCTCGCCGCCGAGTCGCTCAGGGTCTACGGCTATTACGAGCCGACCTTCGAGATCCGCTTCGACGACCCCGACGCGCCGGAAGAGGTGACGATCCGCGTCGATCCCGGCGAGCCGGTGCGCATCGAACGCCTCGACTTCGGCCTGGCCGGTGGCGCCGCCGAGGACGCTCCCTTCCAGGACGCCATCGACGCCTACCCCCAGCAGGAAGGGGAGGTGCTGCTTCACGCGCCGTTCGATGCGCTGCGCAGCCAGCTCTCCGGCCTGGCCCTGGAACGTGGCTACTTCGACTGGCGCTTCACCGAGCGGCGCATGGAGATCCGCCCCTGGGCCCATAGCGCCCGGCTGTCGCTGGCCCTGGACAGCGGCGAGCGCTATCGCTTCGGGCCGGTTCACTTCCAGGGCCAGCACATCGAGACCGAGCGCCTTCAGGCCCTGGCGCCGTTCCACGAGGGCAAGCCCTATCTCGCCGCCGATGTGGCCACCTTCAACCAGCGCCTCGGTCAGACCGAATGGTTCGGTTCGGTCAGCGTGCGCCCCCTGCTGGATGCGGGCATCGGCCAGCTGGCCTTGCCACCGGCGCCCATCGGCTTTCTCAACGAGCTCGACGTGGAGGGCCTGCCGGCCACGGCACCGCCCGACCCTCGCCTGAGCGCGACGGCGCTCGCCGCGGTCGCCACCCTCGAGGCGCCGGCAGTGCCCGAGGTGCCCATCGAGGTCAGCGTCACCCCCGCCGACCGCCACCAGTTCGAGGTCGGCCTGGGCTTCGCCACCGACGTCGGCCCGCGGCTGCGTTTCTCCTGGGACCAGCCCTGGGTCAATCGCTACGGCCACAGCCTCAAGCACGATCTCTACCTCTCGGGGCCGGAACAGCAGTTCAGCGGTGTCTACGACATGCCGCTGGACGACCCGCGACGCGACAGCTATCGCCTTCAGTACGGCCTGCTGAACAAGGAAAACGAGGACACCCAGACCCTGGAAGCCAGCGTGGAATTCGGTCGTCGCTGGCAGTTCGACAACGCCTGGGAGCAGATCGTCTACCTGCGCACCACCTACGAGGACTTCACCCAGGCCGACGAGAGCAATCAGGTGCTGCTGGTCTATCCCGGGGTGCGCTGGACCCGCACCCGCTCGCGCAATCCGACCTTTCCGCGCTGGGGCGATCGTCAGCAGATCTCGGTGCAGTATTCCAGCGAGGCCTGGGGATCCGACGCCGAGTTCCTGCGCATGGACGCCGACTCCCAGTGGATCCGCAGCCTCGGCGACGACTACCGCTTCGTGGGTCGCATCGGCGCGGGCAGCATCGTCACCGACGACTTCACCAACGTGCCGCCATCGCTGCGCTTCTTCGCCGGCGGCGACAGCAGCGTGCGCGGCTACGGTTACGAGAGCCTGGCCCCGGAGAATGCCGACGGCGAACTGGTCGGCGGCGAACAGCGCCTGGTCGGCAGCGTCGAAGCCCAGCGCCGCCTGACCGGTGCCTGGTGGCTGGCCAGCTTCGTCGACACCGGTGACGCCTTCACCGACTGGTGGCCCGAGGAGCTGAATACCAGTGCCGGCCTCGGCGTGCGCTGGATCTCGCCGGTAGGGCCGATCCGCTTCGACGTCGCCCACCCGTTCGACAGCGACGATAGCTACCGCATCCACTTCGCCATCGGCCCGGAATTCTGAAGCGTCATCGTGAACCTGCATCCATCGCATCGGGCCGTGGCCCGTCACCTGAGCCTGCGAGAGTCATCATCGTGAGAATGCGCCGCCTGAGCTGGGCCCTGGTCCGGCTGTTGATCCTGCTGCCGCTGTGGCTGATCGGCCTGGTCATGCTGCTGCTGGGCCTGGCCCTGTCGCCCTGGGGGACCAGCGCCCTGTTCGCCCAGGCCGAGCGACTCGGGCTGCTCGAGGTCGAGCGCGTCGAGGGCGCGCCCCTGGACACGCTGACGATCGAAGGCCTGCGCCTGACGGCCGGTCCGGCCAGCGTCGCGGTCGAGGACTTCGAGCTCGCCTGGGCCGACGACTGCCTGCTCCACGGCCGGCTGTGCATCGACCGCCTGGGCGTGACCGGCGCCCGCATCCGCCTCGGTGCCAGCGACGCCGCCGACGAACCCGCTCCGGAAGAGCAGGAGAGCGCCGGCGGCCCGCCCGGAGCGATCCGTCTGCCGCTGCCGATGGCGCTGCGCGAGCTGCTGCTGGACGACGTCGAGGTGCGTCTCGCCGATGGCACCCGCCTGCGCTGGCAGCACTTCGAGAGCGGCGCCGAGGCCGAGGGCAATGCCCTGACCCTGTCGCCCACGCGGCTCGTCGGGCTGCGACTCACACCGTCGATCTCGCCGGGCAACCGGCTCGCCCTGAGCGAGGCGGAAAGCCGCGACGACGTGCTCACGGCCATCGCGATCGACGCCGCGGTAGCGGTCCGATCGCCGCTGCCGTCCAGCGTCGCGCCGGCTGCCGCAGGCGTGAGGGATTCGCAGCCGTCGACTGACGCTCCCGCCGACGAGCGACTCCGGCTGCCGGACATCACCCTGCCACTGGCCGTGGAGGTGCCAAGTCTGACCCTGGAAGACACCGCCTTCGAGGGGCCCCAGGCCTACGTCATCGACCGGCTCGACCTCAGCGTCACGGCCCGCGATCAGCAGCTGACCGTGCACCCGCTGGCGGTGACCTCCCGGGAGGCCGACGCCACCCTCGAGGCCGAGGTCACCCTGCGCGACGATTACCCCCTCGACGTGAGCCTCGGCGCCGACTTCTATTTGCCCGAACGCCTGCCGGCCCTGGCCGGGCAGCGGCTCGAGCTGGCCCTGACCGGCGATCTGGGCGACCTGGACGTGGCGCTGTCGGCCACCGGCCCCGTGGCAGCCGAGCTGTCGGCCCACCTCGACGCCCTGGACCCGGCACGGCCGTTCACCGCCCGGCTGACCAGCCCCGGGCTGCAGTGGCCGCTGCCTGGCGCCATGCCGACCACCGGCGACGAGGATGACGAGAGCGATGGCGCGTCTGGCCCCCCCGAGCCGTGGCGGGTCGAGCACCTCGAGCTCGACGCTGAAGGCACGCTCGACGACTATCGGGTCAACCTGGGACTGGCCGCCCGGGGGCCGTCGCTGCCGCGCACCGAACTCGCGCTGAACGGTCAGGGCAACCTGCAGCGCTTCGACTGGACGCCGCTGCGCCTGACGCCGCCGGAGGGCACGCTGACCAGCGAAGGGCGGATCGACTGGTCCGAGGCACTGTCGATGTCGGCACGCCTCGACGTCGACGGCTTCGACCCCGAGCCCTTCGTCGAGGGGCTGAGTGGACGGCTGAACGGTCGGCTACAGGTAGCCTTCTCCCAGAGTGCCGACGGCTGGCGGCTCGGCGTGCCGACGCTTGCCGTGGACGGCGAGCTCGCCCAGCAGCCGTTTTCTCTGTCGGGTCAGCTGTCCGGCGATCACGACATGAACTGGGACATCGCCTCGCTGAGTCTGCGCCAGGGCGAGAATCGGCTGGACGCCTCGGGCCGGGTCGCGCCGAGTCGCCTGGATCTGGACGCCCGCATCGACATGCCGCGCCTGGACACCCTCTATCCCGACCTCGACGGGGCGCTGGATGGCGACATCGCGGCCCGCGGCAGCTTCGAGCAACCTCAGCTCTCCTTGAGCCTGAACGGCGACCGGCTGGCCTTCGGCGACAATCGCCTCGCCCGGCTACGCCTGGCGGGTGAGGTGGCCGGCCTGGACGACCCCAGCCTCGACCTGAGCCTGACCGCCGATGACGTCGCCGCCGGCGGCCAGGCCTTCCCGGCCATCGCGCTGGCCCTCGATGGCCGGCTCTCGGCGCATCGCCTGACCCTCGACGTGGACGGCGCCCCGGACGGGCCGCTGGCGGCGCTGAACCTGGCCCTGGAAGGGGCGCTGGACGAGGCCCGCGAGCGCTACCGCGGGCGACTGATGCCGCTGGACGCCGACACCGCCTACGGCCGCCTCGCCCTCGACGAGGCGCTGGCCTTCGACGCCGATCTGACGGCCAGCGCCGTGGACGTCCAGCCGTTCTGCCTGCTCCGAGCCGAGGGCGGCGGGCTGTGCCTGACGGCACCGCTGTCGGCCTCGCCGGACAGCGGCCGCGCCGAGCTGGCCATCCGCGAGCTGCCGATGGACCTGATCAACGACGCCATGCCGGTGGGGTGGGGCGTGGAGGGCGCCACCGAGGGCGATCTGGTGGCCGAATGGTCGAACGGCGGCGCCTGGCAGGCCACCGCCAACCTCGACAGCCGCGTCGAAATCAACGGCGAGGACGCCTATGGCCAGCCCTGGTCGGTACCCGGCACCGGACTCTCGCTCGCCCTCGATGCCGACCAGGGCAGCGCTGACCTGGACCTGGGGCTGACCTTCGGCGACCAGGGGGCGATGCAGCTCGATCTGGGCATCGTCGATCCCCTGGGCACCGGCCGGCTCGAAGGCCGCTTCGAGATCGACGATGTCCGACTGGCGCCCTACCGGCCGCTGATCGCCGACCTGGAGACCCTGGAAGGCGCGCTCGCCGCCGGTATCGACATCACCGGGAATCGCGAGCAGCCGCGCCTGGACGGGCGTCTGGCCCTCGACGGCCTGCGTGCCGAAGGCCTCGGCCTGCCGCTGTCGGTGGTCGACGGCCAGCTGGCCGTCGACCTGGCCGGCGACAGCGCCGACATCGACGGCTACCTGCAAAGCGAAGAGGGCCGACTGAACATCGTCGGCGACGCGAGCTGGCCCTCGGCCGGCGCCTGGCAGGCTGCCCTCGACCTGGAGGGTCGCGAGGCTCCGCTGCTGGCCGCGCTACCGGGCTTCGGCCGCCTGCGCCTGGCCCCCGACCTGGCGATCCGCGCCACGCCCGAGCGGCTTCAGGTCCGCGGCGAGGTGGCCGTGCCCTGGGCCCGACTGGAAATTGGTCGGGTCCCGGCCTCGGCGGTCTCGCCGAGCCCCGACGAGGTCATCCTCACCCGCGAGGAGGCGGAAGCGGCCGACCGCCAGGCCGCCAGCGGTGAGCCGGGCGCCGGCACCGCCGAGGCCATGCAGCAGGCCGGCATGGCGCTGGACGTTCAGGTGGACCTGGTACTGGGCCCGGACATGCGCCTCGAGGCCTACGGGCTGGAAACCGAGCTGCTCGGCGACCTGCAGGTGCGCCAGTCCGACGGCCCCGTGCAGCTGTTCGGCAACGTCAACCTGGAAGACGGCCGCTTCCGGGCCTTCGGCCAGGACCTGATCATTCGCCAGGGCATCCTCTATTTCAGCGGCCCGCCGGGACAGCCGCTGCTCGACTTCGAGGCGGTACGCAACCCGGACAACACCCAGGATGGCGTGGTAGCCGGCCTCCGGGTCACCGGGCCCGCGGCCAACCCGAGCCTGGAGATCTTCTCCGAGCCGGCCATGAACGAGGCCCGGGCGCTGTCCTACGCGCTGCGTGGCCGGGCGCCGGATGACAGCGGCGGCGCCGACGGGGCGCTGACCTCGGCGCTGATCGGCGTCACCCTGGGCCAGGCCGGCGGCGCCGTGGGCGCGATCGGCGAGGCCTTCGGCATCGATGACCTGAGCCTGGACACGTCCGGCAGCGGCGAAGACAGCCAGGTCGTCGTGACCGGGAACCTGACCGACCGGTTGAGCGTCGGCTACGGTGTCGGGATCTTCTCGCCGATCGCCGAGCTGAGCCTGCGCTACAAGCTGTGGCGCGATCTCTACCTGGAAGCGGTCTCCGGCGCCAATCAGGCGGTCGACCTGATCTACACCTTCAGCCTGCCGGGCGATCCCCCGACGCTGACGCGATGAGCGACACGAGCAAGACGAACCAAGGAGCCACACGATGACCACTTCGCCGCTGTACGCCCCCGAGGGCCGCGACACGCCGCTGCAGATACAGGGCCGCCATACGGTCAGCGGCCACGACATGACACCGCCCTGGCCGGCGGGCATGCAGGAGATCGTGCTTGGCCTGGGCTGCTTCTGGGGCGCCGAACGGCTGTTCTGGCAGCTGCCCGGCGTGCATGTCACCGCCGTGGGCTATGCCGGCGGCGTGACGCCCAACCCCACCTACGAGGAGACCTGCACCGGACGCACCGGCCACGCCGAGGTGGTACGCGTCGTGTTCGACCCCGCGACGATCGATCTCGCGACCCTGCTGCGCCACTTCTGGGAGGCCCACGACCCGACCCAGGGCAACCGCCAGGGCAACGATATCGGTCCCCAGTACCGCTCGATCATCCTGGTCACCGACGAGGTCCAGCGCGAGGTCGCCGAGCACAGCCGTGACGCCTACGAACAGGCGCTGGCTCAGGTCGGGCGTGGCCCCGTCACCACCGTCATCGAACCCCTCGAGACCTTCTACTACGCCGAGGACTACCACCAGCAGTACCTCGACAAGAAGCCCGACGGCTACTGCGGCCTCAAGGGCACCGGCGTCAGCTGTCCGATCGGCTGAACGCCTCGCGCATGGAAGGCGTCGCGCCGGCCCAGCCATCCAGCTGAGCGCCGACGCGGCGCGCCAGCCAGCTCGCCAGCCTTCCGCCTCGGCGTTCGATGAAGCCCACATGCCCGCCGTGGCGGGATGTTTCCAGGCGAATCCCCGGGCCCAGCGCGACGTCCTGGTACAGGCGCGGCGGCATGAAGGGGTCATCCTCGGCGTGGAGGATCAGGGTCGGCCGGCGAATGCCGTGCAGAAGCGGCCCGGCCGAGGCGCGGCGATAGTAGTCGGCAGCACCGGCGAAGCCGTGCAGCGGCGCGGTCACCGCGTCGTCATATTGCCGCAGGGTGCCAAGACCGTTCAGGTCCCGGGACGACAGCGCCAACGGCAGCTCGTCGGCGTCGAGCCTCGGCGCCACCTTGGCCTTCAGCGCGCCGAGCAGGTGGCGCTGGTAGACCCGGGCGAAACCCCGCTCCAGGCAGTCGGCACTCGCCGCAAGGTCCACCGGCGGGGCGATGGCGATCGCGCCATGCAGCGCCGGGAACTCGCGATGGGCGTCTTCGGCCACCAGCTTGAGCAGCATGTTGGCCCCCAGCGAGACGCCGCAGGCGATGCGCGGTGCCCGGGGATAGCGCCGGGCTAACCGGGTCAACAGCCAGTGGGCATCGGCGGTATCACCGCTGTGATAGGCCCGCGGGCGACGGTTGGGGTGCCGCCCGCAGCCGCGAAAATGCATCAGCACGGCGCGATGACCTCGCTCGCCGGCGGCCGTCAGCAGCTGCCGGGCATAGGGCGAGTCGATCGAGCCTTCCAGCCCGTGGAACAGCACGAACAGCGGCGCGTCTTCGTCGGCGGGCCCCGGCGCCACCCAGCAGAGCTCGACCACATCCCCGTCGGGCAGCGCCAGCGTCTCCCAGGCCAGCGTCGGGGAGGGCGCCGGCAGCAGCCTCGGCAGCAGGGTCTGCAGGTGGCGATTGGCAAGCCCCGTCGGGGCGCGGAAATCCGCCTGATGACGGCCCGGCGTCATGTGGCGTCGGCCCTGGGTTCGACGAGCCGCTGCCACAGGGCGTCCACCGCCGGGTGGGGGTTCTCGCGAGATCGGAAGAGGCGGATCTCCAGCGGCACCTGCCAGCGCGTACCGCCGGCCGGCACCAGGGTTCCCGACGACAGCGCGGCCTGGATCGAGCGGGCCGGCAGCCAGCCGAGCCCGTAGCCGAGGCCCACCAGCTCGCGGATGTTGCCGCTCTGGATGCTCTCGTTGAGCACGCTGAAGGTCGGCATCTGGCCGAGCGACTGCAGGTGCGCGCGGATGCACTGGTCGATCACCCCGCGGGGGTGATAGGCGATCAGCGGCAGCGGGCGACGCCCGGTATCTTCGAGCGAGAAGCGCGGGCGGCCCTCGGCGTCGGGCAGCGACACCGGCACCAGCCGCTCGCGGCCGAGCACCCGGGCCTCCAGGCCTGCGGTTTCCAGGGGCAGCGTGCCTGGCGTGGCGGGCCAGTAGCACAGCACCAGGTCGCATTCCTGGCGCTCCAGGGCCCGAAAGTAGTCGTCGGCCAGCCAGCCGGTGGCGCGCAGGTAAGGCGTGACCGGCGGGGCGGGATCGAAGCCGGCCAGCCAGTCCGGCAGGAAGTTGGCCAGCAGGCTCTGGGGCGCGGCCAGCCGCAGGCGACTGGCGTCGGCCTCCGCCAGCTGACCGAGACGCTCCCTGGCGGTGTCGACTCGCCGGGTCACGTCCTCGCACAGCGCCAGGAACTCCTCGCCGGCCGGCGTCAGCGACAGCGGCAGGGTCTGGCGATTGATCAGGGTGGCCCCCATCTCCTCCTCGAGCAGCTTGATGCGTCGCGAGAAGGTCGGCTGGGTCACGTTCTGGGTCTCCGCCGCCCGTGAGAAATGACGCGTGCGCGCCAGGGCGATGAAGTCTTCCAGCCAGCGTAATTCCATCGTATTCCTTGTTGCCGGATCACCGGGACGGGGAGTCTACTCAGGTTAGCCGTCGTTGACCAACCGGTCAGGCAAGTCGTCAACGGCGGCCGTTCCCCGAGCTGAAAAGTCGACGAGCGAAGGCGAGACAAGGCAAAAATCAGCGAAAAGCCGGAGTTTAGGAGCCTTAAATGAGGACTTTGACGGGGACGCCTAGTCCGGGCTCGCGCACGAGCTGATTTTTAACGCCGTATCGCCGAGCGCAGGCACTTTTCGATACGTCAGATCCGGCCTTCCTCGACCCCATGACAGGCCACCTGCC
The DNA here is from genome assembly GCF_003011945.1 of Halomonas sp. ND22Bw. Taxonomy (NCBI): domain Bacteria; kingdom Pseudomonadati; phylum Pseudomonadota; class Gammaproteobacteria; order Oceanospirillales; family Halomonadaceae; genus Halomonas; species Halomonas sp. ND22Bw. Next base: position 218,852 of record NZ_PXWD01000001.1, on the reverse strand, counting down.
CGCCCTGGTCGGTGGCGATCAGCGCCGGGACCTCGTCGCGGCAGCGCGCATTGGCATGCGGGCAGCGGCCGTGGAAGACGCACCCCGACGGCAGGTTCACCGGCGTGGGCACCTCGCCCTGCAGGCGGATGTGCTGCGGGCGGTCGTCCTCGAGCCGCGGAATCGCCGACATCAGCGCCTGGGTGTAGGGGTGGCGCGGGGTGGCGAACAGCGTCGCCGTGGGCGCCACCTCGCACACCCGGCCCAGGTACATCACCGCCACCCGGGTGCCGAAGTGCTCGACCACGGCCAGGTCGTGGGTGATGAACAGGTAGGTCAGGTTGCGCTCTTGCTGGGCCTCCATCAGCAGGTTGAGCACCTGGGCCTGGATCGAGACGTCAAGCGCCGAGATCGGCTCGTCGGCGACGATGAACTCCGGGTCCACCGCCAGCGCCCGGGCGATGGCGATGCGCTGACGCTGGCCGCCGGAGAACTCGTGGCCGTAGCGCGCGCCCCAGTCCGGGGCGATGCCCACCGCGTTCATCACCTCGGCGACCTTGTCCTGGACCTTCGCCGGCGACCAGTCGGGGTGGTGCAGGCGGATCGGCTCTTCCAGCGTCTGCTGGATGGTCATGCGCGGGTTCAGCGATGCATAGGGGTTCTGGAAGATCATCTGCATGCGCCGACGGTAGGGCAGCAGCGCCTTGGTGGTGCGGTCGTCGATGCGCTCGCCGTCATAGCGGATCTCGCCGGCACTGGGGGTGATCAGGCCCATCACGGTGCGGGCCACCGTGGACTTGCCGCAGCCGGACTCGCCGACCACGCACAGCGCCTCGCCGCGCCGGATGTCCAGGTCGACGCCGTTGATGGCGTGCACGTGCTTCTGCTCGCGCACCAGCTTGCCGCCCTTGAACTTGAGCTGCTCGAGGAAGTCGCCGGACAGCGAGAAGCGCTTCTCCAGGCCGCGGATCGACAGCAGCGGCTCGGCCGCCTCATGCGACGCGGCATCGGCGTTCATCGGCGCCGTGGAAGCGCCCGGAGTGGAGCCGGTGGATGAAGAAAGGGGGGCGGTGGTCATCAGTCTTGCTCCTCGGCCGGAATGCGTTCGCGTTCGATCATCTCGGCGACCATGTGGCAGGCCGCCTGGCAGTTGCCCGAGGCGACGAAGCCGGGCACCTCGTCGATGCAGGCCTGTCGACGCGAGCCGTCGGCCCGATTGACGAAGCCGCAGCGCGGATGGAAGGCACAGCCGCTCGGCAGGTGGCTGAGCGACGGCATGCTGCCGGGGATCTGGTTGAGCCGCTCGCCGGGCGTGGCCATCTGCGGCAGGGCGTTGAGCAGGCCCTGGGTGTAGGGATGCTGCGGGTCGTTGATGATCTCGCGGGTCGGGCCCTGCTCGATCACGCGGCCGGCGTACATCACCAGCATGCGCTGGGTGACCTGGCTGACCACGCCCAGGTCGTGGGTGATCAGCACCAGGCCGACGTTGTGCTCCTCGCACAGCTCCAGCAGCAGCGCCATGATCTCGGCCTGGATGGTCACGTCCAGCGCCGTGGTGGGCTCGTCGGCGATGATGATGTCCGGGTCGAGCAGCAGCGCGATGGCGATGATCACGCGCTGACGCATGCCGCCGGAGAGCTCGTGGGGATACTGGTCCAGGCGCGCCTCGGGCGAGGGGATCTGCACCTGCTCGAGCTTGCGCAGCGAGATCGCTCGGGCGTCCTTGGTCGAGATGCGACGGTGGGCCTTCAGGCATTCGATCATCTGCTCGCCGATGGTCAGCACCGGATTGAGCGTCATCATCGGGTCCTGGAAGATCATCGAGATGCGGTGGCCACGGATACGGCGCAGGGCCCGGTCGGACAGGCCGATCAGCTCCTGGCCGTCGAACGTGATGCTGCCGCCGGCAATGTAGCCGGGCTTGGCGATCAGGTTGAGCAGGCTGAAGGCGGCCACGGACTTGCCGGCGCCGGACTCGCCGACGATGCCCAGGCGCTCGCCGCGATCCAGGCTGAAGCAGACGTCGCGCAGGGCCTGGACGTCGCCGCGGCGCAGCGCGAAGCGCACGTCGAGGTGGTTGACTTCGAGAAGTGACATGGGAACTCCTTGGCCTCAGCCCTTGTGCCGGATGAAGAGGCGGCGATTGAGCACGTCGTGCCGGCGACCGTCGGGTATCGGGTACGTATCGATATTCGGCATGGCCTCAGCCCTTGTAGAGACGGGGGTTGAGGACGTCGCGCAGCCAGTCGCCGAGCAGGTTGATGACCAGCACCAGCACCACCAGCACCAGGCCCGGGATCAGGGTGATCCACCAGGAACCGGACTGGATGTAGTCGAACCCGGACTTGATCAGCGAGCCCAGCGAGGGCTGGGTTTCGGGCATGCCGAGTCCGAGGAAGGACAGCGCCGCCTCGGAGATGATGGCATTGGCCACCTGCACGGTGGAGATGACGAAGATCGGCGACAGGGTGTTGGGCAGGATGTGGCGGAACATGATGCGCCGGCTCGGCAGCCCCATCACCCGGGCGGCGTCGACGTACTCCTTGCCCTTCTCGGCCAGCACCGAGGCGCGCACGGTGCGGGCGTACTGGGGCCATTCGGCCAGGCCGATGATCAACACCAGCAGCGGCACCGCATAGGTGCTGAAGGTGGCGCCGCCGAAGATCGCCTTGAACAGTGCACCGACCACGATCGCCACCATCAGGGTGGAGAACGACAGCTGGATGTCGGCCATGCGCATCAGGAAGGCATCGACGCGCCCGCCCAGATAGCCGGCCAGCAGGCCGAAGCACACGCCGAGCGTGGCCTGCAGCGCCACCGCGCCGAAGCCGATGATCAGCGAGACCCTGAGGCCGTAGAGGATGGTCGAGAGCAGGTCGCGGCCCTGGGCATCGGTGCCCATGGTATAGGCCGGATCGCTGCCGTCGACCCAGAACGGCGGCAGCTCCGAGGCCAGGATGTCGATCTGCGCCAGGTCGTAGGGGTTCATCGGCGCCAGCCAGGGCGCCAGGGCGGCGCAGGCCACCATCAGGATGAACACCGCCAGGCTGACCTGGGCGATCGGGTCGCGCAGGAAGCTGTAGAGCAGATAGGAGTCGCGGAAGCGCTCCCAGCGGCTCGCCGTGGACGAGCTCGCAGCGGATGAAGTCGAGGTGGTCATGCGGGCTTTCCTGTCAGCTTGACGGTGGGGTTGACCAGGCCGTAGATCAGGTCGACCAGGGTGTTGGTGATCACGAAGATCAGCCCCACGATCATCAGGTAGGTGACGATCAGCGGAATGTCGGAACGCTCGATGGCGTCGAGGAACATCAGGCCCATGCCGGGCCACTGGAACACCGTCTCGGTGAGGATGGTGTAGGCCACCAGGGTGCCGATCTGCACCCCACCGACGGTGATCACCGGCAGCATGGTGTTCTTCAGCGCGTGCAGGAAGTAGATGCGGCGCAGCGAGATGCCCTTGGCGCGGGCGAACTTCACGTACTCCGACTGCATCACCTCGAGCATCTCGGCGCGGATCAGGCGGATGAACAGCGGCAGCATGATCGAAGCCAGCGAGATGGCCGGCAGTACCAGGTAGGTCAGCCCCTCGAGGGAGGCGAAATTGGTCTCCCAGGTGCCGAACACCGGCACGGGGTCGCCGCGGCCGTAGGCCGGCATGCCACCCTCGGTGCTGATCAGGTCATTGAGCCAGGTGCCCCAGCCGGTATCGGCGGGGAAGGGCGACCAGGACACGCCGATGGCGAACAGCTGGATCAGCACGATGGCGGTCAGGAACACGGGGATCGAGATGCCGATGATCGATACGCCCATGAAGAACCGCGACAGCCAGGCGCGCGGCCGAATGGCGCTGTAGACCCCGATGGGGATCGACAGGGCGATGATCAGGAAGGTGGACGCGGCCACCAGCTCCAGGGTGGCGGGCAGGTGGCGCAGGATGACGTCGGTGGTCGGCTCGTTGAACACGTAGGAGTAGCCGAAGTCGAACTGCACCGCATTGGCGGCGAAGCGCAGGTACTGGACCGCGAAGGGGTCGTTGAGGCCCAACTCCTCGCGCAGCGCCGCACGTTCGCTCTCAGGTACCGACTGGCCGACCATCTGCTGGATGGGGTCGCCCAGATTGTCCTGGATGGCGAAGGCGATCACGCTGATGACGAACATCACCAGCAGCGCATGGAAAAGGCGCTTGATCAGAAAGGCGATCATGAGTGGCGTCCCGTAGGCAATACGGGGTGGCACGCTCGTCCCGAGCGCGCCACCGGGTCAGGATGGGGAAGGCCTCGCCGACGGTCCGCCGGCGAGGGGAGGAATCACTCCTCCTCGACGACCAGGTCCCCGAGGTAGGGGAAGTTCATCACGTTGACGATCGGCTCGATGTTGACGTTGGCGGCGGACGCCCACGCCAGATCCTGCCAGTGCAGCGGGATGAAGGCGGCCTCGTCATGGAGGGTCTGCTCGACCTGCTGCAGCATCTCGGCGCGCGCCTCGAGGTCGACCTCCAGATTGGCCTCGGCGACCAGGGCGTCGAGCTCCGGGTTGCAGTAGTTGCCGGCGTTGTACTGACCGGCCCCGCTGTCGGCATCCGGGCAGGCGGTGAGGTACTCGTGCAGGTTGGCCGAGTCCTCGGTGTCGGCGTGCCAGCCGATCATCATCATGTCGGCCACGCGATCGTCATACTCGCCCCAGTACTGGGCCTTGGGCAGAGTCTTGAGATCCACCGTGACATTGATGCGCGCCAGCATGGCGGCCACCGCCTGGGCGATCTTGGCGTCGTTCACGTAGCGGTTGTTGGGCGCCATCATGGTGATCTCGAAGCCGTCTTCATAGCCGGCCTCGGCCATGAGCTCCTGGGCCCGCTCGATGTCGTAGCGCGGCTCGAGGCCGTCCACGTGGCCGGCATAGCCCTGCGGCGACATCTGGGCCGCCGGGGTGGCGAAGCCCTTCATCAGCCGGTCGGCGATGCCTTCCTGGTTGATCGCATAGGCGAAGGCCTGTCGGACGCGCGGGTCCTGGAAGGCCTCGACCCGCTCCTGGTTCATGTGGAACAGGATGATCCGGGTGCCGGACATGGTGACCAGCTGGGTATCGTCGTCGTTGCGGATGCGTTCCAGATCGTTGGGTGGCACCGGGGCGATGAAATCGACGTCGCCGGAGAGCAGGGCGGCCACGCGGGTGGCGTTCTCGCTGATCGGCGTCATCACGATCTCGTCGACGTTGCCCGGGGACTCCTCGTCCCAGTAGTCGTCGTTGCGCTCGAACACCACGCGCACGCCCTGCTGGCGTTCGGTGACCTCGAAGGGGCCGGTGCCGGAGAGATGCCGCGAGGCGTAGGAATTGCCGTTCTTGACGATCTCGTCCTTGGGATCGCCGTCAGCGTCTTCACCGCTGTAGAACTGGCTGTCCATCGGGAAGATATAGGTCGCCAGGTTGAGCAGCAGCGGGTAGGGCTTTTCGGTGGTGAACTCCACGGTGTGCTCGTCGACCGCGGTCACCGAGTCGATGGGCGCGAAGATCGCCTTGAAGTCGGGGCTGCGCTTGAGACGCTCCACGGTCCACACCACGTCATCGGCGGTGAAGGCATTGCCGCTGTGGAATTCGACGCCCTCACGCAGGGTCATGCGCAGGGTGGTGTCGTCGACCTGCTCCCAGTCGGTGGCCAGGCGCGGGGCGAACTCGAGGTCCTGGTTCCAGCGCACCAGCGGGTCGAAGGTCATGTGGGACAGCTGCAGGATGCCGCCGGAGAGCTGCTCGTGGATGTCGAGCGATACCGGGTCGGCGTCGTAGGCCATGCTGAGGGTGGTCTCGGCCTGGGCGGCCGGGGCGATGGCAGCCGCGGTCATGGCTGCGCCGACGGCGCTGGCCAGAAGGGTCTTCTTGATTGTCATGTTATATTCCATGCCGGAGGAATTGTTATGCGTAGCGCCCCGGAATGAGGCGAACGACCGTTTGTTCCGGTCCGGCATTCAACATAGAGAGTTCCGCGGGGAGAGGACAATCGAAATAACGAGAGGCGTCATGCGCCCGGCGAATGAGGCTCGCCGGGCGGCGGGGGATCAGTCGTCACCGGAGGGCGCCACGCGGTCGATCCGATACAGGGTGGAGACCTGGTCGAGGCCGGTCACGCTGCAGTCCAGGTCGGTGGCGAGTCCATCGTTCAGGCCGTAGACCCAGCCGTGCACGGCCAGTGGCTGGCCACGCTGCCAGGCCCGCTGGAGGATCTTGGTACGGCACAGGTTGTTGACCTGTGCCCGGACGTTGAGCTCGCACATGCGATCGACCTGCTCGCCCAGCGGCAAGCGCTCGAGGTCCGGGCGATGCAGGCTGTAGAGCTCGCGTACCGAATGCAGCCAGTAGTCGACGATGCCGCACTCGCCGCCGGTCACCGCCGCCTTCACCCCGCCACAGCCGTAGTGGCCGACGATCATGATGTGCTTGACCTTGAGCACGTCCACGGCGTACTGCACCACCGACAGGGCGTTCATGTCGTTGTGATGGAGCAGGTTGGCGACATTGCGATGGACGAAGACTTCGCCCGGCGGCAGATCGATGATCTGGTTCGCCGGGACGCGGGAGTCCGAGCAGCCGATCCACAGGTAATCGGGATTCTGCTGCTGGGAGAGGCGGGCGAAGAAATCGGGATCTTCCCGGCTGACGCTCTCCGCCCAGGCGCGGTTGCGCTCGAGCAGCTGCTGCATTTCGGTTTTCATTGAGAAGGGGTCTCTTATGATCGGGGCTGCGGACCACTCGCATTTTTTATTACCGGCATAGCGCCGGTCAATGGCGTCGGGCCTCCCGGGGGCTGCCGACGGCTGGTATGATCGCTGCCACTTCACGCCCATCCCCTTATTCTCATTCATCTATCAGGAGATGCCTGTGTCCGAGTTCGACTACGACCTGTTCGTCATCGGGGCGGGATCCGGCGGCGTGCGCGCCGCACGCACCGCCGCCACCACCGGGGCCCGCGTCGCCGTGGCCGAGGATCGCTACCTGGGTGGCACCTGCGTCAACGTCGGCTGCGTGCCCAAGAAGCTGTATTCCTACGCCGCCCATTTCCATGACAGCTTCGAGGACGCCGGCGGCTTCGGCTGGAACCTGCCCGAGGCGCCGACCTTCGACTGGGCGACCCTGCGCGACAACAAGATCGGCGAGATCAAGCGCCTCAACGGCATCTACGGCCGGCTGCTCGATAACGCCGGCGTGCGGCTGATCAACGGCCGCGCCAGCGTGGTCGACGCCCATCACGTCAGCGTCGGCGGCGAGACCATCAGCGCCGAGAAGATCCTGGTCGCCGTGGGTGGCTGGCCCTGGGTGCCCGACTTCCCGGGCAAGGAGCTGACGCTGGACTCCAACCGCGTCTTCGACCTCGACAGTTTCCCGGAACGCTTCCTGGTGCTCGGCGGCGGCTATATCGCCGTGGAGTTCGCCAGCATCTTCAACGGCCTGGGCAGCGACACCCACCTGATCTACCGTGGCGACCTGTTCCTGCGCGGCTTCGACCAGGAAGTGCGCGAGTTCACCCGCGACGAGATGGCCAAGAAGGGCGTCAACCTGCACTTCGGCACCAACATCGAGACCATCGAGAAGGTCGAGGGCGGGCTCAAGGTCACCCTGACCAGCGGCGAGGCCCTGGAAGTCGACGCCGTGCTGGCCGCCACCGGCCGTCGCCCGCACCTCGAGGGCCTGGGGCTGGACAAGCTCGACGTGGCCACCAGCGACGACGGCAAGCTCAAGATCAACGAGCGCTTCGAGACCTCGGTGCCGTCGATCCTGGCGCTGGGCGACGTGACCGACGGCCCCGAGCTGACCCCGGTGGCGCTGGAAGAGGCGATGAAGCTGGTCGAGCACCACTTCGGCGACACCACGCCGGCACCGCTGGATTACGAGCGCATCGCCACCGCGGTGTTCTGTCATCCCAACATCGGCACCGTGGGCCTTTCCGAAGAGGCGGCCCGCGAGCGTTTCGATGCCATTCGCGTCTACAGCGCCGATTTTCGCCCCATGAAGCACACGCTGTCCGGCAGCAGCGAGCGCTGCCTGATGAAGCTGATCGTCGATGACGCGAGCGACGTGGTGGTCGGCGCCCACATGGTGGGCGATGAGGCCGGCGAGATCATCCAGGGCATCGCCATCGCGGTGCGTGCCGGGCTGACCAAGGCCCAGTTCGACCAGACCGTGGGCATCCATCCCACCGGCGCCGAGGAGTTCGTGACCATGCGCACGCCGACCCGGAACTGACGCCACCGACGGCGACATCTCGCCGTCACGTCATCGCCACATGAGCGGGCCACCCTGACCGGGTGGCCCGCTTGCGTTGGTAGCCCGGAAGGCCCTGGAGACGAAGCGGGACTATGCTGAGAGAAGCCCGCCATGGCGGTGTTTCCGCGAAATCCATAATGTATGTTTATGGTTTTTTGCCGCCTGGATAACATGGCTTTTGAAATAGTAATAAGCGGCTGTTATGATAATTCCCGAATTCGCTAAGCGAACATGATAATGAACGCGACCACAGAGCCTTTCATTCCCTCCGCCGAGCTTGCGCGGCCCAGTATCGCCGACACCGTCGTCGGTCATCAGACCGCCCCGTTGTTCATCCGCAAGCCGAACCCGGACGACGGCTGGGGGATCTATGAACTGGTCAAGTCCTGCCCACCGCTGGACGTCAACTCCGCCTACGCCTACCTGCTCCTGGCCACCCAGTTCCGCGACAGCTGTGCCGTGGCCACCAACGAGGAAGGCGAGATCGTCGGCTTCGTCTCGGGCTACGTGAAGAGCAACTGCCCTGACACCTATTTCCTGTGGCAGGTGGCCGTGGGCGAGAAGGCCCGTGGCACCGGCCTGGCCCGCCGTCTGGTGGAAGCCGTGATGACCCGCCCGGAGCTTTCCGAGGTGCATCACCTCGAGACCACCATCACCCCGGACAATCAGGCGTCCTGGGGGCTGTTCCGCCGACTGGCCGACCGCTGGCAGGCGCCGCTCAACAGCCGCGAATACTTCTCCACCGATCAGCTCGGCGGTGAGCACGACCCCGAGAACCTCGTGCGAATCGGTCCCTTCCAGACTGCCGACATCTGATGTCTCCCGTCGCGGCGCCGGCACATCCCGCCGGCGCCGCGACATCCGATCGTTTCCTTCATCCTTTTTCCGTTTCCCGACAGGAGGTCGCAATGCAGACCCAGACCCTCGAACGCATGGAATCCGACGTCCGGACCTATTCACGCTCCTTCCCGGTCGTCTTCACCAAGGCGCAGAACGCGCGCCTGACCGACGAGACGGGCCGCGAGTACATCGACTTCCTGGCCGGCGCCGGCACCCTGAACTACGGCCACAACAACCCCAAGATCAAGCAGGCCCTGGTCGACTACCTGGCCAGCGACGGCATCGTTCATGGCCTGGACTTCTGGACCGCCGCCAAGCGCGACTACCTCGAGACCCTCGAGGAAGTGATCTTCAAACCGCGGGGCCTGGACTACAAGGTCCACTTCCCGGGGCCGACCGGCACCAACGCCGTCGAGGCGGCCATCCGTCTGGCCCGCGTGGCCAAGGGCCGTCACAACATCGTGACCTTCACCAATGGCTTCCACGGCGTGACCATGGGGGCGCTGGCCACCACCGGTAACCGCAAGTTCCGCGAGGCCACCGGCGGCGTCCCGACCCAGGGCGCGTCCTTCCTGCCGTACGACGGCTACATGGGCGAAGCCACCAACACCCTGGACTATTTCGAGAAGCTGCTCGGCGACAAGTCCGGCGGCCTGGACGTGCCGGCCGGCGTGATCGTCGAGACGGTGCAGGGCGAGGGCGGCATCAACGTCGCCGGCCTCGACTGGCTCAAGCGCCTGGAGGGCATCTGCCGCGCCCACGACATCCTGCTGATCGTCGACGACATCCAGGCCGGCTGCGGCCGTACCGGCAAGTTCTTCAGCTTCGAGCATGCCGGCGTGGTGCCGGACATCGTCACCAACTCCAAGTCGCTGTCCGGCTTCGGTCTGCCGTTCGCCCACGTGCTGATGCGCCCCGAGCTCGACAAGTGGAAGCCGGGGCAGTACAACGGCACCTTCCGCGGCTTCAACCTGGCCTTCACCACCGCCGCCGCGACACTGCGCCAGTACTGGAGCGATGACGTCTTCGAGCGTGACGTGCAGCGCAAGGGCCGCATCGTCGAGGAGCGCTTCCAGAAGATCGCCGCCTGGCTCACCGACGAGCGCGGCATCGAGGCCAGCGAACGTGGCCGCGGCCTGATGCGTGGCATCGACGTGGGCAGCGGTGCGATCGCCGACAAGATCACCGGCCAGGCCTTCGAGAACGGCCTGATCATCGAGACCAGCGGCCAGGACGGCGAAGTGGTCAAGTGCCTGTGCCCGCTGACCATTCCCGACGAGGACCTGATCGAGGCCCTGGACATCCTCGAGGCCAGCGCCCGCCAGGCCCTGAGCTGATCGATTCCCCCGGGCCCGCCTCGTCGCCGACGAGGCGGGCGGTCATCGGCGCCGGCCCGAGCATCGATACATCGAGCGGGGCCGGCCGCCCGTCCCACCAGACACCCCATGGAGAGCGCCAATGATCGTTCGCAATCTCGAGGAAGCCCGCCAGACCGACCGCCTGGTCACCGCCGAGAACGGCAACTGGGACAGCACCCGTCTGTCGCTGGCCGATGACGGCGGCAACTGCTCCTTCCATATCACCCGGATCTTCGAGGGCACCGAGACCCATATCCACTACAAGCACCACTTCGAGGCGGTGTACTGCATCGAGGGCGAGGGCGAGGTCGAGACCCTGGCCGACGGCAAGATCTGGCCGATCAAGCCGGGCGACATCTATATCCTCGACCAGCACGACGAGCACCTGCTGCGGGCCACCAAGACCATGCACCTGGCCTGCGTGTTCACCCCGGGCCTGACCGGCAACGAGGTGCACCGCGAGGACGGCTCCTACGCCCCGGCCGACGACTGACTAGTCCATCTGAGCGCTAAAAGCATTCCCAGACCCCCAAACCAAATGGTTTGGGGTTTTTTGATGGCGAGTAAGGCAGCTTTCTAGAAGCATAGCCGGCTCGACATTGACTTCTGGCGTCTGCTGCGCACCGGCCATTCTAAATGCTAATATCCGAGCTCATTCCCAAAAATGCCCTTGGAGCATGACCGCATGGATGCTGTCGTTATAGCCATCATGGTATTGCCTTTCCTACTCTGGCTCGCCTATATCATTTTCGCCTCAGAGACAAAGTACAAGCTGAGGAAAGCGATTATAAAAGAAGCACGCAGTAAAAAGGTGGTCGGCGAACTTTCAAAGCAGGAGCACAACTTTCTCAATCGAGTCTGCCTCGAGAAAATGGCAGCAATCCCCGACTTGCGAACAGGCCCCGGAACAATAGGGAAACAGGTTTATGAGACACAAGGGGCTTCTCTTCACTATACGACGTCGACTTCCGGGACATTGGGCTGTATCTACTTTTCCATAGATGGAGTCAAGTTATGGCTCCCCAACGAGGCCATCCCGCACCTCAAGGGGCTTGGCAATCATGTCGAATACGTCATTTCAGACAAGATTGCGATAGCCATAAAGGTCAACGAAGGTTTTGATCTCAGACGACTAGAGTCTTCCGGAGAACCACGAGAACAGCCCGCCGACGAATTAAAAAACGACCTATATCGATATCAGAGGCTGCCACTTGAAATTCATGACAATAGTTCTGCCTCAATAGACCAGAGCCATATCGTGAAGTTAGTGGGAGACGATCTTCTGGTAGTGTCTACAAGGCGCGAGAACCCTTATGGGTGGGAGTTTTTGCTTGCCACACCCGTCTTCTTCTACGTGGTGGTGATAGGGCTGTTATGTCTCCTTTTCGCTCCATTCGCAATCAGCGAAGGGCTCGAAGGACTTCATGCCTTAGGTGTGCTCGTGAAGGTCTTTCATCACCATTTTTTGCCATTCTTGATACCGCTGGCTCTCATTTGTCCTATCGTCATTCTCTATCGATGGTTCAAGGTCGTCGTCAATCACGAGTTTTCCACCGTATACTTTAACCGAAGATCACAGGAAGTGGCTTTTCGAAAGGCCGGAGAGGCTGACCTATGCATCATGCCGTGGCAGGAATTTTCTGCCTGGGTGGTGTCACCCACAGCCAACATATTTGCAGTCGAAGTACGGCCTGGCTACTTGTCTTTGGGAGCATCACACCAAAGCCCAATGAACGAAGAAGCCATGATTTCATTTCCGCAAAACGATGAGCATGCTACCAAAGCTTCGTGGAGGTTCATTGCTCACTATATGTCAGGCCGCCAGCGGGGGACTGAGCCTTCAACCAACAAGTTAAAGATCAACCGTTCACCGCTGGAACGCTTTAGGGAGGACCTTCGCGAGGCTCATCAACACCGGCAGACTGCGCGATGGAAAACACTCTTTTGGCACGCCCGCCACTTACTTAGCCTGTACATTCTGCCCTACCTCGTAGATTACATGGACGCCTGGTTCTATGCGGTCTTGGAACGCAAGCGCCTTCAACGAGTACTACCAGCGAGACTGACATCATCGTCACGATCATGACTGCGACGCGCGCCAAACTGAGAAGAATCAGCGCTCCTCATGTGTGAACATAATGGTGATCTCCGCCAGCGTCAGGCCGAACTTGCGCATGGCAGTACGGTTGATCAGCCGGCCATCGGGCTGCAGGTACATCCAGTCGTCCATCTGGAAGGTGAGATCGCGCCCGTCGACCGTCACCTCGAGTGGATAGCTCATATGAAAGACGTGCCCGACCTGGCGGGCCTGCACCACGCCCTCGACGTCGCTGGCGCGACCTTCCCAACGGCCGCCGTCGCGACGCTCGAAGGTCCAGACACGGCGGTCGGTCTCGCCGTCGGCGTAGGTGAAACGCTCATCCAGGGTCAGGGTGTCGCCCTCGACGCTGCCGTCGATGTCCACGGTGAAGCGCCGCTGCACCTCGCCGCTGTAGTCCTGCACCATGCCCCAGGCCCGCGTCTGGCCCTCGAAGTAATGGGCGATGTCGAGCCGCGGTGTGGTCCCCGCATAGCGTTCCACGTCGACGCCGGCACAGCCGGCGAGCATCAGCACCATGGCCAGCCACACGGCCGGCCGGCGGCCCCGGTCCAGCACTTTTCTATACATGGCAAAATCCTTGAATCGACTTTGTATAACAATATAGAGGAGTGAGGCCACGGGTGCCATGCGAGCCGGTCAGATCGTGCCTTAGGCTTTCGGCATGTCATCCGATTCGGGAAACAGCGTGCGAATCTCGGCGAAGCACTGTTCGGCCAGGGCGGAGCGGGGCGCGGTGCGTCGCATCAGCAGCCCCATCGGCGCCTGGGTGCTGGCCTCGGCGATGGGGACCATGCGCAGGTGCTCGCTGAGCGCCTCGATGCCGCTGTTCAGCGGCATGATCGCGCAGCAGAGTCCGGCGCCGACGGCCTGGACGAGCTGGAAGGTGGAATCGCTCTCCAGCACCGGGGCCGGATCCAGGCCATGGCGGCGGAAGCTGACCCCGATGGAGTGGCGATAGTGCATGCCCTTGGTCAGCAGGCCCAGGGGCAGGCCGTCGAGCCGTGACCAGTCGAGCGTCGTCGTCTCGTCGAAGGTGAAAAAGCGGGTGTCGTGCAGCAGTCCCATGTCGGTGGCGCCGAGGCGAATGACCTCGAAATCGGTCGCGTCCAGCGGCTCGAGATAGCACAGCCCGATATCCAGCTGGTTGCGATTGAGGCCATCGATGATGCGCTCCGAGCTCAGCGACTGCAGCGCGAAGCGCAGCTCCGGGAAGGCGCGATTCAGCGGCCGGATGAGCTGCATGGGATCGAGCGCCGCCAGCGGCACCATGCCCAGGCGCAGCGTGCCCACCAGCTGGCCCCGGCAGTTGGCCGCCTCGGACTGCAGCCCGTCGTGGGCCGCCAGCAGGGTGCGCGCCCAGGCCAGAATCCGCTCGCCGGCTTCGGTGAGCCCCTCGAAACGGTGGCCGCGGTTGACCAGTACCAGGTCCAGCTCTTCCTCCAGGGCGCGCAGCCGCATGGACAGCGTCGGCTGCGTCACGTGGCAACGCTCGGCGGCCTTGCCGAAATGATGCGTCTCGGCCAGGGCGAGGAGAAACTTCAACTGCTTGATGTCCATGTCGGATACTGTCGGTCATCGCGGGCGGAAGGGCGCGACACCATCGGGTCGTCGCGTCATTTCATTGAAACCATCTATACAATCCGACCTTGTAGGACGCAATCGATAAACAAACCTGATGAATTATTCACGAGTTTCGATTGGATGCGGCGCGACAAGAAGAATATGTTAGGGAGCTCATTAGTTGGAAAAGAGACGATGAGCCAGGACGATCCTATCAGGGAGTATTCGGGCGCGGCGGGTGGCTGGGGCGCACTGAAAAGCGTGACCAGAAGCTGGCTGGGCAGCGACAACGCGGTCAAGAACATCCGTGCCATGCTCAAGACCAACCAGGATCACGGCTTCGACTGTCCGGGCTGCGCCTGGGGCGAGGCGCCGGAAAACGGCCTGGTTAAGTTCTGCGAGAACGGCGCCAAGGCGGTGAACTGGGAGTCCACCGGGCGCTCCGTCGGACCAGCGTTCTTCGCCGAACACCGCGTCTCGGACCTGCTCCGGCAGAGCGACTACTGGCTGGAGTATCAGGGCCGGCTGTCGCATCCCATGCGCTACGACGCCGACAGCGACCGCTACGTCGAGACCAGCTGGGAAGACGCCTTCGCGCTGGTCGCCGAGCACCTGAACCGCCTCGAGTCGCCCGACCAGGCCGAGTTCTACACCTCAGGGCGGGCCAGCAACGAGGCCGCCTACCTCTATCAGCTGTTCGTGCGCGCCTTCGGCACCAACAACTTTCCCGACTGCTCGAACATGTGCCACGAAGCCAGCGGCATCGGCATGACCGACAGCCTCGGCGTCGGCAAGGGCACCGTGGTGTTCGACGATCTCGAGCACGCCGATGCGATCTTCGTCATCGGCCAGAATCCCGGCACCAATCATCCGCGCATGCTGGAGCCGCTGCGCGAAGCGGTGCAGCGCGGCGCCCAGGTCATCTGCATCAATCCGCTCAAGGAGCGCGGCCTCGAGCGTTTCCAGCATCCCCAGAAACCGCTGGAAATGCTCGGCAACGGCGCCGAACCCACCAGCACCGCCTATTTTCGGCCGGCCCTCGGTGGCGACATGGCACTGATGCGCGGCATCGCGAAGTATCTGCTGGGCTGGGAGCGCGAAGCGCTGGCGGCGGGGGAGCCACCGGTGTTCGATCACGCCTTCCTCGAGGAACACACCGTTGGCCTGGACGACTATCTGGCCGCCGTGGATGCCACGCCCTGGGCGCATATCCGCGCGCAGTCGGGGCTCTCGCTCGACGACATCGAGCTGGCCGCGCAGATGTATCGCCGCGCCGAGCGGGTGGTGATGTGTTGGGCGATGGGCATCACCCAGCACCGCCATTCGGTGGCCACGGTGCAGGAAATCGTCAATCTTCAGCTGCTGCGCGGCAATGTCGGCAAGCCGGGAGCGGGGCTGTCGCCGGTGCGCGGCCACAGCAACGTGCAGGGCGATCGCACCATGGGCATCGACGAGAAGCCGCCGGCGGCGCTGCTTGACGCCCTGGAGCGGCGCTTTCGCTTCGAGGTGCCGCGCGCCCCTGGCCACAACACGGTACAGGCGATACAGGCGATGGAAGAAGGGCGGTCGAAGGTCTTTCTCGGCCTGGGCGGCAATTTCGCCCAGGCCACGCCGGATACCAAGCGCACCCACGCCGCACTGCGACACTGCGAACTGACCGTGCACATCGCCACCAAGCTGAACCGCTCGCACCTGGTGACCGGCCGGGACGCCCTGATCCTGCCGTGCCTCGGCCGCACCGAGATCGACATGCAGGCCGAGGGCCCCCAGGGCGTCACCGTCGAGGATACCTTCAGCATGGTGCACATCTCCCACGGCCAGCTGACACCGCGATCTGCACATTTGCGCTCGGAGCCCGCGATCATCGCGGGCATCGCCCGGGCGACACTGGGCGATCATCCCGTGGACTGGATGTCGCTGATCGCCGACTATGGCCGCATCCGCGAGCTGATCGCGGACACCATTCCCGGCTTCGAGGACTTCAACGCACGGCTGGACCAGCCCGGCGGCTTCCACCTGGGCAACGCCGCCGCGGAGCGGGTGTGGCACACGGACAGCGGCAAGGCCCGGTTCCGCTGCCACGCGCTGCCCGAGGCGCTGGTCAACGCCGGCGTGCTGGCGCGCGGCGAGACCCCGGACCTGATCCTGCAGACGCTGCGCTCCCATGATCAGTACAACACCACGCTCTACGGACTGGACGATCGCTACCGCGGCGTCTTCGGGCTGCGCGAGGTGGTGTTCGCCAGCGAGACGGAGATCCGGCGACTCGGCTTCGCACCCGGTGACCGGGTGGATCTGGTGTCGCTGTGGGACGACGGCCGCGAGCGTCGGGTCAGCGATTTTCAGCTGGTGGCCTATGACATGCCGGACGGGCAGGCCGCTGCCTACTATCCGGAAACCAACCCGCTGGTGCCGCTCGACAGCTACGGCGAGCAGACCTTCACGCCGACCTCGAAGTTCATCGCGATCCGGCTCGAGCGCGCCGCACCCAGCCAGCGGCTGGACGCCGAGACGGCCTGACATCATCGACCGCAGGGCCGTGCGCGCGGAATCCCGGCAGGGGGTCCGGGCGCCGGCGTATCGGCATGACATTCGCCGGCACCGCGACGCGCGTTCCCATGGCGGAAGCGTGAAGGCTGGACGACACTTGGCATCATGACAGGCTGCCGGGGTGTCGCGATAATGACACAAGGGCATCAAGCCGCCACGACGATCATTTCGCATAATATATATTATGTTAAATCGAGGTAGTGACAATGATGGAGAGGCTCTCCTGTAACCCCGCATTGCCACCGTCTTCCTCCCCGCCGCGACATGGACAGCCTGCGCCCTGCTCCTTATCATCCCGTCAGTTCGCGAGGCGTTAGCCTCTCCACTCGCCTGAGCCAAGGATGTCGTCGACATGCCGATTCGCCCCCTGCTGATTGCACCTCTCGCCGCCTTGTTATCGCTCGGTGGTTGCGGTCTGGTGCCCCAGCACGAAGCGTCGCCCCAGCCGGTCTCGCAACAGGCCTTCGCGAATCGCATGGATCGACTCGAAACCGAGCTGACCGCACGCTGTGATGCCAACCTCCAGGCCCTGGCGACGCATCGCGAGGAACAGCTCGGCCTGCGAGCCGATGTTCGCGAGGTCGGCTACCTGCTCCGAAACGTGCGCGGCGAACTCGAGTCAATACGCGACGAGAGCCGCCATGAGCCGGCGTCACGCGACTGCCCGGTGGCCGACGAGCGTCTCGACAACAAGACGCTGGTGGGTCGCAGCGAATGGATCGGCCTGCCGCAGGTCGGCACCTATCTGGAAGCCCGCATCGATTCCGGCGCACAGACCTCGTCGCTGTCGGCCACCGAGATCACGCCGTTCGAGCGCGACGGTGAGGACTGGGTCCGCTTCAAACTGGGGCTCAACGACGAGGACACCGTGGTCGAGAGCATGCGCGACCAGTGGATCGAGGCCCCGGTAGAGCGCCGGGTCAAGATCGTCCAGGCCAATGGCGAAGCCTCGCGCCCCGTGATTCGTCAGCTGGTGACGCTGGGGCCGCTGCGCGAGAGCGTGGAATTCACTCTCAATGATCGCACCCACCTCGACTATCCGGTGCTGCTGGGGCGGCGCTTCCTGATGGACATCACCATCGTGGACGTGGCGCGCCGCCATATCTATGCACGCCCCGAGTACGCTTCATCGTCGGCAACGGAGGCCGACGACACGACCGAGACACCCGACGCGGCAACGAGCCCCTGATTTCTGCATAGGCCGAGCGTCCCGCGCCCAAGGAAGCCGACATGTCCCGACTGCCCTTCTATCTGATCGTCGCCCTGCTGCTGGTCACCGGTATCGCCATGAGCGTTCATCGCCACGTCCAGTTCGAGGTCCCCTGGACGCCGGGCGAACAGCGCAAGGTCTGGGAGATCGAGGCCCAGGTCAACTTCCAGGCCGATGGCGGCCCCGCCAAGGTAGAGATGGCCCTGCCCTCGACCCAGCCCGGCTTCCGGGTGCTGACCGAGCACACCGCTTCTCCCGGCTACGGCCTCAACTACCTCGAGGAAAACGGCTCCCGCCGCGCCCTGTGGTCGGTGCGCGAGGCCCGGGGCAACCAGCAGCTCTACTACAGCGCCCAGGTGCTGGTCGCCGAGAACGCCAAGCCCGCCGAGGTGCCGCCTCCGCGGTCGGCGGCCAATGTGGTCTGGGAGCCTCCCTATGACACCGCGGCCCAGGAAGTCATCGACGATGCCTGGTCGCGCAGCGCCGATGCCTTCACCTTCACCCAGCAGCTGATCAGCGAGTTCAGCGACGAGCGTCGCGATGAAAACGTCCGCCTGCTGCTGACCCAGTTCGACCGCGCACCGCTGCTGCTCCGGCTGCTCCACCAGGCCGACGTCCAGGCCCGCAACGTCAGCGGCCTGCAGCTGGAGAACGGCCGTCGCCGTCAGACGCTGACCACCTGGATCCAGGTCTACGACGGTGACGAGAGCGCGCTGTTCGACCCGGCCAACGGCGAGCGTGGCCGCCCGGACAACCTGCTGCTGTGGGAAAATGCCGGCCAATCGGTGCTGGAGGTCCAGGGCGGCACCAACTCGCGGATCAGCTTCTCGATGATCTCGCGCAACCAGCCCGCCGCTGCCGCCGTGCGCAGCCAGCTGGCCAAGGATGCCGACACCCTGCTCAACTTCTCGATCCACAGCCTGCCGCTCGAGGAACAGGCGCTGTTCCAGACCATCCTGCTGATTCCCATCGGCGCGCTGGTGGTGGTGCTGCTGCGGGTGCTGGTGGGCATCAAGACATCCGGCACCTTCATGCCGGTACTGATCGCGCTGGCCTTCATCCAGACCTCGCTGGTGACCGGGCTGGTCGGCTTCCTGCTGGTCGTGGCCGTGGGTCTGGTGATCCGCAACTACCTGTCGTACCTGAACCTGCTGCTGGTGGCCAGGGTCACGGCGGTGATCATCACGGTCATCGCCATCATCTCGCTGTTCTCGGTGGTGTCCTTCCGCATGGGCCTCAACGCTGGCCTGCAGATCACCTTCTTCCCGATGATCATCCTGTCGTGGACCATCGAGCGCATGTCCATCCTGTGGGAAGAGGAAGGTCCCAAGGAGGTACTGATCCAGGGCGGCGGCAGCATGCTCACCGCGGTGCTGGCCTACCTGGCAATGAACAATCCCTGGATTCGCCATATCACCTTCAACTTCCTCGGTGTGCAGCTGATCCTGATGGCGCTGATCCTGATGCTCGGCAACTACACCGGCTACCGGCTGCTGGAGCTGCGTCGCTTCAAGCCCGTCACGGAGGACTGAGCCCATGTGGACCTCTCCGGGCAAGCTGCGCGCCAAGGGCATCATCGGCATGAACCAGCGCAACATCCGCTACATCGGGCGCTACAACGACCGCCGGCTGTATCCGCTGGTCGATGACAAGCTCCAGACCAAGCTGCTCGCCCAGCAGTACGGCATCACCACTCCGGCGCTGATCGGTACGGTGTCGACGCAGTTCGGCGTCAAGCGCATCCACGAGATGCTGGCCACCCACGGCGGCTTCGTGATCAAGCCGGCCAAGGGCAGCGGCGGCAAGGGCATCCTGGTGATCGAGAAGCGTGACGGGGCGCACTTCGTCAAGCCCAGCGGCACCCATCTCAGCCTCGAGGACGTCGAGCGCCACGTCTCCAACATCCTCTCCGGGCTCTACTCCCTGGGCGGGTCGCCGGACGTGGCGGTGATCGAGGCGCTGATCGACTTCGATGCCTCCTTTGCCGAGTACAGCTACGAAGGCGTGCCGGACATCCGCGTGATCGTCTTCCAGGGCTACCCGGTAATGGCCATGATGCGCCTCTCGACCGCCGCCTCCGACGGCAAGGCGAACCTGCACCAGGGCGCGGTGGGCGTGGGCATCGACATCGCCAGCGGCACGGCGATTCGCGGCGTGCAGTTCGATCGCGCCCGCCACGACCACCCGGATACCGGACACGAGCTGGCCAGCCTGCGCATTCCCGACTGGAAGACGCTGCTCGAGCTGGCCGCCGGCTGCTACGAGATGACCTCGCTGGGCTATCTCGGCACCGACATGGTGATCGATCGCCAGCACGGGCCGATGCTGCTGGAACTCAACGCCCGGCCGGGTCTGGCGATCCAGATGGCCAATGGGGAGGGACTGCGCAAGCGGCTCGACCTCATCGAACGCCAGCCGGAAGGTGTCTCGCCGGAAGCTCGAGTGGCCTTCGCCCAGCATCATTTCGCCCGCGGCAGCGAGCTCGAGCGAGTGGCGCAGGAAGCTCACGAGGCGGCCGAGGCCTGAAGCGACGCGCCCTTCTCACCCACCGCGGCTGGCTCGGGCCATGCCGGGCGCGTAGAATGGCTCCCTCAATCCTCGACCGCATGGCTCGCATGACCGATACCAGCGCCCTGATACAACAGGCCGAGCGACAGTGCCGCCAGCGCGGCGTGCGCTTCACCCCGATCCGCCAGCGGGTGTTGCAGATCATCGCCGACACTCGAGGCGGCCTGAAGGCTTACGAGCTGCTCGATCGCCTCGCCACCGAGCACGCCTCGGCGCGCCCGCCCACCGTGTATCGCGCCCTGGAGTTTCTGATCGACCAGGGGTTGGTGCATCGCATCGAATCGCTCAACGCCTACGTGGCCTGCCCCTGCCCGGAACACGCCCATGGCTTCCAGCTGCTGATCTGTCGCGACTGCGGGCGGGTCGAGGAGCTGCACCTCGATGACATCAACGAGCGCCTCGGCCAACGTGCCCGGGAGCTCGGTTTCGTCGTGCAGCGTCAGACCATCGAGCTGCTCGGCCGGTGCGAGGCCTGCCGGTCGACCATTGCCACCTCCTGAGCCGGACGCCCCATGACCGACACCTTCAAGCGCCTGGAAGGCGCCTCCCTCGACAGCCGTTATCCGCTCGGCGAGATCCTCGACGCCATCCGCTTCAATGACGACGGCCTGATTCCCGCCATCGCCCAGCAGCACGACAGCGGCGAGGTGCTGATGATGGCGTGGATGAACCGCAAAGCGCTGGAAGAGACGCTGGCCACCGGTCGCGTCTGCTACTGGTCGCGCTCCAAGGGCAAGCTGTGGCGCAAGGGCGAATCCTCCGGCCAGCAGCAGCATCTGCGCAGCGCCGCCCTCGACTGCGACGGCGACACCCTGCTGATGCAGGTCGACCAGACCGGTCCGGCCTGTCACAGCGGCCGTCGCAGCTGCTTCTACGTCTCCCTCGAGGGCGAGGATGCGCGCATCACCTCGGCGCCGCTGATCGACCCCGAGGCCCTCTACGGCAAGCGCTGAGGCCATGGCCGCCCTGCTCCACCGCGTCCGACGCTTCGCCGGGCGCCTTCTGACCTGGCCCCTGCTGGGCCTGGTCAAAGCCTACCAGCTGATCCTGAGCCCACTGCTCGGGCCGCGCTGTCGCTACTGGCCAAGCTGCTCCCACTACACGGCCGAGGCGCTGAAGGTCCACGGCCCGTTCCGGGGCGGCTGGCTGGGCCTGCGCCGCCTCCTGCGCTGCCATCCCGGCGCCGAGGGCGGCATCGACCCGGTGCCCGGCGGCCCCAGCGAACGGCTGTGCCGGGAAGACCCCGAGCTCGACGAACATTTCCGCTGTCGCGATGCCGGGGCGGCATCGCGCTCTCGCTAGCGCGTCAGATATCGCCGCCCATGTCCTGAAAGCCCTCGGCGACCTCCCGCTCGAGCCGGGATGCCAGCCTCTCGTCCGACAGCATCGGAAACTCCTTGGCCAGCTTGCCGCTGACGCTGCCATGCTGGCGAATCGAGCGGATGATGCGATCGATATGATCGTCTGGCCCTTCCAACCAGTCCTTGATAGCCAGCCGTGTCTGGTGCCAGGCGCGCTGAAGCGCCGCTTGCCGGTGCATCTCATGCTCCAGCGTATGGCGCACGATATCCAACAGGTATTCGACCTGCCGCGTCAGGTCGGGATATCGCCAGGTGGCGGCCGCCTGCTCGTAGGCGGTGAAGACGAAATCGGACTCGATGCCATCTTCATAGCGCTGCCGTTCAGCAGAAAACGTGGCCGCCGCGCGGAAGGCGTCCATCAGCGGGCGTGAATAGAGTTCCAGAATATGATCGTACTCGGCACGCCGAATGGCCGAAGAAGTAATGGCCGCGGAGACCGGAAGTATGAAGGGCGCTGGCACCGCTTCGTCTCGACGCAGTACATCATTGACCAGAAAGCGGGACACGCGACCGTTGCCGTCGGCCAGGGGATGCAGAAAGACGAAGCCGAAGCTGGCCACGGCCGCCCTCAGGATCGGCGGCGCCCCTTCGGTGACATCCAGGAAATGGCGCAGCCCGTCCAGCATGGCGGGCAGCCAGTCCCAGCGCGGGCAGACATAGTGTACGACCGTGCCATCCTGCAGCGAGCGACTGCCGACGAAGACCGGCGACAGCCGCAGCCCGGGGCGGATCGTCGATATTCCCAGAATGGCACGCTGCAGATCCTCGAGGGCATGGCGGTCCAGCGAGTCAGGCAGGTTCCCGCAATAGGCCTCCATCGCCTCGGCAAACCGCTGGATGCGATCCCGATGCCCGCCTTCGCGCTCGATCACGAAGCTGGCCCGGCTCTCCTTGATCGTCAGCCAGACGGCGCTTCGCCGCAGGATGTCGGTACCAAACTCGTCCTTCATCGCCTCAAGCTGAGCCGCGATATCATAGTGGCCGGTACTCTCGACGCCCGGCGTGCGGCGTATCAGCGGGCAGTAGGATGGCGTGCCTGGCAGGTTGTCGTTGATTCGCCAGCGGCGATTGCGTATCGCGCTGGTCCGGGTCACGTAATATCGCGAGTCGAGCGCATCGCGGTAGTTGCCGCCCATGTCCTCGACGTCCAGCTCACGGCCCGTCAGCCACTCGAAGAAAAAGCCGGCACGGCGCGCATACTGGCCGGTCGGCTCCCGCCGCACCCACTCGGCCAGCTTCGTTTCCGGCAGCACATCGAACAGGCGTGCGAGAAATTCCAGGTGAATGCCCTCGTGCTTCAGGGCAAAGGTCAGCTGGGCGCTCAGGGTATCGGCGGGCCGCATGGCCTCCAGATAGGTCTCGAGGCGACTTCCCCCAAGCTCATGGGTATGGCGCGTACCGCCGATACGGCTGGTAATGGCAAACGGCTGGGTCGCCTCGACGCCGTAGCGCCACGCGAGCCAGCCGTAGCCGATTTCATCCCGAGTTTTCGCCGTCAAAACGATTATCCCGCTGAAGGAACGATTACATATCCAGCCATGCCCATAAAAATGATTATGTCAGGCAGGTCAGCGGGCGGCCAGTGTTCAGGCGGCTTCCTGCTCGGCGACCCGGTAGATGCGCTCGAGCATGGCGTTCAGGCCGTTGCTGCGCGTCGGCGAGAGATGCTTGTCGAGGCCCAGGTCCTTGAGGAAGTGCGGGCTGGTGTCGCGGATGTCCTCCGGGCGACGGTCGTCGTAGATGCGCATCAGCACGGCGATCAGCCCGGAGACGATGGCGGCGTCGGAGATCGCCTGGAAGCGCAGCCGCTCGCCGTCACGCTCGTGGTGCATCCAGACGTTGGACTGGCAGCCCTGGATCTTGAGCTCGTCGCGCTTCCACTCCTCGGGGAAGGCCGGCAGCTGCTTGCCCATGTCGATGATGTACTGGTAGCGGTCCATCCAGTTGTCGAACATCTCGAACTCGTCGACGAGTTCCTGCTGGGCCTGTTCGGCGGTCGTGGTCATGCAACACTCCTTGAAACGGTTAACGCCATTATAACGGCTGGCCCCCGTCGTCGTCCGCCCCCGACGACAGCCCGTGACGCGACTGCTGACGATGCCATTCGGCGTCCTCGGCGTGCAGGTAGCGGGCGGTGGTGTCGAGCCGCGAATGCCGGGCCGTCTCGGCCAGATAGCGCAGTTCGACGCCGGCCTGAGCCTGGTGAGTCAGCGCGGTATGGCGCAGCCAGTGCGGCGTGGCGCGCCGCAGCAGCGCGACCTCGCGGGCGCTTGCCCGGCCCTGGCGCGCCTCCAGCTCATCCGCGGCCCGGCAGAAGGCCTCGCGCATCAGCCGATAGAGCCGGTTCTCGCCCAGCCCGCGCCGGCCATCGAGCCCTCTCAGCATCGGCGTGACCTCGTCAGGCCCCGGCTCGGGCGCCAAGCCGAGCCCCGTTCGCCACTCGCCAAGCAGGCGCATCATGTCCGGTGGCACCGGGATGCTCGCCGCCTTGCCGCCCTTCCCTACCGTGTGCCACCACCATCGCCCCTCGCGGCGATGCACGTCCTGCATCTTCGCCGCCGCCATCTCGCCGATCCGCGGGGCCAGCAGGTAGGCGAAGCCGAACGCGAAGCGGCGTCGCTCGTGCTCGAAGCGCGCACGCGGCGCGGCATCCTCGTCCGGCGCCTCGTTCAGCCACCGCCATAACCAGTCCCACAGCGGCTTCTCCAGGTAGCGCTCCACCCTGCCCTGGCGATTGTCCAGCCGGCGGCGCTTGTCGCGCATCAGCCGGAACGGGTTGTGCCCGACCCAGCCCGCCTCCACCAGCCAGGCGAACAGCCCCTGCAGGATCACCAGGCACTGCCGGCGGCTGGCCGGCGACAGCGGGCCGCGAAACGGCCGCCAGCGCGGGTCGTGGCGCGGCCGGGTCGGCCCGGCCCAGCGCTCGCGGGGCTGCGGATCGGCCAGGAAGGCCTCGAAGGCGTCCAGATGATCGCGGCGCACTTCGGAAAGCGCGAGCTCCTGTTCGGCCAGCCACAGCAGCAGCCGCTCCGCCTCGCGCCGATAGGCCCGCTGGGTGTTGGGGCTGGCGCGATACTCGCCGAGCCACTGGGCCACCGCCTCGGCATCACTGGTCGCGGCGATATGGGCGTGTCCGGCGGCCGGAGCCACCGTCGATGTCGTCGACGGCTCGTCCCGACTCACTACATCGCCCATCGCCTCGTTCAGCGCCGCCACCCGGGCGATCAGCGCGCCCGGCTTCTCGCCATCCCTTTCCACGGCCGTTTACACCTCCCTCGTGGCTATTGTGTCGCAGCGGGCGGGCGACCGAGCCAGACGCCCGACCACCCTTCCCGCCAGCTTTCATCCGCATTTCGCCCTTTGAATTCAATCGTCTGCTCCACCCGGCCGCAGTATCGGCGTTACATCACAAACAATCAAGATAAGCCGCGTAATCTTGATTTTATGCGCTATTCAATAACGTAAATTACGTATTACGTTTAATGTAATTATCTTTATCCCGACACCCGGAACGGGTATAGTGCGACCTGAAAGCCCCGACGGGCGGACTCATGAGACGAGGAGAACGGCATGGCACGCAGCGGCGTACGCTTCGAAGACGTGCAGCGGGCGATCGACGAGCTGATGGCCGCCGGGCAGGCGCCCAGCGTGCAGCGGATTCGCGAGACGCTCGGCACCGGCAGCTTCACCACCATCAGCGAGCATCTGCGCGAATGGCGCAAGCGTCGCGAGGAGAACCGCGACGTGCCGCCGCCCCGCGGCATGCCGGCCCCGCTCCAGGAGCTCGCCGAGTCGCTGTGGCAGCAGGCCCAGGACGCCGCCAACGAGGCCCTGGCCCACTACCGCCGCGAGGCCGACGACAAGGTCGCCGAGGCGCAGCAGGCCGTGGCCGCCGCCGAGCGCCGCGCAGAGGACGCCGAACAGCGTGAGAGCGCCCTGTCGTCCCACCTGACCCACAGTGAGGAGCGCCTCAACGCGCGGACCGCCGAGCTCAGCCGGCTACAGGCAGAGCACGACACCCTGCAGGCCGAGGCCGCTCGCCAGCGCGAGGCCCGCGGCCGGCTGGAGGCACGCCTGGACGAACTGCAGAGCGAGCTGGAACGCCAGGCCCAGGCTCACCGTCAGGCGCAGGAAGAGCTGGAAGCCGCGCACCAGGCGCGGCTCACCCAGGAGGAGCAGCGCCACGAGGCTGCCGAGGCGAGGCTGATGGGGCTGCTCGACGAGGCCCGTCAGGAACGCCAGGCCGCCGAGAAGACCCATGCCACGCGACACGAGCGGCTGGAGAAGCGCCTGGAGGGCGCCAAGGCGGAGCAGCAGGCGCTGCAGGATGCCCTCAAGGAGGAAGAGAAGAAGCGTCGCGCCGAGGAGCAGGCGCGGCGCGATGCCGAAACCGCCCGGTCCGGCCTCGACGAGGAACGCACCCGCCTGGGCGCCCGACTGAAGGACGCCCAGGCGGCCCTCGCCAGCCGCCAGGCCCGCGTGGAAGCCCTGGAGCAGCAGCTCGAGGCGCGACTGTGGTCATCGCTGGAGAAGATGCAGGAAAGCCAGGCCCGGCTTGAGGCCGCGGCCGAAAACGCCTCGGGCCCCGACGATGCGGGGCCCGAGAAACAGGACAGCCAGGACTAGGTCACGACTTGGCCGGCGCGTCGTCGGCGCCGGCCATCGCCACTGACCTGGCCCTATTGATAGTAGGCGTTGGTGGTGTCCGAGTGGTCGGTCACGTCACGGATGCCGGCCAGCTCGGGAATGCGCTCCATCAGGGTCTTCTCGACGCCTTCCTTGAGAGTCAGGTCGACTGCGGCGCAGCCCTGGCAGCCGCCTCCGAAGGCCAGCACGGCCACCTGCTCGTCGGTCAGCTCGACCAGCTTGATCTCGCCGCCGTGGGCCGCGAGCCCCGGGTTGATCTCGCTGTAGAGCACGTAGTTGACGCGATCCGCCAGCGGGCTGTCTTCGTTGACCTTGGGCATCTTGGCATTGGGCGCCTTGATGGTCAGCTGGCCGCCCATGCGGTCGGCGTTGAAGTCGACCACCGCTTCCTCGAGAAAGGCGATGCTGTTCTTGTCGAGGTAGACGACGATCTTGTCGAGCTCCAGACGCTCGTCCGTCGGCTCTTCCTCACCGGGGCGGCAGTACGCCAGGCAGGTCTCGGCATAGGGCGTGCCCGGCTGGGTGATGAAGATGCGCACGGCGATACCCTCGACGTTCTGCTTGGCCAGCAGTTCGGCAAGGTAATCCTGGGCGCTGTCGGTGATCTGAATGCTCTCGCTCATTGCTCTCTCGCTGGTCGAGCCCGGCACGGCCGAGCCGGGATGAGGGTCTGCCTCTATGGTAAGCGACTGCCCGAACCCTGACAATCCCGACTGCCGCACTGGGTTATACCCCAAGCGGCTGCATGAAAACCGGTCACGCACGACATGAAGGACGCTCTCGTCGCGACCCTGCCGCGGGACGTCGGCTTTTGCTAAGATGCGGCGTTTGTCCGGCCTCGCGCCGATCCGTGACGAGCGCTACACCTCATAATTATGCGCCGCTGTCGCGCCCCGATGCCCTTATCGCTGGAGATAGACTCGACCCATGGCCGCCGTTCCGACTCCCCTGACCGCTTCGCTGACCGACAGTCTTCGCCACCGTATCCTGATGCTCGACGGCGGCATGGGCACCATGCTGCAGAATGCCGCGCTGTCGGAGGAAGAGTTCCGCGGGGAGCGCTTCGCCGACTGGCCCACCGATCTGAAGGGCAACAACGACCTGCTGGCGCTGACCTGCCCGGACCTGGTGACGCGCATCCACCGCGACTATCTGGAAGCCGGCGCCGACATCGTCGAGACCAACACCTTCAACAGCACCCGCCTGTCCCAGGCCGACTACGGCATGGAAGACCTGGTCGCCGAGCTCAACCGCGAGTCGGCCCGCCTGGCCCGCGCGGTCTGCGACGGCGTGGCCAAGGAAACCGGCGTGCCGCGCTATGTGGCCGGCGTGCTGGGCCCGACCTCGCGCACCGCCTCGCTGTCGCCGGACGTCAACGACCCGGCCAAGCGCAACGTCACCTTCGACGAGCTGCGCGAGAACTATCGCGAGGCCGCCGAGGCGCTGATCGAGGGCGGCAGCGACCTGATCCTGATCGAGACCATCTTCGACACCCTGAACGCCAAGGCCGCCATCTACGCCCTGGAAGAGCTGTTCGAGGATCGCGGCGAGCGGCTGCCGGTGATGATCTCCGGCACCATCACCGACGCTTCCGGCCGCACCCTGTCGGGCCAGACCACCGAGGCGTTCTGGAATTCGGTGCGTCACGCCAAGCCGATTTCCGTGGGCCTGAACTGCGCGCTGGGCGCCGAGGAGCTGCGCCCCTACCTGCAGGAGCTCTCCGACAAGGCCGACACCTTCGTCTCGGCGCACCCCAACGCCGGGCTGCCCAACGAGTTCGGCGAGTACGACCAGACGCCGGAGGAGATGGCCGCCATCGTCGCCGACTTCGCCGCCAGCGGCCTGGTCAACATCATCGGCGGCTGCTGCGGCTCCACCCCCGAGCACATCGCCGCCATCCACCGGGCGATCCGCGACACCGCGCCCCGTGAAGTGCCCGAGCGCGCGCTGGCCTGCCGGCTGTCCGGTCTCGAGCCGTTCAACATCGCCCACGACTCGCTGTTCGTGAACGTCGGCGAGCGCACCAACGTCACCGGCTCGGCGCGCTTCAAGCGCCTGATCAAGGAAGAGGACTACACCACCGCCCTGGAGGTGGCCCTGGAGCAGGTCGAGAACGGCGCCCAGGTCATCGACGTCAACATGGACGAGGGCATGCTGGAGTCCCAGGAAGCCATGGTGCGCTTCCTCAACCTGATCGCCGGCGAGCCCGACATCGCCCGGGTGCCGATCATGGTCGACTCCTCCAAGTGGGAGATCGTCGAGGCCGGCCTCAAGTGCATCCAGGGCAAGGCGGTGGTCAACTCGATCTCGCTGAAGGAAGGCGAGGACATCTTCCGCGAGCAGGCCACCCGCTGCATGCGCTACGGCGCCGCCATCGTGGTGATGGCCTTCGACGAGGAAGGCCAGGCCGACACCTTCGCGCGCAAGACCGAGATCTGCCAGCGCGCCTATCGCCTGCTGGTCGACGAGATCGGTTTCCCCGCCGAAGACATCATCTTCGACCCCAACATCTTCGCCATTGCCACCGGCATCGAGGAGCACGACAACTACGCCGTCGACTTCATCGAGGCCACCCGCTGGATCCGCGAGCACCTGCCCCACGCCATGGTCTCCGGCGGGGTGTCGAACGTGTCGTTCTCGTTCCGCGGCAACAACCCGGTGCGCGAGGCGATCCACTCGGTGTTCCTCTACCATGCCATCCGCGCCGGGCTGACCATGGGCATCGTCAACGCCGGCCAGCTGGCGGTCTACGACGACCTGCCCGAGGCGCTGCGCGAGGCGGTCGAGGACGTGGTGCTCAACCGCCGCAGCGACAGCACCGAGCGGCTCTTGGAGATCGCCGACGAGTACAAGGGCGACGGCTCCGGCGGCGCCAAGAAGGAAGACCTCGAGTGGCGCAGCTGGGAGGTCGAGAAGCGCATCGAGCACGCCCTGGTCAAGGGCATCACCGCCTACATCGAGGAAGACACCGAGCTCGCCCGCCAGCGCGCCACGCGCCCGATCGAGGTGATCGAAGGGCCGCTGATGGACGGCATGAACGTGGTCGGCGACCTGTTCGGCGCCGGCAAGATGTTCCTGCCCCAGGTGGTCAAGTCGGCGCGGGTCATGAAGCAGGCCGTGGCCTACCTGATCCCCTACATCGAGGCCGAGAAGAGCGCCGACACCCAGGCCAAGGGCAAGATCGTCATGGCCACGGTCAAGGGCGACGTCCACGACATCGGCAAGAACATCGTCGGCGTGGTCCTGCAGTGCAACAACTACGAGGTCATCGACCTCGGCGTGATGGTGCCGGCGGAGAAGATCCTGCAGACGGCCAGGGAAGAGAATGCCGACATCATCGGCCTCTCCGGCCTGATCACGCCGTCGCTGGACGAGATGGTCCACGTGGCCAAGGAGATGCAGCGCCAGGGCTTCGACACCCCGCTGCTGATCGGCGGTGCCACTACCTCCAAGGCCCACACCGCGGTCAAGATCGAGCCGGGCTACGAGCATCCGGTGATCTACGTCACCGACGCCTCGCGGGCCGTGGGCGTGGCCGGCAAGCTGCTGTCGCCGGCGCTCAAGCCCGAGTACGTGGCCGAGATCCGCGCCGAGTACGAGGTCGTGCGCGAGCGCAACGCCAAGCGTCGGCCCAAGGCGGCCGACCTCAGCTACGCCGAGGCCCGTGCGCGCAAGCCGGTCCTCGACTGGGACGGCTACACGCCGCCGGCGCCCGGCTTCACCGGCCTCAAGGTGTTCGAGGACTACGACCTCAACGAGCTGGTCGAGCGCATCGACTGGACGCCGTTCTTCATGAGCTGGGAGCTGGCCGGCAAGTACCCGAAGATCCTCGACGACGAGGTGGTCGGCGAAGCGGCCCGCAGCCTGTTCGCCGACGCCCAGGCGATGTTGACCAAGCTGATCGACGAGGGGCTCATCCACGCCCGCGGCGTGATCGGCCAGTGGCCGGCCAACGTCGTCGATGACGACGTCATCGAGGTCTACGCCGACGAGTCCCGCGGCGAAGTGATCGAGCGGCTGCACCACATCCGCCAGCAGACCACCAAGAACCGCGAGGGCGTCTGCTACAGTCTGGCCGACTTCATCGCGCCGAAGGATGCCGACAAGCCGGACTGGATCGGCGGCTTCGCCGTCACCACCGGCCATGGCGTCGAGGAGCTCGCCAATCGCTACAAGGCCGCCGGCGACGACTACAACGCCATCATGGTCCAGGCGCTGGCCGACCGCCTCGCCGAGGCCTTCGCCGAGCGCATGCACGAGCGGGTGCGCAAGGAGTTCTGGGGCTACGCCGCCGACGAGACCCTCGACAACGAGGCGCTGATCGCCGAGAAGTACCAGGGCATCCGCCCGGCCCCGGGCTATCCGGCCTGCCCCGACCACACCGAGAAGGCGACCCTCTTCCGGCTGCTCGAGGCCGAGGCCAACGCCGGCCTCGAGCTCACCGACAGCTTCGCCATGTGGCCCGCCGCCGCGGTGTCCGGCTGGTACTTCGCCCACCCGCAGTCGAAGTACTTCTCGACCGGCAAGATCACCCGCGACCAGGTCGAGGCGCTGGCCGAGCGCAAGGGCATGACGCTGGCCGAGATGGAGCGTTGGCTGTCGCCGGTGCTTTCCTACGACCCCAGCTGATGGTCGTCTCGCTCGCTCCGGGCCCGCTCAGCGGGCCCGGTTTCGTCATTCCTGGAAGTCGGCATGCTGCCTGAACCCTCTCGTCGTCAGACCATTCTCCTCCTCGTCCAGTCGATCCATGGAGGCCGGCATGCTGCCTGAGACCTCCAGACGCCAGACCATTCTGCGCCTCGCCCTGCCGATCATCGGTGGCATGCTCACCCAGAGCCTGCTCAACCTCGTTGATGCCGCCCTGGTGGGCGCGCTCGGCGAGGTGCCGTTGGCCGCGGTGGGCATCGGCGGCTACGCCATCTTCCTGATCACCGCCGTGGTCTTCGGGCTGTCGTCGGCGGTACAGGCCCAGGCATCGCGCCGCCACGGCGAGCAGGACTGGGCGCGTCGCGCCGTGTCGCTCAACGCAGGCCTGCTGATCGCGCTGGCCGTGGCCGGCCCGCTGACCCTGCTGTGCCTGTGGCAGGCGCCGGCGTTGCTGGCGCTGATCAATCAGGACCCGGCGGTGAACGCCGAGGCGGCCGGCTACTTCCAGTGGCGTGTCGCGTCGCTGGTGCCGGTGGCGATGATCTTCTGCTTTCGCGGCTACTGGAACGGCATCCAGCAGACCGGCCTCTATCTGCGTATCATCCTGGCCATGCACCTGATCAACGTGGTGGCGAGCGTGGGACTGATCTTCGGCCTGGCCGGCCTGCCCGCCATGGGCAGTGCCGGGGCCGGTGCCGGAACCACGCTGTCGCTGTTCGCCGGCCTCGGCCTGTGGGCATGGCACAGCCTGCGTCACGCGCGCTCGAGCGGCTTCTTGACGCGCCGCCCCTGCGCCGGCACCTTCACCACCACGCTGCGCCTGACCGTGCCACACTCCTTCCAGCAGATCTGGTTCGCCGCCGGCTATGCGGTGCTGTTCTGGATACTCGGACGGATCGACACCGCCAGCGTGGCGGTCGGGCACGTGCTGGTGAACCTGTCGCT
This sequence comes from Halomonas sp. ND22Bw, assembly GCF_003011945.1. NCBI lineage: Bacteria > Pseudomonadati > Pseudomonadota > Gammaproteobacteria > Oceanospirillales > Halomonadaceae > Halomonas > Halomonas sp. ND22Bw. Next base: position 186,833 of record NZ_PXWD01000001.1, on the reverse strand, counting down.
GCTGCTGATCCTGCCCGGCGTGGGGCTGGGCATGGCGGCGATGAGCCTGGTCGGCGAGTCGCTGGGGCGCCACGACCATCGCGACGCGCACCGCTGGGGCTGGGACGTGGTGCGCCTGGCCTTTCCCTGCCTGGCGCTGATCGCCCTGCCGATGGTGGTGCTGCCCGACGCCGTGCTGGGGCTGTTCCTGCACGACCAGGCGCTGATCGCGCTGGGCCGTTTGCCGCTGCAGCTCACGGCGGCGATGATCGTGCTCGACGCCGCGGCCCTGGTCTTTGCCCAGGCGCTGCTCGGCGCCGGCGCCCAGCGTACGGTGATGACCCTCACCCTGACGCTACAATGGATGATATTCCTGCCGCTGGCCTGGTGGGTCGGCGTGCATCAGGAGGCCGGGCTGCTCGGTATCTGGTGGGTCCAGCTCGGCTATCGCTGCCTCAACTCTCTCGGTTTCATGCTGATCTGGCAGCACCGGGGTTGGCAGCGGCTTGCGGTATGAGCGAAAAGTGCCGATGAACAGGCCCAGCACTCATTCCGTTTCGAATATAAACTATGAAGATTTATTCTTTTATAGAATAATTGCGACCCGTTAAGGTAGTCGCCAAGCTTCGCCACTTCCCCGTTTCAGGTAAGCGCTGAATGTATCGCTACGACACCCATGATCAGACCCTGGTCGACGAACGCGTCGCCCAGTTCCGCGACCAGATGCGTCGCTACCTCGAGGGCAAGATCAGCGACGAGGAATTCCTGCCGCTGCGCGTGCAGAACGGCCTCTATGTGCAGCGCTATGCGCCCATGCTGCGTATCGCCATTCCCTACGGCATGCTGGCCGCCTACCAGCTGCGCAAGCTGGGCGAGATCGCCGCACGCTACGACCGCGGCTACGGCCACTTCACCACGCGTACCAACCTGCAGCTGAACTGGCCCAAGATGGAGGACGTGCCGGACATCCTCGCCGACCTGGCCAGCGTGCAGATGCACGCCATCCAGACCAGCGGCAACGATATCCGCAACACCTCCACCGATCAGTTCTCCGGCATCGCCGCCGACGAGCAGGTCGACCCGCGCCCGTGGTGCGAACTGATCCGTCAGTGGTCCACCTTCCACCCCGAGTTCGCCTACCTGCCGCGCAAGTTCAAGATCGCGGTGACCGGCGCCGAGGAGGATCGCGCGGCGATCCAGGTCCATGACGTGGGCCTGCGCTTCTGGCGCGACGACGCCGGCGAGGTGCGGGTCAAGGTGCTGGCCGGTGGCGGCCTGGGTCGTACCCCGATGATCGGTAACACGGTCTGCGAGGACCTGCCCTGGCAGCACCTGCTGACCTACCTCGAGGCGATCCTGCGGGTCTACAACCAGTTCGGCCGCCGCGACAACAAGTTCAAGGCGCGCATCAAGATCCTGGTCAAGGCACTCGGCATCGACGAATTCCGTCGCCGCGTCGAGGAAGAGTGGGCACACCTCAAGGACGGCCCCCAGACCCTCACCGACGAGGCCGTGGCGGCCGTGGCCGATCACTTCGTCGACCCCGAACGTCGCGAGATCGGCACCGAGGCGATCGAGGCCTACGAGACCCTGCGCGCCGAGAACCGTGCCTTCGGTCGCTTCGTGACCAACAACGTCACCGACCACAAGATCCCCGGCTACAAGGCCGTGACCCTGTCGCTGAAGCGCCGCGAGCATTCGCCGGGCGACGTCACCTCCGAGCAGATGGCCGCCATCGCCGACCTGGCCGACGAATTCAGCTACGGCGAACTGCGCGTGACCCACGAGCAGAACCTGGTGCTCACCGACGTGGCCGTGGACCGCATCGAAGAACTCTGGCAGCGCCTCGACGAGCTCGGCCTGGCCAACCCCACCGTGGGCACCCTGGCCGATCTGATCTGCTGCCCCGGCGGCGACTACTGCAGTCTGGCCAACGCCAAGTCGATCCCGGTGGCTCAGTCCATTCAGGAGCGCTTCGAGGACTTGGATTTCCTCTACGACCTCGGCCCGCTGGAGCTCAACATTTCCGGCTGCATGAACGCCTGCGGCCACCACCACGTCGGCCACATCGGCATCCTCGGCGTCGACAAGAAGGGCGAGGAGTACTATCAGATCTCGCTGGGCGGCAGCCAGGGCAACGAGTCCTCGCTCGGCAAGATCCTCGGCCCCTCCTTCTACCGCGAGGACGTGCCGAGCGTGATCGACAAGCTGCTGCAGGTCTATGTCGGCGAGCGCACCCCCGACGAGACCTTCCTCGACACCTATCGCCGCATCGGCCTCAAACCCTTCAAGGAGCGTGTCTATGCCTGAGCAGACCTCTCGCCCCCTGATCGCCGACCGCCGCGTCGTGACCGATGAGTGGGTCCTCTGCGAGGACGCCACCCAGCGCCCCGAGGGCCAGCCGGCCCTGCTGCCGCTGGCCGACTGGCAGGCCTCCAGCAAGGGCGACGACGTCGCCCCCTGGCTGCCCAGCGACACCGAGATGACCGACGCCCTGGCGCGTGAGCTCGACGCCGCGCCGCTGGTGGCCATCGACTTCCCGAAGTTCACCGACGGCCGCGGTTACAGCATTGCCCGGCTGCTGCGCGAGCGGCACGGCTACCAGGGCCAGATCCGCGCCATCGGCGACGTGCTGATCGACCAGCTGTTCTACATGTCGCGCTGCGGTTTCGACGCCTTCTCGCTGCGCGAGGATCAGATCGTCGAGGATGCCCTCAACGCCCTGAGCACCTTCAGCCGCAGCTACCAGCCCGGTACCGACGACCCGGAACCACTGTTCCGCCGTCGCCTGCGCGAGGCCCACAAGGGCGAAGTCGCCTGACGGATCGCCTCGCCAGAACGCACGAAGCCGGCCCTGGGGCCGGCTTCGTCGTTTCTGGTCATCTGAATCGGCGCTGGCCAGGGTCAGCCCCCACCCAGGCCACCATGGTTGTCGTTACGCGGGCTGATGTTTTACGCCGTAAGCCGAGCGCAGTCACTTCCGGCATCAACCCCGGCGCTTCTGCTGGCGCTCCCGGTTGGCCGCCCTCGCCCGTTCGCTCTTGCGCAGCATCACCCAGGTGGCGCCCAGGCCGCCGTCGGCCTGGCTCGCCGAGGCGAAGGCCTGGACCTCATCAAAGGCCGGCAGCCACTTGGCCAGGTAGGAGCGCAGCACGTTGGCAGGGCTGTCGATCTCGCGCCCGCGACCGTGGACGATCATCACCGAGCGCAGGTCGTGCTCCACGGCTTCACGCAGGAAGGCCGGCAGCGCCTGGCGAGCCTCCTCTACCGGGCGGCGCAGCAGGTGCAGGCTCGCCTGCATCGGGTAGCCACCCTGGCGCAGGCGCTCCGCCACCCCGCGCTGGATGCCGTCGCGACGGAAATCGAGCGGATCGAAGGGCGGCACCAGATCGACGAAGTCGTCGGAGAGGATATCGCGGCCCGCGCCGTCACCGGCCGCGCTTTCTCGCTTGGCGAGCTGCGCCTCGGTGGGCACGCGGCGGGTCTGGCCGGTATGCGCCCGGCCCTGGCCGCGCGACAGGGGTTTCACATCGCCCATCAGGGCCTGGAAATCGGCATCGTCGTGAAGGTCCGTCATGGCACACCTCCTGGCCAGCTGAGTAGAACGCTCATCCTAGCAAATGGCTCAGTGCCATCGCATGTCGAGATGACGCCGTAATATCCGCTATAGAGGATATTGTGCTAATATCCTCTATAGCGGATAAACGTCTTTTTATCCTCTACAGGGGATACCATGAAGATCACCTCACCCGAGATGCTCGCGCACTCGCTGAAGAACGCGCGCAAGCGCCGCCAGCTGACGCAGCAGGCCACCGCCGAGCAGATCGGCATCAAGCAGGCGACCGTCTCCGGCTTCGAGCACCACCCGGAGCGCAGCCGGCTCGAGACGCTGTTCAAGCTGCTGTCGGCCCTCGAGCTGGAGCTTCACGTCACCGAACGCGACAGCACCGAGGAATCGGCAAGCCCCGAGGCGGGCTGGGACCAGGAGTGGTAGGCCATGGCGAATCTCACCGTCGCGATGAACGGCATCGAGGTCGGCACCCTGAGCCTGGCGCGCTCCGGCGCCATGGCCTTCCAGTACCGTCGTGAATGGATCGACCGCCCCGGCGCCCGGGCCGTCTCGCTCTCGCTGCCGCTCTCCACGGCGGCGTACCGCGGCGAGCGAGTCTACAACTTCTTCGACAACCTGCTGCCGGACTCGGAGGCGATCCGCGCCCGCATGCAGGCCCGCTTCCAAGTGCCGACGCGCCACCCCTTCGACCTGCTGGCGAGCATCGGCCGAGACTGCGTCGGCGCCATCCAGCTCACCCCCGAGAATGCCCCGAGTGGCGACGTCCACGACGTCACCGCCGAGCCGCTCGATGATCACGCCATCGAGGCGCTGCTGTCCGGCTACCAGGATGCTCCGCTGGGCATGGCCGAGGGCCAGGATTTTCGCATCTCGCTGGCCGGCGCCCAGGAAAAGACGGCGCTACTCTGGCATCAGGGCCGCTGGCAGCGCCCCACCGGCAGCACGCCCACCAGTCACATCTTCAAGCTGCCGATCGGCTTTCTCGAACACAGCAACATCGATCTGCGCCAGAGCAACGCCAACGAGTGGCTGTGCCTGCGCCTGCTGGAGGCCTTCGGCCTGCCGGCGGCGAAGACCGCGCTCGCCCGCTTCGGCGACCAGGAGGTGCTGGTAGTCGAACGCTTCGACCGCCGCTGGTCGCGGGACGGGTCCTGGCTCATGCGCCTGCCCCAGGAAGACTTCTGCCAGGCGCTGGGAATTGCCCCGGCGCTCAAGTACGAGAGCGACGGCGGCCCGGGAATCGCCCATGCCATGCGCCTGCTGCGCGGCTCCCAGCAGGCCGGCGTGGACCGGAAGCGCTTCTTCAAGGCCCAGATCCTGTTCTGGCTGCTGGCCGCCATCGACGGGCATGCCAAGAACTTCAGCCTGTTCCTCGAGCCGGGAAGCGCCTATCGCATGACGCCGATGTATGACGTCATCTCGGCCTACCCGCTCATGCGCCAGGGCAGCATGGCCGCCGAGCGCGCCAAGATGGCCATGGCCCTGAAGGGCAAGCATCGCCACTACCGCTGGTCGCGGATGGCGCCCCGGCACTTCATCGCCACCGCCGAGCAGGTCGATTATTCGCCCGAACGCGTCACCGCGCTGATGGAGGAGATCGCCGGCTCCGCCGAGCGGATCGTCGGTGACCTCGCCGCCGACCTGCCCGCCGACTTCCCGGCGGCGACCAGCGACCCCATCCTCGAAGGCGTCCTCCAGCAGGCATCGAGATTGGCGGACTTCCTGGCCTGAGTCGCGACGCCCCGCCGTGCTGTTGCGCCGGTGGCGGCTATGGCAGCATGGCCCCCGTTCTGCCGCCCCGGAGTCTCCCCATGCCCTCCCCGCGCCTGCTGATCGGTCTGCCGCTGCTCGCCACCCCGCTGGCGATCGCCGCCTGGCTGTGGCTGACGATGCTCAGCCCCTGGACCTACGAGCGCCCCGAACATCTGGCGCCCATCGGCGAGGGCCCGCATGCGCTGTTCGTCTACGGCACCCTGACCCATGCGCCGATACGCTGGTTGGTCTATGGCCGCGCGGGCGATCCCGAGCCCGCCTCACTGCCGGGATACCGGCGCACCGGACTGGATCTGAAAGCCTGTGCCGACTGCGCGGTGGCAGGCCTGGCGCTGACGGTCAGCGCCGAGGAGCTGGCCCGCCTCGACCGTTACGAGCGGCTCGGCATACGCTACCGGCGGGTCCGGGCCGAGCTATCCGACGGCAGCACCGCCTGGGTCTACCGTCGACTGCCTGACGTCGACTGATCTCGGGTCTTTCGCGAGTCTTAGGGTGGCTTCTGAGGAATAGATAACGGTATAAATTCTTGGCGCGTGTCGCCTTCGTATTTCCTCCAACGGCACGATGCCGCACTATCGAGACGAGAGGACGCGACACGGAGGCATCGCCATGGACGCCGGAATCACCCTGCTCGACATGTTCACTCGCCTGGGCGTGGCCGCCGGCCTGGCACTGGTGCTGGGACTCGAACGCGAGCTACGCGGCAAGCCGGCCGGGCTGCGCTCCCACATGCTGGTGGCGCTGGGCGCCGCCTCCTTCCTGATCGTCGGCCTCGAGATCCTGTACGCCACCGCCGAGGGCGACCCCTCCGCCCGCATCGATCCGACCCGCATCGTCGAGGGCGTGATCGGCGGCATCGGCTTCCTCGGCGCCGGCAGCATCATCCGCAGCGGTACCAGCGTCCAGGGCATCACCACCGGCGCCTCCATCTGGCTGGCCGGCGCCATCGGCATCGCGGCCGGGGTGCGCAACTTCCCGCTGGCGGGCATGGTCACCCTGATGGCGCTGGTGATCATGGTGGTGCTGGGCGGCATCGAGCGCACCTTGCCGCACAACCGCCGACGCGGCGGCGACTGATCCGGGCCGGCAGTTGTGACGGCATTCGGCCGCGGCCTACAATGGCTGCGTTTCTGCCCTGCGATACGACGTTTCGGACAACACCAAGGACCCTCGCCCATGATCACCCTGCTGCATAACCCGCGCTGCTCGAAGTCGCGCCAGGCCCTGGCGCTGCTGGAAGAGCGTGGCGTCGCCGTTCAGGTTCGGCGCTACCTGGACGACCCGCTCGACGGCGCCGAACTGCGCGCGCTGATGGCGCGCGTGACGGCCGAGCCGCGGGAACTGGTGCGTACCGGCGAGGCCGAGTGGAAGGCGCTGGAAGCGGATCGTGACGACTCCGAACAGGTGATCGAGGCCATCGTCGCTCATCCCAAAATCCTGCAGCGCCCCATCGCCGACGACGGCCAGCGGGCGATCATCGGCCGTCCGCCGGAAGACATCCTCGCCCTGCTCGACTGACACTCTTTCCTCCCCGGTATCAGGAAGCTCCATGTCCGCCCTGCCCTATGTGCTGATCCTCTACTATTCCCGCTCCGGTGCGACCCGCGCCATGGCCGAGCGCCTGGCCGCCGGCGTCGAGTCCTGTCGCGGCATCGAGGCGCGACTGCGCACCGTGCCCCCGGTGTCGCCCACCTGCGAGGCGGTCGATCCCGAGATCCCCGCCGAGGGCGCCATCTACGCCGAGCTCGATGACCTGCGTCACTGTGCCGGCCTGGCGCTGGGCAGCCCCACGCGCTTCGGCAACATGGCCGCGCCGCTCAAGCACTTCGTCGACACCACCAGCGAACTGTGGCTGGGCGGCGCCCTGGTGGACAAGCCCGCCACCGCCTTCACCTCCACCGCGAGCCTCCACGGCGGCCAGGAGACCACCCTGATCTCGATGCTGCTGCCGCTGCTGCACCACGGCATGGTCTACGCCGGCCTGCCCTACAGCGAGACCGAGCTGACCGAGACCCGGAGCGGCGGCACGCCCTACGGCGCCAGCCATCTGGCCGGCAAGCGCAGCGACCGTCCCCTCGACGAGACCGAGCGCCAGCTCGCCTACGCCCAGGGCAGGCGCCTGGCACGGCTGGCCCTGGCGCTCGAGGGTGTGGGGGATCGCTCATGAGGCGCTGGCTGGAAGACCTGGAAACCCGCCAGGGGCTCGACCAACTGACCGCGCGGTCGCGGCAGCTGGTCATCGGCAGCTACGTGGTGCTGCTGGCCCTGATGCTGTATCGCGGCGTGGCGATCCAGAGCGACGGCAGCAACGTCGGCCCGCTGGTGGCCTTCGTGCTGCCGCTGGTGCTGTTCCTGCCGTCGATCCTCGCCCGGCGGGCCCGCGGCCACGCCTGGCTCGCCTTCGTCAGCCTGCTCTACTTCGCCCAGGGCGTGATGGTGGCCTCGCTGCCCGGCGAAATGCTGCGCGGCGGGCTCGAGGCGCTGGTCTCGCTGTCGCTGTTCACCGGCTGCACGGGCTATGCCCGCTTCCGCAGCCGCCAGCTCAAGGCCCGGCAGTAAACCGACCGCCCGAGCGGCTGGAACCGCCTCTTGCGAGGCGGTTCACGCTCTCCTGTCCTGGCTGCCACCCCCGTGGCAGCGATGATCCAGCTCAATGGAATCCCGCCCACATGGCGTATGATAGCCATGGTCGACCCGTCCGCCTGCCCAGAGTCGACGGCACGAGGTTGAGCTTGGCGCGGCAAGCGGCGACCATGGGGGCACATTCGAGGAGAACACCATGACACGTGATATCGCCGATATCCGGCGCGACTACGAGGGCGGCCGCCTGGACGAGGCCCAGCTGCCCGAGCAGCCCATGCCGCTGTTCGAAGAATGGATGGCCCTGGCGCTGGACGCCGAAACCCAGGACGCCAACGCCATGACCCTGGCCACGGTGGACAGCCAGGGCCTGCCCCACGCCCGGGTGGTGCTGCTCAAGGGCGCCGACGAGCAGGGGTTCCAGTTCTTCAGCAACTACCACAGCCACAAGGGCAGCGAGCTCGCCAACGTTCCCCATGCCGCGCTGGTGTTCTGGTGGCCGTCGCTGGCCCGCCAGGTTCGCGTGGAAGGCGCCGTCGAACAGGTCAGCGAACAGGAATCCGATGCCTACTTCGCCCGCCGCCCCCGCGCCAGCCAACTGGGCGCCTGGGTCGCCACCCAGAGCGTGGTGATTCCCGGCCGTCAGTGGCTCCAGGAGCGTGAGACCCGCTTCGAGCAGGCCTACGAGGGACAGGACATTCCGCGCCCGGTGCACTGGGGCGGCTATCGCCTGATTCCCGAGATGATCGAGTTCTGGCAGGGACAGCCCAGCCGTCTGCACGACCGCATCCGCTTCGAGCGCCGCGACGATCGCTGGCATCGCTTCCGCCTGGCGCCCTGAAGGCCGCCGAACCGGTGCCGGCATCCAGCATAACCTTCCGACCCCGCCATCGCGCGGGGTCGGGCCTTTGCTCCTCGGCTTGTGTCCTCAGCCTGCTACCGGACTCTCCAGCCGCAGGCGCTGCCAATCGCTCTCGGGCTCGTTGAGTCTGAGCACCGCGTCCATGACCTCCTCCTCCATGTTGTAGCTGAGCCGGAAACCGAGATGCGCCATCAGCGCGCGCATCGGTCGGTTATCGACCATGATCTTGCCGATCATCTCCAGCGTCCCCACGCTGCGGCAGTAACGGATCATCTTGTCCATCAGCAGGCTGCCGATGCCCAGCCCCTGAAGGTCGTCACGCACGATGATCGAGAACTCGGTGCGGATGTTGTCGGCGTCGTTCCATACCCGCACCACCCCGAGCATCTCCTTGCCCCCCTCGGGCAGCGGGTGCTCGGCGATGAAGGCCATCTGACGGTCGTAGTTGATGTGCGAGAGCAGCGACAGGTCCCGCTGGGTGAGATCGGCCTTGTGGTGAAAGTAGCGGAAGCGAATGCTCTCCTCGGACAGCCGCTGGTGAAAGCCGGTGATCAGCGGCGCGTCTTCGGCGCGGATGGGCCTCACCTCCACTTCCCAACCGTTGTTCAGGGTCACCCACTCACGAAGCTCTTCCGGGTAGGGCATGATCGCGAAGCGCGCCGGGGCGCCCAGGTCCATCGCGAAGTCCACCGCCAGCATGCCGTCGCGGTTGAGCACCAGCGGGTTGAGCTCGAGGCCACGCAGCTCGGTGAGATCGCTGGCGATCTGCGAGAGCGTCACCAGCAGCTCGCCGATGCGGGTGAGATCCCGCTCGGGGTCGCTGGAATGCTCACGGATCAGCCGCGCGGCATGGGTCCGCCCGACCAGGTCGGCGGCCAGGCTCATGTTCAGCGGCGGCAGCGCCACCTGACGGTCGGCGAGGATGTTCACCTTGTACCCGCCGATACCGAACACGATCAGCGGCCCGAACACCGGGTCGCGGGTGATGCCGGCGCATAGCTGCATGGAGTGCTTGCCGCGCTGCATGGGCTGCAGGCAGTACTCGCGCACCGTGAAGGCGGGAAACTTCTCGGCCACCTTGTCGCCCAGCCGGGTCACGCCCTCGGCGACCCGCTCGGGACCTTCCAGGTCCTGCAGCAGGCCGGCAGACAGCTTGTGGGGATGCTGACGATAGCGGAACGGCCGACAGTTGCCGTCATGCACCACCTTGAGCGCCAGCGGCCCGGCGAGCGTGTACGACGCCTCGGCCGCCTGCTCGGGGGTCGTCACGTAGCGGCTCTCGGCCACCGGGATGCCGTAGGCGGCCAGCACCCGGGCGGTCTCGGAGTGCGAGAGACACTCGCGTTGCTCGTTCTTCACGCGCTCGATCAGCGTCCGACAGGCGGCCCGGCTCTCCCGGGTGGTGGCGAACGGCAGGCTCGGCGGCGTCTCCTGCAGCAGCTTCTGGACCCGCTGGTAGTTGACCATGAGCATGAAGGCCTTGACCGCCTTCTCCGGCGAGAGATAGGTGGGGATGCCGGCCTCGTGACAGGCCTGTCGGGCGGCCAGTGCCTCGCCGAGGCCCATCCAGCTGGTCAGCAGATTGCGCCGGAAGCGCTGTCGCGCGGCAATCAGCGCCTGGGCGGTGTCCAGGGACGGCGCCATTCGGGTCGGCGCATGCACCACCAGCACCGCATCCACCCCCGGGTCGGCGGCCACCAGCTCGATGATCTCGGTGAACCGTTCGGGGGTGGCGTTGCCGCCGATGTCCACCGGATTCTCCCCCGGCTTGCTGATGTCCATGTCGTCGCGACACAGCGCATCGTGGGTCGCCTCGCTGAACGTCGCCAGCCGACCGCCGGCGCTGATCAGCTTGTCGATGGCCAGCATCGCCGGCCCCAGGCCGTTGGACACCACCGCCAGCCGGTCGCGCTTGAGCGGGCGCATGCGCGACAGCGTCTCCAGAGCGTCGAACAGCTCGTCGGAATCGTCGACGCGCACCACGCCAGCCCTGGCGAAGGCCGCATCGAAGATCTGGTCGCGATGGGCGATGCCCGGCGTGGGCGGCAGGTTGGCGATGTCCGAGGCCGCCGTGCGGCCACTCTTGATCGCCAGCACCAGGCGATGCCGCGAGGCCTCGCGCACCGCGGTCATGAAGTGCTGGGCGTCGTGGATGTGCTCCAGGTGCAGCATCAGTGCCTGGGTCGGCGCGAACTGGTTCAGGAAGTCGATCATGTCCGGCAGCAGCACATCGACGCTGTCGCCGACGGTCAGCAGATGCGAGAAGCCGATGTCGCGCCCCGCGGCCCAGTCGATCATGGCATTGCCCAACATGCCCGACTGGCCGAGATAGGCGACCCGCCCCTTCTGGACCGGCTGACTGGCGTAGGAAGCGTTGAGCCGCCGACCGGGAACGATCAGCCCCATGCAGCCAGGACCCAGCACCCGGATACCGGACTCCCGCGCCGCCGCGAGCATGCGCGCCCGGATCGAGGCCTCACCGTCGCGCGCCTCGTCCAGGTTCGCCCCGCCGGACAACACCAGGGCCGCCCGCACCCCGAAGCGCCCGAGCTCGGCGATCACCCTCGGCACGCGAGCGATCGGCGCACAGACCACGGCCAGGTCCGGCACCCGAGGCAGCTGGTGCACCTTGGCCACGGCGTCGACCCCGTACACGCTGTCATAGCCCTTGGGGTTGACCGCCCACAGCGTGCCCGGAAAACGCCCCTCGAGAAGGTTGCGGATCACGATGCCGCCCATGGAGTGCGGCTTTTCCGACGCCCCGATCACGGCGACGCTGCGCGGCGAGAAGAAGTGGTGCAGGAAGCGTGTGCTCATCCGGGGCTCCGTGGCGAATCGGCTCAGCCTCCTGTGTACGACTTATGGCCACTGTCACGCAAGGCCCCATCACGCTTAGGGTAACCTTGTCGCACCTGGAGCCCCTGCATGATCACGGCCTATCTGACCCACCCCGAGTGCCATCGCCACCACATGGGGCCGGAACATCCCGAGAGCCCGAAACGCCTCGACGCCATTCACGCGCGACTGATGCGCGCCGGGCTTCTTCAGCAGACCATGCAGGGCGACGCTCCCGCCGCCAGCGATGAACAGCTCAGGCGGGTCCACCCCGCCAGCCACCTGAAGAGCCTCGAGGCCTGCGTCCCCGAGCACGGGCTGATCCTGATCGATGACGACACCCTGATGAACCCCCACAGCCTGCAGGCCGCGCGTCACGCAGCGGGCGCCGTGGTGCGCGGGGTCGACCGCGTCTTTCGCCACCAGGCCCACAACGTCTTCTGCGCGGTGCGGCCCCCGGGGCATCACGCCGAACGCGACCAGGCCATGGGGTTCTGCTTCTTCAACAACGTGGCGGTCGGCGCGGCCCACGCCCGCGCCCGATACGGCGCGAAACGGGTGGCGATCCTCGACTTCGACGTCCACCAGTGCAACGGCACCATCGACATCTTCCGCGACGATCCCGAGGTGCTGATCTGCACCAGCTTCCAGTCGCCCTTCTATCCCTGGCGCCACCTCGAGACCGAGGCGTCGAACGTCGTCCATACGCCGCTGCCCGCCGGCACCGACGGTGCCGCCTTCCGCCGAGCCATCGAGCGGGACTGGCTGCCCGCCCTGAACGACTTCGCCCCGGAGCTCGTGCTGCTCTCGGCCGGGTTCGACGCCCATCGTCAGGACCCGCTGGCCGATCTCTGCCTGGAGGACGAGGACTACTACTGGATCACCCGCCTGGCGATGGACATCGCCGAACGCCATGCCGAGCATCGTCTGGTCTCGGTGCTCGAGGGCGGCTACGACCTCGATATCCTGGGCCGCGGCGTCGAAGCCCATCTCAAGGCGCTGATGGGGCAGCCCTTCGACTGAACACGGCGAGTTTCCCGCCCCCGGGAAACGGACCACCCGGGCAACCGACGACCCACGACATGTCGCAGCCCACCTGCCACGGGTCGCACCCGAGTCCGCAGGCCATCGGCGATATGATAGTCTGGAGGAAACCACGTTTCCGATAGTGAACCCGCATGCCCGCCAACAACGATCAAGATGCCGCCCTGCGTATCGCCTCCGGGCGCAAGGCCTTCGTCGAGCCGCTGCGGCTCGGCGAGCGTCTCAAGGAGATCCGCCTGGCCAACCAGTGGACCCTCGGCGACGTCAGCGAGCGTACCGGCCTGGCCCGCTCCACCCTGTCCAAGATCGAGAACGACCAGATCTCGCCGACCTTCACCGCGGTACAGAAGCTGATCAGCGGCCTGGACATCGACCTGCCGCAGCTGCTGTCACAACCGCGCCCCCAGGCCCGCACCATGGGCCGACGCGACCTGACGCGCCGTGGCGACGGCCAGCAGCACCCGACGCCGACCTACGAGCACGAGCTGCTCAGCTGCGAGATGGCACAGAAGCGCATGATCCCGTTCAAGACCATCGTCCGGGCCCGCAGCTTCGACGAGTTCTGCCAGTGGGTGCGCCACGACGGCGAGGAATTCCTGATGGTGCTCGAGGGCGAGATCCAGCTCTACTCCGAGTTCTACGAACCGCTGCACCTGGTCAAGGGCGACAGCATCTACTTCGACAGCGACATGGGCCACGCTCTGGTCTCGGTGAGCGAGGAAGACGCCTCGGTGCTCTCCGTGTGCACGCCCCGCGAATCCCAGTAGCCCGCCCGGCTTCCTCTCCGCCACGCACGCCAGCACCCGCGCTAAGCCCGGCCGACTTTTGATAAGCTGGACGCCATCCCATGGACCGGAACGACAATGGAGCCCGCCCCATGCAACATCTGGACGACAGCACCCGCACCGAGCTCGAAGCCGCCGCCTTCCGTCGGCTGCTGAGCCACCTGGACGAGCACAAGGACGTCCAGAACATCGACCTGATGATCCTCGCCGACTTCTGCCGCAACTGCCTCTCCAAGTGGCTGGTGGCCGCCGCCGAGGAACGCGGCGAAACGCTGGACTACGAGGCCGCCCGCGAATACGTCTATGGCATGCCCTACAGCGAGTGGAAGTCGCTGTATCAACCCAAGGCCACGCCGGAGCAGCTGGCCGCCTTCGAGGCCCGCCAGGCAGAGAAAGTGGAGAAGAAGCAGGACGCCCAGTCGGACGGCCAGTCATGAGCGAGGCCATGATCCCGCTGTCGGTGGCGGTGCTGACGATCTCGGACACCCGCACCGAGGACACCGATCGCAGCGGCCAGGCGCTGGTCGAGCGGCTCACCGCCGCCGGCCACCGGCTGGCCGACAAGCGCATCGTGCCCGACGACGTCTATCGCATCCGCGCCGTGGTCGCCGACTGGATCGCCGATGCCGAGGTACAGGTGGTGCTGACCACCGGTGGCACCGGCTTCACCGGCCGGGATTCCACCCCCGAGGCGGTCTCGGCGCTGCTGGACAAGCGCATCGAAGGCTTCGGCGAGCTGTTCCGCCAGCTGTCCTGGCAGGAGATCGGCAGCTCCACGGTGCAGAGCCGCTGCCTGGGCGGTCTGGCCAACGCCACGGTGGTGTTCTGCCTGCCCGGCTCCACCGGCGCCTGTCTCACCGGCTGGGACGGCATCCTCGCCGAGCAGCTCGACAGCCGGCACAGGCCGTGCAACTTCGCGAACCTGGTCATACCCGAGAGGGGCCAGCATGGCTGATCTCCAGCCCGTCGCGACGGCACTGTCGGCGCTGCTGGAAGGCGTCGCTCCGCTTGAGGCCGAACGCACGGCGATCGATGCGGCCTCGGGGCGCGTGCTGGCCGAGGCGGTCACCGCCCGGCTCGACGTGCCGCCCTTCGACAACAGCGCCATGGACGGCTATGCCCTGCATCATGCCGATGCCGGGCGCTGGCTGCCGGTCCGTCAGCGCATCGCCGCCGGCCACACGGCCGAACCGCTGGAACGCGGCCACTGCGCGCGCATCTTCACCGGCGGCGAGATCCCGCCCGGGGCCGACTGCGTGGTGATGCAGGAGAAGGTCGAGGTGGCGGGCCAGCGAGCCCGGATGCCCGAGGACGTACCGGCAGGCGACAATCTGCGCCGCCGCGGCCGCGACGTGGCGGCCGGCAGCGTGCTGCTCGATGCCGGCCGCCGGCTCGATGCCGCCGCGCTCGGGCACCTGGCCGGCCAGGGCATCACCGAGGTGATGGTGCGACGCCGCCCGAGGATTGCCCTGCTCTCCACCGGCGACGAGATCGTCGACCCCGGCCAGCCGCTGGGGCCGGGACAGATCTACAACTCCAACCGGCCGATGCTGACGACGCTGCTCCAGCGCTTCGGCGCCGACGTGGTCATGACCGCCGCGGTGCCGGACGATGCGCCGAGCACGCGACACCTGCTCGGCGAAGCGGCCGAGGTCGCCGACGTGGTGATCACCACCGGCGGGGTCAGCGTGGGGGAAGAGGATCACGTCCGAGGCGCGGTCGAGGCCCTGGGGCGGCTCGACCTGTGGCGGCTGGCGCTGCGTCCCGGCAAGCCGCTGGCCCTGGGCCGGCTGCCCGGCTCTGGCCCCGGCAACGAAGCCCGCTTCGTCGGGCTTCCGGGCAATCCGGTCTCGAGCTATGTGGGTGCCTGGCTGTTCCTGCGCCCGCTGATGGGCGCCCTGCTGGGCTGTCCGGCCATGGCCGAGCTGCCGGCGCTGGCCGCGCGCGCCACCTTCAGCACCCGCACCGGTCCTCGTCAGCACTACATGCGCGTGACGCTGGACTTCGGCGCCGAGGGCATCGAGGCCCATGCGTTCGCGGACCAGAATTCCGGTGTGCTGTCGTCGTGCGTGGGCGCCGACGCCCTGGCGGTGATTCCGCCCGAGGCCTCAGTGGCGCCCGGCGATGCGATCCGCTGCCTGTGGCTGCGTGCCGACTGAGTCCGCAACGCCCGGCTCGACCGAGACCTCGAGATGGGCTTCCAGGTCCGGCCACAGCCGGGTGAAGGCCTCGTCCAGCGCCAGATAGTCGCGCTCGAGCCATGGCAGCAGTGCGGCGAGTCGGTTGGGGCCCGAGAGCCGGCGCCCCAGCCCCGCCACGGCGCGACAGGTGAAGCCGAAATCGGCATAGCCTCGCAGCCAGTCCTGGCGCACCAGGGCCGGCATCATGGTCGCCAGTCGCGCCGGTGCCGGCCGCGTTTCCAGCAGCCGATAGCAGCGCGACACCAGCCAGTCGCGCTCGGGCACGGTCAGGCGGCGCGCCAGGCAGTGATCCCACATCAGATCCAGGGCGATGCCGGCCACGCGACGCCCGTCGCGCGGCGCCCGGGCCTTGACCTCGAGCAGCACCGGATGGCGATCGATGAAGGCGTCGACGCGCCGATGATGGCGAATGCCCGCCGCCACGCCCGGCCCCCAGGCGTCGAGATCGACGCCCTTGACCCCGTCGGCGATCAGGTTGCCGTAGAGGAAGTCGTCGTTGCCGCCGCGGGCGAGCCAGCCGTGGGCCAGAAAGTTCATGGCGAGGCCTTCACAGGCAGTTGCTTGGCTTGGGCAGACCAGCCAGTCGCGCCGCCCGCTTGGCGGGGCTGCCGGGAAACAGCCGCATCAGGTGCATCGATCGCCCCTTGTCGGGGCCCAGCTCGCGCCCCACCGCCTTGACCAGCGGGCGCATCGCCGGGGCCATCTCGTATTTCACGTAGAAAGCGCGCAGCACCTCGAGCACCTCCCAGTGCTCGGCGCCCAGCTCGATGCCTTCTTCCTCGGCCAGCGCCTCGGCCACCGCCGGCGACCACTGATCGAGATCGACCAGATAGCCCTCCGGGTCGAGGCCGACCTCGGTCTCGGAGACGGTGAGATAACGGGTGATTTCGGTGCTTGCCATGCTCAGTACCAGCTCAGGGTGTGTTCGGCTTCCTCGGTCAGCTGGACGAAGCCGTCGACGTCGACCACCTGCACCGAGCCATCGCAGCGACCCAGCAGCCCGCGCGCCTCGAGGTCCTCGCGCAGCGCATAGAGTCGCCCGGCAATCGCCTCGAAGTGACGCACCAGCTGCGGCAGTCCGCCCTGCACACCGTCCTCGATCAGCAGCAGACGATCCTCGGGTCCCATGGCGGCCAGCGCCTGTTCGTGAACGCGATGACTGGCCGGCGAACGGTTCAGGATATGGAGTTTCATGGTTTCGGCTCCCGGGCCAGGCTAGAAGGTGAGCACGCGCGGGTGATTCTGGACCGCCTCGGCGATCGCTCCGGCCTCGAGGGCGCGGGGAGCGAGCATCAGCTCGTCGGCCGTCAGGCCGAACCGCGTCAGCGCTTCGGCCTCGACCCACAGCGTCTCGATATCATACATCTCCAGCATCTCGAGCGTGGGCGCGGTGCCCTTCTGACCCAGCGCTCCCGCCGTCTGATCCTCGACCAGAGCCGTGACGCCCTCGCCCATGAACAGCAGCGAGACGTCGGTGCCGAAGGCCGCGGCCACCAGGGCGACATCCAGGCCCTCGCGCAGCCAGCTGCTGCCGTGAGGCGCATGGCGCAGGATCACCAGCAGATCACCGGCAAGCGGTTCGTGTTGGTCACTCATGTCACACTCTCCCTCAGGCCCCGAAGGTCACCAGCCGATCGCAGCGCTGGCTCAGGTCGACCAGCTGGCCGACGCCGGTCAGCTCGAACGGCGCCTCGACGCTGTGCCCCGCCTTGCCATGGCGGGCCGCCTCGCGCTCGTCCATCAGCCCACGCCGCAGCGCCGCGGCGATGCACACCTGCAGTGCCACGCCGTGTTCCTCATGCAGCGTCACCCAGCCGTCCGTCAGGTGCGGCTCGTCCTGGGGAGGCGCCGACAGCCGCGCGGCGTTGTAGACCCCGTCGTGGTAGAAGAACACCGCCTCCAGGCGGTGTCCTCGCGCCAGCAGCGCCCGGGCGAATCGCAGCGCCGAGTGGCTGGCCTGATCGCTGTAGGGGGACCCCATCAGCAGGATCGCGTAGCGCATATCATCCTCTCAGAAACAGGCTGGCCCCGCCGAAGCGGGGCCAGCAATTCTCGCATCGCCGTGGCTGGCGTCAATCCTGGCTCATGATGCCGAGCAGGGACAGCAGGCTGACGAAGAGATTGTAGATCGACACGTACAGGGTGATCGTGGCGAGGATGTAGTTGGTCTCGCCGGCCCGGTGCACGATCTCGCTCGTCTGATAGAGGATGGCCGCGGAGGCGAACAGCACGAAGCCGGCGGACACCATCAGCGACAGCGCCGGGATCTGGAAGATCAGCCCGGCGACCATGGCCAGTACCAGCACGATAGCACCCGCCATCAGGAAGTTGGCCAGGAAGCTGAAGTCCTTGCGGGTCACCAGGGCCACGGCCGAGAGACCGAAGAAGGTCAGGCCGGTGAGCCCCAGCGCGGTCATGATCAGCTGGGCACCGTTGGGCAGCGTCAGGTAGGCGCTGAGGATCGGCCCCAGGGTGAAGCCCATGAAACCGGTGAAGGCGAAGGTCGCCAGCAGGCCCATGGCGGAGTTGGCGGTCTTGTGGACCAGGAACATCAGCCCGTAGGCGCCGATGAAGAAGACGAAGATGTTCATCTGCTGAACGCCGAGCGCCATGGCGGCACCGGCCGTGACGGCGGAGAACAGCAGGGTCATCGCCAGCAGGCCATAGGTGTTGCGCAGGACCTTGTTGGCACTGACGGCACTCGCCTGTTGCGTCGTCATTTGCGTGTCTTGGTAAGCCATCGATCCAAAGCTCCGTGTGGTTGATCTTGGCAATAGATACCTCACAGGATGCCGCCTGGACGGTGGGGACGCAAGTTTCGACCCGACACGCGTGTCCCCCTGTGGCGACATGAGCGAGGTGCGACGACCCGCCGGTAACGAGCCCGAGGCAGGCTAGCGGCGTCCACGGCAACACTCATCGCAGGCGGAGGCGCGTGAAGCGCGCCGCCTGAGCGTCTTCACGGGGCAGCGGAGAAGCCGGCCGATCGTGCGGTACACCCTCGCGAACGCCGCGGCGCGCGCCTCAGCGTTGCGGCGCTCAATATCCCGCATCTTCGGATCTGGGTTATGGAAGGCCATGGGCGTCACCTCTCCTGATCCTTGAAGGCTAGCACGGCGACGGCAGCGGCGAGTCGGGCGACCCACCACCGGCATCTTTGAGGAAGGCAGGGCATGAGGCAGATAACGTGACCGGGAGCGGGCACACGCCATGCGCACAATCCTGCGACAGTGAAACACCGGCCTAGCGCATGGAGGGCTGCAAAAACGAAAAAAGCGCCCGTAGGCGCTTGATTCTAAGAAGAAGGTGGCGGAGGGACAGGGATTCGAACCCTGGGTAGGCTCTCACCTACGCCGGTTTTCAAGACCGGTGCATTCAACCGCTCTGCCATCCCTCCGGCTCACGGCGCATATATTACCAATCTTTCCGTTTTGGTCAAGAGTTTCATGCGATCAATGTGTTATCGCACTCCCCGACGCGCTGAAGCTGCCGGGACGAGGGCACCAGACTCACTCGGCGTCGGCGAGACGCCGGTTCCAGTGCCGCTTGACGGTCGCGATGCTCAACCCGGAACGCGTCGCTGCCGCCGACTGGCTGACCCCCTGGTCCTTGAGCGCCTGCACCCTCTCGGTGGTATCGGTCGCCACGGGCCGACCGAGCTTCTTGCCCTGGCGCCTGGCCCGAGCCAACCCTTCCCGGGTTCGCTCGCGGCGCCGGCCACGCTCGAGCTCGGCGAAGGCCTCGAACATGCGATGCAGCGGATGGCCCCCGCGGCTTGCCAGGTCATGCATCGGCAAATCCAGCGACACCACGGACGCACCGGTCTCGGAAAGACGAGCGATGCTCTGCTGAACGTCGATGCTGTCGCACCCGAGCCGATCCAGCTTCAACACCACCAGGGTGTCACCGGGCTCCAGCTTGTGCTCGACCAGGGTCCGGAAGGCCGGACGCTCGCTGGCCGGCACCGAGGCGCCGACCGACTCACCGACCGCCCGATAAGGCACAACCGGATAACCGGCGGCCGCGATGACCGAGAGCTGATCATCGAGAGCCGACTCCCCGGACCCGACACGACAATACGCGAAAGTTCTTCCCATGCTGCTCCCGATCCCTGGCGCCACCGATTCATGACCCGCAAGGCTGGAGTCATGTAATGCTTATTTAGTGATACCAATCATAAGCGGGAAATCCGGTATCACCAAGTCGGACATCACCTTTATTGACACCGAGAAGAGTGACGAGAGGGGACGAACGCCAGGGACCCAAGGCAGCCACCGGAAACCGAAAGGGGCGGCCAACGCCGCCCCCCGCCAGATACCTTTGTGCAGATCAGCGCCTGGCGATGATCCATACCGCATGCACGATGCCGGGAATGTAGCCCAGCAGGGTCAGCAGGATGTTGACCCAGAAATGCAGGCCGAAGCCGACCTGAAGAAAGACCCCCACCGGGGGCAACAGAATCGCCAGCAGTATTCGAATCAGATCCATCGGAGCACTCCTTGTGTCGATCACTGCGCATCGCCGAGGTCGCGACCACGCTTGCTGTCGTGAAAAAACGTTCAACTTTCCGAACCGGCGGCCGATAGGGAAACGACATTCATCGCAACCCCTCGACGCCTGGGAGGTACCTTGTCGTTCCCCACCGAGTATGGCATGTGGATCGCCAGCGCCGCATCACTGATCGGCGCCATCGTGGTCTGGCGCATCGCCAAAGCCAAGGAATAACCCCGACCCGCCCTTTCCCCCTGAACCCGACCGGCCGCCCAGTCCTCGCCTGCCGAAGACGCCCGCATGCCGGTCCGGCACTCAATAGAGCCGCAGCCCCACCCGCGTCACCCGGTTGCCATCCATCTCGTTGACGACCCAGTGGATGCCGTGCCAGTCCACGTCGTCACCGACCACCGGATGCCCACCGACGCGCAGCGAGATGAAGTCGGCGAGCGTCATGTCGTGCTCGCCCGGGCTCAGCGTCAGGCCATAGGCCTCGGCGATATCACCCAGGCGCGCATCGCCATTGAAGTTGAAGGCACCGAAGAACGCGCTCTGGCGACGGAGCGTCGCGTCGCCGTTGAACAGCCGGTTGAGGGCCGGCAGGTCGTCGCTGCGGCCGATCACGCACAGCACGTCCCCGCGCTGCAGCTGGGTGCTGCCCTTGGGATGAACCATCACGCCATCGCGGAACAGGGCGGCGATGATCGCCCCCGAAGGGAAGCGCAACAGCCGGATCGGCACCTCCTCGAGGTCGGTGCTCTCCACGTGATAGACGAACATCTCGAAGTCGTTGTCGTGCTGGATCCCCAGCGGCCCGCGCCGTTTCGGCGTCACGCTGGGCGGCAGTTCGACCCTGAGCGTCTTCGCCACCCATGGCAGCGAGCCGCCCTGGATCAGCAGCGACAGCAGCACCACCGCGAAGGCGACGTTGAAGTAGAGCGCGGCATTCTCGACGCCGCCGATGACCGGGAAGATCGCCAGCACGATCGGCACCGCACCGCGCAGCCCGACCCAGGCGATGAAGCCGACCTCACGCCAACGGAAGCGGAAGAAGGGCTTGATGGCGATCACCACCGCCAGCGGGCGAGCAACGAAGATCAGCGCCAGCGCCACGACCGCGGCCGGCAGTGCATAGACCATCATCTCGCTGGGATTGACCAGCAGGCCCAGTACCAGGAACAGGCCGATCTGGCTGAGCCAGGCCAGGCCATCGTGAACCGGCAGAATGAAGTTGAGATGGCGCCCGGGGCGATTGCCGATCATCAGGCCGGTCAGGTAGATGGCCAGAAAGCCGCTGCCGCCCAGCGCACTGGTCGCACCGAACACGCAGAAGCCCAGCGCCAGCGCCAGCAGCGAATAGAGCCCCGGCGCCAGATCCACCCAGCTGATGAGACGCGCGATCAGCCAGCCGGCGCCCAGCCCCAGCGCGATGCCGACGCCGAACTGCTGCAGGAAGAACAGCGCGGTATCGAGCCAGCCGCCGATCTCACCGACCAGGACCTCCACCAGCATCAGGGTCAGGAAGATCGCCATCGGATCGTTGGTACCGGACTCGATCTCCAGCGTCGCCCCGACCCGCTCGTTGAGGTTGATGCCGCGCCCGCCGAGCATCGAGAACACCGCTGCGGCGTCGGTAGAACCGACGATGGCCCCCACCAGCAGGCCCTGGACCAGGCTCAGCCCGAACACCCACATGGCGATCAGACCGACCAGCGCGCTGGTCACGAACACCCCGAGGGTCGCCAGCGACAGCGCCGGCCGGAAGCCGACCCGGAAGGTCTTGAGGCGGGTGCGCAGCCCGCCGTCGAGCAGGATCATCGCCAGCGCCAGGTGCCCGATCAGGAACGCCAGCGGGTAGTCGTCGAACTGGATGCCGAGCACGCCCTCCTCGCCCGCCAGCATGCCGAGACCGAGGAAGAGCAACAGCAGGGGAACGCCGACCAGGGTCGAGAGCCGGCTGGCCAGCACGCTCAGCGCGATCAGGAAGCCGCTGAGCAGAAAGAGGGTATTGATCGTATCCATGGCATCCTGCCCCAGAAGGTCATCCAAGTATCTCATGGCGCGCCGGTGGTCGCGACGATGGCGCCACGTTGACCGCCACGCTGGTCAGGCGGGACCGGACGCCGATAGACTAGCCGCGATCATCCCCTTGCCCGAGCGCCTCATCGCAGCGCCCGGGCATCGCTGGAGCCGCTCACATGCTGTCATTCATCCGCCGCCCGGCGCGCCCCCGCACCTGGGCCACCCTGACCCTGGCGCTCGGCCTGCCGGCATTGCCCGCGCTCGGCCATGCCGCCCCGGAAGCGCCCGAAGGCGGCTACCCGCCGCTCGGCACCGAGGTCATGGTCCCCGACCTGGGGCGGAACACGCCATCGGAGGCCACCGAGGATCCGCTGGCGGCCTTCGAGGGGCGTTCCGGCGGCCCTGCCGTGGACACGCCCACGCGCCCCATCGCGCCGGCCGTGGCGGTGGGTCCCGTCGAGCCCATCGCGCCACCACCGGTCACGCGGCTCTCGCTGATGCTCGACTGGTATCCCAGTCCGCGCCACGCGGCGCTGTTCGTGGCCCGAGAACTCGACCTGTTCAGCGAACGCGGTCTCGAAGTGGAGATCCGCACGCCCGCCGACCCCAACGTGCCCGCCAAGCTGCTGGCGACCTCCCGCGTGGACCTGGCCCTGACCCGACAGCCGCTGCTGCACCTGCTGGTCGACCAGGGCCAGCCGGTGGTCCGCGTGGCGACCCTGGTCGGCCTGCCGCTCGCATCGCTGGTCCTCGACGATGCCATCGCCCTCGAGTCGCTGGCCGGCAAGCGCATCGGCCACGTCGCCCCGGACGCCGAGCAGGTACTGCTGGCCAGTCTGCTGACGCACCAGGCCCTCACCCGCGACGCCCTGGACAGCCCCGACCTGCATTTCCGGCTGGAGCAGGCCATGCGCGAGGGGCGCGTGGACGGGGTGATCGGCGCGGTGCGCTACCTGCTGCCCCGCGCCCTGGCCGACGACGGCCTGGCGACACGCACCTACACCACCGAAGACATCGGCGTGCCGCGCTATGACGGCCTGATCCTGATGGCCAACCGCGATGAGCTCGCCACGCAGCGCAAGGCCATCGTCCAGCTGGTGGAGGCCCTGGAGGAAGCCACGGCCTGGATCGTCGAGCACCCCAGCGCCAGCTGGGAGCTGCTCGCCGAGGCCGAGCCGGCCATCGATACCCCGGCCAACCGGGCAGCCTGGCCCGAGGCCATGCGCCGCCTGACCCTCACGCCCGCGGCGCTTCACGAACGCCGCTATGCCGACTTCGAACGCTTCCTCAACCAGCGACATCTGGTGTCGGAGACCACGCCGGTCGAGCGTCTGGCCATCGACCCCAACCGTTGACGCCGACGCCTGTCCCGGCGCGGCTCAGTCCGCCTGGCGTGCCAGAAAGCCGTTGACCACGGCCTGGAACGCCTCGGGCTGCTCGGCATGCAGCCAGTGGCCCGCCTCCAGGGTCTCGAGCTCGGCGGTCGGCAGCACCTCGCGCAGCGCCGGCAGCATGGCATCGGTCACATAGGGCGAACGACTGCCGCGCACCACCAGGGTCGGACCCTCGAAGGCGCCCTCGCCGTCCGGTTCGCCGCTGATCGACGCGTAGTCCTCGGCGATCTGGTCCAGCCCGACACGCACCGTCATGCCATCCTCGCCGCGCACCAGGTTGGTGGCCAGGAACAGTCGCGTGGCTCGCTCGTCGATATGGTCCGCCATCAGCGCGTCGGCCTGGCGGCGATCGGCGGGCCGCTCGTCGCGCACGCGCCGCAGCGCGCCGAGCTCCCTGTCGTGGCCGTGCCCGTAAGCCTGGGGCGCAACGTCGGCAACGACCAGCGAGGCCAGCCGTTCGGGCGCCAGCCGCGCCAGGGTGATCGCCACCTTGCCGCCCATGGAATGCCCCAGCACGTGCGCCTTGGCCACGTTCAGCTCATCCAGCAGCGCCAGCACGTCGCGGGCCATGTCGGCGTAGCCCATGCCGGACGCATGGGGCGAGCGGCCGTGGTTGCGCAGGTCCACCGCGATCACCCGGCGCTGCTCCTGCCACTTCTTGATGTGCGAACGCCAGTTGTCGGCGCTGCCCAGCAGGCCGTGGATCACCACCAGCGGCGTGCCGTCGCCGCCGGTGTCGATATGATGGAGAGCGAGAGTCATCGTGAACTCCTTGTCGGGTTAGCGGAACTGCTCGGGCGCCAGATCGCGGTCGCCGGTCAGCGTCACCAGGCGACGCGTCAGCCAGCCCAGCAGCACGCCGTAGAGCGGCAGGAAGAAGGCCAGGCTGATGCCCAGCTTGATGCCGTAGTCCACCCAGGCGATCTCCGGCCAGTGAGTGGCCATGAAGGCATCGGGGCCGCGGTGGAAGGCGATCGAGAAGAAGGCGAAGGTATCGGCCAGGTTGCCGAACAGCGTCGACAGCGCCGGCGCCACCCACCAGGCCTTGAGCCGGCGCAGGCGGTCGAAGACCGTGACGTCGAGCAGCTGCCCCAGCACATAGGCCATGAAGCTGGCCAGGGCGATGCGCGCCACGAACAGGTTCCAGTCGCCCAGCGCCTCAAGCCCGGCGAAGCCGCCGCGGGGAAACACCACCGAGACGACGTAGGAGATCACCAGTGCCGGGAACATCACCCGCAGGATGATGGCCCGAGCCGGCTCCTTGCCGAACAGCCGCACGGTCAGGTCGGTGGCCAGGAAGATGAAGGGAAAGCTGAATGCGCCCCAGGTGGTATGCAGCCCGAACAGGCTGAAGGGCAGCTGGACCAGGTAGTTGCTGGCCGTGATGACGAGGATATGGAAGGCGACCAGCCACGCGAGGCAGCGACGGGTCTGGGCGGCGGTAAGCGCGAACATCGAGCACCTTTTTGGCGGGAGGGGTAAGGGAACCCTCGTCGAATGACAGCCGGCACCCCGGCGAACGAGCGCGAATTATACGCGCCCGCCTGCCGGGGGCCAAACCCGCCTCAGGCGAACCGCGCCCTACTGCTGGCGTGCCCGTTCGGCGCTGCCCAGCGAACGAGCGACCATCGCCTCGTGCACGTCATTCAGGCTGGCCGGATCGTCGATGGTCGACGGCACCCCGAAGGCCTCGCCGTCGGCGATATGGCGCAACAGCTTGCGCAGGATCTTGCCGGAGCGGGTCTTGGGCAGGCGGTCGACCACCAGCACCTGCTTGAGACAGGCCACCGGGCCGATCATCTCGCGCACCCGCGCGACCAGCTCTCGCTCCAGGGTCGCCTCGTCGCCGTCGAAACCGTCCTTGGGAATCACCAGCCCTACCGGCACCTGCCCCTTCAAGGCATCGTGGATGCCGATCACCGTGCACTCGGCCACCGCCGGATGTCCGCCTACCACCTCTTCCATCTCACCGGTGGAAAGCCGGTGGCCGGCCACGTTGATGACGTCATCGGTGCGCCCCATGATGAACAGGTAGCCGTCCTCGTCGAGATAGCCCGCGTCGCCGGTCAGGTAGTAGCCCGGAAAGGCCGCCATGTAGGCCGCCTGGAAGCGCTCTGGATCGCGCCAGATACCGGACAGACAGCCCGGCGGCAACGGCTGCTTGATCATCACGCTGCCCTGCTCCAGCGCCGGCGCGTCGTGGCCGCTGCGATCGAGGATGCGTACGTCGAAGCCCGGCACCGGCACCGTGGCCGAGCCCGCCTTGGGCGGCATCGGCTCCACCCCCTGCAGATTGGCAGCGATGGGCCAGCCGGTCTCGGTCTGCCACCAGTGATCGACCACCGGCACGTCCAGCATCCCCTTCAGCCAGTGGAAGGTCGGCGGGTCCAGCCGCTCCCCGGCCAGGAACAGCGCCTTGAGGCACGAAATGTCGTGGTCCTTCAGGTGCAGCCCCTCGGGGTCCTCCTTCTTGATCGCCCGGAAGGCCGTCGGTGCGGTGAAGAAGGCCTTGACCCGATACTCGGCGATCAGCCGCCAGAAGGCGCCGGCATCCGGGGTCCGCACCGGCTTGCCCTCGTAGACGACCGTGGTACAGCCGCGCAGCAGGGGCCCATAGACGATATAGGAATGCCCCACCACCCAGCCCACGTCCGAGGCCGAGAAGAACACCTCGCCCGGCGCCATGTCGTAGACCGCCTCCATGGAATAGTGCAGCGCCACGCCATAGCCGCCGGTGTCGCGCACCACGCCCTTGGGCTTGCCGGTGGTGCCGGAGGTATACAGCACATAGAGCGGATCAGTGGCCTTCACCGGCACGCAGTCGGCCGGCGCCGCCGCGGCCTCCAGCGTCGCCCAGTCATGCTCGCCCTCGCCGAGTTCGGCCAGGCACTGCTCGCGCTGCAGGATCACGCAGGCCTCGGGCCGGTGGGCGCTCTGTTCCAGCGCCGCCCGCACGATCGGCGGGTAGGGCAGCACCCGGTCGACCTCGATGCCGCAGGACGCGGCCACCACCACCTTGGGCTCGGCGTCCTCGATGCGCACCGCCAGCTCGTGGGGCGCGAAGCCGCCGAAGACCACCGAGTGCACCGCTCCCAACCGCGCGCAGGCCAGCATGGCGATCGGCGCCTCCGGCACCATCGGCAGGTAGATGACCACCCGGTCGCCCTGCTCGACACCGAGATCACGCAGCGCCCCGGCGAAACGCGCCACCCGGTCACGCAGCTCGGCATAGCTGAGGCGAAGCTTGCCCCCGCTGACCGGCGAGTCCCACAGCAGCGCGGCCTGCTCGCCTCGCCCCTGCTCGATGTGGTGATCGAGGGCCGCGTGGCACAGGTTGAGCTCGCCGTCGGCGTACCAGCGGGCGTGCCCCTGTTCGTCGTACTCGAGGATGCGCGTGGGCGGGGACACCCAGGGCAGGCGCTCGGCCTGCTCGGCCCAGAAGGTCTCGGGGTGCTGGATGGAACGCTGGTATTCGCTGTGATAGCTGGACATGGAGGCCTGCCTGTTCGATGAATGTCACCGTGATTGTTGACACACTAGAACAGAAGGGGCCCACAAACCCTCATACCAACGGCGAAATTCGACAAATGGACGATACCAGCCAGACAGTTGTCGACAAACAGCGCCGTCACGGCGTGACAGCAGGGTCGCGGCGCCGACCCTGAACTATAATTGAGCAATGACTGAATCAGGAAAGATGTGACGGATCACGACACCATCCAGGAGCTTGCCAACCGGGCAGGGACGACCACCATCGGCTGCATCGGCAGCATGAGGGGTGAGACATCATGAGCACTTCGCAACGTCAGGCCGCAGGCCTGCTGCACGACGGGGATGACGTCATCGATCAGGCCAGCGCCCTGCTCAAGGCGATGGCCAACGACAACCGGCTGCGGATCCTGTGCCTGCTGGACGGACAGGAGCTGTCGGTCACCGAACTCAACCACCAGCTGGCGCTTAGCCAGTCCGCCCTCTCCCAGCATCTGGCCATCCTGCGACGCGAGCACCTGGTCAGTACCCGGCGCGCCTCGCAGACCATCTACTATTCGCTCAACGGCGATCGGGCGAGAACCCTGCTGTCGGCCCTCGCCCAGATGGAGCTGGGCGGCGACTGAGCCGCTCAGCGCTTCTGCCAGCCCCGCGCCTCCAGGCCCTCGACAACCCGCTCGATCCCGCATTCCACGCCGTGCGACACCGCCAGCCCCAGTCGTCCGGCCAGCGACTGGCGACGCTCCAGGCGCAGCGATACCACCCGCGCCTCATTCATGCGCTCGACGAGATAGGCCTCGCTGGTGCCGATCTCGTCGGCCAGTCCCCGGGACAGCGCCTGCTGCCCGTACCAGCTCTCGCCGGTGGCCACCGCCTCGATGTCCAGGTCGGGGCGGCGTTCGGCGACGTAGTGCTTGAACAGGCCATGCACGTTCTCGAGATCTTCCAGGAACTTCTCGCGCCCTTCTTCGGTATTCTCGCCGAACACCGTCAGGGTGCGCTTGTAGCGACCCGCGGTCAGCACCTCCACGTCGACGTCATGACGCTTGAGCAGGCGATGCAGGTTGGGCACCTGAGCGACCACGCCGATCGAGCCCAGCACCGCAAAGGGCGCGACCCGCAGCCGGTCGGCGCAGCAGGCCATCAGGTAGCCACCGCTGGCCGCCACCTTGTCGACGCACACGGTGGTGGAAAGCCCTGCCTGGCGCAGCCGGTCCAGCTCGGCGGCGGCGAGGCCATAGGCATGCACCAGCCCGCCGGGCGACTCGAGACGCACCACGACCTCGTCCTGCTCGCCGGCCACGTCCAGCACCGCCGAGACTTCCCCGGCGAAGCGCCCGGTGGCGCTGGCCTTCAGGTCGCCATGGAAATCCAGCACCCAGACCGTGCCGGCGGCCTCGCCCTTCTGCTTGCCGCGCGCCTTGTCGTCGCGCCGAAAGGCCTTCTGCAGCCGCTTGCGCGCGCCGGGCTCGCTGGCGGCCAGCTGCAACCGGCGACGGCGACGGCGGCGATCGCCGTTGAGCTCCTCGACCCGTAGCCGGGCCTGCTCGCCCTCGCCGCCGCGGGCACGCATCACCACCATCACGCCCAGGGTCACGATGACCACCACCGCCACCAGCTGGGCCAGGAACATGCCGAAATCCGTCAGCCACTCATTCACCGTGTCTCTCCTTCGTGGGGTCAATCCTTCGCGGCGTCGTTCGCCCGAGGCAGGGCTACCATCCTGCCCAGCCGCGGGCCCGGCCACAAGCCGGCCGACTTGATGGCACCGGCGCTTTTCCCTACTCTCGCGGATCGATCCTTCACCGTCTCCGGAGACCCCCGATGTCCGACAGCACCCTCGACAAGCTCCATGCCCGCTTCGATCCCGAGGCCGCCCGCGGCATGGACGAGGTGTTCCAGTTCCACTTCAGCGACGCCGGCGACTATCACCTGGTGGTGCGGGACGGCGAGCTGGACGTTCAGGAAGGCGTACACGAGGAGCCGTCGGTCAGCCTGAGCCTGAGTACCGAGACCCTCAAGGGCGTGATGAGCGGCGAGATCAGTGGCATGAGCGCCGTGATGAGCGGCCGGCTCAAGGCCACCGGCAACGTCATGCTGGCCACCAAGCTTGGCAGCCTGTTTCCCCGCCGCGGCTGATTTGCCCCTATCGACAGGGATCATCCCGACCGGGGTCAGCCCCCAAGTGCCTCGATAGCACCTACCTGGCCCCCACCTCGGCCAGGTGCGTCTCGATCAGCGCCCGCGAGATCGAATAGGGCGGCGGCAGCTGGGGCAGCCGGCGCGGCGAGAACCAGGCGGCATCGCTGATCTCGTGGCCGTCGATGCGAATGCGCCGGCTGGCCGCCTCGGCGAAGTAGCCGAGCATCAGCGAGTGCGGGAAGGGCCAGGCCTGGCTCTGGAAGTAGCGCAGCCGCCCTACCGTCAATCCCACCTCCTCGAACACCTCACGGCGCACCGCCTCCTCGGCGGACTCCCCCGGCTCGATGAAGCCGGCCAGCGTCGAGTAGCGCCCCGGCGGAAAACGCGGACTGCGGGCCAGCAGCAGCGACTCGCCGTGCGTCACCAGGGTGATGATGCACGGCGAGATACGCGGATAGTTGCGATGGCCGCAGCATTCGCAGTGCATGGCGAACTCGTGATCGAGCCGCGAGGCCGGCGCCCCACAGCTGCCGCAGAAACGGTGATGGCGCAGCCAGGCACCGACCTGCAGCGCCGTGGACACCAGCGCGAACCAGGATTCCGGCAGTCGCGCCAGCCACTCCCGCCCCTCGATCCAGTCATCGCCGGGAACGTCTTCCACCGACAGGGCCACCGGCGCGTCATGCCACCAGCACAGGGGCTGCATGGCCGGGGCCCAGGGTTGCCAGGACTGCAAGGGCCCTCCGTCGCCGGCCGGAGCGATGCGGCCCTGGGCCAGGCGAATCACCCGCCCGGCGGTTTCCTCATGGGGCAGTTCGCGACGCAGCATCAGGGCGTCTCCCGGCCGGGCCAGCCCTCCAGCGTGTCCCAACGGCACTCGCCGCCGGCCTCGCGCACGGTCGCCAGCTTGTCGCGATGGGCCTGCCATTCGGCCTCGTCCGGTGCCTGCACCTTGAGCGTGCCCGGCGTCAGCGAGACCCGGCGCACGTTCAGCCCGCCGCTGGCCGCGGACTCGTCGCCCTCGCCGGCGCTGGCATCCAGCGACAGCGCCGTCTGGCCGCCGGTCATCGCCAGGTAGACGTCGGCCAGGATCTCGGCATCGAGCAGGGCGCCGTGAAGGACCCGGTGGCCGTTCTCGATGTCGTAGCGCTTGCACAGGGCATCGAGATTGTTGCGCTGGCCCGGGTGCTTGTCCCGGGCCATCTGCAGGGTGTCGAGGATGCGGCAGTGATCGGCCACCGGGCCCAGACGAGGCTCGCCGCGGGCCTGGTTCAGCATGCCCAGCTCATGGTCGATGAAGCCCACGTCGAAGGGCGCGTTGTGGATCACCAGCTCCGCCCCCTCGATGAAGGCCCAGAACTCGTCGGCGATCTCGGCGAACAGCGGCTCGTCGGCGACCCGCTCGTCGGTGATGCCATGCACCGCCACCGCCTCGGCGTCGATGGTTCGCTGCGGATTGATGAACTGGTGATAGGTGTTGCCGGTCAGCCGGCGATTGACCATCTCCACGGCGCCGATCTCGATCAGGCGATGGCCGTCACGGGGGTCGATGCCGGTGGTCTCGGTATCCAGGATGATCTGGCGCATGGGGCGTTACCTGTGGTGATCGGCGGTATTGATGCGTGAATCAGGCCTTGGCCTGCATCTCGTCGATGGCCTCGTTGGCCAGGCTGTCGGCGCGCTCGTTGCCGGGATGTCCGCTGTGGCCCTTGACCCAATGCCACTCGACGCGATGCCGTTGCGCCTCCTCGTGGAGGGCTCGCCACAGCTCGGCGTTCTTGACCGGCTGCTTGGAGGCGGTCTTCCAGCCACGCTTGATCCAGCCGTGAATCCACTCGGTGATGCCGCGACGCAGGTATTCGGAGTCGGTCCACAGCTCGACGCGGCACGGCCGGGTCAGCGCCTTCAGCGCCATGATGGCGGCCATCAGTTCCATGCGGTTGTTGGTGGTCTTCTGCTCGGCGCCCTTGAGCGGCTTCTCGTGGGAGCCGCTGCACAGCAGCGCGCCCCAGCCACCCGGCCCCGGATTGCCGCGGCAGGCGCCGTCGGTATAGATCGTCACTTCGGGCAACGCCCCTGATGGTGGTTGGTCTGTCACCCTCGATCACCTTCGTCGGTGGCGGACCGACCAGACACATTGCCCAGCGCCGAGCCGGCCAGCGGCGTCGGAAAGACCACCCTGCCGCGCCCGGGCTGGACCAGCTGGGACCGGCGCCGCGCATGAATCATGTAGCTGTCGCCCAATGGCAGGTTGTGCCGGCGCCCGAGCGTCTCGAGCCGGGCATTGCGGGCCAGGCCGCCGGGCAGGCGAAAGCCGCAGTAGTCTACCCGCTGGGCCTCGAAATCGACAAACGCCAGCCAGTCGGCAAGACGCCCCGGCGTGCGCCAGCGGCCGCGCCCGGGCAGCTGGCGGCGTCGGGCCGGTCGGCAGCGCCGCCAGCCGCTCGGGCCGAAGGGGTGCCAGCCGAACAGGATCAGGTGGCCGTCGTCGGCGGTGACGCGGGCCGCTTCCTGGAGCAGGTGGTGGGGGTCGGGGGCGATCTCGAGCAGGTGATGCACTACCACCAGGCTCAGACAACCATCGGGTAGCGGCAGCGCGTCCAGGGGACACACCAAGGTGGATTCGTGCGAGGCCAGCTCAGGTGTCGGCGCCCAGCACAGCGCGTGACGCACCGGACACATGTCGGCCAGGGTCGGCGCCAGCCCCAGTTCCAGCCCGTGGGCGCCGAACCAGCGCTCGCAGAGCGGACCGAGACAGGCGCGTTGGGCCTGCCACACGGCCTGGCCCGGAGGGCTCGCCCAAAAACGGCGCCCCTCTCGCACCAGTCGCGCCAGGCTCATCGCATCCTGCGAATTTGACATGATCCGTTCATCTCTCCAGAGTACTCGATTTTGCAAAGATCCGATTCAAGGCGCCACCGGCTCGGTTGATACCGGCCCCGGCGCGAGGACCCCGAGCCCATGTTGAGCGTGACACCGATTCCCGCCTTTCGCGACAACTATATCTGGATGCTGCGGCAGGATACGAGCCCCGAGGTCTGCGTGGTGGATCCCGGTGACGCCACCCCGGTGATCGAGACCCTGGAACGCGAGGGCCTGACCCTGGGCAGCATTCTCGTCACCCATCATCACGCGGATCACGTCG
Source organism: Halomonas sp. ND22Bw (assembly GCF_003011945.1). Lineage (NCBI taxonomy): Bacteria > Pseudomonadati > Pseudomonadota > Gammaproteobacteria > Oceanospirillales > Halomonadaceae > Halomonas > Halomonas sp. ND22Bw. The sequence goes on along the minus strand of NZ_PXWD01000001.1, from coordinate 154,520 downwards.
GCGGCCTGCCCGAGCTGATCCAGCGCTATTCGCCGCGGGTGATCGGCCCGCACAACCCCGCCATCGAAGGCATCGACGAGCGCGTCGGCGCCGGCGACGAGGTGCGGGTGATCGGACGCCTGTTCGAGGTCCTCGAGGTTCCGGGCCACACCCTGGATCATATCGCGTTCTTCACCGCCGGCATTCCGCCGCTGCTGTTCTGCGGCGACACCCTGTTCAGTGCCGGCTGCGGACGTCTGTTCGAAGGAACCCCCGAACAGATGCATGCCTCGCTGGCGCGCCTCACCGCGCTGCCCGAGGACACCCTGGTCTTCGCGGCCCACGAGTACACCCTGGCGAACCTCGCCTTCGCCAAGGCCGCCGACCCGGACAACCCCGACATCGACGCCGCCGAGCAGGAGTGCCGGCGGGCCCGGGAGCTCGAGCGCCCCACCCTGCCCAGCACCATCGGACGGGAACGGCGCATCAACCCTTTCCTGCGCTGCGAGGACGCTGGCATACGTCGGGCGGCCGCCCCCCAGGGCGACACCGACGACGCCGTGACCACCTTCGCCACGCTGCGCGCCTGGAAAGACGACTTCTGAGACCCACCCCGCTCGGCGCACGTCCCCGTCATGTCGATGGCGGTCGGCGCTGCGCCCCGGAGGCTTCTGCATGACCTATCACACATCGCGCCGGCGACTCCTCGGATTCGCCAGCACGATCGCCATGACCGGCGCCCTGATCGCCGGCGCTTATACCAAGGCCTCGACCCTGCCCGCCGGGCAACTGGGGTCCGAGACGCCGAGCTTCGCCCCGGTGCATCGCGGCGAGCCGGAAGGCCAGCGCACCTTCTGGAGTCATCTGCAGCTGCAGCCGGCCGACGCCTGGTCGCGGCTGCGCGACACCTTCCAGTGGCAGGACCAGTGGCAGCATGGCGCCGGCCATGCCCGGGTCCAGCACTGGATCGACGAATACAGCGCCAAACCTCACAACGTCGCCGAGATCGCCGAACGCGCCCGCCCCTGGCTGGCGTGGATCCTCGAGCGCGTCGAGGACCGTGGCCTGCCCGGCGAGATCGCCCTGGTGCCCTTCGTCGAGAGCTCCTTCGACCCCGAGGCGCGCAGCCACTTCGGCGCCGCCGGCCTGTGGCAGATCATGCCGCGCACGGGCGATGCCCTGGGCCTGAACCGCTCGCGCGGCTGGGACGGCCGCCTGGACGTGGTGCGCTCGACCCAGGCTGCCCTGGACTACATCGAGTACCAGGCCGATCAGTGGTACGAGGGCGACATCGAGCTCTCGCTGGCCGCCTACAACGCCGGCGCCGGCACCGTGAACCGTGCCCAGCGACGCGCCCTGGCCCAGGGCAAGCAGGGCGACTACTGGGATCTCGACCTGCCCAACGAGACCATGGACTATGTGCCCAAGCTGCTGGCCATCGCCGCCATCGTCGGCGATCCCGCGCGCTACAACGTCACACTGCCCGAGATCGAGGGCACACCGGCCTTCGAGCGCGTGCCGGTGACGCGCACCGTGCGCCTCGGCGAAGCGGCGAAGCTGGCCGACGTGCCGACCGGCCAGCTGGCGGCCCTAAACCCCGGCCTGCGCGGCGACACCGCCCGCCCCGGCCAGGTCAGCGAGCTGCTGGTGCCCGCCGACCGGGCCGAACCGCTGCTGGCCGCCCTGGAGCGCACCGCCCCGAGCGCTGGCAGCGCTGAAGAGGTCCATGTGGTACAGCGCGGCGACACCCTCTCCGCCATCGCCTCCCGACACGCCGTGGCGGTCGCCGACCTGGCCCGCTGGAACGGCCTCGACAGCCCCAACGCTTTACAACCCGGCCAGCAGCTGACACTTTCCGGTAGATGATCAGGGGGCCGTCGCCCCCCGACCTGGTACAAGGATGCTGACCGATGCGATCGATCGTCCTGCTGACGACGGCCCTGGCGGCGACGCCCGCCCTGGCCGCGGCCCCGGCCGACGTGCCCACGCGCCACGGCCTGGCCCTCTACGGCGACCCGGCGCTGCCGGCGGATTTCGACCACTTCCCTCACGCCGATCCCGATGCCCCGGTCGGCGGCACCCTGACCCGCAGCGCCAACGGCAGCTTCGATTCCACCAATCCCTTCATCATCCAGGGCACGCCGGCCTCGGGCCTGAACGCCATCTACGACACCCTGATGGTGGCCAATCCGGACGAACCCTTCACCATGTACGGGCTGCTGGCCGAAGGCATCCGCCTCGACCCGGACCGCCGGTGGATCGAATTCGACCTCGACCCCGATGCCCGCTTTCATGACGGCGAGCCGGTCGACGCCGCCGACGTGGTCTTCAGCTTCGAGACGCTCACCGAGAAAGGCCAGCCGTTCTACGCTGCCTATTACGCCGACGTCAGCGACGTGCGGGTGGTCGACGAGAACACCGTGCACTTCGACCTCGCCGACAGCGATTCCCGCGAGCTGCCGCTGATCCTCGGCCAGATGCCGATCCTGCCGGCCCACTATTGGGAAGACCGAGACTTCGAGCGACCCACTCGCGACGCCCTGCTCGGCTCCGGCCCCTATCGCATCGAGGAGATCGACCCCGGCCGGCGCATCGTCTACGAGCGGGTCGATGACTACTGGGGGAAGGATCGTCCGGTCAATCGCGGCCGCCACAACATCGGCCGGCTGGTCTACGACTACTATCGCGACCAGACGGTGGCGCTCGAGGCCTTCAAGGCCGGCAATCTCGACATGCGCATCGAGTCCAGCGCCCGCAACTGGGCCACCGCCTACGATTTCCCCGCCGCCGAAGGCGGCTTCGTCCGGCGCCTGGAAGTACCCGACGGCCAGCCGGCCGGCATGCAGGCCTACGTGCTGAACACACGCCGCGACATCTTCCAGGACGTGCGCGTGCGGGAGGCGCTGAACCTGGTCTTCGACTTCGAGTGGCTCAATCAGAACCTCTTCTACGGCGCCTACGAGCGGACCCACAGCTACTTCGAGAATTCCGAGATGGCCGCCAAGGGCCTGCCGAGCGACGCCGAACTGGCCCTGCTCGAGCCCTGGCGCGACGACCTGCCCGCGCGGGTGTTCGACACTCCCCTCCCCATCGAGCGGCCTGACGACGGGCGCGCTCGCCTGCGCGAGGCGCTGGCGCTGCTCCATGCCGCCGGCTACGAGAACCGCGACGACGGTACCCTGGTGAACACGGAGACCGGCGAGCCGCTGTCCTTCGAAGTGCTGCTCTACGACACCCAGTTCGAGCGCGTCGTGCAGCCGCTGCTGCGCAACCTCTCACGGCTCGGCGTGCAGGGCGACATCCGCATCGTCGACGTCAACCAGTACCTCAACCGGCTGCGCCGCTTCGACTTCGACGTAGTGGTGGGGAGCTTTCCGCAATCCGCCAATCCGGGTAACGAACAGCGTGAGTTCTGGGGCAGCGAGTACGCCGACGCGCCGCAGAGCCGCAACCTGATCGGCCTGGCCGACCCGGCGATCGACGCCCTGGTCGACGACCTGATCGCCGCCGACAGCCGCGAGGCGCTGGACACCGCCGCCCGGGCCCTCGACCGAGTGCTGCGCTGGGGCTTCTACGTCATTCCCCAGTGGCACCTGGGCAGCACCCGCATCGCGGTGTGGGACAAGTTCGGCTGGAAGGAGCCCTTCCCCGAGTACAATCTCGACCTCGACGCCTGGTGGGTCGACCCCGAGCGCGGCGCCGAGATCGAGGCCCGACAGCGCAATCGGTGAGGCGATTCTCGCCGAGGCTCGTCACCGAGAAAGCGCTTCTCTCGTCGAGATTTCATAGAAGCCCTAAGGAAACGCCGTGGCCGCCTACGTACTGCGCCGCCTGCTGCTGATGATCCCCACCCTGCTGGGGATCATGCTGCTCAACTTCCTCATCGTGCAGGCCGCTCCGGGCGGCCCCATCGACCAGATGCTGGCCCGTTTCGAGGGCCTCTCGACCCAGGCCAGCACCCGCCTCGAGGGCGGCGGCGGCGACAGCGCCGGCAGCGGCGAATCCCGCGGCGCCCGCGGCGTGCCGCAGCAGTACATCGACCGCCTCGAAACCCAGTTCGGCTTCGACGAGCCGGCCTACCAGCGTTTCTTCGGCATGCTGGTCGACTATGCCACCTTCGATCTCGGCGAGAGCTTCTTCCGCGGCGAGCCGGTCACCGACCTGATGCTCGAACGCCTGCCGGTATCGATCTCGCTGGGCCTCTGGACCACCCTGCTGGTGTATCTGATCTCGATCCCGCTGGGCATCCGCAAGGCGCTGCGCCACGGCTCGCGCTTCGACGTCTGGAGCTCGGGGCTGGTGATCGTCGGCTACGCCATCCCGGGGTTCCTGTTCGCCATCCTGCTGATCGTGCTGTTCGCCGGCGGCAGCTACTGGGACGTGTTCCCGCTGCGCGGCCTGACCTCGCCGGACTTCAGTGAGCTCTCCGCCTGGGGCAAGATCAAGGACTATTTCTGGCACATCAGCCTGCCGGTGCTGGCCTCGGCGATCGGCAGCTTCGCCACCCTGACCATGCTGACCAAGAACAGCTTCCTCGACGAGATCCACAAGCAGTACGTGCTCACCGCCCGGGCCAAGGGGGCCAGCGACCGTCGCGTGCTCTACGGCCATGTCTTCCGCAACGCCATGCTGATCATCATCGCCGGGCTGCCCTCGGCGCTGGTGGCGATCTTCTTCACCGGCTCGCTGCTGATCGAGGTCATCTTCTCGCTCAACGGCCTGGGACTGCTGGGCTTCGAGGCGGTGATGCAGCGCGATTACCCGGTGATCTTCGGCACCCTGTATCTCTATACCCTGATCGGGCTGATCCTGAAGCTGATCTCCGACCTGACCTACGTATGGGTCGACCCGCGGATCGACTTCGAGACCCGGGAGTCCTGAACATGGCACTGAGCGAGCGTTTCTCCCCCATCACCCGCCGCCGGCTGGCCGTGTTCCGCGGCAACCCGCGCGCGCGCCTGTCGCTGTGGCTGTTCCTGGCCATGTTCGTGATCAGCCTCGGCGCCGAACTGGTGGCCAACGACAAGCCACTGCTGGTCCACTACCAGGGGCAGTGGTACGCGCCGCTGGTCGTCGACTACCCGGACAGCGAGTTCGGCGGTTTCCTGCCCACGCCGGCCGACTATCGCGATCCCTACACCCGTGAGGCCATCGAGGCCGACGGCTGGACGCTGTGGCCCCCGATCCCGTTCTCCTACGACACCCTCGATCAGGACCTCGACCATCCGGCGCCCTCGCCCCCCGACGCCCGCCACTGGCTGGGCACAGACGATCAGGGCCGCGACGTGCTGGCTCGAGTGATCTACGGCTTCCGCCTATCGGTGGTGTTCGCCCTGGTGCTGACCGCCGGCTCCCTGGCCCTGGGCGTGATCATCGGCGGCGTGCAGGGCTACTTCGGCGGCAAGGTCGACCTGATCGGCCAGCGACTGATCGAGATCTGGTCCGGGCTGCCGGTGCTGTTCCTGCTGATCATCCTGGCCAGCCTGGTCGAGCCGAACCTGTGGTGGCTGCTCGGCATCATGCTGCTGTTCTCCTGGCTGGGCCTGGTCGACGTGGTGCGCGCCGAGTTCCTGCGCGCCCGCAACCTGGAATACGTGCGCGCCGCCAGGGCCATGGGGCTGCCGTCGCGGATCATCATGCGCCGCCACGTGCTGCCCAACGCCATGGTCGCCACCCTGACCTTCATCCCGTTCCTGTTCACCGGCGCCATCACCACCCTCACCGCCCTGGACTTCCTCGGCTTCGGCCTGCCACCGGGCTCGCCGTCGCTGGGCGAGCTGGTGGCCCAGGGCAAGAACAACCTCCAGGCGCCGTGGCTCGGCATCACCGCCTTCCTGACCCTGGCGGTGATGCTGTCGCTGCTGGTGTTCATCGGCGAGGGGCTGCGCGACGCCTTCGATCCGCGCCACATCCAGCACGCCAGCGGCAAGGCCGAGTCGGCCGGCGGCGAGCGCCAGACCGCCACCGGGAGCGCCAGATGAGCGACGAGACCCTGCTTCGCCTCGAGGATCTGACCATCGCCTTCGATGACACGCCCGTGGTCGAGGGGCTGTCGCTGGAGGTGCGCCGCGGCGAGACCCTGGCGCTGGTCGGCGAGTCCGGCTCCGGCAAGTCGGTGTCGGCGCTCGGCGCCCTGGGCCTGCTGCCACCCGGGGCCCGCGTCAGCGGTACGCGCCGGCTCGGCGACACCGATCTCGCGCGGCTATCGACGCGCGACTGGCGCGCGATCCGCGGCGGCCGGGTCGGCTTCGTGTTCCAGGAGCCGATGACCTCGCTCAATCCGCTGCACACCGTGGCCCGCCAGATCGGCGAAACCCTGCGCCTGCACCAGGGGCTTCGCGGCGCGGCCGCGCGGCGGCGCGCCCGCGAGCTGCTCGAACAGGTCCAGCTGCCCCGCGCCGAGGAGCTCCTCGACGCCTGGCCCCACCAGCTCTCCGGTGGCCAGCGCCAGCGCGTGATGATCGCCATGGCCATCGCCAACCACCCGCGCCTGCTGATCGCCGACGAACCGACCACCGCGCTCGACGTCACCGTGCAGCAGGAGATCCTGGCGCTGCTGGCCGAACTGCGCGATACCCACGGCATGGGCATGCTGTTCATCACCCACGACCTCAACCTGGTGCGCCGCCACGCCGATCGGGTCTGCGTCATGCGCCACGGCCGGCTGCAGGAGACCGGGCCGGTGTCGCGCGTGTTCGAAGCCCCGGAGAGCGCCTACACTCGAGAGCTGCTGGCCGCCGATCCCACCGGACGCCCCGAACCGGTCACCCATCGCACCCCGCTGCTCAGCGCCCAAGGGCTGGGCATTCGCTTCCAGCGGCCGAAGAAGCTGTTCAGCCGCCGACCGCCGGCCTTCGAGGCGGTCAAGCCGCTGGGCCTGACGGTGGCGCCGGGCGAGACGCTCGGTATCGTCGGCGAATCCGGCTCCGGCAAGACCACCCTCGCCCTGGCACTGCTGCGCCTGCAGCAGAGCGAGGGCGAGATCACCTTCGACGGCGAACGTCTCGACCGCCTCCACGGCGATGCCCTGCGCCGCCAGCGGCGGCGGCTCCAGGTGGTGTTCCAGGACCCTTACGGCTCGCTGTCGCCGCGCATGCCGGTGGCCGACATCGTCAGCGAGGGGCTGCGCTTCCACCACCCCGAGCTGGACGACGCCGAGGTCGACCGCCGCGTGCGCGACACCCTGCGCGAGGTCGGCCTGCCCGAGGAATGCGGGGCCCGCTATCCCCACGAGTTCTCCGGCGGCCAGCGCCAGCGCATCGCCGTGGCCCGGGCCATCATCCTCGAGCCGTCGCTGCTGGTACTCGACGAACCAACCTCGGCGCTCGACCGCACCGTGCAGAAGCAGCTGGTCACCCTGCTGCGCGAGCTGCAGCGCAAGCGCGGGCTCAGCTACCTCTTCATCAGCCACGACCTGGCCGTGGTGCGCGCCATGGCCCATCGCCTGCTGGTGCTCAAGGACGGCGAGGTGGTCGAACAGGGCGACTGCGAAGCCGTGCTGACCCAGCCGACCACCGACTACACCCGAGCACTGGTCGAGGCCGCGGGGCTGTCGCCAATGTCGCCATGAACGTCGTCGTCAGCGTCTCCCCGCGGCCTGATGACCAGGACGTTTCAGGATCGATGATGGTTTAGCCGCTGCGCAAGATAACGGTATAAAACACGGCGACCCGGCGCGACGGTTTTGCTGGCACCGAATCGGGACCTGTTTATACTTGCCGAATGCCGAGGGGAAGGAACGAGAGGAACCGGGATGCCTCAGACAAGGGCGTGGCTGACCACTGTCGTACTGCTGTGTGTGGCCGCCCTGTGGGTCGGCTCGGCGATGGCGACACCTCGGGATCTGGGCACCGGCTGGGAGTATCGCTGGGGCGACTCCCCCGTGTCTGCCGATGGCGTCCCCACCTGGGTGAAACCAGGAGACGACGACGCCTGGAACGCCATCGATTTCCCCGCCAACCCGCCCGGACGCCGAGGACAAACCCATGCCTGGTTCCGACTCTCCCTCCCTGAGGGTGATTGGCAAGATCCGGCACTCTACATTACCAGCATCAACCTGATCGCCGACGTCTACTTGGACGGCGAACGCCTCTACCAACATGGCGCCTTCGATGATGATGGCAACGGCCGCTTCGCAGGCTGGCCCTGGCACATGATCCGTCTCCCCGAGGACTTCGGCGGTCGACAACTGACCCTGCGGGTCTACTCCGACTACACCGCCATCGGCCTGTGGGGCGAGATCATGCTGATCGAACGCGCCGATCTCTTCCCCAAGCTTCTGCGCGACGCTCTGGGTGCACTCATCGTCGGCCCGCTGTGCCTGCTCCTGGCGCTGTTCGCGGTCGGTTTCGCGCTGTTCCAGGACGACCGTCGCCGTTTTATGCCCATCAGTCTGTTCGCGCTGGCCTCCGGCATCATGATCATTGCCGAAAGCCCGGTCGACCAGTTGCTGATCGACCGCCCCCTGCTGTGGGACAACCTCGCCGCCGCAGGCTACTTTACCCTTCCTATCGCACTGGGGCGCCTACTGGAGCACTGGTTCGCCGATACCCGATCACGCCGTATCCGGCGTATCTGGCAGTTCCACCTTGTCTACCTGGTGGGCGCGCTGGGGGCCAGCGGGCTCGGCTGGATCAATCTCTCGATCACCTTTCCGGTCTTCGATGTACTTCTGGTGCTCAGCATCGGTCTGCTGCTGGCGATCATCGCCCCCCATCTCGGCCGGTTCGACGCTCGCCAGAGGGCCATACTGGCCGCCTTCGCTCTGTTCGGGGCGCTGTTGCTGGTCGACATGGCCGTGGCCCATGGCCTGCTGCCCTGGCAGCGGGTACCCACCAGCGCCGGCGCGCTGGCCTTTGCCCTGGTCATCGGGGGCATCTCGCTGATCGACTACGCCCATACACAGAGGGAACTCCGGCGCCTCAACCACCAGCTCGAACAAGAAGTCGAGGAACGGACGCACCAGCTACAGCAGCTGGTGGAGCGCCTCGAGATCGACTCCACCACCGACCCGTTGACCGGCCTGCACAATCGCCGCCACTTCGACGAGTGCCTGCGACAGGAATCCCGCCGGGCCCGGTCCCGGCAGACGCCGCTGGCGATGGCGATGCTCGACATCGACCACTTCAAGCGGATCAACGATGGTCACGGCCATGCAGCGGGTGACCGGGTCCTGGCGGGCATCGCGATGGCGCTCCGGGAACACTTCCGCGACGATGATGAGATATGCCGCATCGGCGGCGAGGAATTCGTGGTACTGCTGCCCGGCACCGGCGCCGATACGGCAAGAGAGCGCGCCGCCTCGCTGATGGCGAGCCTGGCCGACCGCGTCTACTGGCACGACGGCCGCATGCTGGGCCCGGCGACCCTGTCCTGCGGTATCGCTGCCTACCCGGCGCACACCGCCGATCCCATGACGCTGCCCGATCTGGCTGACCGGGCGTTGTACGGCGCCAAGGAAACCGGCCGCAACCGGATCATCACTGCTAGCTGAGCATCGGCCTCACGAAGAAGCGACCACCTAGAACAGCGCCACTTCCTCGGCGCTGAGCTCACGCCACTCGCCGGGCGCCAGCTCCGAGTCCAGCGCCAGTGCACCGATCGACTCGCGATGCAGTCTCTCGACGTGATTGCCGATGGCGGCAAACATGCGGCGCACCTGGTGGTAACGCCCTTCGTGGACGGTCAGCCGCGCGTGCAGCGGATCGAGCATCTCGAGCTCGGACGGCCGCGTCGGCGCCTCGTCACCCTCGAGTTCGATGCCCTCGGCGAAGGCCGCCACCGCGCGCTCGGCCTCGGCGCCTTCCAGGGGGCGCGCCAGGGTCGCCCGATAGACCTTGGCGCAGCCGCGCTTCGGCGAGGTCACGCGATGCGACCACTGGCCGTCGTCGCTGAGCAGCAGCAGCCCGGTGGTCTCCACGTCGAGGCGCCCCACGGTCTGCAGCCGTTCGGCCTTGGGCAGGTCGATCAGGTCCATCGCACGCGGATAGAGGCCGCGTCGCGCCGTGCATTCCACGCCTTCGGGCTTGTGCAGCATCACGTAGCGCAGCCCGACCAGCTCCAGGCGCTCGCCGTTCCAGGTCACGCGGTCATCGGACGCGAGATGGCGGGCAGCCTTCTTCTCGCGCTCACCGTTGACCTCGACCTCGCCGCGCAGCAGCGCCCGCTTGGCGAGGCTGCGCGTCATCTCGGTGCTTTCGGAGAGGAATCGATCCAGTCGCATCAGGCACCCACCCCGTCGGTCAGGCCGAAATGATCGGCATCGCGCCAGGCCGGAAACTTCTCGCGGAAGGCGTGCAGCTCATCCAGCGACAGCGTGCCGGTCTTGACGAAGGCCGTATCGCGGGGCTCGTCGATCACCGGCTCTCCCTTGGCGTCCACCAGCATCGAGTCACCGGCATAGGCCAGGCCCTTGGCATCCTCGCCGACACGGTTGACGCCGATCACGGGGCACAGGTTCTCCACGGCCCGGGCCTGCAACAGCACCCGCCACGGGTGGCGACGCGGGGCCGGCCAGTTGGCCACGCACAGCAGGGCATCGTACTCGAAGTGCTCACCCGGCGCGGGCCGCTGGCGCAGCCACACCGGGAAGCGCAGGTCATAACACACGCTGAGCAGGATCCGGAAGCCCTTGAGCTCGACGATCACCCGCTCGTGGCCCATCGCATAGCGCTCGTGCTCGCCGGCCATGCGGAACAGGTGCCGCTTGTCGTAGTGCACCAGGCTGCCGTCGGGTCGGGCCCAGATCAGACGGTTGAAGCAGTCGCCTTCTTCCACTATCGCCACGCTGCCGGTGACCACGCAGCCACGCCGGGTCGCCTGCTCACGCATCCAGGCCACGGTGGCGCTTTCTGCCATCGGCTCGGCCATCTCGCGGGAATTCATGGTGAAGCCGGTGGCGAACATCTCCGGCAACACGATCAGGTCGGTATCGCCGCCGTCGAGCTCGCCCAGCGACGCCTCCAGCATCCGGCAGTTCGCCTCGGGGTCTTCCCAGCGCAGGTCGGCCTGCACCAGGGTCGTTCTGAGTTCGCTCATCGAGGACTCCATTGGGGATCGAAACGGCCCCCATAGCCTAAACGACAGCGGCCGATGGCGCAGCCACCACGCACCGGTCGACGCCCGCATGATAGGCTGTGGGTTCATTGATTAGGAAAGTAAAGATGTCATCGACCGACCGCGACACCCGGGCCGCTCAGGGAGTCGGCTATGGCCTGGCCGCCTACCTGATGTGGGGCTGCTTCCCGCTGTTCTTTGCCCTCTTCGACGAGGTGCCCGCCTACGAGATCCTGGTACACCGGGTGCTGTGGTCGTGCGTGTTCCTGGCCGGCGTGGCGACCGCACTGCGGCGCTGGAAGCCGGTCGGCGAGGCTCTGGCCCAGCCGCGGCGCCTGGGACGGGTGCTGGCCTGCGCGGTGCTGATCGCCGTCAACTGGGGGCTGTATATCTACGCCGTCGAGACCCATCGGGTGCTGCAGGCAAGCCTTGGCTACTACCTGACGCCGCTGATCAACATCGCCCTGGGCATGCTGGTGCTGCGCGAGCGCATGAGCCGCCTGCAAGGCCTGGCGGTGGGCCTGGCCGGGGTGGCCATCGCCCTGCAGCTGGCGCTGATCGGCACCCTGCCCTGGATCAGCCTGGTGCTGGCGCTGAGCTTCGGCACCTACGGGCTGTTGCGCAAGCAGGTGCCGCTGGACGGCCTCTCCGGGCTGCTGGTCGAGACCCTGCTGCTGATGCCGCTGGGGCTCGTGGCCCTGGGGGCGCTCAGTCAGGCCGGCCTGTCGCATTTCCTCGGCGACAGCCGTACCACGCTGCTGCTGCTGGCCTGCGGGGTGATCACCGCCCTGCCCCTGCTGGCCTTCGCCGGCGCCGCCCGCCGCCTGCGCCTGGGCACCCTGGGATTCCTGATGTACCTGAATCCCAGCCTGCAGTTCCTGATCGCGCTGTTCGTGTTCGACGAGCCGCTGAAGCCAACGCAGCTCGCGACCTTCGTGCTGATCTGGATCGGCCTGGCACTCTACAGCTGGTCGGCCTGGCAGCGCCGCCCGGCCTCAGAGGTCCGCGCCTGATCGCACCGGGGCATAGAGGGCCAGGAAGGTCTCGGATTCGCTCGGCCGCCCCAGATGGAAGCCCTGAAGCAGCTGCACGTCCAGCGATGCCAGCCAGCGGGCCTGGGTCGCGTTCTCCACGCCTTCGGCCACGACCTCCAGGCCCAGCTGGCGACAGAAGCGTATCATCGCCGCATAGGCCTCGACCGCCCGCTCGTGGCGCTCGGCCGCCGCAAGCAGCTCGCGGTCCAGCTTGACGGCGTCGAAAGGTAGCCGCTGCAGCAGCCGGAAGGCGGTGTAGCCGGTGCCGAAGTCGTCCAGCGAGACGCGCACGCCGAGGCGACGCAGGCCGACCAGCGCCTGCTCGATGTGTATCAGCTCCCCGAAGTCGGCATGCTCGGTGATCTCGATCTCCAGGCAGCTCGGCGGCAGTGCCCGCTCGTGCAGGGCATCCCCCAGTGCCGCGACGAAGTCCACGTCTTCCAGGCTCGACAGGCCGACGTTGATCGACAGTCGGAAGTCGCCATCCAACCGCTCCCGATGCCGGCACAGCCAGTCGATGGCCGTGCGGCTGACCCAGCGATCCAGCTGCCGGGTCAGGCCGAGGCTCTCGACCACCGGCAGGAACTCGCCGGGCGACACTTCGCCGAACTCGGGATGCTGCCAGCGCAGCAGGGCCTCGGCGCCCAGCAGGCGATGATCGCGGCGGGAAAACTGCGGCTGGAAGACCAGGCGCCACTGCGACTGCGGTGCCTCGATCAGGCCCTCCAGCGCCTCTGCCAGATGACGGAAACGGGTCGTCCCACCGGGCGCACGAGGCGAGACGCGACGCAGGGGCTGCGGCCAGCCGCGCCGCGCCAGATGCCTCACGCCCTCATCGAGGGCGTCGCGGCACTGGGTGATGTCGCCGCTATGCTCATCGAGACACAGCAGGCTGGCGTACCAGGTCAGCCGCTGGCCGCTACCGCCGGGTGCAAGCTCACCGAGGTGGGCCAGGATGCTGTCGAACAGCGCCTCCACGTCCTCCGGCCGCGACGATGCCGGCACCCAGCCCAGCAGGTTCATGCCGGTCCCCGCGTAGAGATGCCAGCCCTCGGGCAGCGCCCGGCCAAGTACCGGCAACTGCTCGCGCAGCATCGCCTGGGCGGTGACCAGCCCGAAGCGTTCGCGGGCCTCGCGCAGCTGCGGAGAAGCAAGTTCGAACAGGCAGCCGTCCCGACGCGGCGCCTCGACTTCCCAGAGCTGCTGGCTGGGCAGACCGGTCGCGTGATCGATCATCAGCCGGCGCTGGCGACGCGCGATGCGACGCCGCGACCAGGCCATGACCAGCAGGCTCAGACCCAGCACGCCGCTGACGCCGACGCCGGCCCACAGCAGCATCGTGCGCTGCCCCTCGACCTGCTGCATGGCAGCGTCGACGCCGAACCACTCGATGGTGGCGGCCAACGGCGTCGGCACCCGCGCATGCCAGCGGGCGTCCAGCACCCGACGACCTTCCATGACGACCTGGCGTTCGGGCAGGCGCTCGAACACCGGGCTCAGCAGCGTCTCGATGGCCCGAGTCGCCACCCGCCGGGTATCGAGCAGAACGCCGCCGGCGCAGCCCAGGTCCAGCTGGTACGGCAGATGGCAGAACACCGGCACGCCCTGGTCCGACAGCGTCTCGAGCCAACGACGCCGCCTCGGATCCAGGTCGCCGCTGCCGGTAGTCTGCCCCTCGACCAGGTACACCCGGGCGTCGGCCGGCAGGGTTTCCAGCGTCCGGACCACCTCTTCGGGCGTCCAGTCCCACAGCACACCGGCCAGCTGTCCCGACGCCGACGCCCTAAGCCGCGACAGGAAGGCGCGCGTCAGGTTTTCGCCGACGGCGGTATCGTCCCCCAGCACCAGCCAGGGCACCGGCGCGCCGAACGCCTCACCGAGGAAGGCCAACGACGACTCGGCCACCCCGGTGGTCATGATGCGCTTGATGCCATGCTCCCGGGCCTGGCGCTGCAGGACGGGATCGTTGATGCCGATCGCCACCACCCGGGAGGGCGACTGCCCGTTCTCGGGCCGGGCCAGGTAGAAGGCCAGGGCCGCATCATCGATCAGCAGCAGGCGATCGCTGGGCGTCACCGCCTGTCGCCCTTCCAGGCGCTCGCGCTGCAGCATGAAGGCCCGCTCTCGCCCCAGGCGCCGGGCATCCAGGTAGTCCACGTCGAGCGTCGGGGCGCCGAGGTGCTCGGCCACATCGTCGAGGTGCGACAACAGCTCGTCGGTCCACAGGTTGCCGCGGTGATAGGACGCCAGCACCTGAATGCGCGGCACCACATTGTCAGGACGTTCCGTCGTTTCACCGCGATCGGACTCGGCGGAGCTAAGCGAGGCGGCCAAGAGGGCGAGTCCTGCGAGGCAGGCCCCTAGGCATGACGTAAGGTATGGTCTCCGCGCTCGCACCCGCATCGGGTTCATCCGACTCATTGTTGTTCAATGCTTTATCTGAGACCTTGTCATGCCGAACGTCAACCGAAAGTACTAACGCACGGTGTCGGACGGCCTCATTCTCACCGCCGGTCCAGGTACCGGTTCTCCGACAGGGCGTACGCGGGAGGAGTGGCACACGCGGCCTCACCGGCCCAAGATGACGGTACTCTGGCCACCCGACGGCGCTCCATGGCGACCAACGCATCCCCCGACCTTTCCATGCCGGCGTCGATACCGACTCCGCCCGCCGACGCCCCGCTGCTGCTGGTGGGTGCCGGGCATGCGCATCTGCACCTGGTCAACCAGCGCGCCCGTCTGCCCATGCCCCGAGTGGTGCTGCTCGACCCCGGCGGCTTCTGGTACTCCGGCATGGCCGGCGGCGTGCTGGGCGGACAGCATTCGCCCGCCGCGGACCGCCTGGAGCCCATGGCGCTGGCCCGCCGCCATGGCGTCGAAGGCCTGCGCGGGCGTCTGACGGGCCTCGACCTCGAGGCCCGCACGGCACTGCTGGACGACGGGCGGCGACTGGCGGTGTCGGCCGTTTCGCTCAATCTGGGCTCGACGGTCGACACGCCGCCCGCTCATCCCGAGGGCCCCGAGACCTGGCCGGTCAAGCCGATTCCCCGACTGGTGGCGCTGCGACATCGGCTGGCGCACGACTTCGCCGCGGGAAAGTGCCCACGCCTGCTGGTGGCCGGCGGCGGCGCCAGTGGCGTCGAAGTGGCCTGCCAGCTGCGGGCCCTGGCCGATCGCCACGGGGCCGATCCGACGATTCGCCTGCTGACCCGCTCCCCGCGCCTCCTCCCCGAGGCCCCGCCTGGCGCGGTGCGCTGGCTGCATCGGCGGCTCGTCCAACGCCGCATCGCGGTCGAGACCGGACTCGAGCTGGTCGGCCATCTGCCCGGTGGCAGCATGGCGACGCCACCGAATCAGCCGCCGAGTGAGGACAACGCCCATTTCATACCCGCCGATCACGTGATCCATGCCGTCGGCCTGGCGCCACCGACGGTGCTCGAGCGGCTCGGCCTGCCGATCATCTCCGGACGGGGCCTGGCGGTCACCGACACCCTGCAGAGCCCGGCGCTCCCCTGGGTCTTCGCCGCCGGCGACTGCGCCGCCATGATCGACCACGAGCTGCCACGGCTCGGCGTCTACGGCGTGCGCCAGGCGCCGGTGCTGCTCGACAACCTCGCCGCCTGGTGGCACGGCGAGGCGCTGCGCCCTTATCGCCCGCAGTCCCGGGCGCTGTCGATCCTCGACCTGGGCCGTCGTCAGGCGCTGGCGATGCGCGGCGGCGCCTGGTGGGGCGGGCGCCTGGCCTGGTACTGGAAGCGCCGGCTGGACGAGCGTTTCCTGGCCGGCTATCGCTGAAGGGCGCGCTGAAGGGCGATCAGGCCGAGGCCGCGAGAGCCTGATCCAGATCGGCGATGAGGTCGTCGATGTGCTCGATGCCGATCGACAGCCGCACCATGTCGTCCGTCACGCCGGCGGCCTGCAACTCTTCGTCGTTGAGTTGACGATGGGTGGTGGCGGCGGGGATCGAGGAACAGCTCTTGGCGTCGCCGATGTTGACCAGCCGCAGGATCAGCCCCAGGGCATCGTAGAAGCGCGCGCCTGCCTCGCTGCCGCCCTGGATACCGAAACTGAGGATCCCCGAGGCGCGCCCCTGCATGTAGCGGATCGCCAGGGCATGATCCGGATGGTTCTCGAGGCCGGCATAGCGCACCCAGGTGACCCGCGGATGTGTCTCCAGATGGCGGGCCACCGCCAGGGCGTTGTCGCTGATGCGCTCGATGCGCAATGCCAGGGTCTCGAGCCCCTGCAACAGCTGCCAGGCGGACTGGGCAGAGAGCGCCGCCCCCATGTTGCGAAGCGGCACCACCCGGGCACGCCCGATGAAAGCGGCCTCGCCCAGATCCCGGGTATAGCAGACGCCATGGTAGGAGACGTCCGGCTCGTTGAGCAGCGGGAAACGCTCGGCGTGATCGGCCCAGGGGAAACGCCCCGAATCGACGATCACTCCGCCCACGGTGGTGCCGTGCCCGCCGATGTACTTGGTGGCGGAATGGATGACCACATCCGCCCCGTGCTCGATGGGCCGGCACAGGAAGGGCGTGGGCACGGTATTGTCGACCATCAGCGGTACGCCATGGCGGTGGGCCAGCTCGGCCAGTCGCGCCAGGTCCACCACGCCCCCGGAGGGGTTGCCGACGCTCTCGCAGAACACCGCCTTGGTCCGGGCGTCGATCAGTCCCTCCAGGGCCTCGAGGTCATCCTTGTCGGCGAAGCGCACCTCGATGCCCTGACGCGGCAGGGTATGCGCGAAGAGATTGTAGGTGCCGCCGTAGAGTTCGCTGATCGAGACGATGTTGTCACCGGCCTCGGCAACGGTCTGGATGGCGTAGGTGATGGCCGCCATGCCGGAAGCCACCGCCAGGCCCGCGATACCGCCCTCCAAGGCCGCAAGACGCTGCTCCAGAACGGCACAGGTCGGATTCATGATCCGAGAATAGATATTGCCCTCAACCTTGAGATCGAAGAGATCCGCCGCATGCTGGGCGCTGTCGAAGGCGAATGAGGTGGTCTGATGGATCGGCACGGCGACGGCATGCTGGTCGTCTGGTGCATAGCCGTGATGCAGGGCGAGCGTTTCGGGCTTCATGACAACTCCTTGATCGGAAGACGACACGTTAGAGAGCGTACCGGCCAATACTAACCCTACGCGGACTCCCTGGTATCTCAGCGTTTCGTCTGTCGAAGCCCTTCTGACGAGCAAGACGAGCACCGGACACCCAAAAGCCCTCTGCCGATCCTCGCCTGCCACCTCGACTTGCGCCATCGCCCGTTCGGCGGTGAACGTCACGGGTCGGCGCTTCAACGCCGAGCATCGATCAAGAATATCCACGTTCGGTGAAAATGACGAAGGCCGGGGCAAGTGACTACGATTCTCGTGACTCGCGATGATCGAGTATCATGGCCGACCATCACAGGGAACGGCAGCACCATGGACAGCACTCCCAAGCAGAACCTCGGCATCAGCGCCTACCGCTGGCTCAAGCAGGACATCATCCGCGGCGTTTATCCGCCCGGGGAGAAGCTGCTGATGAGTCGGCTCAAGGAACGCTACGACCTCGGCATCGGTCCGCTGCGCGAGGCCCTGTCCCAGCTGGTCGCCGAGCGGCTGGTGGTGGCGATCAGCCAGCGCGGCTACCGGGTCGCGCCGATGTCGCGCGAGGAACTGGCCGACCTCTACGATGCCCGTGCCCAGCTGGAGGGCCTGATGCTGGAGCTGGCCATCCAGCGCGGGGACGACGCCTGGGAAGCCGACGTGCTGGCCAAGGCGCACACCCTGGCCAAGGTCATGGAGGTGCACAGTCCCGAGGAGATGCTCGACGTCTGGGACACCCGTCATCAGGCCTTCCACACGGCCATCGTCGCCGGCTGCAACTCCCCCCACCTGATGCAGGCGCGCCAGGGGCTGTTCGACCAGGTCGAGCGCTATCGCCACCTGTGGCTGCAGGAAACCGTGCTCTCCGACGAGGCCCTGGCGCGCAAGCGCCAGGAACACGCCGCCCTGGTCGACGCCACCCTGGCCCGCGACGTGGAGCGCGCCCGCACGATGATGCGCGAGCATCTGATGACGCCGGTGCCGATCATCCTCGACGCGATGCAGCGCCGCGGCCTGGCATGAACCACGGCCTGGCCTGACCCGAGGCGGCAGGATCGCCTTGATCCCGGTCATCGTGCTGTCACGACCCATGCGGGATACTCCTCACGAGCCCACGGAGGAGTCTTCACCATGCCGCTACCTCATCTGCTTCACCTGACCCGCGACCAGTCACTGCGCCTCGAGCACCTGGCCGAACGCTGCGACCTGCCCGTCAACGAGTTGCTCAACCGCCTCGTCGGCGAAGGCATCGCCAACCTCGAAAGCGAGCTGATGGTCGAAGGTGCCGGCCTGCGCAAGGCCGAGCGCAGCATCGACCAGTTGCTGCGCGAAAGCGGCCTCGGTATCTGAACCGGGTCAAGCGAACGCACGGCGAAAACGACGATAGTCGACCAGCGCCCGCTCGGCCGATACCGCCGCGAGCCGCACCTCCTGACCCGGCAGACACTGCGCCAGCCGCGCGCAGGAGAGCGGCGTCAGTGCCCCCAGCCGCGGATAGCCGCCGATGGTCTGGCGGTCGTTGAGCAGCGCGATGGGCTGGCCGTCCGGCGGCACCTGCACGGCACCGAGGCCGAGCCCCTCGGAGATCATGCTGGCCAGCCGACAGCGCAGCGTCGGCCCACACAGGCGCACGCCCATGCGGTCGGCGCGGTCGTCGACCCGCCAGACCGTATGGAAGGCCGCGGCCAGGCTCGCGCCCTCGAACTCGGCGATCTGGGCGCCCGGCACCAGCGACAGCCGCGGCATCGCCGTGTAGTCCAGGCGCGCCTCCGCGGGCGCCTCCCGCTCGTCGCCGATCGGGTGCTCCCCCGCCTCGGTGCCGACGTGGAGGACATCGCCCTCGGCCAGCGCCTGGCCATGGCCATCGTGGCCGCCGAGCCCTTCGCGCACCACGCTGGCCAGGCTGCCGAGCACCGGCTCGGCGCGGAATCCCCCGGCCACGGCCAGATAGGCGCGCAGCCCGGCGACCGGCTGGGCGAACCGCAGCACCTGACCCGGACGCAGGCGAAACCGCTGCCAGGGCGAGAGCAGCGCGTCGTCGAGGGTCGCCCCGAGATCGGCGCCGGCCAGCGCCAGCGTCAGTTCGCGCTCGGCCGCGAGTGCCAGGCCGCCAAGCGTCACTTCCAGCGCCGCCGCCCCCCAGGCGTTGCCGGCCAGCCGGTTGGCCCAGGCCCAGGCGTGCAGATCGGCGGGGCCGCCCTGGGTCACGCCCAGCCGGCGCACGCCGAAGCGCCCGGCATCCTGCAGCAGCGCCAGCGGCCCCGGGCGCGTCACCCGCAGGCCCGACACGGCATCCTCTATCGCCGCCGTCATCGCGTGTCCTCCATGGCCGTGACATCGGCGCCCCGTCGCACCAGTTCCTCCTTCGAGACCGGCACGAAGCGCACCCGGTCACCGACCCTGAGCAGGCTGAAGCCGTCACGGTCACGGTCGAACAGCCGCGCCGCGGTGCGCCCGATGAGGTTCCACCCCCCCGGCGAGACGGCGGGATAGGCGGCGGTCTGGCGCCCGGCGATGCCCACGCTGCCGGCGGGCACCTTCTTGCGCGGCGTCTCCAGCCGCGGCGTCTCCAGCCGCTCATCGACGCTGCCCATAAAGGCGAACCCCGGCGCGAAGCCCAGCGCATAGACGCGATAGGTCACCTCGGCGTGCCGTGCGATGGTCTCCGCCACGTCGAGCCCCGCCAGCTCGGCCAGGCGCGGCAGCTCAGGGCCGACGCTCTCGTGGTACCAGGTCGGAAGCTCCTGGACCTCGCCCGCGGCGGCCTCGTCATCGGGCGCCAGCGCGGCCAGCGTCTCGGCGAGACGGGCCCGCGCCTCGTCGGGCGTCATCCGCATCGGATCGAAGATCACCAGCAGGGTGGTATAGGACGGCACCAGGTCCACCAGGGCATTGCCGAAGGCCGTCTCGCAGTCGCGCACCAGGGCGGTGATCCAGGGCAGGTTGGCCTCGTCGATGGCATCGAACAGCCGTACCAGCCAGCCGTCGAGCCCCGCCGACTCCAGTCGCGGCAGGCCGGGGACGCTCATGCGCTCCCCTCATCGCCGTCGTCGTCCTCGTCGAGGGCGCGGCGAATGGCCTGGATGGCGGCGATCGACTCGGCGTTGTCGCCGTGCACGCAGAGGGTGTCGGCCGCGAGGATCAGCGCGCTGCCGTCGCCGGCGACGAGTGGCTCGCCGCGGGCGATGCGCCGCGCCTGGTCGACGATCGCGGCCTGATCATGGTGCACGCTGCCGGGCTCGCGCCGCGACACCAGCCGTCCCTCGCCGTCGTAGGCACGGTCGGCGAAGGCCTCGAACCACAGGGTGACGCCGAAGCGCTCGGCCAGCTCGCGGGCGGCGGAATCGTCGCGGGTAGCCATCACCATCAGCGGCAGCTCGGCGTCGAAGGCCACGAGCGCCCGCATCACCCCGGCCAGGATCTCGGGATCGCGCATCATGTCGTTGTAGAGCGCCCCGTGGGGCTTCACGTAGCCCACCGACAGGCCCTCGGCGCGGCACACGCCGGCCAGCGCCCCGAGCTGGTAGAGCACCAGGTTCTCGATCTCCTCCGGCGTGCAGGCCATGTGCCGCCGTCCGAAGCCCACCATGTCCGGATAGGCCGGATGCGCGCCCACGGTGACGCCGTGCTTGCGCGCCAGGCGCACCGTCATGCGGATCACATCGGGATCCGAGGCGTGGAAGCCGCAGGCCACGTTGGCCAGGTCCACGTGGGGCATCACCTCGGCGTCCATGCCCATGGTCCAGGCGCCGAAGCTCTCGCCCATGTCGGCGTTCAGCAGCAGTTTGCGCATGCGTATCGACTCGTCTCTTGGTGTTTCGTTATCCAGCCATTAAAACAGGCGCGCGGCGCGGCCTCACCCCCATGGAGCGGCGTCGTCATGCGTTTTCCCGGAGTTCGAGGCGCAGGTCGTGAATCAGCCGCACGTCGTTGAAGGCGGCCGACCGGGTCTCCTGCTGTCGCAGCCGGAACGCAGCCTGCTCGCGCCTTGGCAGGCCCTGGAACTCGGCGAGCACCTGGAACAGCCAGATCTCCGGGCCCCAGTCGAGCCCGCCGGCCTCGAGGAACTCGAGCGCGCTCAACGGCTCGCCGTCGCCCTCGACCACCGAGAGGTAGAAGCGTTCGACGTCCTCCCTCAGCGCCTGCTGGCGGGCGGCGACCATCGAATCCTCGTGACGCTCGGCGGCCACGGCGGCGGCGACGGGCTCCGGCGCCGCGGCGGGCCGCGGCAGGTCGTGGAGCAGCTCGGTGACGACCCGGGCATCCGGGGCCTGATCGAGCGCCACCGCGCCGGCGGCGGTCAGCGGCGCGGCGCGGTTGACCAGCGCCGGCACCTCGCTGCGCCGGGCGTAGTTGCCGGGCACGAAGCCGGGATGCTCGCGCAGGAAGGCGGCCATGCCCGCCACCAGGCGGCTGCGCGACTGCTGCTGGCGGAAGCGCGCCATCAGCTCGATCAGCCGCCGCTGCACCTCGCGCAGGCTGGTGTAGTGCTGGCTGAGGCGATGCTGGAGCTGGCTGACCAGCAGCTTGCGCAGCGCCCCGTCGGCGCCCACCAGGTCGATCAGCTCGTCGAAGTCGATCAGCGCCAGGCCGTCGAGCAGGCGCACGATCTGCTTCTGGGCGCGGTCGTTCTCGCGGATCTTGTCGGCCAGCCGGCTGACGAAGCCGAAGTCGCTGTTGAGGCGCCGCCAGAGGCTGTCGATGGCGTCGGCGAAGCGGCCGTCGAGGTCGTCCACCGCCTGGCGCAGGCGCAGCAGCTGCTGCTCCTGATGCCAGTACTCGGCGCCGTCACGGGCCTCGCGGTAGCTCTGCACCAGGCCGCGCATCAGCTCCAGCGTCTCGGCCACGTCGGCGTTGACGTGGCGGCGGGTCTCGTCGGCCAGCATCTCGGCGATCAGCTCGCGCACCTTGGGCGCGAGCTTCACCCCGGCCTGCTCGTCGGGCCGCCACAGGATGCGCGCCGACAGCAGCCGATTCAGCGCGGTGGTGCTCAGCCCCTCCAGCGGCACCTCGTCGCGCACGTAGCCGGCCATCAGCGCCTCGGCGTGCTTGCCCAGCAGCGCCAGCCGCTCGGCGCCGGTGCCGAGCAGGCGGTTGTCCAGGGCGTCTGAGTCGCTCGCGCTCACAGCAGCCGCTCCTGGGCCTCCGGGGCCTGGTCGTCGACGGGCAGCTGCTCCTCGTCGCGGATGAAGCGCACCAGCTCGATCAGGTAGTCGATCTTGGCGGTGGCAATGAAATAGTGGCGGTCGGCGTGAGGCTGGCTCAGGTAGCCGCGCTCGCGCAGGCGCTTGAAGACCTGCTTGATCTGGGCGTCGAGCTGCTCGCTCTGGGAGCCGAAGAACGGATCCGTGGCCAGGCGCTCGAGGCGCTCGCGCAGCCCCTGGTTGTCCTCGCAGCGCGAGCTGAAGTCGGCCGGCTTGAGCACGTCGCCGGGCGACACCGGGCCGTCGCGGCCGAGCGCCTCCTGCACCAGCTGCAGCCATTCGAGCATCGGCAGCAGGCTGCCGACGGTCTCCGCCAGCTGGCGGGAGAGCTGGTCGCGGGCGGTGTCGTCCAGCTGGCGCCAGGCCAGGAAGTAGACGCTGCCCTCGTCGTTGCTCGCCAGGCGCCGGTTGAGCGGGCGCAGGTAGGCGTCGAGGCGCTCGCGGGTCGCCTCGTCCTGCAGGCGGCGGAAGGCCGTATCGTCGCTGACCGCGCACAGGAAATCCCCGGCCAGCAGGCGCTCCAGCAGCGGGCCCAATTCCACCATGGAGCGGTCCACCATGGAACGCTCTGCGGTCGAATGCTCTGACATCATGTCCTCGCTCATGCCGATGCCTCCTGACGGTCGTGCTGGCGGTCCTGCAGACGCTGGGCCAGGCGGCTCAGTCGCGGCTCGATGCGCTTGAGCCGGCGCTTGTCCGGCGCGGTCTCGTCGCGGTCGATCAGATAACGGTGCTGGAACAGCATCAGCACGTCCGACTCCGGATTGGGGAAGGCGCCGACGATATGGATGCGGTTGTTGTCGCAGGCGTCGAACAGCTTCTCGACGTTGTGATACGCCAGGGTGCCGATCTCGTCGATGGGCCAGTGCACGGCCACCTCCGCCGGGCCGCGCAGCAGCCGGGTGAAGGCCAGCAGGAACTTGCACAGGATCAGGTAGGCCATGCCGTGGCTGGAGGATTCCAGCAGCTGGCGATCGTTCTTGATCACCAGGTCGGCGCCGCCCTCGTTGAGGTGCAGTTCCAGGCGCAGCAGGCTCTCGACGCTGTACTGCTGGTCGCTGCGCAACAGCTCCACCACGTCGCCCAGGGCGTCGAGGTAGTCGTCGTCCGGCAGCGTGCGGCCGCCGTCGCGCCACTCGCGGTAGCGCTGGGCGAAGCGCTTGAGCGGCTCCCAGAAACCGAGCTCGTCGATGGTCGACTGAATCTTCACCTCGGCCTTGCCGATGCCCTCGAGCCTGAGGTCGTCGGCCACCTCGTCGGAAAGCCGCCGGCTCTGGGCGTTGATGCGCCGGTTGAGGTCGCGGAACACGGTGAAGAACTTGTCGAGATCGTCGCCGAGGTTGCGCCCTTCCTGCAGCAGCTGCTGCTGTTGCCCCTCGAGCAGCTGCAGCATGTCGGCCAGCACCGCCAGCAGGCGGCGCGGACCGGGGTCATCGAGCTTGGCGCGTTCGGCCTCCAGGGTGTCCTGGAAGTCGGCGCTGGCGCCCTTGACCAGGTCGGCCTCGATCTTCTCGCAGCCACGGCGCAGCGCGTCGAGCGCGCGGGCGTGGTCGGCCAGCGCCTGGCGGGCGCGCTCGATGCGCTCGTCGACGTCACCCGGCGCCTCGCCGCGGGGCTCGCTGGCCGGCGCCAGGGTCAGTCCCTCCAGGGTGTCGAGCAGCGGCGTCAGGGTCTCGATCAGCGCCTGCTCGGCCTCGCGGCGACTCTTGAGTTCACCCATCGCCGCCCGATGCTCGGCCCGGTCGGCGTCGAAGGCGTCCTTGAGCGTCTTGCGCTCGCGTTCGGCGGCCTGCTGCGCCTGGCTCAGCTCCGCTTCCCGCGCCACCAGCCGCGGCTTGCGCTCGCCCCAGTCGAGGCGCATGAAGCGGGCGTAGGCATCGAGCTCGTCCCGCCGCGCCTCGGTGTCGTGGATGCGCTGGCCCAGATCCTCGATCTTCGCCCGGGTCTCGCGGACCTTGACCGGGTCAACGCCGCGGTCGGCCAGCTCGCGATCGAAGGCGGCCTCGAGCTCCTCACGCTGGCGGCGGTTGTCCTCCCGGATCTCGCCGAGCTGGCGCCGATACTGCTCGATCTGGCGGTCGATGCCGGCCAGCTGGCCCTGGTGATCGGCGGTGAGCTCCATGCGCTGGGCGCGGTGGGTCTCGTCCAGCGTCGCCAGTGCCTGGTCGCGCTCCTTGCGCAACGCCTGCTGCACCGCCTCCTGCTCCTCGAGGGCCTGGCGGCGGCTCGCCTGACGTTCCTGCTGCGCCTGCTGATGACGCAGCTGACACTGGCTGCGGGCCTGCAGGGCGTAGTCCACTTCTTCCGCGGCGCGGCGCTTCTCACCGCCCGCCCGTTCGAGGCGCGCGTCGGCCTCCTGCACCCTGTCGTGACCGGCCTTGAGCGCCTTCTCGGCGTCCTGCTCCGCCGCCCGGGCGTCGTTCAGCGCCTGTTCGGCGGCGGCGATCTCGGCCTGCAGGCCGGCCTCGTCCTGGGCATGGTCGGGCAGCGCGATGGCGGCCAGGTCGAGGGCCAGGCCGTGGAGATCGTCGCTGGCCTCGTCGTTGAACTGCGGGGCGAGGTCACGCCGTTCGAGCAGCGCCGGCGCCAGCACCTTGCCCAGGGTCTGCTCCCAGCCGGGACGGTGGTGGCGCAGGAAGTGCCGCAGGCTGCCCTGGGCCGGATCGCGCTGCACCTCCAGGGCCTCGAGGCGGGCCTCGGCCCGGGCGCGCTGCTGGCGGACCCGGTCGAGCTCGCGCTCGGCGTCGTCGCGGGCGCGCCTGTGGCCGTCGAGCTCGCCGCGCAGAGCGTCGAGCGTCGCGGCGATGGCGTCCTGGGCGCTGCGCGCCTCGTCGACGCGCAGCTGGGTCCGCTCGGCCTCGCGGGCCTCGTCCTCGGTCTGGGTGCCGTGGGCGAGCTCGGCCTTGAGCTCGGAGAGACGCGCGGTGAGCTGCTCGAGCCGCCCGCGGTAGTCGCCGTCCAGCGCCTGGCGGCGGGTCTGGTAGTCGGCGTCCAGGCGGCTCTCGGCCTCGCGCTGGCTCTCGCGGCGGGCTTCCTTGTCCTCGCCGAGAGCGTCGATCCGGGCCTGGAGCTCGTCGCGGCGGCGCTCGAGCTGATCGCCGAGCTCGACCAGCCGGGCCTCGAGGCGGGCCTTGCTCTCCTGCACCGCCTGCTGCATGAACTCGAGGTGGTCGCGCAGGCCCTGCTGCTGCTCGCGCCACTGGGGCAGCGCCTTCAGGTCCTGCTCCAGGCCAGGCATGTCGGCCTCCTCGAAGGCCTCGAAGCGGTGCTGGAGATCGTCGAGCTCGGTGCGGGTCTGCTCGAGCTCGCTGCCCATCTCGCTGAGGCGGTCGTTGACGTCCTGGCGCGCCTGCTCGTAGGCCTGCTCGCGGGCCTGAAAGTCGCGCTGGCGCTCGCCGATCTGCGCCTCCAGATCGGCCCGGCCGCGTTCGGCCCGGGCACGGTCGGCCTCGAGCTGGGGACGCAGCTGCCACAGGCCGGCCTCCAGGTCGGCGATCTCGCGATCCTGGCGCTGCAGGTCCGAAAGGGCCTGCTGCAGCGGCTCGAGGCGCATCGACTGGCGCATGCGGGCGATCCACTCCCGCGCCTTGGTGTTGCGGATGCGGGTCATCGGCAGCTCGACGCCGTCTTCCTCGAAGATCGCCGCCAGCATGGTCTTGAGGGTGTCCATCTTGCCCTCCTTGGCGTGCACCGCCGAGACCAGCTTCTCCATGTGGCGGATGCGCCGCCCGGCGCGCACCAGGCTGAAGCGGGCGGCCACCTGGCGCAGTTTCAGGCCCTCGCGGCGGCCGCCGCCGCTGCCGTGCTGGGTGAAGTCGTTCTGGATCACCGCGCGGTATTCCGAGGTGGCGCCGAGCTTGTGCGACACCGGGGTGCCCTGGCGGCGCAGCCCCTGGTTCCACTGGGCGTAGTCGAGGGCGACCACGCCGCCCTCGGTCTCGACCAGGTAGTCCTCGGGGCGATAGGGCGCGCCGACGAAGCGATACTCGACGCCGCCCTCGCTCTTGCGGGTGAGCACCGCCTGACAGACGTCGCCTTCCTCGCGGCGATATTCGTAGACCAGATAGCTGTTGCGATGCGGCAGGTAGAAGGCATCGAACTTGCGCCGGGTCTTGGGCACCACCCGGTTGGGCAGCTCCCCGTAGAAGACCGGCACCAGGCGCTGCAGGGTCGTCTTGCCCGAAGCGTTGGTGCCGCAGATGTTGGTGTGGCCATCGACATCCAGTTCGACCACCCCCTCGAGATGACCGTGGATCATCACGATGCGTAACAGCTGAGCCATGCGGCGTCCTTGATCTTTGCTGACAGTCGCAAGCGCCGGAGCAGATGGGGCGACGCCGGGGACAAGCCTTCGCGAGGACGCGGTAAACCCGTCCCTGGGCGCTTCTTTTGACGTCCATGGTCAAAAGAACCTCGCTCCGCCTTGCCCCCGGCCGCCGATGTCTGGCTAACAGAAGGCGCTTCAAGGCCGCCTATCTTGCCAGATCGCTGCGACAAGCTCATGGCATGAACAGGCGTTAGTCCCGGCCTCGACTCCAGGCCGCCACGTCGACAGGTCTTCGAGGGGCGCTGTGAACCCATCCCTGAGCGCTAACTTTTGCCATCCCTGGCAAAAACCCCCTCTGCGACCTGTCCCCGTGGCGTGTGCATGGATCGGTTCGCCGTCTCGGGCGTTACCTTTCTTACTCGGCCTGCTCTTTCATCGCGGCCAGAGCGGCGCGCGGGTCGCGGGGATAGAAGCGCTCCGGCTGGCGAGCCACGTGGGCGAAGACCCGGGTGTCCTTGTAGGGCATCTTCATGAAGCCCGAGACGCCGAGCCCCTCGATGCGTCCCACCGCGGCGAGGATGTCGTCCAGCCGGCGGCGAAATTCGGCCTCCCGGGACGGGTCGAGCAGCCGGTAGTGGCTATGAATCTTCAGGTGCTCGGGCAGCGCCTCGAAGATGATCATGCCGGTGTGGTGGATCTCGTTGAGCGCCTCCAGCGAGGCGATGATGGCCTCGGGCAGCACCAGGAACTCCTCCGGGTCCGGGCCGTCCTCGAAATAGCTGTGCAGCCGCGAGCGATCCTCGAGCTCCGGCACCGCGCTGACCTCGTAGGCCAGGCGCAGGTCGGGCGGGATCACGAAGGGACGATCCGGCCCCTCGCGATCAAGGTGAAGGGTGTCGCGGGCGTTGAACAGGCAGCTCTTGAAGATGCCGCGGCGGTGGATGCCCCGGGCCAGGCTGACCATGTTGTTGACCGCGGCGATGAAAGCCGGCTTGAGCTCGGGGTCGTGCAGGTTCAGCGAGGAGTCGATGTAGACGCCGTCGGCCTCCCAGCGCACCGCCAGCCCGCCCACCACCGGGTACTTGCCGAGCCGGCTGACCGCGGCGAGAAAGGCCTTCTCCGTCTCGCCCATGCCCTGCATGAAGTTCTTGTAGTAGCGGTCGAGCTGCACGTCGTTGACGTCACTGAGCGTCTCCCGGCCGTCCTCCTCGCGCAGGAAGGCCTTGCGCGAGCTGTAGACCACGGTGTCGATCTCGCGGTCGGCGGCCCGGGCCCATACCGGCACCAATGGCGCCTCGGGCGGGCTCGGCAGGTCGAGCATCACCAGCCGCGACAGGCGCGGCATCTCGCGCAGGAAGTGATCGCCGGCCTTCATGCGGGTGCGCGGATCGGGGTCGAGCATGCCGTCGAGCATGCGCGCGAACTCCCTGGGCAGGCCGAGCGAGGTGGCCGGCATGGCGCGGTGGCCGAAGCGACACGACTGGGCCGAGGCCAGCGCATAGAGGGTGCCGGCGGCGCCCTGCTCGTCGAAGCGCGGCGACGACAGCGCGCCGTTGAGCTGGTCGTCGCCGATGAAATAGACGTCGCCCAGGCGGGCGTTGGTCTGCTGCAGGTTGTCCGACATCAGCTCCATGACGTTGGCCGAGACGAATTGCAGCTCGGCGTCGAGCTGGGCGAACACCGAGGAACCCCAGTCGATCAGCGCCACGCTCTCGTCGCGTTCGTCGAACACCAGGTTGGAGGGCTTGATGTCGCCGTGGACGATGGGCCGGCCGGAGGGACCGGACTCGCGGCGCAGGGCGCGCAGGATATCGGCCAGCTGGGCGGCGATGCGCACCACCCTCCGCGGCGACAGCCGCCCCTCGCGCAGCGAGACCTCCTCCAGGTTCTCGCCGGGCGCGCGCTGCATCACCAGGATCGACTGGTGACGCACCCGCTGGAAGGCGATCAGCCGCGGCACCCGGGGATGGGCCACCTGCTCGAGCATGAAGGCCTCTTCCTCGAGGCGATCCTGCAGCGACTGGGGCAGGTTGACCCGGGTGAACTTGAACACGTACTGCTCGCCGCCGGCGGTGAGGCCGGCGAACACGAAGCCGTAAGCGCCCTTGCCGATCAGCTCGATGTGCCGGTAGCCCAGCTGCTCGAGCTGGGCCCGGCACAGCGCCACCCACTCCCGCAGCTTGCGGGCGTCGTGATGGCTCAGCAGATAGACCGACTGGTCTTCCGGAATATAGAACTGCTGCAGCGGCGCCTGGGTCGTGGACATGGTTCAGGAAAGGTGGAGCAACATCGTTTCCGGCTCTTCCAGATACCCCTTCCAGGCGTTGCAGAAGCGCGCGATGGTGCCGCCGTCGAGCAGGCGGTGATCGCCGGCCCAGGTCACGGTCATGATCGCCCGGCGGGTCACCTCGCCGGCCTCGTCGAAGCGCGGCAGCCACTGGCTCTTGCCGATGGCGACGATCGCCGCCTCCGGGGCGTTGATGATCGGCGCGGCATAGGTGCCGCCCAGGGCACCGATGTTGGAGATGCTGATGGTGCCGCCCTGCAGATCCGCCTGGGCCACGCGCCCTTCCCGGGCCGCGCCGGTCAGCCGCTGGATCTCGCCGGCCACGTCCAGCAGGCTCAGGCCTTCCACGCCCTTGACGTTGGGCACCATCAGGCCGGCCCTGCCGTCCACCGCCATGCCGATGTTGCAGGACGGCAGGTAGTGGATCTCGTCGCCGGCCTCGTTGAGCCGGCTGTTGAGCAGCGGGTAGTCCCGGATCGCCAGCGCCATGGCCTTCATGAAGAACGGCATCAGGGTCAGCTTGATCTCCCGCGCCTCGGCCCGGGGCTTCAGCCGCTCGCGCAGCGCCAGCAGCTCGGTGACGTCGATCTCCTCGCCGTACTGGAAGTGCGGGATGGTCGAGGCCGCGGCCACCATCTGGCGGGCCATGGCCGCGCGCACGCCGCGCAGCGGCTCGACGCGTATCTCATCCGGCACTTCGCCCGATGCGGCAGCGGGCGCCACCGGCTCGGCGGCTACCCCGTCGCCTTCGACCAGCGCCAGCACGTCCTCCTTGAGCACCCGCCCGTCCTTGCCGGAGCCGGGAACGTCCTCGAGGCGCAGGTCATGCTCGCGCACCAGGCGGCGCACCGCGGGGCTGGCCGGAATCCGGCCATGGGGGCCTTGCCCGGCAGCGGTCCGATCGGAGCGCTCCTGCCCGGCGGGGCACACGGTGCCCGCTTCCGCCTGCGGCGCCGGCGTCTCGACGCGGGGCGCTCCCGTGTCAGTATCAGCGTCGTCGACCTCCTTCGCCGACGCCGATGCCTCGGCATCTTCCGGCTCGGCGGCCGGCTCACCGTCCGCCATCTCATAGGCGAACAGCGGGGCGTGGACCTTGGCAATCTCGCCCTTGGCCACGTGCAGCTTGGTGACCCGCCCGCCCTCGGGGGCAGTGATCTCGACCAGGGCCTTGTCGGTCATCACCTCGACCACCGGCTGGTCTTCCTCGATGGCGTCGCCCTCGGCGACCCGCCACTCGACGACTTCACACTCCACGATACCCTCGCCGATATCGGGCAGCTTGAACTCGGTCATCGTGCTTGCTCCTGTCCTGGACTCAGTAGTTGACGCTCTCGCGGATGGCCTCGAAGACCTTGAGGTGATCCGGCAGATACTCCTTCTCCAGCGTCAGCGGGAAAGGCGTATCCAGGCCGGTCACGCGCAGGATCGGCGATTCCAGGTACAGGAAGCAGCGCTCCTGGAGGGTGGCGGCGATCTCGCCAGCGAAGCCGCCGGTCTGCGGCGCCTCGTGGGTCACTACCAGCCGGCCGGTCTTGAGCAGCGATTCCGCCACGGTGTCGGCGTCCCAGGGCAAGAGCGTGCGCAGGTCGATCACTTCGCAGGAGATGCCCTCCTTCTCGGCCAGCTCGACCGCGCGGTCGATGACCTCCATCTGGGCGCCCCAGCCCACCAGGGTGACGTCGCTGCCCTCCTTGGTGATCTCGGCCTCGCCCAGCAGCAGCTGATAGTCCTCCTCCGGCACCTCGCCGGTGGAGGCCCGGTAGAGCCGCTTGGGCTCGAAGAAGATCACCGGGTCCGGATCGCGGATGGCCGCCAGCAGCAGGCCCTTGGCCTCGTAGGGATTGCGCGGCACCACGATCTTCAGCCCCGGCGTATGGGTGAAGTAGGCCTCCGGCGACTGGGAGTGATAGTGGCCGCCGGAGATGCCGCCGCCGTAGGGCGCGCGAATGGTCAGGCCGCCGACGTTGAACAGGTCGCCGGAGCGATAGCGGAACTTGGCGGTCTCGTTGACGATCTGGTCGAAGGCCGGAAAGATGTAGTCGGCGAACTGGATCTCCGCCACCGGCACCGAGCCCTGGGCGGCCAGACCGTTGGCGAAGCCGATGATGCCCTGCTCCACCAGCGGCGTGTTGAAGCACCGCGCCCGGCCATAGCGTTCCTGCAGATGACTGGTGGCACGGAAGACCCCACCGAAGCCACCCACGTCCTCACCGAAGCACAGCACCTTCTCGTCCTCGGCCATGGCGATGTCCAGGGCGTGGTTGATCGCCTGCAGCAGATTCATGGTCGGCATGTCAGGACTCTCCCTCGTCGTCGGTGCGGCTCAGCTCGGGGTCGAGGAAGCGCGCGCCCTTCGGATAGGCCTCCGGATGGCGCCGGATATGGGACTTGAGCGCATCGAGCTGCTGCTGCAGGGCCGGCGTGACCTCGGCGTAGACGTCGGTGACCAGGGTATCGAGGGCCGGCGGCGGTCGCTTCTCGGCGCGCTTCATGGCCTCCAGCACCTCGCGGCGCAGCCGCTCCTGCAGTTCCTTCTCCTCGTCGTCGCTCCACCAGCCCTGGTCGTACATCCAGCGCTGCATGCGCAGGATCGGGTCCTTCTCGCGCCAGGCTTCCTCCTCCTTGCGCGAGCGATAGCCGGAGGGGTCGTCCGAGGACGAATGCGCCGCCAGGCGATAGGTCATGGCCTCGATCAGCACCGGCTTGTTGTGCTCGACGGCGATGCGCCGGGCCTCCTGGGTCGCGCGATGCACCGCCAGGATGTCGTTGCCGTCGACGCGGATCACGTGCATGCGATAGCCGAAGGCCCGCGGCGCCACGCCGTCGGCGGCGAACTGCTCGATGGCCGGCGTGGAGATGGCGTAGCCGTTGTTGCGGCAGAAGAAGATCACCGGCACCTCGTGCACCGCCGCCATGTTCAGGGCGGCGTGGAAGTCACCCTCGGAGGCGGCGCCCTCGCCGAAGAAGGTGATGGTGCATTTGCCCTCGCCGGCCAGCTTCTGGCCGTAGGCATAGCCGGTGGCCTGAGGAATCTGGGTGGCCAGCGGCGAGGAGATGGTCATGTAGTGGAGCTTCCGCGATCCGTAGTGGATCGGCATCTGGCGCCCCTTGCCGTAGTCGAGCTCGTTGCCGAACAGCTGGTTCATGAACTCGTCGAAGGTGAAGCCGCGATAGACCAGCGCACCCTGCTCGCGGTACTGGGCCATGATCATGTCGGCCTCGTCGAGCGCCGCGGTGGCGCCGATCACCGCGGCCTCCTCGCCGGTGCACTGCATGTAGAAGCTGAGGCGGCCCTGTCGCTGGGCGGCCATCATGCGCTCGTCGAGCACCCGGGTGGCGATCATCGCCCGGTAGATGGCCCGAGCCTCGTCGCGCTCGAGGGTCGGAGCCTCGGCGCCCTCGCAGAGGGTGCCCTCTTGGGTCAGTACCCGATAGGTGGGAATGCTGAACTCGTCACCGGCCAGAAACTCCGGCACGTGAATATCTCGCGTCGTGGTCATCGTCGTGATCCTTACCCCTTTTGGGGGCAGTGTTGTCGCTCTTGTGTCGGACCGCCAGGGGATCGCCCGGGCGTCGATCAACGCACGATTATGACGTTAACGTAAACTGAAAACCTTCGATAGCACGACGAAAGTCACACGCCGGCGAGGCCGCGTACTTAAGCGGCGGCCGGCTGCAGTCGGGCGAAGACGCTGTCCACGGTCAGCGCCAGCAGCCCGATCAGCAGCGCACCCTGCAACACGTAGGCGGTGTTGCCGTTGACGATGCCGGAGATGATCGGGTCGCCCAGATTGCTCGCCCCCACGGTGGCGCCGATCGCCGCGGTGGCGATATTGATGGTCACCGAGGTGCGGATGCCGGCCAGGATCACCGGCCAGGCCAGCGGCAGCTCCACCTGGCGCAGCAGCTGGCCGCTGGTCATGCCCATGCCGCGGGCGGCCTCGCGCACGCCGGAGTCGACGCCCTCGAGCCCGGTCAGGGTGTTGCGCACGATCGGCAGCAGCCCGTAGAGCAGCAATGCGACGATGATCGGCAGGGTGCCGAAACCCAGCACCGGCACCGCCAGCGCCAGCACCGCCACCGGCGGGAAGGTCTGCCCGATCGAGGCCAGCTGGGCGACCAGCGGCAGGAAGTCGCGGCCGGCACGCCGCGTCACCGCCACGGCGGCGCCGACGCCGATCGCCACCGCGGCCAGCGCCGCGACGGCCACCACCAGCAGATGGCGGCCCAGCAGGGTCAGGAAATCGGCCCGGGCATAGACGACACCGCGGCTGTCCGGTTCGACCAGCCGGAACAGCCCCTCGAGCCAGGGCATGCCCACGCAGGCAGAGAACAGCAGCACCGTCCAGGCCAGCGGCGCCCACCAGCCCCGCTCTCTCGGCGCCACCAGGCGACTCACCGCTTCACTCATGATGCTTCGCCCCCACCAGCCGGCGCAGCGACAGCTCGCCGATCGGCATGTCCTCGTCGTCGACCACGGCCAGGCGCTCGGCATGGCGCCACAGCATCATCGACAGCGCCTCGCGCAGGGTGGCGTGGCGGGAGATACGCTCCCGCGGCAGCAGCCGCGGGCTCAGCGGCATCATCCGCTCGCCGACGGTCAGCAACGCCGCCTCCTTGAGGCCGCGGTCCTCGCCGCCGAGCAGCGATTCGACGAAAGCGTCGGCGGGCTCGCGCAGCAGCTCAAGCGGATGGCCCTGCTGGCGGATGCGGCCGCCGTCCATGACCACCAGCCGGTCGGCCAGCCGCAGCGCCTCGTCCATGTCGTGGGTGACGAAGACGATGGTCTTCTGCAGCCGCGACTGCAGCTCGCGCAGTTCGTGCTGGAGCGTCTCGCGAGTGATCGGGTCCAGCGCCCCGAAGGGCTCGTCCATCAGCAGGATATCGGGATCGGCGGCCAGCGCCCGGGCCACACCGACCCGCTGGGCCTGGCCGCCGGAAAGCTGGCGCGGATACTTTTCGGCGAACTCGTCCATTGACAGGCCGAGCATCGCCATCAGCTCCTCGACCCGCTCGCGGATCCGCGCCGGGGGCCATTTGAGCAGCCGCGGCACCAGGCCGATGTTGCGCGCCACCGTCCAGTGCGGAAACAGCCCGGTGCTCTGGATCGCATAGCCCATGCGCCGGCGCAGGGTCTCCTCCCGGAAGTCGCGGATCTGCTGGCCGTCGATATGGATCTCGCCGTCGCTGTGCTCGATCAGGCGATTGATCATGCGCAGCGTCGTCGACTTGCCGCAGCCGGAGGTGCCCACCAGCACGCACAGCTCGCCGCGCTCGACGCGCAGCGACATGTCGTCCACGGCGGCGGTATCGCCGAAGCGCTTGGACACGCCGATGAGTTCGATCATGTGGCCTCTCCCTGGCGTGTGACGTCGGTCAGGGCGCCCAGCAGGGCATCGGCGATCAGCGCCATGACCAGGATCGGCAGGGCGCCGAGCAGCACCATGTCCATGGCCGCCTGCCCCAGCCCCTGAAAGATGAAGGTGCCGAGGCCGCCGGCGCCGATCAGCGCGGCCACGGCGGTCAGGCCGATGGCCTGCACGGTGGTGATGCGAATGCCCTCGAGGATCACCGGCGCGGCCAGCGGCAGGCGCACCTGGCGGAACACCTGGCCGCGGCTCATGCCCATGCCCCGGGCCGCGTCGATCACGCCGGGGTCGACCTCATCGAGGGCCACGAAGGTGTTGCGCACCATCGGCAGCAGACTGTAGCCGACCAGCGCCAGCAGCGCCGGGGCGGCGCCGATGCCGCTCACGCCCAGCGCCGCCAGCCACTCGACGTGGGCGCCCAGCCAGGCCAGCGGCGCCAGCAGCAGGCCGAACAGCGCCAAGCTGGGAATGGTCTGCAGGAAGTTGAGCACCGCGAAGCCGAGCATGCGGCAGCGCGCCCAGCGTCGCATGGCCAGCGCCAGGGCCACGCCGAGCACTAAACTGACGCCGACGGCGGCGCCGACCAGCAGCAGATGCTCGACGATGGCGGCGATGAAGCCGTCGCGGCGGGCCAGGAACTCCTGGCGCAGCGCCAGCGGGGCGAGGTCGAACGTCAGCCAGGCGGCGAAGCTCGCCAGCGGCACCAGCAACAGCGACCCACCCAGCGTCCGCGACAGCGCCAGGCGCGTGCGCAGCTCGATCAGCGCCAGCAGCAGCAGGAACAGCGCCACCCAGACCCCGGCGCCCACGCCCAGGCGCGCCTGTGGCAGATCGGCCTCGACCAGCCTGGCCGCCGCCAGCGCCAGCCAGGCCGGCAGTGCGGCGAGCATCGCCACCACCAGCCCCAGGGCCCAGCGCAGGTGGCACCGGTCCGGGCGCCAGGCCAGTGCCAGCACGGCGAGCATCGGCACCAGGCTGATCAGGAATCCCGGCCAGCCGGCCGCCTCCCAGGCGGCATGTCCCTGGCCGGGTACGATGCGATTGGGGGCGACGCTGACCGCGTCGAGCCCGCTCCAGGCGACCAGGGTCACCAGCAGCAGGCTCAGGAGCACGGCGTTGGGGCGAGGCACGTCCCTATTCCCTGTCTCCTCGTTCACCCCGCGGCTCATTCGTCCAGGGTATCGAGGAAGTCGCCGGCCACCTTGGCCGGATCGAGGCCGTTGACGGCCACATCACCGTTGAGCCGCTGCAGGGTGTCGCGGTCCAGCGCCTCGAACACCGGCGCCAGCAGGGTCTCGATCTCGGGATGCGCCTCGAGCACCTCGGCGCGTATCACCGGCGCCGGCTGATAGACCGGCTGCACGCCGAGGGTGTCGTCCAGCACGTGCAGATCGAGGGCCTTGAGGCCGCCGTCGGTGCCGTAGGTCATGGCGGCGTTGACGCCGCTGGTCTGCTGGGCGGCGGCGCGCATGGTGGCGGCGGTATTGCCGCCGGAGAGCACCAGCAGCTCGTCCTCGGAGAGCTCGAAGCCATAGGCGTCCTGGAAGGCCGGCAGCGCCTGGGGCGACTCGACGAACTCGGCGCTCGCCGCCAGCTTGAACTCGCCGCCATCGTCGAGATAGCCGGCCAGGTCCTCGAGGCTCGCCAGCTCGTGCGCGCGGGCCAGATCGCCGCGCACGCTGATCGCCCAGGTGTTGTTGGCCTCGGCGGGCGTCAGCCACACCAGGTCATTGGCCTCGCGATCCTTCTGACGGACCGTCTCATAGGCCTGCTCGGCGTCCTTCCACACCGGGCTGTCGGCCATGTCGAAGAAGAAGGCACCGTTGCCGGTGTATTCCGGGTAGAGATCGATCTCCCCGGTGGTCAGGGCCCTGCGCACGATGCTGGTGGCGCCAAGCTGCAGGCGATCCTCCACCGCGATGCCGCCGGCCTCCAGGCGTTGCAGGATCAGCTGCCCGAGCACCGAGCCCTCGGTGTCGATCTTGGAGGCGATCACCACCGGCTCTCCGGCGGCGTCCTGGGCCTGCGCCGCGCCCAGGGTCATCAGAGTGCCGGCCGCGATGGCGGCGAGACGTGTCAGTGCTGGCTGCATGGATACCACCCGCTTCCCGAATGAATGTATGCTGGAGTATAAGACCTGTATAGCTTCGCTGTCAGAGCGCCATCTCAACGCCCGGAGCGAGACCGCATGCCGCCATTCCGCGATGACATCCGCCCCTGGCACCACCCGCTGGTACGCGACCTGGCCTGGCTGCTGCAGGCACCTGACCTGATCACCCTCGAGACCCCCGGCCGCCCCGATCGCCGCAGCCTGGGTCTCGAGAGCGACGCCGCCCTGAGCGACTATCTGAGCCACCTGGACGACGCCCCGGGCGATCTGGAGCGCTACGTCGGCGCTGCCCTGGAGGGGCGCATGGGCCACTATCACGAGCGCCTGTGGCAGTTCCTGCTCGATACCGCACCGAATACCCGCCTGCTCGCCCACAACCTGCCAGTGCTTCAGGAGCGCCGCACCCTGGGCGAGCTCGACCTGATCTACGCCGAATCGCCGGATCCCGTGCCCGTCCATCTCGAGGTGGCGATCAAGTACTACCTGGGCCTCACCGAGGGCCCGGGCGCCGACGACGATCAGGCTCGCTGGGTCGGCCCCGGCGGGCTCGACAGCCTGGCCCTCAAGCGCCATCACCTGGAGCACCACCAGCTGCCGCTGGCCCAGCGCCCGCTGGCGCGCCAGGCGCTGGCCGAACGGCTTGGCGGCCCGGTGGCGCGACTACGTCAGCGCCTGGCCATGCCCGGGGTGTTGTTCTACCCCTGGCAGACGCCGCTGCCCTCCCCGCGCCAGGCCACGGCCGACCACCTGCGCGGCCAGTGGCTGCACTGGCACGACTGGCCAGCCTGGTGCGAGCGCCTGCCGGGAAACGCACTCGGCGCCTGGCTGTGCAAGCCTCACTGGCTGGCGTTTCCTCCCCTCCCGCAGCTGAGCCCGCTGCCGGTCCTCGAGCATCGGCTGCGCCTGCACTTTCTCCGCGGCGGCGCGCCGGTTCAGCTCGCCATCCTTCTCGACACCACCTCGTCCCCGAGCTGGCAGCGCGTCTTCGTCGTCGACGATGCCTGGCCCCATCGCCTCCCGCTGCCACCGGCATGATGCACTAACGGCCTTCTCGCGCCGGACTTGAGCGACATATTTTGTAACCTGAATTTACAAACAGCGTTTCTCAACTATGCTGACCATAAGGCCGCCCCCGGCGGTCCGACAGACCGGCGACAGTGAGTCGCTCCCTGGGTTACATGCCGTTCGGAGGAATGCCACATGAACCAGGTACTGCGGTTGCCCCACATGCCCGTTGAGCAACACTCACTCCCTCGAGCGCGGCCGATGGGCCGCGGCCAACGCCAGGAGTCACGCCTCCGAACGCGCTCCCGGCCCCATGAACGAGTCGACGTCGGCTGTCTCGCCCACGCCCCTCATGAAGACCTTGGCCCGGTGGACCTCGCCAACGCCCAGCGTCGAATCGATTTCTATTCACGCTGGCACGGGCTGACGGAACCCCGCCTGAAGATCTGGAAGGCTTGCTGAGCAATCGCCCGAGCGGGCGGCTCACGAAGGAAGGTGACGCATGAACATGAACGCTCGGATCGCCCCGCGCTGGCATCATGTCCACGCCGACTGGTGGCAGGACGACCGGGGCAACGACATCCACCGTGTCGACATCGATGACGATGCCCTCTATCACTGCCATCTCGTCGGATCGACCCTGCCCTGGGACGCGGTCGCCGTCAGCCTCGACGAAGCCATGGCACTGGTCGACGAGACGCTGGGCGCGGAGCCGCACTGAGTCTTCTGCCCCCAGACGCGAAACGCCCGGCACAAGGCCGGGCGTTTCAATTGCGGATCGATCGAGTATCAGGACTCAGTCGCCCGGCGCCTCGAACACCCAGCCGGTGCCCTCGCGGCTGTCCTTGAGCACGATGCCCAGTGCGGCCAGCTCGTCGCGGATGCCGTCGGCGGTGGCGAAGTCGCGGGCCTTCTTGGCCGCGGCGCGCTCGGCGATCCTGGCCTCGATCTCGGCCTCGGTCAGCGGCAGCTCGCCGCCACCGGCGCCCTTGAGGAAGGCCGCCGGCGCCTGCTGCAGCAGGCCGAGCACGCCGCCCAGGCGCTTGAGCTCGGCGGCCAGGGCCGGCGCTTGCTCAGGGCTTTCCTTCTTGGCGCGGTTGAGCTCGCGAGCCAGGTCGAACAGCACCGACACCGCCTCGGCGGTGTTGAAGTCGTCGTCCATGGCCGCGGTGAAGCGCTCGTCGAAGCGCGCATCGACCTCGCCTTCCCGTACCTCGACGCCGTCCAGGGCCAGCCCGTCAAGAGCATTGTAGAAACGCTCCAGCGACTTGCGGGCGTCGGCCAGCGACTCCGGTGCGTAGTTGATCGGGCTGCGATAGTGGCTCGACACCAGCAGGTAGCGCACCACCTCGGCGTCGTGATGCTCGAGCACGTCGCGGATGGTGAAGAAGTTGCCCAGCGACTTGGACATCTTCTCCTGGTTCACGCGCACCGCGCCGGCGTGCATCCAGGTGTTGACGTAGGGCTTGCCGGTGGCGGCCTCGCTCTGGGCGATCTCGTTCTCGTGGTGCGGGAAGGTCAGGTCCGGCCCGCCGCCGTGGATGTCGAAGGTCTCGCCGAGGCAGCAGGTGGACATCGCCGAGCACTCGATGTGCCAGCCCGGGCGCCCCTCGCCCCAGGGCGAGAGCCAGTTGACCTCGCCGGGCTTGGCGGCCTTCCACAGCACGAAGTCGAGCGGGTCTTCCTTGTGCTCGTCGACGTCGATCCGGGCGCCGGAGCGCATGTCGTCCAGGTCGCGGTTGTTGAGCTTGCCGTAGCCGTCGAACTTGCGCACCCGGTAGTAGACGTCGCCGTTGTCCGCCGCGTAGGCATAGCCCTTGTCGATCAGCGTCTGGATCATCGAGACGATCTCGTCCAGGTGCTGGGTCGCGCGCGGCTCGGCGTCCGGACGCAGCACGCCCAGGCGGCCCTCGTCCTCGTGCATGGCATCGATCATGCGGTCGGTGAGCGCCTCGATGGTCTCGCCGTTCTCGTCCGCCCGCTTGAGGATCTTGTCGTCGATGTCGGTGATGTTGCGCACGTAGCTGACGTCGTAGCCGCGGGCCCGCAGGTAGCGGGTGATGACGTCGAAGGCCACCATCACCCGGGCGTGGCCCAGGTGACAGAAGTCATAGACGGTCATGCCGCAGACGTACATGCGCACCTTGCCCGGCTCGATGGGCGTGAAGGTTTCCTTGCGACGCGTCAGGGTGTTGTAGATCTGCATGTCAGCCCTTCTTCTGGGCCTTGGCCCAGCCATCCTTGAGTCCCACGGTGCGGTTGAATACCAGCTTGCCGTCGCGGCAGGCGTGGCGGTCGGCGCAGAAGTAGCCGACCCGCTCGAACTGGAAGCGACTCTCGGGCGCCGCATCGGCCAGGCTCGGCTCGCCCATGGCCTGCACCACGGTCAGCGACTCGGGGTTGAGGTGCTCGAGGAAGTCGGCGTCCTTGTCCTTGTCCGGCTGCTCGACGGTGAACAGGTTGTCATAGAGGCGCACCTCCATCGGCACCGCCTGGGCGGCGCTGACCCAGTGGATCACGCCCTTGACCTTGCGACCCTCGGGGTTCTTGCCGAGAGTATCGAAATCGACCGAGCAGCGCAGCTCGCTGACCTCGCCGGCCTCGTCCTTGATCACCTCGTCGCAGCGGATGACGTAGGAGTTGCGCAGCCGCACTTCCTTGCCCGGCGCCAGGCGGAAGAACTTCTTCGGCGGCTCCTCCATGAAGTCGTCGCGGTCGATGTACAGCTCGCGGGAGAACGGAATCTCGCGCACCCCCATGTCCTCACGGGCCGGGTGCCCGGCGACCCGATAGGTCTCGGCGAAGTCCTCGGCGACGTTGGTCAGCACCACCTTGAGCGGCTTGAGCACGCACATGGCGCGCGGCGCGTTGTCCTCGAGGTCGGAACGGATCGCGTGGTAGAGCATGGCGATATCGACCAGGCCGCCGTCGGCGCGGGTCACGCCGATCATCTCGCAGAACTTGCGGATCGAGGCCGGGGTATAGCCGCGGCGACGCATGCCGGACAGGGTCGGCAGGCGCGGGTCGTCCCAGCCGTCGACGATGTTCTCGTCCACCAGCAGCTTGAGCTTGCGCTTGGAGGTCAGGGTGTAGTTCAGGTTCAGCCGCGCGAACTCGATCTGGCGCGGCTTGGCCGGCACCGGCAGGTTGTCCAGGAACCACTCGTACAGCGGGCGGTGATCCTCGAACTCCAGGGTGCAGACGGAGTGTGTCACCCCTTCCAGGGCATCGGACTGGCCGTGGGTGAAGTCGTAGGACGGGTAGATCTTCCACGTGTCGCCGGTCTGGTGGTGCGAAGCGTGGCGGATGCGATAGAGGATCGGGTCGCGCAGGTTGATGTTCGGCGCGGCCATGTCGATCTTGGCGCGCAGCACCTTCTCGCCCTCGGCGAACTCCCCGGTGCGCATGCGCTCCAGCAGGTCGAGGTTCTCCTCGACGCCGCGCTCGCGGTACGGGCTCGGCGTACCGGCCTCGGTCAGGGTGCCACGATACTCGCGCATCTCCTCCGGGGAGAGATCGTCGACGTAGGCCTTGCCCTCACGGATCAGGTGCTGGGCCCACTCGTAGAGGGTATCGAAGTAGTCCGAGGCGAAGCGCACGTCGCCGGCCCACTCGTAGCCCAGCCAGCTGACGTCTTCCTTGATGGCGTCGATATAGGCCTGCTCTTCCTTCGCCGGGTTGGTGTCGTCGAAGCGCAGATGACAGTCGCCACCGAACTGCTCGGCGAGCCCGAAATTCAGACAGATCGACTTGGCATGGCCGATGTGCAGGAAGCCGTTGGGCTCCGGCGGGAAGCGGGTGACGATCTTCCCCTGTCGGCCGGCCTCGATCTCCTCGCTGATCTGGTTGCGAATGAAGTTCGGCGCGCTGGTGGTCTCGCTGGTCATGTTGATTGGGCAACCTCTGGTTGAACGCGGGCCTGTCGTCGCGACGCCGCGGGCCTGACCACGGCTTCGCGCATCGACGCAAAGCGGCTATTATAGCGCCACGTGCCCATACGGCGCCAAGGCATCCCGCTTCGAGAAGACAGGACATCGTGATGATCATCTTGCAGACCAATTTCGGCGATATTCATGTCGCCCTGAACCACGACAAGGCCCCGAAGACGGCTGCCAACTTCGAGCAGTACGTGCGCGACGGCTACTATGACAACACCCTGTTCCACCGCGTGATCGACGGTTTCATGGTCCAGGGCGGCGGCTTCGACCTGGACTTCAACCAGAAGCAGACCCGCACCCCGATCGAGAACGAGGCCGACAACGGCCTGGCCAACACCCGCGGCACCCTGGCCATGGCCCGCACCCAGGACCCGCACTCCGCCAGCGCCCAGTTCTTCATCAACGTGGCCGACAACGACTTCCTCAACCATCGCGGCAAGAACCTGCAGGGCTGGGGCTACTGCGTGTTCGGCGAGGTCGTCGAGGGCATGGACGTGGTCGAGCGTATCAAGGGCGTGACCACCACCCGCCGCGGCATGCACGCCGACGTGCCGGCCGAGGACGTGATCATCCAGCGCGCCTACGTCCAGGACGACACCGAGGCCTGAGCCCTCGCCCCGTGAGTCCCG
This sequence comes from Halomonas sp. ND22Bw, assembly GCF_003011945.1. Classification (NCBI taxonomy): domain Bacteria; kingdom Pseudomonadati; phylum Pseudomonadota; class Gammaproteobacteria; order Oceanospirillales; family Halomonadaceae; genus Halomonas; species Halomonas sp. ND22Bw. Next base: position 112,551 of record NZ_PXWD01000001.1, on the reverse strand, counting down.
CGCCCTCGCCCTCCGGCGGGGGCGCTTTCCTTCATCCGCTGCCCGCGAGAGACGCCATGTCGACCCTGCTGATCTCCGATCTTCACCTGCATCCTGGTGCCCCGGCCATCACCGAGGGCTTCCTGAACTGGCTGGAGACCCGCGCCGCCGACGCCGAGGCGCTCTATATCCTCGGCGACTTCTTCGAGGCCTGGATCGGCGATGATCTGCTGGACCTCGGCGCCGCCGATCCCACCGGCACCGCCGCGCTCGCAGAGCGCATCGCCGCAGCCCTGAAGCAACGCGCCGAGGCCGGCACCGCGATCTACCTGATGCACGGCAACCGCGACTTCCTGCTCGGGGAGCGCTTCGCCGACGCCGCCGGCGCCACCCTGCTGCCCGATCCCAGCGTGGTCACCCTCGGCGACGAGCGGGTGCTGCTGATGCACGGCGACAGCCTGTGCACCCGGGACGAGGCCTACATGGCCTTCCGCGCCAAGGCCCGCGACCCGCAGTGGCAGGCGCAGATCCTGGCCATGCCGATCCCCGAGCGCATCGCCCTGGCCAAACAGCTGCGCGACCAGTCCGGAGAGGCCAATTCCAACAAGGCCGAGGACATCATGGACGTGACGCCGGCCGAGGTGGTCGAGGCCCTGCGCGAGCACGGCGTGACCACGATGATTCACGGCCATACCCACCGCCCCGCCATCCATGACGTCGACCTAGACGGCGCGCCGGCGCGTCGCTTCGTGCTGGGCGACTGGCAGCCGAACCAGGGCTGGGACATCGAGATCGTCCCGGGACAGGCGCCGGTGCTGCGCGACTTCCCGCTGCAGGGCTGAGCCGGGCGCTCTGCGCCCTCGCGGCAGCAGGACGCGAGCCGGCGCGACAGACGCCTAAAAAAGAAGGCCGGGTGGCAACATGCCACCCGGCCTTCTTCGTGGTGCGATCAACGTTAGTGGTTTGATGAACGTCCCGATGCTAAGGGCAAGCCGACATCCTCAGCGAGCGGGAATGCTCATGATCTTTTCCCCGACCTCGCTCACCGCCGGCGAGAAGCTGGCCTGACGCGGGGGATATTCCTCGAAGGATTCCACGAAGCGATTGACCACCTCCTGCGCCAGCGGAATCGTCCATGAGCGGTTCTCCTGCCACTCTTCGAAGCCGCGGGCATCATGGAAGCGCTCGAACGGGTCCAGCTCCAGGTTGGTAATCAGCGGCGTGGTCAGCTGGTTCAGCTCGCCGTTGAACCACTGATCCTGCTCGGTGAACAGGAACTTCCAGTCGTTGAAGCGCACGCCGTGGAACTGGGTCTCGGTGAAGTAGAAGAATTCACGACGATTGGAGGGACCTTCCCCGGTGATCAGCGGCGTCTGGTCATAGCCGTCGAGATGCACCCGATAGTTGCGCCCGCCGATCTCGGCGCCATCCAGCAGGTCCTCCTTCAGGTCCGGCTGGCCCAGCTGCGCCATGATCGTCGGCATCCAGTCTTCCATGATCATGAACTCGCCGGTGGTGGTGCCCTCGGGAATGACCCCGGGCCACTTGACCATCATCGGCACGCGGAAGGCGCCCTCGTAGCCGCCCACGCCCTTCTCGCCGCGGAACGGCTGGTTGCCGCCGTCCGGCCAGGAGTTGGACGCCGCCCCGTTGTCGGTGGAGAACATCACGATGGTGTTGTCGTCGACGCCCAGCTCCTCCAGCAGGTCGAGCAGCTCGCCCACGTCGTCGTCGAGCTCGACCATGCCATCGGCGTAGATGCCCATGCCGGTGATACCGTCGTACTCCTCGTTGAGGTGAGTCTGATAGTGCATGCGCGTGGTGTTGTGCCAGACGAAGAACGGCTCGTCGTTCTCCACGGCCTCGCGGATGAAGCGCGTGCTCTGCTCGAGGACTTCCTGATCGAGGTTGCGCTGCCGCTCGCGGCCGAAGTTGCCGAGATCCTCGATCTCCTGGCCGCCATCCTCGGTGGCGAAGGAATGAATGACCCCGCGCTGCACCAGACCGGCCTCCTGCGCCGCCTCGTGGGGGTACTCGGGCTGTTCCAGGTACTCGCCGGCATTGAGGTGATAGAGAATGCCGTAGAACTCGTCGAAGCCGTGATTGGTCGGCAGGTGCTCGTCGAGATCGCCGAGGTGGTTCTTGCCGAACTGGCCGGTGGCGTAACCGAGCGGCTTGAGCATCTCCGCCAGGGTCGGGTCTTCCTCGCTAAGGCCGTTGGGGGAGCCGGCGATGCCCACCGTGGACAGCCCGGTGCGCATCGGATACTGGCCGGTGATGAAGGCCGCCCGTCCCGCGGTGCACGATGCCTGGGCATAGTGATCCATGAACAGCATGCCGTCGTCGGCGATGCGATCGATATTCGGCGTCGGGCCGAACATCATGCCGCGGTGATAGGCGCCGATATTCCACATACCGACATCATCGCCCCAGATGATGAGGATGTTGGGACGTTCGGCATCTTCCGTGCCTTCCTGGGCGGCGGCCGGCACCACGACCGACATGCCCAGCATCATCGCCGCTACCAGACGGCATTTCGAATCACGCATGGTCTCGCTCCTGTGACGTTCATTGTCCGGATATCCCACAACAGCGAGTTAAGTGTAGTGAAGGCGTCAGTAGCCGCCAGGCAATCGCCCTCTCTTTCTGATCCCCCTCAAACCGGGCCCCATCTGGCTGGCACGGACGTGCTCCTCGTCCTTTCAGCGACGGCAGCCGGCAAGCCCGGCCTCGAGCGCCTCGGCGTCCGGCATCTCTCCGGCTTCGGCGATCAGCTCCAGGCGCGAGTCGCGGCGCCACTCGCTGGGCGAGAGCGGCGCCTCGCCTCCGGCACGATTGACCGTGACCCATCCCGCATCCGTGTGCAGCACGCCCTTGACCCGCAGCGCCGCCGGCAGGGCGTCCAGCCAGGCCGTGATGGCCGCGCCGTCGAAGACCTCATCGGCATGCCAGCGCCAGCCGAGGCTTTCATGGCCCAGCGATGCGCCGCTCTCCCGCACCGGCGCCCCGACGCGCGGCGCCCGGGCGTCGAGATCGAGCAAGAGCCCCGGCGTCTGGGTCTGAATCTGGTCCTGAGCCGTGGCCTGAGCACGATGCGCCGCCGGAGCGGCAGGCACGGTCTGATCCCGGTGAGCACCGGCGTCGAGCACCCGCTCGACCGGCAGTCGGCCCTGCGGCGCCTCGCCGATCCAGCGCTCGCCCGGCAGCGTCTCGGCCAGCCAGTCTCGCGCCGCCGATACCTGCTCCGCACCGAGACGATCGACCATGGTCAGGGCCACGCCGTCGGCCAGCCGCAGCTGATCGAGGAAGGTCTCGTGGCCTCGCGCGCGCGGATCGTCCAGGCGTCGCGGGTCCAGCACCGCCACCACGTCCCGAAGCGAGAGCACACCGGCGAAGGCCTCTCCCCGCAGCAGCTCGATCAGCCCCGACGGGTGGCCGAGCCCGGAAGGCTCGATGATCAGTCGGTCGGGCCGCTCGCGTCGCAGCAGCTGCACCAGGCTCGTCTGCAGCACCGTGGCCAGCTGACAGCACAGGCAGCCGCCCGGCAGCGCCTGGACCACGACATCGTCGCGTTCGGCGAACATCGTCTGGTCGACGCCGACCTGGCCGAACTCGTTGATCAGCACCGCCCAGCGCTCGCCGGGTGGCTTGTGCGCGATCAGGTGATGGATGAGCGTACTCTTGCCGCCCCCCAGGAAGCCGGTGATCAGATGGGCGGGAATATCGCGAAGCGGCGGCCGGGCCATGGGCAACTCTCGTCGGCGGAAGGAAGATCGGTGGTCATCATCGCATGCTCACCGCTCCGCGCCCCAGGACGACAATCCAACGAGGGTAAAGCACACAAGATAACGGTATAAGTGGGCGAGCCGACTGGCTCGGTCAGATTCGCCGCGACAACACGAACGACAGACATGAACGACAGACACGAAAAAGGGGGCCGAAGCCCCCTTTTTTCCTCTTTCCTCTACCGCGGCGCGAGTCGACCGTCAGGGACGCTCGATCTCGGCCTGCTCACGCAGGTGGTCGAGCAGGCCGTTGACCGCCGCCTGGGAGCGCAGCTGCTGGGCCATGCGCGCCACGAAGGACTCGATCTGCGCGTTGGCTTCGCCCTCGGTGACGGATTCCAGTCCGATCAGCACCACCCGCTGACCGTCGTTGGCACGGCCGTAGACGGTCTCGCCCTCCGACGGGTGCGGCAGACGGAAGGCGGCCTCGATCACCGGTTGAGCCAGACCGCTCTCGGCCTGGCGGCTCAGCGATTCGGCGCGCTGCCAGTCGAGGTCCAGGGTCTCGCCGCCACGCAGCGACGCGAGCATCTCGTCGGCGCGCGCTTCCAGGGCCTCGCGGGTCTTGTCGGCCTCGACGGCCGCCACGACACGGTCGCGCACCTCGTCCAGCGGCAGCGTGGTGGCATCGCGATGCTCGACCACGCGCAGCACCATACGGCGATCCTCGTCCAGCTCGATGACCTCGCTGTTGAAGCCCTCCTCCAGCACGTCATCGCTGAAGGCCTGGCGCATCACGCCGGGCTCGGACAGCACGCCGTCGGCGGCGTCGCGGCTCACCCAGTCGCTCTGCTGACGCTCGAGATCGAGATCCTCGGCCACGCTGGCCAGGTCCTCGGCGGCGAAGCTCTCGTCGATCAGCCGCTGGGCCTTGTCGTTGAAGGCGTCTTCGACCTGCGCCAGCGCCACGTCCTGGCGCAGGCGGTCGCGGGCCTCTTCGAACGGCGGGCGATCGAGCTCGGTGACCTGGATCAGATGCAGCCCATTGTCGGTCTCGACGATATCCGACACCTGCCCCTCGTCGAGGGCGAAGGCCGCGTCCTCGAAGGCCTCGCCGAAGAAGCCGCGACTGATCACGCCCAGGTCGCCGCCGGCATCGCTGGTCGAGGTATCGTCGGAATAGTCGGCGGCCAGATCGGCGAAGGCCTCGCCGTCGGCCAGCCGGGACTTGACCTCCTCCAGGCGGGCCACCGCGTCCTCGCGGCTGCGCTCGTCGCCGAAGCCGACCATGATGTGGGAGACACGGCGGTCGGCGCTGGCCGCTTCATCCTGCCAAGCCTGGCGCAGGTCCTCGTCGCTGACCTCGACGTCATCGGCCATGGCCTGCTTGTCGAGCACCACATAGGCCAGCTTGACCTGCTCGGGGCGCTGGTAGGCGTCGGCGTGAGCCTCGTAGTAGGCCTGGAGATCGGCGTCGTCGATATCAGGCGCCGTCTCCAGGTCGGCCGGGGTCAGGGCATAGTGACGGAAGGTGCGCGCCTGGCGCTGCAGTTCGGCGAGGCGCTCCTGCTCGCTCGGCAGGCTGAACTCGCTGATGACCAGGCCCTGCTGGAGCTGGCGACGCTTCATGTCCTCGCGCAACTGGGCACGGAAGGAAATGGGCGTGAAGCCGGCGCTGGCCAGACGATTCTTGAACAGCTCGCTGTCGAAACGGCCGTTGGCGTCCTGGAACTCCGGCAGGGTGACGATCAGCTGGTCGATCTGGGCATCGGACAGATGCAGGCCGCCCTCCTCGGCATACTGGGCCAGCAGCTGGTTGGTGATCAGGCTGTCGAGCGTCTCGGCCCGCAGCTGACGCTCCTGCTCCGGCGGCACCTGGCCGCTGCGGATCGCCCGCTGCACCTGAAGCTCGAGCTGCTGACGCGTGATCGGCTCGCCATTGACCGTGGCGACCTCCTCACCGTCGCTGTTCAGCAGCCCCACCAGGGACTCCACGCCGAACAGGGCCATGGTCACCACCACGGCGCCGACCAGGATCTTGGCACCCCAACTGGTGGAGCGGTCACGAATACTTTGCAGCATGCAGGCCTCTGCGGATCAAGTGGTTCGGGACGCCCATCTTACAGGCGTCCAGCTTGGCCACGCGACGACGAGCACAGCACGCTCGGCGCCTGCGGGGCTCCGAAAACGAAACAGGCGCACCGCGACAGCGGTGCGCCTGTAGGGAAACGTCGGTCAGGAAGACGGCAAGGCCGTGTCCTTAGTTGACGGAATCCTTGAGCGCCTTGCCGGCCTTGAAGCTCGGCACCTTGGCGGCGCTGATCTCGATCGGCTCACCGGTCTGCGGGTTACGGCCGGTACGCGCGGCCCGCTCCTTGACGGTGAAGGTGCCAAAACCCACCAGGGAGACGCTGTCGCCCTTCTTCAGGCTGTCAGCCACGGCGTCGACCATGGCGTCCAGCGCACGGGAAGCGGCTGCCTTGGGAATATCGGCAGACGCAGCAATGGCTTCGATCAGCTCGGACTTGTTCACACTTCACCCCTTGACTGTTACGTAAATTGGCTCTAATCGGCGAGACTTACGGCTGACTGACGCGATCACAGCATGGCGATAGTTTATAGCAATGCGATGAAAGACGTGTCAAGCAACCTTCCCTGACAATCCCCGTCATGCCGGGGTTTTCACCCCGGCAAGCAGGAAAAAATGTCGTCAGTGTGTACTGATCATCGAGTGAGAAGAGGCCTTGTCTTCCGCTCGAGATTCTTCATCCTGGCCACCGGTTTTTTCACCCAGGGCGGTCTCGAGAACTTCGTCGATCCAACGCACGGGCCGGATGTCGAGTGCCTGCTTGATGTTGTCCGGGACCTCTTTCAGGTCGCGGCGGTTCTCTTCAGGAATAAGCACGGTCTTTATACCACCGCGCCTGGCGGCCAGCAATTTCTCCTTGAGCCCGCCGATCGGCATCACCTCGCCGCGCAGGTTGACCTCGCCAGTCATGGCCACGTCGCAGCGAACCGGGCGGCCGGTGTAGGCCGAGATCATCGCCGTGACCATGGCGACGCCGGCGCTCGGGCCGTCCTTCGGCGTGGCGCCCTCCGGCACGTGGATGTGCAGGTCTTCCTTCTCGAACCGTTCGGGATCGATGCCGAAGCTTTCCGCCCGCGCCCGCACCACGGTCTGGGCGGCACTCACGGACTCCTTCATCACGTCGCCCAGCGAGCCGGTCTTGTTGATGCGCCCCTTGCCGGGCGTCACCACCGACTCGATGTTGAGCAGCTCGCCGCCCACCGAGGTCCAGGCCAGGCCGGTGACGCGACCCACCTGGTCCTCCTGGTCGGCCAGACCGTAGCTGTAGCGACGCACGCCGGCATAGGCCTCGATGTCGGCGGCAGCGAGGATGGCCGGCGCCTGGGCGCCTTCCTTGCCTTCCTTCTCGATGCGCTCGCGCAGCACCTTGCGGCAGACCTTGGCGATCTGGCGCTCGAGCTCGCGCACGCCGGCCTCGCGGCTGTAGTAGCGAATCAGCTCCAGCAGGGCCTCGTCGGCGAAGCCGAGCTCGTCGTCCTTGAAGCCGTTGGCCTTGAGCTGCTTGGGCACCAGATAGCGCTTGGCGATGGCGAGCTTCTCGTCCTCGGTGTAGCCGGGCAGACGAATCACTTCCATGCGGTCGAGCAGCGGGCCGGGGATGTTCATCGAGTTGGCGGTACAGATGAACAGGGTCTCGGACAGGTCGTAGTCCAGCTCCAGGTAATGGTCGCTGAACTTGTCGTTCTGCTCCGGGTCGAGTACCTCGAGCAGCGCCGAGGACGGGTCGCCGCGGTGGTCCATGCCCACCTTGTCGACCTCGTCGAGCAGGAACAGCGGGTTCTTGACCCCGGCCTTGCTCATGCGCTGGATCGGCTTGCCGGGCAGCGAGCCGATGTAGGTGCGGCGGTGGCCACGAATCTCGGACTCGTCACGCACCCCGCCGAGGGCCAGGCGCACGTACTTGCGGTTGGTGGCGCGGGCGATGGAGCGACCCAGCGAGGTCTTGCCGACGCCGGGCGGGCCGACCAGGCACAGCACCGGGCCCTTGAGCTTCTTGACCCGCTTGTGCACGGCCAGGTATTCGAGGATGCGCTCCTTGACCTCCTCGAGGCCGTAGTGATCCTCGTCCAGCACCTTCTGGGCGTGAGCCAGGTCATGGCGCACCCGGGTGCGCTTCTTCCACGGCACCGCGATCAGCCAGTCCAGATAGGAGCGCACCACCGTGGCCTCGGCGGAGGACGGCGTCATCATGCGCAGCTTGCCGAGCTCCTGACGCGCCTTCTCGGCGGCGTCCTTGGGCATCCCGGACGCCTCGATGGCCTGCTCGTACTTGTCGGCCTCGTTGGGCGCATTCTCGAGCTCGCCCATCTCCTTCTGGATGGCCTTCATCTGCTCGTTCAGATAATACTCGCGCTGGGACTTTTCCATCTGGTCCTTGACCCGCGAGCGAATGCGCTTTTCCACCTGCAGCAGGTCGATCTCGGACTCGATCAGCGCCATCAGATGTTCGATGCGGTCGCGCACGCGATCCATCTCGAGCAGCTGCTGCTTGTCGTCGATCTTCAGCGACAGGTGGGCGCAGATGGTGTCCACCAACCGGCTCGGATCCTCGATGCCCGACAGCGAGTTGAGCACCTCGTTGGGCACCTTCTTGGACATCTTGACGTACTGCTCGAACTGGTTGAGCAGCACGCGCACCAGGGCATCCTGCTCGCGCTCGGACAGCGGTTCGCTGTCGCGCAGCACCACCTCGGCGCGGCTGTAGCCGTCGTCGACGGACAGGATGTCCTGGATGTCGGCCCGGGACTCGCCCTCGATCAGCACCTTGACGGTACCGTCGGGCAGCTTGAGCAGCTGCATGATCTCGGCCACGGTGCCGATGGCGAACAGGTCCTCGTTATCCGGATCGTCCTTGCTGGCCTCACGCTGCGCCACCAGCAGCACGCGCTTGTCGGCCTCCATGGCGGCTTCCAGGGCCTGGATGGACTTTTCACGGCCGACGAACAGCGGGATGACCATCTGCGGGTAGACGACCACGTCCCGCAGCGGCAAAAGGGGCAGACTCAGGGTCTGTTCGGCGTTCTGCTGCATCGCAGACCTTCCTCAAACGATCAGTGGAGATACCCAAGGAATGGGGGCGATGACGCGGCATTGCAAGGCCAAGGCAATGACGGCGCAAAGAAAAGGGCCGCCGAGGCGGCCCTTGGGTCGACGCGGCCCGATCGCGGGCAGCGCACCGGCGCGAGACGGGCGTCTCAGCCGTCGGTGCCGTCGACCTTCTGCGATTCCTGCTGGGAGTAGATCAGCAGCGGCTCGCTTTCGCCGGCGATGACGGACGCATCGATCACCACCTTGGAGACGCCTTCCAGGGAAGGAATCTCGTACATGGTGTCGAGCAGCACCGACTCGAGGATCGAGCGCAGGCCGCGCGCCCCGGTCTTGCGCTCCATGGCCTTGTGAGCCACCGCACGCAGCGCGTCCTCGCGGAAGTCGAGCTCGACGTTCTCCATCTCGAACAGCCGGGCGTACTGCTTGATCAGCGAGTTCTTCGGCTCGGTGAGGATCTGGATCAGCGCATCCTCGGTGAGCTCGGTCAGGGTCGCGATCACCGGCAGACGGCCGACGAACTCGGGAATCAGGCCGAACTTGACCAGATCCTCGGGCTCCACGTCCATCAGCAGGTCGCCGACACCCTTGGTCTCGTCCTTGCTCTTCACCTCGGCGTTGAAGCCGATGCCGCCCTTCTCGGCGCGGTCACGGATGACCTTGTCGAGGCCGGCGAAGGCACCGCCGACGATGAACAGCATGTTGGTGGTGTCGACCTGGACGAACTCCTGCTGCGGATGCTTGCGACCACCCTGGGGCGGCACCGAGGCGGTAGTGCCCTCGATCAGCTTGAGCAGCGCCTGCTGCACGCCCTCACCGGAGACGTCCCGGGTGATGGACGGGTTGTCCGACTTGCGCGAGATCTTGTCGATCTCGTCGATGTAGACGATGCCGCGCTGGGCCTTGTCCACATCGTAGTCGCACTTCTGCAGCAGCTTCTGGATGATGTTCTCGACATCCTCGCCGACGTAGCCCGCCTCGGTGAGCGTGGTGGCATCGGCGATGGTGAACGGCACGTTGAGCAGCCGCGCCAGCGTCTCGGCCAGCAGCGTCTTGCCACTACCGGTCGGGCCGATCAGCAGGATGTTCGACTTGCCGAGCTCCACTTCGTCCTTGGACGCATAGCGCAGCCGCTTGTAGTGGTTGTAGACCGCCACCGACAGCACCATCTTGGCGCGGTCCTGGCCGATCACGTAGTCGTCGAGGGTGTGACGAATCTCGCGGGGGGCAGGCAGACGCTCCTCGTCGCTCTCGGCATCGGCATCGAGCACCTCCTCGCGAATGATGTCGTTGCACAGATCGACACACTCATCGCAGATATAGACGGACGGGCCGGCAATCAGCTTGCGCACTTCGTTCTGGTTCTTGCCGCAGAACGAGCAGTACAGCAGCTTGCCGCCTTCGTCCTTGCCTTTGCCGTCGGCCATTCGCGTACCTCTCTCGCAGCGGCGGCCCGTGGGCCGCCGGGAATCACGTAATCACAGCGTGGTTGATTTCACGCTATCAGGATGTCGGCCGCTTATCCAGCACGGCGTCGATCAGGCCATATTCCGCCGCCTGAGGACCGCTCATGAAGTTGTCGCGGTCGGTATCCCGGGCGATCGTCTCGAAGTCCTGACCGGTATGATCGGCCAGGATCTGGTTGAGCTTCTCGCGAATACCGAGGATCTCGCGGGTGTGGATCTCGATGTCCGAGGCCTGACCCTGGTAGCCGCCCAGCGGCTGGTGGATCATCATCCGCGAGTTGGGCAGGCAGTAGCGCTTGCCCGCCGCGCCGCCGGCCAGCAGCAGCGCACCCATGCTCGCCGCCTGACCGATGCACACGGTGGAGACGTCGGGCTTGATGAACTGCATGGTGTCGTAGATCGACATCCCCGCGGTGACGGAGCCACCCGGCGAATTGATGTACAGATGGATGTCCTTGTCCGGGTTCTCGGACTCCAGGAACAGCATCTGTGCCACCAGCAGGTTGGCCGTGTAGTCCTCGACCGGCCCCACCAGGAAGATCACGCGCTCCTTGAGCAGGCGGGAGTAGATGTCGTAGGCCCGCTCGCCGCGTGCGCTCTGTTCGACCACCATCGGCACCAGGCCGCCGGCGGATTGGGTATCGAACTCGTTGCTCATGGTGATGTCCTTGCGTCCGATGTGTGGGGGCGACACCAGTAGCCCGCCGGGCTGGGCTGATCTCGCGAGGGTCACGGAGTTTTCATACCTCAGGGAAAGGTGGGGGTGAATAGCGCACTATTCAACGCCGCGCCTCGCCGATGGCGAAAAACGCCATGCGTCACCGCCGATCAGCGACATCCCGGCAGGACGTCCACCCTTCCGCCCGCGGCGGGCGGAAGGGTGAAAGCGGCCATCAGGCCTGGGCTTCGGCCTCGTCGGCCTCTTCGTCGTCGGCCTGGCCACCCTGCTGCTGGGCGGCGGCCAGCGCATCCTGGTAGCTCATCTCGACGTCCTTGACGCCGGCCTGGCCAAGCAGCACGTCGACGGCCTTCTCCTCGAGGACCGCGGACTTGACCTGATCCTTCATCTGGTCGTTGCCCATGTAGTAGTCGACGACCTGCTGAGGCTCCTGGTACTGCTGAGCCAGCTCCTCGACCTTGGCCTTGATCTCGTCGTCGGAGACGTCGAGCTCGTTGACCTTGATCACTTCGGCCAGCAGAAGGCCGATCTGCACGCGGCTCTTGGCCTGCTCGGCGAACAGCTCGTCCGGCAGCTGGCTGACGTCGAAGTCCTCGCCGAGGCCGAACTGCTGAGCGGCCTGACGCTTGAGACCATCGGTCTCCTGCTGGATCAGGGCCTGCGGCACCGGAATCTCGTTGGCCTGCTTGAGCGCCTCGAGGACCTGCTGTTTGACGCGATTGTCGACGGCCTGGCTGGCCTCGCGGGTCATGTTCTTGGTGATCTCGTCACGGAACTTGGCCAGATCACCGTCTTCGACGCCGAACTTCTCGACGAAGGCCGCATCGATCTCGGGCAGGGCCTGGGCCTTGACGCCGTTGACCTTGACCTTGAAGGTCGCTTCCTGACCGGCCAGCTGCTCGGCCTGGTAGTCCTCGGGGAAGGTGACCTTGAGCTCCTTTTCCTCACCGGCCTTGGCGCCGATCAGCTGCTCTTCGAAGCCGGGGATGAAGCTGCCGGAACCGATCACCAGGTCGTGACCCTCGGCGCTGCCGCCTTCGAACGGCTCGTCACCCAGGTAGCCCTGGAAGTCGATGTTGACCTGATCGCCGTCCTCGGCAGCACGCTCCACCTCTTCCCAGGCGGCGTTCTGCTTGCGCAGGGTCTCGATCATCTCGTCGACGTCGGCGTCGGTGACCTGGACCACCGGACGCTCGACCTCGGTGCCCTCGATGGAAGCCAGCTCGATTTCCGGGTAGACCTCCAGGGTCGCGGTGAACTCGAGGTCCTTGCCCGCCTCGTTGACGTGGGCTTCGATCTGCGGGTTACCGGCCGGGTTGAGGCTCTCGTCGGTGATGGCCTTGACGTAACGCTCGCGCATCACCTCGCCGACCACCTCGTCGCGCACGCCGCGACCATAGCGCTGACGGATCACGGACATCGGCACCTTGCCCTGACGAAAACCATCCAGGCGCACGTTCTTGGCGGCGTCCTTGAGGCGAGCGGCAACGGCATCGTCGATTTCGGCGGCCGGCACCTGAACCGTGACGCGGCGTTCAATCTGGGAGGTCGTATCGACGGAAACTTGCATGAATTGTCCTCTGCCGACTGGGGCGTTCAGTGTGTGAAAAAGCGCTGCGTGAAGAGCGTTGAAACATTCAAGGGCAAGGATTCTATGAATCCCGCCCAGCAGTGGCAAGCGCCATGCACGAAGTTATGGGGGCGATCACCCGATTAGACAAGGGGATATCGTCGATTCTCCGTGCCCTGGTCCGACCGGACGCGGCAATCGCAGCTGCCGGAAACGACAACATCGCCGCCCACCCCGAAATGGATGGCAGCGTCACGAAACGATAACGACGGGAGATCACTGAAAAACAAAGAAGAAGGAAGGCAATGGGGTGGATGATGGGGATCGAACCCACGACCACCGGAGCCACAATCCGGGGCTCTACCACTGAGCTACATCCACCATTTCGATTTCGCTCGACCGACACGAGACCGCTAAGACGCCATCTGGACTGGCACGCCCAGCAGGACTCGAACCTGCAACCTACGGCTTAGAAGGCCGTTGCTCTATCCGGTTGAGCTATGGGCGCATTCTACGTTCCCGAGCATCTTACCGCAAGCAGAAAATTGAACTTTTTTCTATTCAATCAACAGCTTGTGGTCGGGGTGGAGGGATTTGAACCCCCGACATCCTGCTCCCAAAGCAGGCGCGCTACCAGACTGCGCTACACCCCGCCGGCTCTTGCACGGCCTCGACGCCGCCGCAGGGGCCTCATCGAGCGCTGCGTATTTTACGGATCTCTCCGCGCTCGTCAAGCCACAATGCCCTTTGATCAGGATGTTAGCCGATCCTCCTTTGTCTTCATCTCCGCCCGCCTGCTCCCCATGACCGCCCTGCCCCGCGGCCGGCCCCCGAGATCGCTTTGCCTGAACGCCGGCTCATGCGAAAATCGCCGCTCTTTTTCTCACCGTCTTCTTTTCACCCAGAGGGAAACTCGATGTCCGCCCAACTGATCGATGGCAAGTCCATTGCTGCCCGAGTCCGCCAGCAGGTCGCACGCCAGGTGCAGGCACGCCGCGAGGCCGGAGCACGGGTCCCCGGGCTCGCCGTCGTGCTGGTGGGGCAAGACCCGGCATCCGCCGTCTACGTGCGCAACAAGCAGCGCGCCTGCGAGGAAGCCGGCATCCAGTCGATCAAGTACGAGCTGCCCGCCGAGACCTCCCAGGCCGAGCTCGAGGATCTGGTCGATCGCCTCAACGCCGACACGAGCGTCGATGGCATTCTGGTCCAGCTGCCGCTGCCCGACCACCTCGATTCGCGCCCGATCCTCGAGCGCATCCTCCCCCACAAGGACGTCGACGGCTTCCACCCCTATAACCTGGGTCGGCTCGCCCAGCGCCTGCCGCTGCTGCGTCCCTGCACGCCCAAGGGCATCATCACCCTGCTGCAGGACACCGGCGTGGACGTGCGCGGCCTGGATGCCACCGTGGTCGGCGCCTCCAACATCGTGGGCCGCCCCATGGCCATGGAACTGATGCTGGCCGGCTGCACCACGACCGTCTGCCACCGCTTCACCCGCAACCTCGAGGAGCACGTGCGTCGCGCCGAGCTGCTGGTGGTCGCCGTCGGCGTGCCGGGGCTGGTCAAGGGCGAATGGGTCCGTGACGACGCCATCGTCATCGACGTGGGCATCAACCGCCAGGACGATGGCCGCCTGATCGGCGACGTGGAGTTCGAGCCCGCCGCCGCCCGTGCCAGTTACATCACGCCGGTCCCCGGCGGCGTGGGGCCGATGACCGTGGCCTCGCTACTCGAGAACACCCTGCTCGCCGCCGAGATGCACGACGCTCAAGCCTAACTCCCTCTTGGGGTCAGACCCCGGCAACACCGCCAACAGGGCCACGGAGACCGGCGACTGCCGTGCACCCGTGGCCCGATTTCGTTAAGATGTGCCGCTGATTTCCACCGACTCGCGAGGTCCGCCCGATGAGCGACAAGATGAACGTCGAAAGCTTCAATCTCGACCACACCAAGGTCAAGGCGCCCTACGTCCGTCTGGCCGGCGTCACCGTTGGCCAGCACGGCGACGAGATCACCAAGTACGACATGCGCATCTGTCAGCCCAATCAGGACCACATGGCCATGCCCGGCCTGCACTCCCTCGAGCACCTGATGGCCGAGATGTCGCGCAACCATACCGACAAGGTCGTCGACATCAGCCCCATGGGCTGCCAGACCGGCTTCTACTGGGCGATGATCAACCATGACGACTACGAGGGCATCCTGACGCTGATCGAGAAGACTCTCGAGGACGTGCTGGAGGCCAGCGAAGTCCCCGCCTGCAACGAGATGCAGTGCGGCTGGGCCGCCAGCCACAGCCTCGAGGGCGCCAAGAACATCGCCCGCGGCTTTCTCGCCAAGCGTGACGAGTGGGCCCAGGTCTTCGGCGAAGACGCCTGACCCCCTCCTTCTGACACCTCACTTCGCGGAGACACCGGATAGATGAAACGCATCGGCATCATCGGCGCCATGGCCCAGGAAGTCGCTCGACTGGCGGACATGCTCGAGGATCGCGAGACCCGCACCCACGTCGGCTCCACCTTCCATCACGGCCGCCTGCACGGCGTCGAGGTGGTGATCCTGCAGTCCGGAATCGGCAAGGTGAACGCCGCCATCGGCACCACCCTGCTGATGGACATGTACCAGCCGGAAGCGATCATCAATACCGGCTCCGCCGGCGGCTTCGGCGAAGGGCTCGAGATCGGTGACGTGGTGGTCTCCAGCGAGGTGCGCCACCACGACGTAGACGCCGTGGTGTTCGGCTATGAACATGGCCAGGTGCCGCAGATGCCGGCCGCCTATCTGCCCGACACGCGGCTGGTGACAGTGGCCCGGGAATGCATCGAGGCGATGAACGAGGTCAACGTGGTCGAAGGGCTGATCGCCACCGGCGACGTCTTCATGGCCTGCCCCGAGCTGGTGGCGACCACGCGCTCACGCTTCCCCACCATGCTCGCCGCCGAGATGGAGGCCGCGGCCATCGCCCAGACCTGCCATCTCTACGGCTGCCCCTTCGTGGTGATCCGTGCGCTGTCCGACATCGCCGGCGGCGGCGACAACCATCTTTCCTTCGAGGAGTTCCTCGACAAGGCCGCCGATCACTCGACGCGCATGGTCACCGCCATGGTGGCCAGGCTCGCCGAGCCGGCGACCGCGAGCGTCGCCGTCGAGGACTGACGCGTGCCCGGGCGCCGCTTCCGCCTGCTGGGGCTGGCCCTGTGCCTGCCCCTGCTGTTCGGTGGCTGCGCCAGCCAGCGCAGCACCGATGGCATCCCCGCCATCGAGGCCCTGGACAACCCCGCCAACGCCGAGACCAGCTTCCGGCGGCTTCCCGAAAGCGTCTACACGCCGCCGGACTGGCCCGCCCCGCTGACCGCCCGGGTATATCTGCCGGACACGCCGCGCGACGCCCGTCGCCCGGCGGCGCTGGTCGTCCACGGCGGCGGCTGGCAGCGGCGCTCCCCCGACGACATGACGCCGATCGCCGAGCGACTGGCCGCCCGCGGCTACGTGGTCGCCAACATCGCCTATCGCTTCGCCCCCGACCACCGCTTTCCCGCCCAGCTGCACGACCTGCAGGTCGCCATGACCTGGCTGCATGACAATGCCGACGCCTGGCGCATCGACACCGACCGCATCGTCGGCGTGGGCTATTCCAGCGGCGCCCACCTCGTCAGCCTGCTCGCGGTACAGCAACCCGGCTCCCCACTCGACCGCCCTCATGGCGGAGAGAGGACACGCCTGGCCGCCGTGGTGGCAGGCGGCCTGCCCAGCGACCTGATGAAGTTCGACGACGGCCGCCTGGTCAGGGAATTCATCGGCGGCACCCGTGCCGAGAAGCCCCGCGCCTATCGCCTGGCCTCCCCCGCCCGCCAGGTCGGCCCGCTGACGCCGCCCCACTTCCTGTTCCACGGCGATCGGGACAGCCTGGTCCCCGTGGACCACGCCACCGACATGTATCGTCACCTCGACGCCGCCGGCGTTCCCGCCGAGCTTTACCTGCAGACATGGCGCGGCCATATCACTGCCTTCCTGACCCGTGACGACGCCATGGACGCCGCCCTGGCCTTCCTCGATGAGCAGCTCTCGACGGAAGAATGAGCGGCAGCGTGAAAGCGCCTGAAACAAAATCCCCCCCCCGAAGGCGGGGACCTTCGAAGGGTTCTTGTCCATCAACGCACGACGCTTGTCAGCTCAGCTTCCAGCCCAGCGTCTCGCCGGCCTGCAGCGGCACGATGACCTGGCCGTCGGGATAGGGCAGGCTTTCCGGCAGCGTCCAGTCCTCGCGCACCAGGGTCACGGTGCCGGTGTTGCGCGGCAGGCCGTAGAAGTCGGGCCCATGGTGGCTGGCGAAGCCTTCCAGACGATCCAGCGCACCGACCTGCTCGAAGGCCGTGGCGTAGAGCTCCAGGGCGTGCGGCGCGGTGTAGGCGCCGGCACAGCCGCAGGCACTTTCCTTGTCGCCCTTGGCGTGGGGCGCGCTGTCGGTGCCGAGGAAGAACTTGCCGCTGCCCGAGGTGGCCGCCTCGATCAGCGCCTGACGATGGCGCTCGCGCTTGAGGATCGGCAGGCAGTAGTAGTGGGGCTTGATGCCGCCGACCAGCATCTGGTTGCGGTTGAACAGCAGGTGATGGGCGGTGATGGTGGCCGCCACGTTGGCCGGTGACTCGGCCACGAAGGCCGCCGCGTCGGCGGTGGTGATGTGCTCGAAGACCACCTTGAGCGACGGGTGACGCGCCAGCAGCGGCTTCATCACCCGCTCGATGAACGTCGCCTCGCGATCGAAGATGTCGATCTCGGCGTCGGTCACCTCGCCGTGCACCAGCAGCGGCATGCCCAGCCGCGCCATGGCCGCGATGGCCGCATCGCAGTTCGCCAGGTCGGTCACGCCGGAATCGGAGTTGGTGGTGGCCCCCGCCGGATACAGCTTGACCGCCTGCACCAGCCCGGAGGCATGGGCACGCTCGATCTCCTCGGCCGTGGTCCGATCGGTGAGGTAGAGCGTCATCAGCGGCTCGAAGTCGAGCCCCGCCGGCACCGCCGCGAGGATGCGCTCGCGATAGGCCAGCGCCTGCTCGGTGGTGGTCACCGGCGGCTTGAGGTTGGGCATGATGATGGCACGGCCCATCTGCCGGGCACTGGCAGGGACCACGGCATCCAGCACTGCGCCATCGCGCAGGTGAAGATGCCAATCGTCGGGGCGGGTCAGGGTCAAGGAGGTCACGATCTATCCTGTCTCGGCGATTCCGGGGATGAAAGGGGCCGCAAGGCCCGGCGCTGGCGGCAGTATACAGGAAGCGGCCTCCAAGGCGGGATGCGGGATGTGAGAGGCGCAGGATGTGAGAGGCAATGCGCCATCGCCCTGCCCGGCGGCCGGCCCCGCTGACGAACGCGGGTGCGCCGGCCCGCCGCGATGCCGTATCATAGGCGCCGATCCTGCCAGGCCTGTCGAGCCTTCGCCGCGACCCGCGGACGTGAGTCGCGCGACTGCCCGCGTCACGTCGGGCGGCCTTGGCCAAGAGGCCGGGCTCATGGCGGATCCGCGACACGTCCGACAGTTTCCTGGGAGAGAACATGCCGAAGGTTCGTCACTACGCCGACCTCGTCGCCATTCTGGCCGGCCTGATGTGGCTGCTGGTCTACTGGTCGGTGAGCTACTCGGTGTACATCGACAACATCGAGCCCACCATGGCGGCGCTGCTGATCGCGGGCAGCCTCATCATGATCAGCTTCGTGCACCGCCCGATTCGCGTACTGCTGAGCCGCTACCACGTGCGCAAGCGACGCACCGAGATGTGGATGCACATCCTCGCCCTGCCCCTGGGCCTGGCGTTCTTGATCGCCATCCTGATCGAGCATCTCATCACGCCCATCGACGGCATTCAGAAGATGCTGCTGTTCAACGTGCTGGCGACCGCCGGCTGGCTGGTGTTCATCTTCACCCTGGCGGTCAAGCTGCTGATTCACATGATCAAGGAGAAGCGCAAGGCCCGCTAGCCAAGCGCTCCCTCCCCCGGCCGGTTCAGAAGCGGTCGACCCGGAAGGGCCGCATGTCGATCGCCGGCGCCTCCCCCGCCATCATCTGCGCCAGCAGCTGGCCGGTCGCCGGCCCCAGGGTGAAGCCCTGGTGGCCATGACCGAAGGCGCACCACAGCCCCGCCTGCCCATCCACCGGCCCGATCACCGGCTTCATGTCCGGCGTGCAGGGCCTTGCGCCCTTCCAGGGCTCGGCGTCGAGCCGCTCACCGAGCGGATACAGACGACGCGCGCTGGCCTCCGCGGCGGCCAGCTGATCGAGATGCGGCGGCGCCTCCAGGCGCTCGAGCTCGGCACCGGTGGTCAGGCGGATGCCGGCCCGCATCGGCGCCAGCAGATAGCCGACCTCCGCGTCCATCACCCAGTGATGCAGCCGCGCCTCGCCTCGACTGGCGTAATGCATGTGATAGCCGCGCTTGGGAAAAAGCGGCAGCGACACCCCGAGGCGCGACAGCCACCGGCGCGACCAGGGGCCGAGCGCCAGCACCACCGATTCGGCCGACAGCGTCTCGCTCCCGATGCCCACCTGCCAGCCGCCGCCCCCCGTCGACAGCGTCTCGACCTCCGCCCGGACGATGCGCCCGCCCTCGCGCTCGAACGCCTCGGCATAGGCCGAAACCAGCGCGCCGGGATCGGCTACCGTCCACGGATCCAGCCAATGAATCGCCCCCGCCAGCCCGTCGTTCACATCGTTTCCCAGACTCGGCTCCATGGCGGCCAGCGACTCGGCATCGAGGGCCCGATAGCGGACACCGAACCGTTCCGCGTTCTCTTCGGCTTCGGCGAGACGTGCCTGGAGCGCGGAGCGATGACGATATACCTCGAGCCAGCCCTCGCGGCGCACCAGCGACTCGGCGCCGGCGGCCTCGATCATCGCCCCGTGGGCATCCAGGCAGCGCTCGATCAGCGACGCATATTCAGGCACGATCCGCCGATATCGATCGGGGGCGGAGTGTTTCCAGTACTGCCAGAGGGGGCCGGCCGCCTCGAGCATGCCGCCGGGCCGATAGCGGATATCCACCTGGCGATTGGGCAGCACGCGCCACAGGGTGGCGAGATCCCGCGGGAAGGGATAGGGCCGCACCGCCTCGCGCTGGATGATGCCGGCGTTGCCGAACGAGGTCTCGCGCCCGGGGGCGCGCCGGTCCACCAGGGTCACGACCTGCCCCCGCCGGGCCAGATGCCAGGCCACCGACACGCCGACCATGCCCGCTCCCAGTACGATGGTGCCGCTGCTCATCCGTTCATTCCCTTGTCGATGCTGTGACCCCATCATCCCCAAGAGCGCAGGAGCATCGCAAGCATGGCCTCAAGTGTCGCCGCCTTCCGCCTCGATGCGGGCACGGATGAAGTCGCCGTGGCCGACGTGCAGCAGCTCGGCCAGGCGACGAATGCGGTGCTCCTCGAGGGGATGCTTGTCGCCGTCGACCAGCGCCAGCGACCACATCTCGCGAACCAGCGCGACCCGCTGGTCGTAGTCGCAGCCATCGCGCACCGCGCGCAGGAAGCGATGGTGGTCCACCGCCGACTCCGTCTCGTCGCAGGCCTGGCGCACCAGCGCCTGCGCCTCCTCGCCGGGAAGCCCGAAGCGAGCGGCGAGAATCACCGCGAGATGCTCGAGCTCGGCCTCTTCCAGGCGATAATCCGCGCGGATCACCTCGCACAGCAGCACCGCCGCCGCCAGCGCCTGGCCGGGCTCGGCCTGTTCAGACGACGACGCCGGCGCCATCATGTCCTGAAAGAGCCGTTGCAAGGACTGGATCATAGGAACTCCCGACATGCCGAACATGATTCCCCTCCTCGTCGCCCTGGCCTGCGGGCTGGGCGCCGCCCTGGCCGCACGCGGCGCCTGGCAACGACGCAGCGTGAATCGCTGGCCCACGGCACTGGCGACGGTCGAACGCACCGAGGTGCAGGTCGTCGACGACCATCACCGCCGCGCCGACCGTGACGAGCATCCCAGGCGCTTCCTCGCCCGCCTCCACTACCGCTTCGAGGTCGAGGGGAACGAATATCGCTCTGACAACGGCCAGTTCGACGGCGTTCCCGACTTCACGAGCCGGGAAGCCGCCGAAGCGTTTTTCTCCCGAACGCCACCGGGCAGCCGCTTGACCGTTCGCTACGACCCCATGCGGCCCGAGCTGACGCAGCACGGCGAACAGCGCCAGCCCACGGCCCGGCTTGGGCTGGCAGCGTTTCTGGGCGTGGCGGCGATTGGGGCGCTGTGGGTATGGTGGTGAGCTCGGCATCGACACCTGATGCAGACAAGCCCAGGCTGGCGACGAACGTCACGGCAGCATCCGGCCGACCAGGCTGGCCAGGTGCAGCCGCCAGCGATAGCGCCGCTCCAGGGCCTGCATCATGCTCAGATCGTTGCGGTCGCGCCAGCTTCCGCGATGCCGCTTGAACGCACGAGCCGTATCGAAAGACACGAACGCCAAGCCATCCGATACGACATGATGCCGGGAATCCTCGAGGAGCCGTGTGCGATCGGCACAGAAGTGTTCGAACTCATCCGAGGCGATGACCCGGAGCGGTCCTCCCGTCAGCGAGACCGGCGCCTTGGTCAGCACATCGATATAGCGGGCCTTCCTCAGGCCGTACACCTGCATCAGCGCTTCCGGGCCGAACAGCACCTCTGGCGACGACACACCGGACCGGGAGAGCAGGCAACGCAGCTCGGCGCCGAAGTCAGGGGAAAACCTGGCCCGATGGGCATGCAGGGCATGGTTCAGGAAATGCCGGCCGCCGGGCGTCAGCACAAGCTCGGCGATACGCTCCCGTTCCTGCGGGCAGCTGAGCAATAACCAGCCCTTCTGCGCCACGCGCGCGGGGGGCCGCATGCCGACCGCCATGACCAGTCGTTTGACCACAAGCGGCGCCTTGTGCGACCTCGAGCGGGGCCAACCAGGCGGCACGGGGTCCAGGCAACGCAACAGGTACTGCCAGCCGCCGGACGACACCGACACCTCCTGCCTCTCGGTCACCACCCCGGGAAGAACCATCTCGCTGCTCCAGGCATCCTCCATGGGGGTCAGGGCAAGCAGCCCGGGGCCTTCCTGAGCCCCATCGAGCTCCCGGACCGCGGTGACGACCGCCGACGTGGCACCGCTATCAACCATCGGCAACACCTCTTCTTCGGGCACCCGCCTGCCGAGCGCTTGATGACGTCAGAAGCGTTCTTGACGTGAAGCGTCCGGCCTCGGCGTATCGCCATGCCGCTGGATCGGCACAGCCGTTAACACGAGGTTACATTGTTAACATGCCGTCAGAATGATGGTTTTTCCCATGACAGCGTGATCAGGCGAGACGTGAAGAGGTCAGTCGAAAGAGGTGGATCACACCCCGTAATACTCCCGGTACCAGGCCACGAAACGACGCACACCCTCTTCGACGCCGACCCGAGGGCAATAGCCCGTAAGGTTGAACAAGGCCTCGGTGTCCGCCCAGGTACGCGGTACGTCACCTGGCTGCATGGGCTGGAAATCGCAGATCGCTTCGCGGCCGGTGGCACCTTCCACCGCATGCACGAAGTCCATCAGCGATACCGGGCTACCGTGACCGATATTGTACAGCGCATAGGGCGCGTCGCTGATATCGGGCGTCTCGGTCGTGCCGCCAGGCTGTCGCTCAGGCACCTCGTCCAGAATGCGCGAGATCCCCTCGACGATATCGTCGATATAGGTGAAGTCGCGTGACATGTCGCCGTGGTTGAAGACCTGGATCGGCTCACCGGCCAGGATAGCGCGTGTGAACTTGAACATGGCCATGTCCGGGCGCCCCCAGGGACCATAGACCGTGAAGAAACGCAGGCCGGTGGTTGGCAGGTCGTAGAGATGGGAGTAGGTGTGCGCCATCAGCTCGTTGGCCTTCTTGGTGGCCGCATAGAGACTGATGGGATGATCGACGTTATCAGAGGTATCGAAGGGCACCTTGTCGTTGGCGCCATAGACCGAGCTGGAGGAAGCATACACGAGATGCCCCACCCGCCCGTGACGACAGCCTTCCAGCACGTTGAGGTGGCCGATCAGGTTGGCATCGGCATAGGCGTGGGGGTTTTCCAGCGAATAGCGCACCCCCGGCTGCGCCGCGAGGTGAATCACTCGCTCGAAGCCCTCTGCCTCGAAAAGCGTCGCTACCGCCTCGCGGTCGGAAAGTTCGAGCCGAATGAAGCGCACGTCCTGGCAGTCCTGCAGGTCATCCAGCCGAGCCTGCTTGAGCGCCACGTCGTAGTAGGGGTTGAGGTTATCGACACCGACGATCTCATGCCCCTGCCCCGAGAGCCTCCGGGCGACGGCATGACCGATGAATCCTGCCACGCCCGTGATCAATACCTTCATGCTCTCCTGCGCCTCCTGGCTCGTGTTCTACGGGCACTGCTGGCCCTTATGGTGGCGCGCATTGTACCTCAGTGCCAGAACGGGCCGCAGCACTCCGCCCCTGCCGTCACGCGACGACCATGCTAGAATTTTGCCTTTTGCGCCGACACTCGCGCCGCGCCAATCACTCGGCTCTGAGCGTCGCAGGATGAAACCGCCGTGCAGGACGACACCATGACCCGCAAAAGATTCGCCTTCGTCATCGAGGACCTCTACGGCGGCGGCGCCCAGAAATCGCTGCTCTATACGGCCGACCAGCTGCGCCAGCGCGGTCATGCGGTCAAGGTATTCACGCTGCGGGAGCGCATCGAACATCGACTGCCCGAAGGGCTCGAGATCGAGAACCTCGCCGTGGTCACCCGCTTCACCAAGGCCACCAGCACGGTACTGACCGAGAAATGGCAGGCCTCACGGATCAAGCGTGCTCTGACGCCCTGGCGACCGGACGTGGTGATCTCCTGCTCCTGTGACAAGATCACCCGCCACCTCGACTTCCCGAACCTCTACTTCTGGATCAAGTCGGATGTCTCGGCCAAATTCAGCGACACCAAGCAGCGTGAGCGCGCCTTCGCCAAGGTCCGGCGCTTCTATAAAGACCGCCAGGTCATCGCCGTGTCGCAGGGCGTCAAGGAGAACCTCGAGCAGATCGTCGGTCTCGAGGCCGAACGCATCGTGCCTATCTACAACCCCTATGAACGCGGCCCCTTCATGGCCATGGCCGAGGAAGACGCCCCGGTTCCTGAGGGCGACTATTTCCTGTGCGTGGCGGCCATCGAGCCCCGCAAGCGTCATGACCGCCTGCTGCGGGCCTATGCCGAAAGCGCCGTGACCACGCCCCTGGCGATCATGGGCAAGGGCAAGCCGGAACACGAAGCTGCCGTTCGCGAGCAGATAAAGGAGCTCGGACTCGAGGACCGCGTGCTGTGGCTGGGCTATCACCACAACCCGTATCCCTTCATCCGCCACGCCAAGGCGATGGTTCTGACCTCGGATGCCGAGGGGCTGCCGCGAGTGCTGATCGAGGCCCTGCTGCTGCACACGCCGGTGGTCAGCGTAGACTGCCCCAGCGGCCCTCGAGAGATCCTTACCCAGGAGCTGGCCGATTTTCTCGTCGCCACTGATGACGAAACAGGCCTGGCTCAGGCATTGGCGAACATGGACCGTGCGCCAATCACCATCGAGCCGCGCCACTATCAGCAGTTCCTCAAGGAAACGGTCCTGCCCCAGTTCGAGGCGCTGTGACGGTGAAGCTGCTCGACATCCCCTTCGACGACCGCCGACGTCGCTATCTGGTGTTTCATGCCGACGGCCTGCCAGCCCAACTGCGCCTGGCCAGCACCAGTACCACCGCCGCCTTCGAGGCCGCGGGCAGCAGCCGCTTCTATCTCTCACAGGACGGGAAGATCCTCGCCAAGGTGGTGCCCGACAAGTTCACCAAGCGCAAAGCGCCATTCAGCTGGTTCAGCCGCGACTATCTGGAGAAGCGCTGGCTGCTGCAGTCGGATGCCCGCAAGGAATTCCTCAGCCTGGGCATCCTCCAGCGGGCCGGCCTCGCCACGCCTCGCTGCCACGGCTGGGGTCTATCGCTGAACCCGGCGAATCGCAACGCCTCGCTGTTGCTGATGGAACACCGTCAGGATGCCAGGCCGGGGGGCGATGTCTTCGAGTCACTGGACGACGCCGGCCGATACCGTTTTCTGGAACGCTTCTGCGAAGAGGTGGCCCGTCTCGCTCGCGCCGGCTACGTTCACCGCGATCTTCACTACAACAACCTGCTGGTGGCCGATGACGGCACGCTGATCTGGATCGATGCTCATGTACGCCGGCTGCCCAGAAAAAAAGCCGACCAGTGGCCGGCTTTAGAAAGCACTCTCGTTGCTCATAAACTCTATGGCACCACTTACCGCGAATACGCCGCATCTACCATATCGAGACTCTTCATACCCTGAACTCATACATCATGCATCGGTAAGCGCATCATGTTCCAGAGATAAATACCGCTTTGCGACCGCTTCAGAGTCGAACCTATCGACAAAGGCATCAGGAACGTCAGGCATGTCCTCGACGACTCTCTTAAGTGCGCCACCCAATGCAAGGCCATCGTCCAAGGGGGCTAGATATTCTGCAAACTCTTGCACTAGAATCTCTCTTGGCCCCGAGCAACAATCAACACTAGCAACCGGGGTACCACAAGCCAACGCTTCGGCAAGAACCAGGGAGAATCCCTCATAATCAGAGCTTAGAACAAGTGCCCTTGCCTTGGCCATGTAAGGATAAGGGTTATCACGATGCCCGAGAAGGATGACGCTACCTCTCAGCTCCAGCCTATCAACTTCTTCTTCAATGAAAGACTTCGCCCCGCCCTCACCAATGATCACCAACGGGATGTCTAGTTCGCTATAATGATAGGCATTCAGCAGTCTATCGAAGCGCTTGGATCTTTGCTCAAGCCTTCCTACGAATAAAACATATTCTGGAGGCACATCATCGACGAAACACTCTGAAAACTCTCTCACCGAAGCCAGCTCAACGGGATTATGGACGGCCAGACGTCTAGCAGGCTCTACAGAAAACAGGTTTTCCAACGACTCGATGATACCATCCGAAACGCCCAATACTTTTTTACCATTGTAGAGGCGGCGAACATCACGAGACTTCTTTTTCTTTCGCCATCCGCTCTTGTTACCCACAAGCTCGCGTGCAGGGTCGGAGTGCAAACAGTACCAAGCAACCGCTGACAGCGAAGAACGACTCACCACTTTATGAGAGTAATTCAGATGGGAAACGACGAGAGTCGCTTCCACCCCCTCTCTCGCCAAGTGTTCATCCAGCAGCTCAGCGTGACGCGAGTGGCGGCGCCACTTTGCATATGCCCCTTTATATCCCATGGGCAACGCAAAGATACGGGTCTCGTCGGGAAAACTTCCTGACACCCTGTCACTCAAGGCAACAAGTGTCACGGGCACTGAAAGCCTGAAAAAAGCCCAGCACAAGCGTCGAATGACAGCAGGAGCACCGCCAGTATCCAAATGATCTACGATAAATAAAACGCTATGCATAGTATGACACACGCAAGTCCACTAGATCGTTTCAGGAGGGCCATTCGAAAGTATCGGGCCAACACGCCGGATCCAAATCACCGGAGAGACTCTCGGGGACACTTTCACGCAAGGCAACGATCATCAATTCCAATGCCTGCTGTCCCTTAGTCTCACCCACGATGCGCTGCCACCACTCACGATGTACCGCCATGACCCGTACCGGCACGCTGTCCAAACCCAGCCGCTGCGCCATCGCCAGGCGATGCAGGCCACGATTGATCTTGATCAAACGCCCTTCTCGGCTTACCGCCACGCCCAGCTTGTCCTTGCCGCGAGAACCATCGAACCCTCGTACGGCCATGTCATCAAGAAAGCTCAGATACACGCGCAGGTACATCAGGATTCGCTCTTCGGAATCCAACAACACCCCCTGCTGATGGGAAGACCACGGTCTGCCGGCTTTCAAGCGAGCCGCATACCTGGCGAAACTTTCACTCCGCGTCAGATCGTCGCGATGTTCATCGAGATCGCTGATAAAACGGTAACGGGAACTGAATCGCAGATCGCCACGCCGAAGATCCCATTCGCCATCCCAGAGGAAACGCGATGAGGAAGGACGCTGGCGACGATCATACCCACGCCAGTCGGTGCTCTGGATCAGCTCACGCGGGTCGACTTCAAGGGTCAGCCGATCCCCGAGAGATTCTTCCATCGCTCGCCGCGGCAGCCCCTTTCGTTCGATCGTGGCACTGCCGTATCGGCCCCTGAGCCACCGGCGCAACAACCGCCTCTCCAGTGGCAGGCCAACTCCCTCCTGGAATGCTTCACGTACCGAGACCTGCAGACGGGCACGGCGAATGGGCCAGCGCATGCGATCATCGTAAAGAGGAAAGAACGCCGGATCTCCGGCAGGCGCCAATGGAATCGAGTGGCGAGCCGCTGGTTGGTGGCAAAATGATTTCATGGATGCGGTAACAGTTCCCTGATGCGGTGAGTCGGCAGTCTCCCGGCCGCCTTGCTCGCTTCTTGTAGGCCACCAAGGCCTCTTGTTATTCGAAATAAACGCCTGAGTGCACGGTATATATTGCACACATCACTATTGAACTCGGCCAATACGCAAGAAGCAGAGACACTTTACCCAAGGCCCTTCGTCTCGTACATAGACCGGCGGTCATAGCCGGCAACCGCGTGGCAGTCGTGTGTGCAGCAGTGGGACTCACCGGTAAAAACCATATCCTACGCCAATGCAAACAGTTAGAATGCTACACATATGCTTGATGGCCTGACAAGCGTCTCCGACACATCGAGCCACGGCAAGCCGAAAGCACGAAGCCCTCCCCGGATAGTGAAACATTGCAACCTTCGACATTTCCTCCCAGACGCATCATGATCGTTTTGCGCCGCCTCGGTACCGGTGGCATCGAGACCGCCACGATGACACTGGCCAACGCCATGGCGGCGGCCGGACACGAGGTTCACCTGCTGGTGCTGAAAGGCCAGCCGATCCAGCAGCCCTCCCCCGACGTCATCGTTCACTGCCGTGACATAGACAGGGAACAGCGCCGCAGCGCCGCCGGGATGGCGTGGCACCTTCTCAGTCGGCTGTTGCTTTCTCCCCTCATCCCTCAGTCTGGGTTCATATGGCAAGGATGGCGCTGCAGCCGAGCCTTCGATGCCTTCGTGACCAACGTCGAGCAGCAATACGGCAAGCTGGACCAGATCTTGCTCCGCGGCCAGGGGGCCTTCGAGCTACTGTGGCGTGTCAAGGATCCGCGGACCTGGCGCGTCGTGGAAGCCGTGACAGGGCGCTTTCCCGAACATGCACTGGGGCGCTGGCTGACGCGCTGCCTGTTCAAGAACCACCGCGTGATCAGCGTCTCCGAGGGAGTGAAAGCGAACCTGCAGGCTTACCTCAACGCCCAGGGAGTTTCCATCGAAACGAGTCACGCCATCCATAATGCCGTGCCCTTTGAAGCGATCCGTCACTCGGCATCAGCGCCCCCGCCGGTCGAGATCCCCGGGCCTTTCCTCGTCCATGTCGCCCGACTGGTACCGGTCAAGAGGCAATGCCTGCTGCTCGAGGCCTTCGCCCTGGCACGCCAACAAGGGTTGAAGCATCGCCTGGTGATCATCGGCGACGGCTCCGAGCGTGCCCGACTGGAAAACCTGTCCCAAGCACTGGGCATCGACAACGCCGTCGATTTCCTCGGCCATCAGGCCAATCCCTATCCCTGGATGGCACGCGCGGATGCACTGGTGCTCAGTTCCCGTTTCGAGGGGCTCGGTATCGTACTGATCGAAGCGCTGGCGCTCGGCACGCCCTGTGTCGCCACCAGGGCGCCAGGGGGCATCAACGAAGTGCTGGTCGACGAACAACAGCAATTGATCACCGACGCCACCCCGGAGGCACTGGCCGCCGGCATGCATCGGGCCGTCGCATCACCGATCGAGGTTCAACCGGCCTGGATAGAGCGCTTCAGCGAGCGCAGAATCGTCAGCCAGTTTCTCGATCTCATCGATGACCGCCAGGAGCCCGCCGATGCCAACCACGCATGATCACACCCTGCCCCTGGCGCCCGAACGCGAGGTCGACGGCAGCATCGATGAAAAGGGCAAGCTGCACCTATCGGAAGCCACGTCCTCGACCAGCGGTTGGAGCTGGATGCTGGAAGTTCGCTATCAGGCTCGCGGCCGCTGGCGGCAACCCGGCATCACGGTTCGAGAAAATGGACATGAGCGCTTCATCCAGTACCTCGAACCCGGGCAAGCCGGCAAGCGTCTGCTCAATCTTACCGGTATCGACGATCTCGGCGCAGTGACACTCTCGGCCGAAAGATGCCGGCTGGCCCCCCAAGCGCGACTGCTCGGCTTCCAGCGCCCGGCACTCGACGACGGGCCACTGATGATCATCGCTCCCCACCCCGATGACGCCGAGCTCGCCGCCTACGGCCTGTACCGCCAGCATGCCGAACGCACCTGGATCCTGACCCTGACCGCGGGCGAACGCCACAAACGGCTCGATCGACAGTACCTGCCGTTCCTCGATCACGATCTGAAGAGCGCCAGCCGTCGCAAAGGCTGGATTCGGAGCTGGAACAGCGCAACGACGCCCCAGCTCGCCGGCGTCGCCCAGGATCGGCTCTACATGCTCGGTTATTTCAACGACACCCTGGCCACTCTGCTGGACACCCCGAACATCTGCGCCCCCTCTCTGGCCGATGACGCGCTATCACCTGCCGACTTCAGGCGTTGGAACGCGCGGCCACTGGCCTCCGATGAGCTCCCGGGCGGGCCCAGCAACCGGGGAGACGACCTGCTGGCCGATCTGATAGGGCTGCTCGATCAGGTGCGCCCCAGTACCGTGGTGGTGCCCCATCCAGAACTCGATCCGCACCCCGACCACCAAGCCGCCGCAGCGGCTCTGGCAACGGCACTAAATGCCACGATGCATCGACCCGAGCGAGTGCTGCTCTATGCCAATCACCTCAAGAGTCAACGCGGCTTCCCCCGCGGGCCGGCCCATGCCGCATCTGGCGTATGGCCGGTCGCTTGCTCGACATCAGGCCTGGGGGCATGGTCGCTCTACAGCCAGCCGCTCGACCTGGAAGCGCAGCGGGAAAAAGCCGTGGCCATGGACAGCATGCACGACCTGCGCGACAAACCAGGCTGGGAGCGTCGGCTGAAACGTGCAGTGAAACGCCGACTGAGCGGCATTCAGCCCGAGCGTTGGGCCGACTACGGCCAGCACGACTTCTTCCAGACTCACATCAAGGCGCAGGAAATGTTCGCTCTCGTCGGCACCGAGGCGCTCATGGAATATTTCGCCTCCCACTGAACATCAGGCCATCAACCCCCAGCGACATGGCAAACACCACGCGCAGCGATGGCCGTTCAGCCCCTTCCGATGGCGCCATCGGAGGGGGGCGGCACTGGCGGGCGCTGAACCGTTCGGCCTGGCGATGCGATATTGGCGCCGCAAGCCCGGCACCGGAGACGTATCGTTCACATCCGCTAAAATCAGTTGCCCCGGGAGGGGGAGGCAAGAAACGCCTCAGCGACGACATCGGGCCGGAAATTCTCCAGCCAGGCTTCCTGGATGGCAGGCTTGTCTCGAGCGAGCGCGTGGCGAATGCCCTCCGCCAGCCCCTCGACCGAGTGCGGCGTAATGCAGGCCTCGAGATCACCCTTGAGGATCTCGCGAATGCCGCCTGGGCAGTCGACGCTGAGCACCGGGGTGTCACAGGCCAGCGCCTCGAACAGCACGATGCCCATGCCCTCGAAACGCGAGCTGAGCACGAACAGCCGGGCATGATGCATCCACGGATAAGGATTGGCACGTTGCCCCGCGAAGATCACGCGCTCGGCGATCCCCAGCGTCTCGGCCAGCGCCTCAAGCCGCTCACGCTCCTGCCCATCGCCCACCAGCACCAACGGCATCGACGTGTCAGCCGCCGCATAGGCGCGTAACAGCAGGGCATGATCCTTGGCCGGTACCAGGCGGGCGACGTTGACCAGATAGGGGGGCTCGGGCAGGTCGGGCTCCGGCTCCGTCATGGCCTGACGAATACCGTCGATCGGGCAAGGATTGGGAATGACCGTCACAGAGGCCGGCGTGAAGCCCCAGCATTTCGCCGCTTCATCGAGGCTCTCGGCCACCCCATGCGATACCGTCACTAGGTGGCGGTGGTCATACAGGCAACGGCTCAGCAGCCGCCCCCGCCAACCGACCTTTCGAACATGCAGGATGTTTTCCAGCACATAGCGCGCCCGCTCATCGCGGAACGTCCAGACCAGTTCGAAGGTACCAACGCCCCGGAAGACGATGCGATCGAAGCGCCCGTACCGACGCTCGGCGCGACGTAGCCAGCGATGAAAGACCCAGCCGCCCATCACGCCGGTGCCCAGGAAAAGCGAGCGTTTCATGAGCGGGTTGATGACGAGGCGAGCGAACAGCTCCAGCAACAAGCCGATGCCGGTCAGCCGGCTCCACCAGCGCAGGTTGAGCCGATGCCCTCGTACCTCATCGCGTGCCGGACGCAAGGGATCGACCACCTCGCGCAAGCTGAGCAGATGGCT
This sequence comes from Halomonas sp. ND22Bw, assembly GCF_003011945.1. Classification (NCBI taxonomy): domain Bacteria; kingdom Pseudomonadati; phylum Pseudomonadota; class Gammaproteobacteria; order Oceanospirillales; family Halomonadaceae; genus Halomonas; species Halomonas sp. ND22Bw. The sequence goes on along the minus strand of NZ_PXWD01000001.1, from coordinate 81,487 downwards.
CTCATGCCCCGCCTCCGCGAAGGCATCGGCGAGGTTGACCGCAACGCGCTCCATGCCGCCCATCTTCAAGGAGCGAACGACGACCAGGGTTCTCATCGGACCGCCTTTCGAAAAACAAGGACCGTCAAGCCACTAGACCGTTGCCAGTGCCAGATATGGGTCACCAGTCCGCCCATGATCAGGGTGAACACATAACCGCCGGACCAGAAGGCCAGATAGGACTCGAACAGGTTGGCGATCATGAAGAACACGAAGAAGCCGAAACCGAACAGCGCCATGTCCCCCGGCATCACACCGCCTCGCCAGGCCAGCCAGGTACCGCGCGCGACCCAAGTGGCCAACAGCGCCACCACGCTCGCACCCAGCAGCCCATAGCCGACCAGTACCTCCAGGAAGGTATTGTGCAGATGTCCAAAACGTTGGCGAATAGTATCCGGCAGCCACGCCGTCTGTTCCATCACCAGGCTGCGCCCCTCGCCGCCCCAACCGACGAACGGACGCTCGGCGATCCACTCCGTGGCCGCACGCCAGGAGTGGATTCGAACGCCAACGCTGGAATAGGGTACGCCGCCCCAGTCGCCCTCGATAACGCTGGTGATCACCTGCTGTTCGACCAGCAGCCTGCGCTCCACGGTGCCATGGAAAGTCGAGAACAGCACCACGATGGCCAGCAAGACGCCGATGACGGCCGCCCATGCCCGGTGACGAGACGCCTCGGCGTGTCGACTGAGCTTCCTGGCTCTCCAGGCCCAGCCTCCCAGCATCACCAGCGACGCGACGATGGTTGCCAGCCAGACGCCGCGCGTCTGAGTCACGACGAGCCCCACCAGGCACACGATCAGCATGGCGCACCAGGCCAGGCGGCGCCCCAAGGCCAGTCGCCCTGCCGAGCACATTCTCGGGGCGAAAGATGCCAGCCCCAGGGCCGCCACGCCGAACAGCATTGCCACATGCTGAGCGTTGTGGATGCCGAAACCGACGCGCCCTCCCGCCAACCCTCGCTGCCAGCTCTGCCAACCATGGCCCTCGAGCCACACCGCCAGCAGGAAACCCGGCACGGCGACTGCCCAGACCCATAAGGTCAGCCGCGTGCTGCCCCCCAGCCACCAGGCCATGCCGATGAACAGGAACCACTTGGCCAGGCGATCCAGCTCGGGATTGTCCGGCACCCACTGCGGGTGATGCAGATAGCCGAGCCCCCAGCTCAGCAGCTGAACCAGCACTATCATCAGCAGCAACCACAGTGGCGCCGACGACCGCAGCCGCCGCCCCCAATACAGCACCGCGAATAGCCCCAGCAGCGCCATGACCGTGCCCGCTTTCTGGCCGACATCCGGCCACGCCACACGCCCTGCGGCATACAAGAAGGTGGCAAGCAGCCCGAGCCATGTCAGAACGCGTGACACCTGCGTTTCGGGAAAGAAATGTGTGGGTAACCTGCTATCAGGAAAAACCGGAGGTAACACGGATGTCAGCCGCCTGCATCGCGAAGGAAATGGCAGAGCATGCTACCAGAATTCCCACGCATTCGAACGGAGAACTCCCATCACCAGGCGCCGATTTTCACGGCAATGCCGGCCATGCACCTCATCGCGCCTTTCCTCGGGTCTCCAGCCGAACGACGGGAGCCGCCTCGGCGTTCTGCGATTCACGCCCCAGCAGATCGCACAGCCCGCTGCCGTGGGTGAAACCGTCCACACCGAGCTTGAGCGTTTCACAGGCTTGGTGGCTGTCCATCTGGTGCTCGGCGTCATGCAGCGCCTGAAGCAGCTCACGCAGCGTCTCGGTGGGCAACACGGCCTCACGGGCGCGCATGATCTTGGGGTGCGAAGTGCCGACCACGTTCTCGCCGATCAGCAGTTCCTCGTAGAGCTTTTCTCCGGGCCTCAGGCCGGTAAACGCGATCTCGATATCGCCCTCGGGGCTATCGCCATCGCGCACCTCCAGCCCGGTCAGGCGGATCATGCGCCGCGCCAGGTCGACGATCTTCACCGGGTCGCCCATGTCCAGCACGAAGACATCGCCCCCCTTGGCCATGGAGCCCGCCTGGATGACCAGCAAGGCCGCCTCGGGAATGGTCATGAAGTAGCGGGTGATCTCGGGGTGGGTCACGGTCAAGGGGCCGCCCTGCTCGATCTGGCGCCGGAACAGCGGGATCACCGAACCGCTGGATCCCAGCACGTTGCCGAAACGCACCATCGAGAAGATCGTGTGGTGTTCCCCTTCGCCGCCGCGCCGCGCGGCCAGGTCCTGCAGCACCAGCTCGGCCATGCGCTTGGTGGCACCCATCACGTTGGTGGGGCGCACCGCCTTGTCGGTGGAGATCAGCACGCAGCGCTCCACGCCAAGCTTGGCCGCGCTCTCCGCCACTACCCGGGTGCCCCGCACGTTGTTGCGCACGCCCTCCAGCACGTTGTGCTCGACGATCGGCACATGCTTGTAGGCCGCCGCATGATAGAGGGTATCGACCTCATAGCGGCGCAGCGTCGCCTCCATACGCTCACGATCGCAGACATTCCCCAGCAGCGGATAGATAGGGAAGTCCGCCCCCATGTCACGCTTCAGCGCCTCGAGCTCCTGATCGATGGCATAGAGCCCGTATTCGCTGATCTCGTAGAGCACAAGCGCCCTGGGGGCGCCGCGCATCACCTGGCGACACATCTCGCTGCCGATCGAGCCGCCGGCGCCGGTCACCATCACCACCTTGCCGCGGATGCTGGCGTCCACCAGGGCCTCGTCGGGCGGCACCGGGTCCCGCCCCAGCAGGTCCTCCAGTTCCACCTCGCGCAGCTGGTCCAGGCTGGCTTCGCCGGAGACGATCTCGGGCATGGAGGGGACCGTCTGCACGTGCACCGGCAGGTCCGTCAGCTTGTCCAGGGCCTGCTTGCGCTCGGCCTTGGTCGCGTTGGGCATCGCCAGCAGCACCCGCTTGAGGCCATGATGCTCGACGAGCCCGGCGATGGCGTCCGGCTCCATCACCTTGACCCCCTTGATAGTGCTGCCCCACAGCGAAGGAGAATCGTCCAGGAAGGCCGTGACCACGAACTCACGCCCGCTGGAGAGCGCCAGCGCCAGCTGAGCCCCCGCCCCGCCAGCGCCATAGATGGCCACTGGCTCCTTCTCGGCGAAGTGGCGGTTCAGCCAGTGATAGTAGCTGCGCACCAGCAGGCGCGTACCGCCCACGTACACCAGGGTCACCAGGGCGAAGTTCACCGGCACCGAACGCGGGAAGCCCTGCCACTGGAAGAAGTAGGCCGCCGCCCACATCATCAGCGCCAGCAGCACCGCGCCCTTGACCACCGCCCACAGCGCCTGAGGGCCCATGAAGCGCACCACCGCACGGTACAGCCCCAGCCGAGCGAACACGAACACCCCCACCACCGGCACGACCAGGAACATCCACCAGTAAGGTTCGAGGTAACTGGCCGGCCACCACTCGGCCAGGCGCAGCGCATAGCCCGACCACAGCGCCAGCGGCAGCGCCACCAGATCGGCCGCCACCATCAGCAGACGCTTGTGCGCGCGGCTGAGATCGACGATCGCTCGGTGCATGCGTGAATGATTCATCATCTCGTCCTTGTATTGCGTGGCCTCGGGGTCAATGACACAGCGCTCGATCGCTCGGGGTCAATCGCTGCCGAACAGGTCGCGGGTATAGACCTTGTGGGCCACGTCCTCCAGCTCGGCAACCATGCGATTGCTGAGGATCAGCTCCGCTTCCTGCTTGAAGGCGTCCAGGTCGCGCATCACCCGCGAGCCGTAGAAGGTATCCTCTTCCAGTACCGGCTCATAGACCACCACCTCGATGCCCTTGGCCTTGAGCCGCTTCATCACGCCCTGCATGGCACTGGCGCGGAAGTTGTCCGAGCCGGCCTTCATGATCAGGCGATAGACCCCCACCACCCGCGGCTGACGCCGGATCACCGACTCGGCAATGAAGTCCTTGCGAGTGGTGTTGGCGTCGACGATGGCCTGGATCAGGTTGTTGGGCACGTCCTGGTAGTTGGCCAGCAGCTGCTTGGTGTCCTTGGGCAGGCAGTAGCCGCCATAGCCGAAGGAAGGGTTGTGGTAATGGCTGCCGATGCGCGGGTCCAGCCCCACGCCCTCGATGATCTGGCGGCTGTCCAGGCCATGGGTCTCGGCGTAGGTGTCCAGCTCGTTGAAATAGGCCACGCGCATGGCCAGATAGGTATTGGCAAACAGCTTGATGGCCTCGGCCTCGGTGCTGTTGGTGTACAGCACCGGCACTTCCTCCTTCACGGCCCCCTGCTCGAGTAGTCCGGCGAAGGTTTCGGCGCGCTCGGAACGCTCGCCGACGATGATCCGCGACGGGTAGAGGTTATCGTAGAGCGCCTTGCCCTCTCGCAGGAACTCCGGCGAGAACAGCAGATTATCGGTACCGAAACGTTGGCAGGCCTCGGCAGTGTAGCCCACCGGCACGGTGGACTTGATGACCATCACCGCCGCGGGGTTGATGGCCATCACGTCCCGGATCACCGCCTCGACGGTCGAGGTATTGAAATAGTTCGTCTCGGGGTCGTAATCGGTGGGCGTGGCGATCACCACGAAGTCGGCATCACGGTAGGCGACTTCCTTGTCCAGGGTGGCAGTGAAGTCGAGCGCCCGGTTGGCCAGGAAGTCGCTGATCTCGGCGTCCTCGATGGGCGAGACCCGGTCGTTGAGCTGCGCCACCTTCTCCGCCACGATGTCCAGCGCCACGACCTGATTGTGCTGGGCCAGCAGCATGGCATTGGAGAGGCCCACATAGCCGGTGCCGGCAATGGCAATCTTCATGCATTCACCTGTCAGAAACTGCCCCGCGGGGGCCGCCCAAGCGGCCCCCGCGGGATCCTTGTCGAACCAGCCGCGGGCGATCCGCGGCCGCCGCATGAGCGTCTTAGATCACCCGCTTGATCAGCTGGGCCAGCAGTTCCTGCTGACCGTGTTCCGCGCCCTTCAACGTCACCTCGGCCTGGGGTGGCGCTTCGTAGGGGCTGCTGATGCCCGTGAAGTCGGCGATTCTGCCCTCTCGGGCCTTCTGGTACAGCCCCTTGGGATCGCGCTGCTCGCAAATGTCCAGCGGCGTGTCCACGTGCACTTCGATGAAGTCGCCCTCGTCGAACAACGCCCTGGCCGCATCGCGGTCGGCGCGGAACGGCGAGATGAAGGCGGTGATCACGATGATGCCCGCCTCGGCGAACAACCGCGCCACCTCGCCCACCCGGCGAATGTTCTCGGTGCGGTCGGCTTCCCCCATTCCCAGGTCCTTGCACAGACCATGGCGGATGTTATCACCGTCCAGCAGCATGGTGTGGTAGCCACGACGGTTCAGCTCCACTTCCAGGGCGTTGGCCAGGCTCGACTTGCCGGAACCGGAAAGACCGGTGAACCACACGCACTTGCCGGCATGGCCGTTGAGCTGCTCGCGCATGGCCTGGGTCACGCTGGTGCGGTTCCACACCACGCTGGCCTTGCTGTCGTGCTCGCGGAACTCGTAGGGCAGCTCGCTCTCCAGCGGCCGGTGGATCATGCCGGCCCCCACCGTGATGTTGGTCAACCGGTCGATGATGATGAAGCTGCCCGTTCCCGGGCTGGTGCGATAGTCGTCCACCGGTACCGGCGCGGTCAGCTCCAGCGCGCAGCGTGCGATGGCGTTGAGGTCCAGATGATCGGCGTGACGATGCTCCAGGGTGTTGACGTCGACCTGATAGTCGATCGCTGCCACCTTGCCCGCCACATCTCGGGTCGCCAGCTTGATGTCGTAGAGCTTGCCGGGCTCGAGTGCCGTTTCGTGCATCCACACGATATCGGCCTCGAAGCTGGTGGCCAGCGGCACTTCATCATTTTCGGCGACCAGCCAGTCGCCGCGGGAGATGTCGATCTCGTCTTCCAGGGTCACGGTGATCGCATCGCCGGGATAGGCGTGCTCGAGATCGCCGTCCCAGGTCACCAGCCGCTCGACGGTCGACACCTTGCCGGAGGGCAGCGCCCTCACCTTCTGGCCCGGGCTCATCACACCGGCGGCCAAGGTTCCGGCATAGCCGCGAAAATCCAGATTGGGGCGATTGACATACTGTACCGGCAGTCGAAGATCGCGCAGGTTCTGGTCGTGGGTGATCTCGACAGTCTCGAGCAGCTCTAGCAGCGCCGGTCCCTGTTTTCCATCGACCCGGTACCAGTTCATCGCCTCGCTCGGGTTGACGACGTTGTCGCCCTTGAGCGCCGAGAGCGGCACGAAGCGGATGTCCGGGGCGTTGAGCTTGCCGGCGATCTCCTGGTACTCGGCGACGATTTCCTCATAGCGCTCCTGGGAGTAGCCGACCAGGTCCATTTTGTTGATCGCCACCACCAGGTGCTGGATGCCCAGCAGATCGGCGATGAAGCTGTGCCGGCGCGTCTGGGTCTGCACCCCGTGGCGCGCATCGACCAGGATCACCGCCAGGCTCGCGGTCGACGCCCCGGTCGCCATGTTCCGGGTGTACTGCTCGTGCCCCGGCGTATCGGCAATGATGAACTTGCGCCGATCGGTGGAGAAGAAGCGATACGCCACATCGATGGTGATGCCCTGCTCCCGCTCCGACTGCAGGCCGTCGACCAGCAGCGCCAGATCCACCTCATCCCCGGTCGTCCCCGCCGTCTTCGACGCCTGAGTGATCGCCGCCAGCTGATCTTCGTAGATCATCTTCGAATCGTGCAGCAGCCGCCCGATCAGCGTCGACTTCCCGTCATCCACGCTACCGCAGGTGATGAAGCGGAGCAGGTCTTTTTGCTCGTGTTCTTTGAGGTAGCTCTCGATGTCTTCCGAGATCATCGCGGATTGATGTGACACAGTCTTTTCTCCGTCCTGGTGAAGAGCACGCGCGCTACGAGCTCCGAGCCTCGGGCTACGAGCAGGCCGTGCTCTCTTCATGTTCGCTGACTAGTTTCGAGGTTGATGCGCCAGTGTCTTTAGCAAAGAGCCCAGCATACGTGACAAGGTCATGGCTTCTTGTCGCCAATGTTGGCCTGTGGACTCAGATATATAACCGACTTCAATAGCTATCAGGGCTTGGGTAGCAAGCTCTCCACACGAACCTTTCGCAATGGACACGAAACGGAACTTTTCTCGTTCGGTATAACGCTCAAACCCCTCTGCAATATTGCTGGGAATCGATAGAGCAGAACGAGTGATTTGATCCTTGAAGCCAAAATCACGTAAGCCTTTTAGCTCGCGATATACCTCTACACTGAGACACTTGCTACGTTGCCAGACTTCCATTTGTTCGTGCCGCATTAGCTACTCCCGAGCCGACTTCGAGAATATTGTAGCTCGCCCGCAGCCGCAGCCCGCAGCCCGTAGCCCGTAGCCCGTAGCCCGTAGCCCGTAGCTCAGAAGTACCCCTCCCGCTTCTTGCGCTCCATCGACCCCGCCTGATCGTGATCGATGGCACGGCCGCTGCGCTCGGAGGTTTTCGTCAGCAGCATTTCCTGAATGATCTCGGGCAGGGTGGTGGCCGTGGATTCCACCGCGCCGGTCAGCGGATAGCAGCCGAGGGTGCGGAAGCGTACCCACTTCTCTTCCGGCACTTCGCCGGCTTCCAGCGGCAGGCGGTCGTCGTCGACCATGATGTCCATGCCGTCGCGATGCACCACCGGACGTGGCGCGGAGAAGTAAAGCGGCACGATGGGGATGGATTCCAGGTAGATGTACTGCCAGATGTCCAGCTCGGTCCAGTTGGAGAGCGGGAAGACGCGGATCGACTCGCCCTGGTTCACCTTGGCGTTATAGGTGTTCCACAGTTCGGGGCGCTGGCTCTTCGGGTCCCAGCGATGGTGCTTGTCGCGGAAGGAGAACACCCGCTCCTTGGCACGGCTGGCTTCCTCGTCGCGGCGGGCCCCGCCGAAGGCCGCGTCGAAGCGATGCTTGTCCAGCGCCTGCTTCAGCGACTGGGTCTTCATCACGTCGGTGTACTTGGAGCTGCCGTGATCGAAGGGATTGATCCCCGCCGCCCGGCCTTCCTCGTTGATGTGCTCGATCAGTTCCATGCCGGCCTCTTCGGCCATGCGGTCGCGGAACTCGATCATCTCGCGGAACTTCCAGGTGGTGTTGACGTGCATCAGCGGAAACGGCGGCACGCCCGGATAGAAGGCCTTGCGCGCCAGATGCAGCATCACCGAGGAATCCTTGCCGATCGAATACAGCATCACCGGGTTGCGGAACTCCGCCGCCACCTCACGGATGATATGGATCGACTCCGCCTCGAGCTGTTTGAGGTGGGTCTTACGTTCGGGGGTGATCTCCATCATTACCTTTCCATTGGATTCGGAATTGTTAAATCGTGGCTGCGGGCTGCGGGCTGCAGGCTGCGGGCTACGGGCTACGGGCTACGGGCTGGACAGAAATGATGCACCAACACTTTCATCTTGCAACTTCCAGCTCGAAGCTCGCCGCCCGAAGCTCGTTACTGGCGCGAAGCGCCTGGCTTCAAGCTGGCCCGCAGGGCCGTTTCCCAGCGCTCGTCACGCTGGCCACAGACGATAAAGAACGGGTTGAGCACGCTGTCCTGCTGGTTGCAGCGCAGCGGTTCCAGGGCCTCGGCATCGAGGACCTGGCCGCCGGCGGCGGTGACCACGGCCTGGGCGGCGGCGGTGTCCCATTCGCAGGTGGGCGCGAGGCGCGGATAGAGATCGGCAGTACCTTCAGCCACCAGGCATAGCTTCAGCGAGCTGCCCATGGAGACGCGCTCATGGGCGGGCAGCCCGGCACAGAAGGCCTCGAACTCGTCGGAACCATGGGAGCGGCTACCGACGATCTTCCAGACCGCCTGCTCGGGCTCCGGCAAGGCACGCACCGAGATCGACTCGAGGGAGCCACCGGCCTGCTGCTTCCAGGCGCCCTGCCCGTGCTGGCCGATCCACGTAGTCCCGCCCGCGTCGCCCACGGCGGGCGCATGCACGATGCCGAACACCGGCACGCCGTCTTCGATCAGCGCGACATTGAGGGTGAATTCACCGTTCTTCTTGATGAACTCCTTGGTGCCGTCCAGCGGATCGATCAGCCAGTAGCGGCCCCACGCCCGACGGGTCGCGAACGGAATCCCACCGGACTCCTCGGAGAGGATCGGCACCTGCGGGGACAACGCTTCGAGCAACGCGACCAGAGCATGATGCGAGGCCATGTCCGCCTCGGTCAGCGGGCTGTCGTCCCCTTTGGTCGCCACCTCGAAGTCACGTCGATACACGGCCATCACCTCACGACCCGCGGCATGCACACCCTCGATCAAGCGGAAGCGCAGATCGTCAGTTACGAAATCGGTCAAGAATAATCTCCTTCGGGCAGGCGCTGCGCGCCGGCTACGAGCTACGGGCCACGAGCTGCGGGCTGTTGGCAGCAAGCTTGCGAAAGCGGAGGCTTCCCGAAGCCCGAAGCCCGCAGCCCGAAGCCGCGTTCTTAAAACCCCCACACCACCGGTATCAGCCCCACCGCCGTGACACCGACGATCAGGCTCAGCGGGGCGCCGAGGCGCAGGTAGTCGAGAAAACGATAGCCGCCGGGCCCCAGCACCATCAGGTTGGTCTGGTAGCCCAGCGGGGTCATGAAGCTCGCCGAGGCGGCGAACATGATCGCCACGGCGAAGGGCAGTTCGTTGACGCCCAGTTGCTCGGCCACCGCCATGGCGATGGGGAACATCAGCACCGCGGCGGCGTTGTTGGTGATCAGCTCGGTGAAGATCACCGTCATCGCGTAGATTGCGGCCAGCGCCGCCCAGGGGGCCAGGCCGTCGATCAGCAGCAACCACTGGGCGATCTGGGCGGCGGCGCCGGTTTTGGCCATGGCCGCCCCCAGGGCGAAGGAGGCGGCGATCACGATCAGCACGGTCAGGTCGAGGTAGCGCCGCGCCTTGCTCGCCGGCACGCAGCGGGTCACCAGCATGGCGCCACCGGCCAGCAGCGCGGCCTCGAGGATGCTCAACCACCCGCTGGCACTGGCGGCCACCATGGTGCCCAAAATGGCAATCGCCAGCGGCGCCTTGCGGAAGTCCGGCGGCGTGGAGTCGTTCAGCCCGCTCACCAGCAGGAAATCCTTGCGGTAGCGATACTGGTCGACGAAGTCCTGGGCGGTTTCCAGCAGCAGGGTATCGCCCACCTGCAGGCGAATGTCGCCCAGCTTGCCGGACAACCGCTGGCCATGGCGCGAGATGGAAAGGATCACCGCCTGGTAGCGTGAGCGGAAGCGCGACTCTCGCACCGTCTGGCCCAGCCCGGCGAAGTCCGGGCCGATCACCGCCTCCACCAGGCAGCGCCGGTGATGGTCGATATCCAGCTTGTGCACGTCGCCGCCGGCGGGGCGCAGGCCGTGGATGCGGCGCAGCTCCCGGGCGCATTCCGGGGCGCCGATGAACACCAGCACATCGCCGGCCTGCAGTTCGGTCTCCGGCGGCACGGCGGTGAGCAGGCGGCCATGGCGCTCGATGTCGGCCAGGTAGCCATGGCTGAGGCTGCGCAGGCCCGCATCGGCGATCGTCTTGCCCACCAGCGGGCCCTTGGCGGTCACCACCACCTCCACCGCATACTCGCGGGCCTGCTCCAGCTGTTCCAGCACGCCCCGGCGGTTGGGCAGCAGCCAGTCGGCGAACAGCATCAGGAAGACGCCGCCCACCAGCAGCAGCGGCACGCCCACCCAGGCCAGCTCGAACATCGACAGCGACAGGCCGCGCTCGGTCTGCAGCAGGCCATCCACGACCAGGTTGGTACTGGTACCGATCAGCGTGCAGGTACCGCCCAGGATGGCGGCGTAGCTCAGCGGCAACAGCAGCTTGGAAGGCGGCAGCTTGAGCCGGCCGGCCCACTCCTGGATGGCGGGAATGAACATCGCCACCACCGTGGTGTTGTTCATGAAGGCGCTTAACCCGGAAGCCGGTAACAGCACTCTGAACTGCGCCCGACGCAACTGCCTAGGCCGGCCCAACAGGCCATGGGCGATCCACTGGATGGCCCCGGTTTCCTTGAGGCCGGCCGCCACCACATAAAGGGTGGCGATAGTCATCACCCCGGGGTTGGAGAAACCGGCCAGGGCCTCGCCGGGGGTCAGGATGCCGCTCACCACCAGCACGGCCAGCGCCGCCATCAGCACCACGTCCGGCGCGATGCGGGTCGTCACCAGCGTAACGAGCACCGCCAGCACCGTGGCCAGCGTAAACAGGGCGTCGAAGGGCATTAAGACGATATCAAAGCGAGAAGAATAGGGTTTTTAACAACAACAAAGCCACAGGCAACAGCCAGCAACAAAGCCACAGGGTCAGCCTCCGATTTCCCCAGGCACCCCATCACAACTCATAGAACTCGCGATACCACTCGACGAACCGCGCTACGCCTTCCTTCACCGGTGTGGCGGGTTTGTATCCCACGGCCTTCTCCAGTTCGGTGGAGTCGGCGTAGGTATCCGGCACATCACCTGGCTGCAGCGGCAACAGGTCCTTGATCGCCTTCTTGCTCAGCGCTTCCTCGATGGCCTCGATGTAGGCAGAGAGTTTGACCGGGTCGTTGTTGCCAATGTTGAAGATGCGATACGGGGCATTGCTGGTGGCCGGATCCGGTGTATCACTGTTCCACTCGGGATTGGGCTTGGCAACGTCGTCGCTGACCCGAATCACACCTTCGACGATATCGTCGACATAGGTGAAATCGCGGGTATGGTGGCCATGGTTGAACACCGGGATCGGCTCGCCAGCCAGGGTCTTCTCGGTGAACAGAAAAAGCGCCATGTCCGGCCGGCCCCAGGGGCCATAAACGGTGAAAAAGCGCAGGCCGGTGGTCGGCAGGCCAAACAGGTGGCTGTAGCTGTGAGCCATCAGTTCGTTGGCCTTCTTGGTGGCGGCATAGAACTGCAGCGGGTGATTGACGCTCTCGTGCTCGGAGAACGGCATCTGGGTGTTGGCTCCATAGACACTGCTGGTGCTGGCGTAAGTCAGATGCTGCACCCGATGGTGCCGGCAGGCCTCCAGGATATTGGTGAAGGCCACCACATTGCTCTGCACATAGGCATGCGGGTTTTCCAGCGAGTATCGCACCCCGGCCTGGGCGGCCAGGTGGATCACGCGCTCCGGCTTGTGCGCCTCGAACGCCGCGTTAACTGCCTGCTGATCGGCCAGATCCTCGCGCACGAACACATAGTCGCTGCCGGTGCGCTCCGCGGTCTCCTCAAGGATCTTCAGGCGGGCTTCCTTGATCGTCGGATCATAGTAGTCGTTGACCACATCGAAGCCGATCACGCTGTCGCCGCGTTCCAGCAGCTGTTTGGCGGTGTGGAAACCGATAAAGCCGGCATTGCCGGTCACGAGAATTTTCATGGAATTCCTTTTAGAGTCGCAAGACGAGATTCAAGAGGTTCATCTGCCCCCTCATAAACGCAGATCCACCGCTTCCTGGGGTAGCACATGCTTCAGGTCATACAGCACATGCTCGGGCTTGCCCCAGGCGCGGACCCCCTCGACGCCTAACTCGCAGAACTCGTGGTGAGCCACGGCGAGTATCATGGCATCGTAGGCCCCGTCCTCCGGCTGTTCCACCGGGCGAATACCGTACTCGGCCTCGGCCTCGTCTTTGTTTACCTGGGGATCGAAGACATCGACCTCAACGTTATAGTCGGACAGCTCGGCGAGGATATCCACTACACGGGTATTGCGCAGGTCCGGACAGTTCTCCTTGAAGGTCAGCCCCATCACCAGCACCCGAGCGCCTTCCACATGAATCCGTCTCTTGATCATCCGCTTGATCAACTGCCCCGCCACATAGGCACCCATGCCGTCGTTGATACGCCGTCCAGCGAGGATCATCTCTGGGTGGTAGCCTACCTGCTCTGCCTTGTGGGTCAGGTAGTAGGGGTCCACACCAATGCAGTGGCCTCCCACCAACCCCGGACGAAACGGCAGGAAGTTCCACTTGGTGCCGGCGGCTTGAAGCACCTCCTCAGTATCGATGCCCAGCCGGTTGAAGATCACGGCCAACTCGTTGATTAGGGCAATGTTGATATCGCGCTGAGTGTTTTCGATGACTTTGGCCGCCTCGGCCACGGCAATGGAGCTCGCTTGGTGGGTGCCGGCAGTGATCACGCGGCCATAGAGCGCATCCACGAAATCGGCGACCTCGGGGGTGGAGCCCGAGGTCACCTTCTGGATAGTAGTTACCCGATGTTCCTTGTCACCGGGGTTGATGCGTTCCGGGCTATAGCCGGCGAAGAAATCGCGGTTGTAAGCCAATCCCGAGACCCGTTCGATCACCGGGATACAGTCCTCTTCCGTGGCACCAGGGTAGACGGTACTCTCGTAGATCACCACGTCGCCTCGGCCTACCACTTGGCCAAGGGCCTCGCTGGCCTTGATCAAGGGCGTAAGATCCGGCCGTCGACTGGCATCGATTGGCGTAGGCACAGTGACGATATAAACATTGCATTCGCGTAGCGTCTCGAGCTCACTGGAAAAGCTCAACTGGCTAGCCTCGGCCAGCAGATCGGGCTCTACCTCCAGGGTATGGTCCACCCCATCACGCAGTTCACCAATCCGCCCGGCGTTGATGTCGAACCCCACCGTGGGCAGCACCTTACCGAACTCCACCGCCAACGGCAGGCCCACATAGCCCAGGCCGATCACGCCCAGACGAACGTTATCCATGCTCAGCATGCGCTGTACTCTTGTCTTCATTCAAAAAGTTCATTGACTCCGGCGAACACGATCGCCCTTTCCCTTACCCAGCACCGTCTGAATGATATAGCGGAAATAATCGGGCACCGTCAGCTTCTGGAGCATCTTTTGGTCGGTCTCGGCGAGCAGGCGTGGCGTAGACATATCGATATCGTTGACCTGAGCCAGCCCGGTTATGCCCGGTCGAGCATCGAACACGCCGCGGCTAGCGCGCTCGGCAATCAGCTCTTCCTGATTGAACAGACCGGGCCGAGGGCCTACCAGGCTCATCTCGCCCTTGAGCACATTCCAGAGCTGAGGCAATTCATCCAGCTTGGTACGCCGCAAGAAATGTCCGAAAGGGGTAATCGCCGAGGCATCGGCCAGGTGTGAAGCCACCGAGGCGGTCTCTGGTTTCATGGTACGGAATTTCACCAGTACAAAAGGCTGTTGGTGACGGCCTACCCTCCGTTGGCGAAAGAGCGGCGAACCAGTGTCGAACAGGCCGATCAGCGTGAGGGCAAGCAGGACTGGCGCACCAAGTACCAAGCCGAAGAAGGAGAAAAGCAGGTCGAAGAAGCGTATCACCGGATATTCCTTGTGGGTGGTCGTTCAGAGGTCGCAAAAATCAGGAGGGAAGTGTGGACTGCCGATAAGCCTCGGCCGTTTCCCGAAGAGCTTGATCGACGGATACCGGTGGCTCCCAACCCAGCACCTTGCGCGTCTTGTCGATATCCACACAGAGGCTACCGCACAACCGCTGGGCCACGGCGCGCTTGCCCAGCAAGCTGGCCCCTAACTCCAGCAATGCAGCCGGTGCCGGTACCAGTCGGGCGGGCATGCCCAGTGCATCGCCCAAACGCCGCAACAACTCAGTGGTAGACAGATCATCTCCATCCGCGGCGAGAAATATCTGGTTGGCCGCAGCAGGGTGTTCAAGGCATATCACTATCAGGTCGACCAAGTTCGCACGCGCCACCAGGCTGCGTCGATTATGGATCGCCCCCAATGGCAGAGGCACACCTCGACTAAGCCAGCGCATCATGCTGGCAAAATTGGCCTTCACCCCCGGCCCATAGACCAGCGGCGGGCGGATAATCACCACCTCCAGCCCGGTTTCCTCACTCAAGGCCAGCAAGCCCTGTTCCGCCTCGAACTTGGATAGACCATAGGCATCCCCCGGCTCGGGAGAAGCATCGGCGGTGAAACTCCCGTCTGCATTGGTCGATTCGCCATTGACCTTGATCGAGCTGATAAATATAAACCGGGATACACCAGCCTGAGCCGCCTGACGAGCCAGATTGAGAGTCCCTTGTACATTAGCGCGCCGGTACGAGGTCAAGGGATCGGCTTCCGGGTCGTCCATCACATGAACGCGAGCGGCACAATGTACCACGGCCTGACAGCCCCGTAGCGCCTCGCGGCAGTCGTTATCGGGGGACAATTCCCCGATTGCCGCCCACGCATGCATGGGCGGCGTTTCCGGCTCTCGGCGAAGGCCTAGCAACGGCTCCCGATCTGGTGCTATTGCCAAGCGTTCCACCACACCACTTCCCACGAAGCCCGTGGCACCGGTAACCAGGATACGTGCCGCAGGCGTATCGCTCATGCTTGCCCCTCCAATTCCCTATAAATCGCCAAGTGCTGATCAACAATCCGTTCAATAGCAAACTCACGCTCGGCCAGTTCACGCCCGGCTTGCCCCATGGCACGGCGTTGCTCGGGACTTTCGACCAGTTCCTGGATGGCATCGGCCAAGGCCGTGGCATCCCGGGCGGGCACCAGTATTCCCGTTTCTCCCGATTCGATGGCATCCCGGCAGCCCGGTACATCCGTGGTGACCACCGGCCGCCCGCAGGCGGCCGCCTCCACCAGGCTCTTCGGTAAGCCCTCCCGGTAGGAAGGCAGGCAGACGATGTGTGACTGGGCATACTGCTTCGGGATGTCGCTCAAATACCCCAGTAGCTCCACTAGCCCTTCGTCTTGCCAGGCAGACAATTCATCCTGCGTGATGGTGGTGGGATTGCCCGGGTCCGGCGAGCCGATAAGGCGACATTTCACCACCACCCCACGATCAGCCAGGAGACGTGCCGCCTGCACGAACTCCACCACGCCCTTATCATGCAGCAGGCGTGCCGCCATGGTAACCACAGGCATTCCTGTCGGCTCGGACACCCAGGGGCACTCGTCCAGCGCAATGCCCGAGCCACGTATCAACCGCGCCTGGGGGGCTTCAATCGCGCCAATGGCCAACAATGCTTGCCGGTCATCCGGGTTCTGGAAGATCACTGCGGAGTTACGATGGCCCAGCGCCAATCGATACAGCAGGCTGACAAGGCGTTTGACCAGTCCCGCCTTACCGCCCTGGGCCACGAACACCGTTCCTAGCCCCGATACCGCCGCTACCACGGCTGGCACCCTGGCCAAACGTGCCGCCAGTCCGCCATATAGTACCGGCTTGATGGTCACGAGATGCGTCAGCTCAGGCTTGACCCGTCGCATCAAGCGATAGAGGGAAACAATAGCGGCCAGCTCCCTGGCAGGGTGCTGACCACTGCGACTCATAGTGATTTCGTGATGAATCAGGCCCAGATCATGAATCTTCTGGATGGCATCACTGCCACCGGCAGTCGCTACGTGCACCTCATGGCCCGCTTGCTGAGCAGCCAAGGCGACAGGGAGTCGGTGTGAAAGAAAAAAGTCCGGGGAGTTAACCACGAAAAGTAGCCGTCCCAAGACACTCACCTCGTTTCCTCCAACCACGCTTGAAACATCAATACATCCCAAAGATAGTAGTGCCAGCGGCGCTTACCTGAAACATGCTCATTCCACATTTTCCGAATGGGCACTGGATCGAAAAAACCTTCTTCACGCAAGCGCCTCTCTCCCAACAGTTCCTCGCCCCACTCTCGTAGCGGACCCCGAAGCCAATGCTCGGTGGGCACACCGAACCCCTGCTTGGGGCGCTCCATTAGTTCACGAGGCACATAACGGTAGAGAACCTTCCTAAGCAGCCACTTACTTTTCTCATCCCGGTACTTATATTTTGTTGGCACTCTCCAAGCAAACTCCACCAAACGGTGATCGAGCAATGGCACACGCGCTTCCAAGCTCACCGCCATGCTTGCACGGTCCACTTTGGTGAGGATGTCATCGGGCAGGTAGGTCATCTGATCCAGATACATCATGCGTTCACGCAATCCCGGAAGTTTCGGGAGATGATCAGGTCGGCTGAGAACAGTATCAGGCTCCGTAGCACCCAAAACAAGGTGGTCCGGTTTTGACCAATGCGACACGAGCTGATGGTAAAAGGCTTCTCCGCAGGGATGAGCAAGTATTTCGGCCAACTTAGGCAACCGATCGGCGAAGTGCTGAATACGAAGTTTTTTAGGTAGCACGGCCATAGCGCGTTCCAATGCCTTTGCTGGCGCATAGCGTGCTATCCATGCAGCAAGCCGACGAACAGCCAGAGGAACGCGTTCCAACTTTCTCCATATATTCTCACCAGTAAAATAACGACCATAGCCGTAAAAAAGCTCATCCCCTCCATCTCCCGAGAGACTAACCGTCACATGCTGTCTCGCCAGCTGGCTAACCAAATATGTCGGTATCTGTGACGAATCGGAGAAGGGTTCGTCATAGATGGTCGGCAATTTTGGGATAACATCCCTGGCTTGCTCGGGGGTAACGTACAGCTCCGTGTGATCGGTACCCAAATGCTCAGCCACAGCTTTGGCATGCTTAGCCTCGTTGTAGCCTTCTTCGTGAAAGCCAATGGTGAATGTCCTGACGGGTCGTTCACTCTGAGCCTGCATGAGCGCGGCAATGGTGGTGGAGTCATACCCTCCGGAAAGAAAGGCACCCAACGGCACATCCGCAGCCATACGCCGGCCAATGCTATCGCGTAGCAGAGCCTCCAGCTCGTTGGTCAGTACCTCGTAGTCAGTGCCAGAAACGGCCACGCCTCGTTCGGCCACCTGGCCCAGGTTCCAATAACATCGAGGCTCGCCGATAGCGCTTCCATCCTCACCGATAGCAACAAAGTGCGCTGGCGGAAGCTTGGCGATGCCCTGGTAAATACTCCAAGGCGTTGGCACATAGTTGTGCCTCATGTACAGGGCCAAGGCATCGCGATCGACTTGCCCCTGCCAGTCAGGATGTGCAGCCAGTGCTTTCAGCTCTGAACCGAACAGGAAGGCATTGCCGCTGCGACCGTAATAAAGCGGCTTCTCGCCCATGCGATCCCGAGCCAAGAACAAAATCCGATCTTGAACATCCCAGAAAGCGAAAGCAAACATGCCGTTTAGCCGTTCCAACGCCCCCTGCATCCCCCAGTAGCACAGAGCTGCCAGCAGCGTCTCTGTATCAGAGTGTCCCTGCCAGTTGAAAGCGACACCCTCAGCCCCCAGTTCCGAGCGCAGTTCCTGGTGATTGTAAATCTCACCGTTGTAAACGAGGACGTAGCGCCCGCAGGGCGAGTGCATGGGCTGGCGACCGGCAGGGGAAAGATCAAGAATGGAAAGACGTCGATGAGCCAAGGCGAGGCCGGCTTGCGGGTCCAGCCAAGTTCCAGCATCGTCCGGACCTCTTGACTCAATCTGCCGTGCCATATGCTCAGCTATAGCCGGCTCAATCCATCGGCCTCCCCAGTAACCTGCGATACCACACATTAGGCAGGCTTCCCTAGCAGAAACAACACTCCAGCAATTCCATATTTCATCTTGAAACCAGCCTCTCGTATAATCGCGAGTACTCTTCCACTACCCGCGGCAACGCATATCGCTCTTCAATTCGTGCGCGCGCCGCACTACTCAACAGTGCCTGTTGATCAATTGTGTTATCCAACATGGTTAGAAGCGCATTAGACAGCGCCTCGCTGTCTAAAGGTGGAACCACCATTCCCGTCTCACCGACAATATCGCGGCTATCCCCCACATCCGTAGCCACACAAGGTACTCCTAGCGCCATCGCCTCACCCAGCACATTAGGGAAAGCTTCACCCCAAGCGCTACTCAGGCAAAGAACATCCATTGAGCGCATTAACTCTGGAATATCACTGCGTTCACCAACAAAATAAAATCGATCCACCAGTGAATTTGGCACAATGTCGGCCAATGTGGGATTGTCAAGATTAACATTTCTTCCCGCCATCAGACAGACAACATCTTCTCGATAACTCATCACCTTCACAGACGCACGCAAGAAAGAAGCATGATCTTTCATGGGGTGGTAACGAGCAACATGACCAATGACTTTAACATCACTGGAAATCCTCAAATCCTTACGAACAGCTTCACCAATTTTAAAGCACGGCTGAAGCTCTTCAATATCAAACCCATTTGGAATAACCTTACTCGCACTCGAACTAAAGCCAAATAACTCATGTTGACGACATGACAAGCCACTATTATACAAAATTACATCTGGCTTTTTAGAAAGCCACCTATTGCATCGAATAACTTGACGCGTCATAAACTTCTCAGCCCCAACTGAGTGAAGGCTATGACGTACATTCCACAGCAAATACGGGGATCGAGCTAGCGAAAACTTCGCCGCCAAAGTAGCAGCTAAATTACCATGATACATCCATCCCTGTATAATATCGGGAGATACTTTCCTTACAACCTCCCTTAACAAAAGAGCGCTTTTAACAACATCAAACCCTTTTTTTAAACCAAGCTCATAAACTGGAACCCCAAGCTCACGTATCTTCCCACCGAAACTTCCACTGTCTCGCAATGAAATCACTATTGACTCATTGCTTGATGCCAAACCACCTAACAAAACATTATAAAGAGCCCGCTCAGCACCACCTGTAGACAAACTAGATATTATGTGCAAAACTTTCATTTAAGCCCAAGCCTATCATAGTTATATTTAACAAAAACACCCCCCTTCCTAAAAACCAGAATATTATAAAAAAAGGCGGAAAAAAACCAAAAAATGAAAAAAGGCCAAAAAACATTCCTAACAAAACCGAATGTCACGGCCACCGAATTCCTATGAAAATAAAAAGATAACAAAACAGCTACAATCGACCAAAAAACAGACCAAACCCCTCCTTTGCGCAGCAGCAAAGCCACAACTTGAATTCCTGCAATCAAGATCAAAATATAAGCAATAATTCCCAGCATCCCAGCAGCAGAATAAAACTCTGCAAAAGGATTATATGCCATACCAGATTCATGCCCATAGAATAAATCATCTTGAAACAAGTCATTAAACTCGCTGCTTGGGGTGGTATATAAGCCACGCGGAACAGGAAGGAGACTAAGAGGAGCACGTATAATGTGCCCCCCATCTGTACTGTAATCCTCTAGCACAACTTCATTGAGTATGTATTGAGTGCGCATAAACTCCATGCCCGAAAAGGCAATATCAACCCACCCGCGACTCGATAAAGCCTCTTCTACGCCTTCCATGCCCCCACTCTTAAATTGGGAATAAAATGGCTTTGCTAATGAAACCAACAAAACAGAAGCAACTAGAATGGCCGGTATTAAAACCGGAAACTTTTTTAACAAAGAAACCTTTCCATATTTTTTTCCATACAACAAACCAAGCACCAAAAAAGAAAAAACCAAAGGGACTCTAAATCCTAAAAATAGAGAAACAAGAAT
The DNA here is from genome assembly GCF_003011945.1 of Halomonas sp. ND22Bw. Taxonomy (NCBI): domain Bacteria; kingdom Pseudomonadati; phylum Pseudomonadota; class Gammaproteobacteria; order Oceanospirillales; family Halomonadaceae; genus Halomonas; species Halomonas sp. ND22Bw. The sequence continues at coordinate 61,209 of NZ_PXWD01000001.1, read as the reverse complement.
AACAGCAAAAGAAACTGCTTTCTTCCATTTCCCTCCATAGAAAAAGAGAAGCACTGAAACAACAACACTCAGCCAAACAAAAAAAGGCAGCAAAAAACCTGAAGAGCTTATCAGGTCTCGCTTCTTCTCTACAAAAAGAAGGCCTACTCCATGACTATAAATCAAAAACAAAAAAATCAAGCCCCAAGCCACAAAGGCAAAAGCCATTGTAATGTTCACTATACTGCACGGAGTTTTATCTTCTTCTAGAAAGACTCTTGAAAACACTACATCATTTAATAGCGCAAAAAACAAGATCAATATGTAAAACAAGGAAAAAATAAGATAAAGCTCAGGCTCAGGATCGACAACAGGCCATCCGGGGGGACCTGCCAGACCAGCCCCTATCAACAAGGGGAAAGAAAATAGCAAAGCCGACCCGCCCGCTAAGAAGAAAACATCAAACACCCTCTTTTTCAAAAAAAGATAGGTGGCCAAAGTTAACGCAAAGAACACAAGTACTATGTGCTCGAGACCATAAAAACTCAAGCCAGAGTAAGAAGTCATTTTTATTAATGCCTATAAACAAAAAAATGATCAATATCCATACCGTGACATTGCCATTCTTAAAACCAAGTTAACCAAAAAACTCGAAGACTTTTTCTTTTTTTCCACCGGCCTAACATACACCTCCCTGCTCAGCCTCATTCGGTTGCCAGCAGATATGTGCCCTCCACTAAGCGGCTCATACATCTTAAAATCATGAAATATAGGTTTAAGGGTTTCTTCAGGGCAGCTTGTTAAATCCTCATACTTCATTCTAAAGCAACTCCTCCTCGAAAACCAAACTGAGAACTCGACCATATAGTTAATAACAAGCCAATAAACAGCGGTTCGAAAAGGCTTTTTTGCTTGAATTTTTTTTTGCACTCCTCTAGCTTTATCCTTATTCCAGGTTTTAGACAGAGATTCGATTATACCATACGGTGACTTTATCAAGTGGATGACAGTAAGATTGCATTTTACAAACTTATTCAAATGAAGAAGTCTAACAGGGCTTTTAGATGAATCTGTAACTACACAACTTCCCGTCAACGAGGAAATTTTCTCATAAAGACTCTCAAGAAGTTCTAAATACCACTTATATTGCTTCCCTATAACAGGAAGCAACCCAAAAAGCCAAGCACGAACTTTTTTTGGATGGCTATAAAACCTATCTAGTCGAGCAAACTTTTCAATCTCACTTTGCGACAGGTCATTTTCTATTTTCCAAGCATCAATTATTGATTTCCAGCAACAACACCTATCAAGAGGCGATCCGCAAGCACAATACTCACTTGATAAATAAGCCGAGATAAGGTTACACAACTCTCCTGAAGAAAAAGCACCAGGCTGTGTCCCTATAATCATATCAAGAAGCGTTGACCCGCTCCTTCCAGATCCGGCAATGTAAATTATTTGCATCGAAGACTCTCTATATATCGCCGAATTTCCATAGCTAGGGCATCAGGTACAGGAGGACGACTTTCCTCTGAAAGGTTTAATGCTCTAAGCTTTTTATATAATCCAAGCGAATTGATTCCAAACGTACTCTTGATAACTCTTGCTATGTTTACCAACCAATATTGTCGATTCAACCACAACAAGAAGTCTCGAAAAAACAATGATCTAGGGGACTTGTTGGAATTAATAACAGAGAATTTTTCCCTATCGTCACTTTCAACTCCAAGAAATTCTAAAACATCTTCATAAACAGATCTGACATCTCTCTTCAATTCAGACTGATCAACAACCAAAACCTGACCTTCACCAAATGCTCTTTTATATTTTATCACATATTTATGATGATTCATTAGTTCAGGGTATAAAAGGCGCCACTCAGGCAAGGAATCTAGTGTTTCTATCTTGCCAAAATCAAGCGATTCAAATTTTGCACGCTCCCTTACCCATGCTTTTCTTAAGTCTTTTTCTTTTTCCCACCCCCCAAAGTATTGCTGCGCATGCAATGAAGCTACAAACCCTACCGGCTCACGGACCATTATAACAATTTTAGCAGAAGGGTATTCTTCTTTTATTCTCCTCAATGCTGTATTAGAGTAAAGGTACCAAACTGATGCTTCACCAACGACCTTCTCTGTCTCGGCATTCTTAAACAGCGATTGATAGTGTCGCTCATCCTTGATCTTTCGATTTGGATCACGCTCATCAAGATAGAAAAGTGGCTCTTTAGGATTCGAGATAAAAATATCTGGATGTTCAGACAAATAGCTTGCCAAAGCTGTCGTCCCACATTTGGGAGCCCCAACAATAAAGAGATGCTGCTGATTCATAACTTTTCCTAAAACGACAATGCCGAACTAGAGATCTTCAATTTTTTTCTTGCAACCCGCCAAAGCAAGATATTCCAAATACTTATAGATACAGCGGTAGCAATTGCTGAGCCAGCCATTCCAAAGTTTGGTATTAATATTATATTTAACACGACATTAACTGCAGCTGCTAAAGCCACTCCTTGCAACGTATCCCGCTCGTGACCAGTCATGTTGAGTAAGATGCCAACGGACCCCATCGAAGCATTAATTAATTGCCCTACTCCAAGAATCCCAAGCGCCAAGTACCCTACTCTATACTCACTACCAAACAATAGCTCAAGTAACGGGGCTCCCCACAATATCATTACTATGGTAGGTGGGATTGCTATCAAAAGAATCACGCGCGCACTTGATGTTACAAGCTTCTGTAAACGTGACATATCACCTTCTTCGTAGAGACGTGCGAAATGTGGTTGGACTACTTGATTGACGGACTGGAGGCCAAAAACCACTAATGTAGCAACCTGAACAACTACTTTATACACACCAACTTCATCGTCCTCTCGAAATACACCAAGTATCAGGATGTCAGCATGTGCGTTGATAAGCTGCAACCCTACCAATATGGCCATTGGTATAGCAGCTTTTCTCCAATAGCGAGACTGGTATTCCGGCTTAGGCCTAGCTCTTAACCCACTTGGCCTCTCTCGTATTAGCAATGCCGCACCTATTAAAAAGGCCATCAAAGCAGCCACAGCATGGAGCCCCATAGCCAGTACAGGAGTAGGAGAAAAATACTGCCAGACCAAAAAAACTGCTGTTACTAACAAGAGGGTTAGTGTTGGCCTTAAGACGATTTCAGAAAGCTGGCCTAATATTACTTTGCGTAATCCTCGTAGTGCTGCCCCACGAATATTACCCAAAGCTATGAGAGGCACCAAGGCAAGCCCCACACCAAGAGTATTTCGCCGAGATTCTCCCAACCAATCCCCGGCAAGCCAAAGAGCTATCAAGCCCAAAATAGCCATGCCTAATGAAAACAACATCACATAATGGTTTCCCCATCGCCACAATCCACGCATTACCCCCCAATTCTGATTTGCCTGTGCCTTAGCTGTTTCACGAACAACCAAATGAGGCAACCCAACTTGGGCCGGTATTGCAAGCAGCATAATGAATGAAAGAGCAAAAGCGTATACTCCATAGCCACCTGCACCCAGCACTCTCGCCAAGACAACAGCCAGAGCAAATGTAGCTAAAGCATGACTGGCCTTCATCAGTAGGCTTCCTACCCCGCCACGCAGGAGCTGTGCACGCAGGCCTTCACCGCTGAATTGCCTAAGGACACGCTGAATCACTGTTAATATTACCTATAAGAATTTTAATCTAAATCTGATGGGGCCTTTAAGGTCTTCGACGCTGAGTGTAGAAGCCGACTTGCCAAACAAAATCAGTACATGGCATGTTTTCATGGCACCAACCCTCCGGTCAGCGTCACCTCGATCTTATGACCGGTCTGCTCGGCCCAGCGTTCGATCTCGGCCTTGAGGGCCTGCTGAGCGAGGGGTTCGCCATGCACCAGGCGCACGTGACGCGGCGGGTGGCGCATGCGCTTGACGAAGTTGAGCAGGTCGTGCTGGTCCGCGTGGGCGGAGTAGCCGCTGACGGTCTCGATGCGCGCGCGGATGTCGATGCGCTGGCCATCGAGTTCCACCCAGCCGCCGCGGGGGCCGTAGTGCTGAATGTCGCGGCCCGGCGTGCCGGCGCCCTGGTAGCCGATGAACACCACGGCGTGGCGCTCGTCGGGCAGCATGCGTTTGAGGTAGTTGACCACCCGGCCGCTGGCGGCGATCACCACCGCAGGGCGGTGGCTGGTGGCCAGGTAATCGACGGTGCGCTCGTGCTCCTCGTGGCTGGCCACGGTGTAGAGGTTCTCGAAGCTGAGCGGGTGGCGGCCGCCGCGCAGCCGGCGATGGGCTTCGGCGTCCCACCAGGGCTTGAGTTCGCGGTAGACCTCGGTGAAGCGTGCCGCCAGAGGCGAATCGACGATGATCTCCAGGTCGTGCCAGGGGCCGGCGGCGCCGCGGTGGATCAGCCCTTCCAGCTCATAGAGCAGCTCCTGGGTGCGGCCGATGCTGAAGGCCGGCACGATCACCGTGCCACCGTTTTCCAGGGCGCGGTCGATGGCCGCCTTCAGCCTGGCCTGGCGGTGCCGGCGATCCTCGTGGCGGCGATCGCCGTAGGTGCTCTCCAGCACCAGGGTATCGGCACGATAGGGCGAGCGTGGCGCCGGCAGCAGCGGGGCATGGGGTGCGCCGAGGTCGCCGGAAAAGACGGTGCGATGCGTCTGGCCATGGGCCTTGTCGAGGCTTTCCACTTCCACATAGGCGGAACCGAGGATATGCCCGGCTCGCTGCAGCTTGACCCGCAGGCGATGGCGCTCGTCATCGAGGACGGTGTGCCATGCCCGGTAGTCGAGGGGCATCAGGCGCTGCGTCACTTCCTCGAGGAAGCGCTCGATCAGGGCGCGATCGCGGGTGAAGCCGATCTTGAGGGCATCCTCGATCACCAGCGGCAGCAGCCGGGCCGAGGGCACTGAGCAGAGGATGGCCCCCTGGTAGCCCGCCGCCAGCAGGTAGGGCAACCGGCCGATGTGATCGATGTGCACATGGGTGGCCACCAGCGCCAGCACGTCATCGACCGGGAAGCGCACTAGGTGCTGTTCCAGGCTGTCGCGATGCTCGGCATCCTGGCCCTGGAAGAGGCCGCAGTCGACCAGCAGGGCGCGGTCCGGGGCGATCTGCAGGCGGTGGCAGCTGCCGGTGACGCCGGTGGCGCCGCCGTGGTGAAGAAGTCGAGGGTAGTCGTCCATGACCGGGCCTCCAGGCTTCAGCTATTGGATGCAGCCTCGTGACGGCTCGGCCCCCGGGCCAGCGGAACCGAGCATGATCCACCGTCGCGTGTCGCTGGAGGAAACCGGGGCTGCCCCTACCGCTTTGCGGCTGGGTCGGATGCTAGCCGGCGTCTTCGTTGAGGCTTTCGCGCACCAGGCTGACGAAGTGAAGCAGGAAGACGCCCATCACCGCGAGCATGCCGCCGAGCACCACACCCAAGGCGAGGATCAGGGCTCGGCTGGTGCCTTGTTGCTTTAGGCTTTGCACGGCCGTTTGCCCCGTTTCACCAGCGGTAAGTCCCTCCAGCTCGGCCTCGAGCTCGAACTTGCGGGACAGGGTGCTGGCGATGCGTTCCGAGGCGCCGTCGCTGCTGTGGGCAAGCGTATTCTCGACGTTGGCCAGCTGGCTTTCCAACGCCTGGCGACGGCGCTCCACCCGCGCCTGCTGCCCCTCTACGATCTTGTCGAGAAGCAGGCGATGATGCGCCTCTACGCGCTCGGCCAGGGTCTCGGGCGCGGTGCTGGTAAGCTTGACGATCTCGGTGTTGTCAGGATGGGAGACTTGGGTCTCGAAATCCAGATCGTCAACGCCTTCGGACGCCATCAGTTCACGAGTCGCCGTCCCGAGGTAAAGGCTCTGCGTACGAGACACCAGAGACGTCGGCGATTCGAAAGGCTCCCCGGTGCCGCGTTCCGCCACCTGATAGATGGAAGTGTAGGTGTAGGTCGGTGTCTGCAGTAGAGCATAAGCCAGCGCCATCAGCACCACCGCGGTGAAGATACCCGCCATGGCTTTCCAGCGCCGCACCAATAGCTTGGCGAGGTCGATCAGGGAAATTTCATCATCTGAGGTAGTCGCCTGGGACGGCTGGGGGGCTTGTGATTCTTGATGGACAGGCATTGACGTCGTCTCGCTCGACATTGATCGATCCAGGAATGGGCATCTCGCAGGCACGCTACCGCCCGGGAATTGTTCCGGGCGTTTTCCCATGCCCTGCTTGAGTGGTGACGGATCATAACGCTTTCGTCCGCGGATACGACCCAACACCTTTTCAAACCCTCGATTCTACGCTAGAGACGAGGGTCGCTCTATCGGCTGGCAAGAAGCGCCGCCGACAGGCTAATTACACTTGGTTGCTTTGGGCGACCGAGCCGTAAAAAACCCCCTGACGCGTTCCGCCAGAGGGTTTTCCAGTCAGCCTAACGCAGTCGAAGGACCCACCATACGGCAATTTGCCGTGCAACAGGGCGCTTCTTTCAGCAACGGTGCCATCGCTGGTACTGCAACGGCCCAGCCGGATCGCTGTTGGCTCGGCGCCTTTAATAACAATGAGTTAAGCACACTTCGCCTGACGCCTCAACCTGAAAGGAGTGGCTGGGCGACCAGGCCCGCGGCAATTCACAATGCGGCGTCCAGCATGGCCTGAGCCTCTTCGATCAGGGCCTGCAGATGGGCCTCGCCGCGAAAGCTCTCGGCATAGACTTTGTAGAGCGGTTCGGTGCCGCTGGGGCGCGCGGCGAACCAGCCGTTCGCGGTTTCCACCTTGAGCCCGCCGATCGGCGCATCGTTACCGGGCGCATTGACCAGCATGCGCTCGACCCGGTCTCCCGCCAGGATGGTCACCGCAAGGCTCGATGGCTCCAGGCGCTTGAACGCCCGCTGCTGCTCGGGCGTGCAGGCGGTATCGACGCGGCGGTAGTGAGGTGCTCCGTGTCGCTCGGTCAGTTCGCGATAGGCCTCGCTGGGGCGCTTGCCGGTCACGGCCATCAGCTCGGCGGCCAGCAGGCACAGCAGGATGCCATCCTTGTCGGTCGACCAGGGCCGGCCATCGAGGGTGAGGAAGCTCGCCCCGGCGCTTTCCTCTCCACCGAAGGCCAGCCAGCCCCGGTGCAGGCCATCGACGAACCACTTGAAGCCCACTGGCACCTCGTGCAGCTCGCGGCCTCGCGCCGCCACCACGCGATCGATGATCGACGACGACACCAGCGTCTTGCCGACCTTCAGCGTCTCGTCCCAGCCGTCGCGATGCGTCAGCAGGTAGTCGATGGCGACCGCCAGGTAATGGTTGGGATTCATCAGCCCCGCGGCGTCGACGATGCCGTGGCGGTCGGCATCCGGGTCGTTGCCGAAGGCCAGATCGAAGCTTTCCTTCATCGCCAGCAGGTTGGCCATGGCGGCCGGGCTCGAGCAGTCCATGCGGAGCTTGCCGTCATGGTCCGGCGGCATGAAGGCGAAGCTCTCGTCGATCTCGGTGTTGACCACCTCGAGGGCGAGGCCGTGGCGCTCGACGATGGCCTGCCACACCGGCAGCGCGGTGCCGCCCATCGGGTCGACGGCCAACGTGAGGCCGGCGTTCTTGATCGCGTCCAGGTCCACCACCGAGGCCAGGCCATCGACGTACTCGCCCACCATGTCGTGGTGCACCGCCCGCGTCAGGGCCTCTTCCAGGGTGACCTCGGCCACGCCCTCCAGGCCCTGGGCGAGGAGTTCATTGGCGCGACGCTCGATCCAACCGGTCACGTCGCCTTCGGCGGGGCCGCCATGGGGCGGGTTGTACTTGATGCCACCGTCTTCGGGCGGATTGTGCGACGGCGTGACGATCAAGCCATCGGCCGGGGCGGCATCGGCCTCGGCGTTGTGAGCAAGGATCGCCCGGCTCACCACCGGGGTGGCGGTCAGCTCGCCGTCGCGCTCGATGCGCACCTCCACGCCGTTGGCGATCAGCACCTGCAGCGCCGTCTCCCAGGCCGGGCGCGACAGCGCGTGGCTGTCACGGCCCAGATACAGTGGGCCGGTGATGCCGGCCTGGCGGCGATAGTCGGTCGTGGCCTGGGCCACCGCCAGGATGTGGGCCCGATTGAAGGAGCCCACCAGAGAACGCCCGCGGTGCCCGGACGTACCGAAGCTTACCGCCTGGGCCGGATCGGCCGGGTCGGGCTGAATATCGTGAAACGCCTGAATCACGTCCTGCATGTCGCTATCTCCCTCTTCATCAGGCGCCCTGTGCCTATCTCCCGGCCACCATGGTGCCACAGTCCGAACGAAGATGCCGAACGAGCCCCATCAGCCAGGGCTCAGCGCCCTGGCCGCTGCCCTACCACTAAGGTCGCGTTGTTCGATGCCCGCCAGCCCTCCATCATTCTCAGCGAACAGACACAAAAAAGGCCCCATAGGGACCAGTTGAACTCGCCGGCTCCAGTTCGAATGGCCGTCCAAGGGCGGCCATTCGAACGACAATAAGCCCACGGCGCGACAACAAGCACAACACCTCTTGTATTCAAGGCCTCCTCCAACAACAAGACCGGCCTTGTCGATTCTCTCCAGCCACACGTCTCGCAGCGCTTCCTTCCCGGCCTCCTCCTCGCATCCGTGAGCGCGCCACCGCCTGCGTGTTACCGATCATCCTCCGCTCTGCCCAGTGCGCATTCTCAGCGTCTATCTCGTGCCCATCGCCTGATTCGAACGATCCGGCGTGACGGCTAGCCCCTGCCCGCGTGCCGCAATCGGAACCGCACAGGTCGCAAACGCACCGCCCCTTCACGGCCGGATTCTGGATGCTGTCAGAGCCAATGATTACAAACACATAAGGATGCATCGATGGCCGTCTCCCCGAAACGCCCGCAGGGTGCCCGTTCGTCTCGTCTCGCCGCCCCGCTGCTGGCCCTGGGCCTCGCCGCCTCAGTGCCGGCCCTAGCTGCCGACATGGACTTCTCCAACGAATACAACGCCAGCTCGATCCACGCCGAGGGCGATGCCTGGTTCATCGACCGCGTCGAGACCCTGACCGACGGCGAGGTTGACATCACCCTGCACACCGGGGGCGCGCTGGGCTTCCGCTCGGGCGATCACTTCTACGCCGTGGCCGACAATGCCGTGCAGATCGCCGACAGCCTTTCCGGCACGCTGGGCGGCATCGACCCCATCTTCCTGCTGTCCTCGCTGCCCTTCCTGGCCGACGACGTCGAAGCGGCCCATCGACTCTACGAGATCGCCCGCCCCGAATACGCCAAGGTATTCGAGGATAACGACCAGATCCTGCTCTATGCCTCGCCCTGGCCGGCGAGCGGCATCTGGGCCGAGGAGCCCATCACCAGCATGGAGGCGCTCGAAGGCCTCAAGATCCGCAGCTATGACCGCAACGGCACCGCCACCCTGGTCAGCGCCGGCGCCTCGCCGGTGAAGCTCTCCTGGGCCGACGTGGTGCCCCAGCTCGCCACCGGCGGCATCGAGGCGGTGCTCACCTCCGCCGAGGCCGGCGCCAACGGCAGCTTCTGGGAGCACCTGAGCGACTTCAGCGCGATCCAGTACGCCGTACCGCTCAACATGGTGCACATGAACCGCGGCGCCTTCGAATCGCTGAGCGAGGAAGACCAGCAGGCCGTGCTCCAGGCCGCCGAGGAAACCGACGCCCACAACTGGGAAGTGGTGAAGCAGCGCGTGGCCGAGAACTATGCCCAGCTCGAGGAGCACGGCATCGACATTCACGATCCGGTACCGGCCGAGTTCCAGGCCGCCCTGGCCGAGGCAGCACAGCCGGTGGTCGACGACTGGGTCGAGAGCACCGGCGAGCGTGCCAGCCGCATCCTCGAGGAATTTCATCAGGGGAACGACGGCCAGGAGAGCGACGAAGAGACCGCGCAATGAGTTCACAGCATCGTCGTGACGGCGCCGCGTTTCCCAGCGTCGCCGCCCTGCTGGTGGATGCACTCGGCCGGCTGATCAGCGCCCTCGCGGCGCTGGGAGCCGGTCTGGCCATGCTGCTGGTGGTCTACATGCTCGGGCACATCCTGCTCGAGATCGGCCTGCGCCTGTTCGGACGCTCCACCTTCATCCTCGACGAGTACATCGGCTACGCCGTGGCGGCGATGACCTTCCTCGGATTGCCCTATGCCCTGGAAAAGGGCGGGCTGATCCGCGTGGCGCTGGTGCTCAAGCGGCTGCCCCGGGCGTGGCGCTGGCCGCTGGAGCTGCTCGCCAGCGTCTCGGCGCTGCTGGCTTTCGGCTGGCTGGCCCACTACTGGACCATCGCCGTGCAGCGCAGCTTCCAGCGCGGCATCGTCAGCGAGACCCTGGCGCAGACCCCGCTGTGGATTCCCCAGGGCACGGTGCTGGTCGGTCTCTACCTGCTGTGTCTGGTGCTCGTCATCCGCTCGCTGCGCATCCTGGTGCAGCGCCACGCCTTCGACGGCGGAGACCTCTGAATGGAAACGCTATTCGTCGGGGCCAGCGTCATCGGCCTGCTGCTCGTCGTGCTCGCGCTGGGCAGCTGGGTGTTCGCCGGTCTGACCATCGTCGCCATGCTCTCGCTGTGGGGGCTCGGCGACTTCGATGCCAACCGCATCGGCCTGATTCTGTCCAAGATCCTGTTCCGCGCCGCCAACAGCTGGGAGCTCTCGGCCATCCCGCTGTTCATCCTGATGGGCGAGCTGATCTTCCGCTCCAATATCTCCGAACGGCTGTTCCGCGGCCTGACCCCGCTCACCCGTCGCCTGCCCGGCGGCATCCTGCACACCAACGTGCTCGGCTGCACGCTGTTCGCCGCCGTCAGCGGTTCCAGCGCTGCCACCACGGCGACCATCGGCAAGATCACCACCCGCGAGCTCGAGCAGCGTCGGTACGACCGCGACCTGTCGATCGGCTCGCTGGCCGGCGCCGGCAGCCTGGGGCTGCTGATCCCGCCGTCGATCGTGATGATCGTCTACGGCGTGCAGGCCGAGGTCTCTATCAGCAAGCTGTTCATGGCCGGGGTGCTGCCGGGGCTGGTGATCGCCGTGCTGTATGTCGGCTACGTGGGGCTGCGCTGTCTGCTCAACCCGAGCCTGGCCCCCAGGGCCGAGGACAGCGGCGGCGGCGTGTTCCAGGCGCTGCGCGACCTGTCGCCGGTACTGGGGCTGATCGTGATCGTGCTGGGCGCCATCTACACCGGCATCGCGACCCCCTCCGAGGCCGCCGCGGTGGGCTGCGCCGCCACCCTGGCGCTGCTGCTGTGGGAGCGCCAGCTGACGGTGGCGCTTTTCATGGACGCCCTGCGCGGCGCCCTGATCAGCTCGGTGATGGTGTGCAGCCTGCTGGTGGCCGCCGCCCTGCTCTCCACCGCCATGGGCTATCTGCACCTGCCCAGCGATCTGGCCGGCTGGATCGCCCAGCAGGGCTTCTCGCCGATCGCCCTGCTGCTGGCCATGGCCCTGTTCTACGTGCTGCTAGGCCTGTTCCTGGACGGCATCTCGATCACCGTGATGAGCCTGCCGATCACGCTGCCGATCATCATCCAGGCCGGCTACGATCCGCTGTGGTTCGGCGTCTTCCTGGTGATCATGGTGGAGCTGGGGCAGATCACCCCGCCGGTGGGCTTCAACCTGTTCGTGCTTCAGGGCCTGACCGGCGAGAGCATCGGCCGCGTGGCACTGGCCGCCGCGCCGTTCTTCCTGCTGATGTGCCTGGCCGCACTGATCATCAGCGTCTGGCCGCAGATCGCCCTTTGGCTGCCCACGGTGCTGTCGGGGTAGAACATCGAGAGCGACTCCATGTCCAGCGCCCGACTCGACACCTCGAGTCGGGCGCCTTCGTATGGTGAAGCCATACGCACCCAGAAACCGCAAGAACATACGCGGAGAGACGATCGTCCACGGCAGTTACTCGTTGCCTGACTCGAGAAAAAGGGCCCACGTTTTACCAGAGCCCTTCCCTGACCGCGGCACCCGAGGCGACACCCAACACGACAAACTCGAATTCGACGTGCCAACCACCTGCACGTATTGGCCAAGCACTGGGTGACGACTCACAACGGCCTTTGAAGCACCCGGAATTATGAGTTGAGGCACAAGCACGCATGCGCCTTACTTCCCCTTTAACCAACGGCCAGGCCGAGTGGCCTTTCAAGCCGCACGAGTCAGTATACGTACATGTGGTCCAAGTAGACGGCCAACGTCTTGATCGCTGTCTGATTGACCGTCTTAAGCTTTCCGTAAAAAAGGCGGATCACACAAGTAGGCAAACAGAAAAAAGCGGCTGCCTCAGGCCAGCCGCTCTAACAACCATGAAGCTCATCCCTAAATCAGATGTTCACTCATTACCTTCTGACTCTGACGAAACTTCATCGTAGCCAATGCTGACAGAGCCCGGCTGAGCTTCACCGCCGTCTGTCTCTGGCTCATAGCGAACAGTGTATGTGACCTCACTACCTGAAACCTCCAGATTGCAAGTATCGTTTTCATAATCGTCACCGAACACATCGCTAGTCAGCTCCTCTGCGTCGGGCTCTTCGCCTTCCACACGTTTAGCCGCGACAGCCGTAGCCAAGGAGCGAGCATCCGCTTTACAGGCATTATCCTGCGCACGCTGCGTATAATCTTGGTATTGCGGAATCGCAATCGCGGCCAGAATACCGACGATTGCCACAACCACCAGCAGCTCGATCAGGGTAAAGCCGCCCTGAGCGCTCCGAATGCCTCGTTTCATGCCCTGTGTTGCCATTACCTACACCCCTCGTTCGATTCAGGTCACGCGAGCCGGCGCCCGCCTCTCGCACGACGACAGCTCGCCGCCTTGGCGCTTACATTAAGTTACAGCCAGGCACCCTGCAAGCTTCTCGTACTCGCACTTCCTAATATATCAGAATTCACTCATTCCATTACCTTATACATGAAGCCATTATTTGGAATGACGGACCGCTGACAGCTATGGTCGCTGACCACACGAAACGACTAGAATCGGCTTCAAGCCCTTTCACGATGTCAGCCCGCCGTGCATTCACGGCGACCAGGCAGCCCCCGGAGCCTCATGAACGACTATCGCCCTCCCGCCACCGAACATCAGGCCTCTTCCCAGGAGCCGTCTTCTGGCGCCGGCCGCTCCCACGGCATGCGCGGACTGGCGCACCGGCTGGTCGCGGACGGCCTGCTGGCCGAAGCGGCAGCACAGCGTGCCGAGCAGGAAGCCCGGGATGCCGAGACCTCGCTGCTGGAGCACGTGATCACCACGGGCCTGGTCCAGGCCCGCTCCGCGACGCTCACGGCCGCCTGGGAATATGGACTGCCGATCATCGATCTGGATGCGCTGCGACTGGAGAGCCTGCCGGACGCCGCCGACTACCCCGACAGGCTGCTGCGCAAGCTCGGCGTGCTGCCGCTGCATCGCAGAGGACACCGGCTCACGGTGGCGGTGCCCTACCCCAGCACCCTGGCCCAGCTCGACGAGCTGCAGTTCGCCACCGGCCTGACCCTGGAAGGCATCCTGGCCCCTGTCGACCAGCTCGGCCCGGTGCTGGAGGCCTATCTGGCGCGCAGCGAATCCTCGATGCTGGACGAGCTGTCGAACGTCGATGACGCCGTGGGCGAGCTGCAGTTCGATGAGGGCGTGGTCGATGCCAGCGACGAACAGCAGGCAGCGGCGACCGCCGGCGACGACGCGCCGATCGTCAAGTTCGTCAACAAGATCCTGCTCGACGCCATCCGCCGTGGCGCCTCGGACATTCACTTCGAGCCCTACGAAACCAGTTACCGGGTGCGCTTTCGCATCGACGGCATCCTGCACGACGTGGCCCATCCGCCCTTCGCCATGCGTAGCCGCATCGCCGCGCGCCTCAAGGTGATGGCCCGGCTGGACATCTCCGAGCGGCGCCTGCCCCAGGACGGCGCCATCAAGCTCAAGGTCTCGTCGAGCCGCTCCATCGACTTCCGCGTCAACTCGCTGCCCACGGTCTACGGCGAGAAGCTGGTGCTGCGCATCCTCGACCCCGGCTCGGCCCAGATGGGCATCGAACAGCTCGGCTTCACGCCCGAGCAGCGCGCCATGTACGAAGGCGTGCTGGATCATCCACAGGGCATGATCCTGGTCACCGGCCCCACCGGCAGCGGCAAGACGGTCACGCTCTACACCGGCATCAACATTCTCAACGAGATCGAACGCAACATCTGCACCGCCGAGGACCCGGTGGAAATCAAGGTCCCCGGCGTCAACCAGGTCAACGTGCTGCCCAAGATCGGGCTGGACTTCGCCAGCGCCCTGCGTGCCTTTCTGCGCCAGGACCCGGACGTGGTGATGGTCGGCGAGATCCGCGACCTGGAAACCGCTGAAATCGCGGTCAAGGCGTCCCAGACCGGCCACCTTGTGCTGTCCACCGTGCATACCAACTCCGCGGCCGAGACCCTGACCCGGCTTGCCAACATGGGCGTGGCACCGTTCAATATCGCCAGCTCCGTGAGCCTGATCATCGCCCAGCGCCTGGCCCGCCGGCTGTGCCCTGACTGCAAGCAGCCCGCCGACATCCCGCACGAGGCACTGCTGGCCCAGGGCTTCAGCGAGGAAGAAGTACAAAGCGCCACCATCTATGAACCGGTGGGATGCCAGCACTGCACCCAGGGCTTCAAGGGCCGGGTCGGCATTTACGAGGTGGTGCCGATCAGTGAGCCCATGAGCCAGCTGATCATGACCCATGGCAACGCCATGGACTTCGACACCCAGGCACGCGAGGAGGGCCACCCGGACCTGCGTCGCAGCGGCCTGCTCAAGGTCATGCAGGGCATGACCAGCCTGGCCGAAGTCAACCGGGTCACCAAGGACTAGAAAAATTCGCAACGCGGGGAACACACCATGGCAACCGCCAGCCTGAACAAGGCCCAGAAGCTCAAGCTGTATCGCTGGCGCTGGTCCGGCAAGGGGCCCCAGGGGCGCAAGGTCAGCGGCGAGATCATCGCCAGGAGCCGCGTCGAGGTCGAGAAGGAACTCTCCGGCCAGAACATCATCGTCAAGACCATCCGCCGCAAGAGCGGCATCGGCAACGGCATGGGCAAGGTGAAGCCCCGCGACATCATGCTGTTCGCTCGGCAGATGGCCACCATGATCCGCGCCGGCGTGCCGGCCCTGCAGGCCTTCCAGGTGGTCGCCGAGAGCATGAAGAAGCCGGCCATGCGCGCCCTGGTGCAGGAGCTGATGAACGAGGTGGCCGCCGGCGCCAGCTTCTCCGAGGCACTGAGGCGTCACCCGCTCTACTTCGACCGGCTGTTCTGCAATCTGGTGGAAGCCGGTGAGCAGTCCGGCTCGCTGGATCGCATGCTCGAACGGGTGGCCACCTACAAGGAAAAGGTGGAATCGCTCAAGGGTCGGGTGAAGAAGGCGCTGTGGTATCCGGCGGCGGTGGTCGCGGTGGGCATCGGCGTCACCGCGATCCTGCTGATCAAGGTGGTGCCGCAGTTCGAGAGCCTGTTCCACGGCTTCGGCGCCGAACTGCCGGCGATGACGCGCATGACCATCCAGCTCTCCGAACTGGCCCAGCAGTACTGGCCGTGGGCGCTGGGTGCGGTAGTCGCGGCCATCGTCCTGATCCGCGCCGGCATCAAGCGCTCCGAGGCCTTCGCCTACCGCATGCATGCCCTGGCGCTGCGCATCCCGGTGATCGGCGACATCCTCGACAAGTCCTGCGTGGCCCGCTACTCACGCACCCTGGCCACCACCTTCGGCGCCGGGGTGCCGCTGGTGGAGGCACTGCAGACCGCTGCCGGCGCCTCCGGCAACAAGGTCTACGAGCGCGCGGTGGAACAGATCCGCGACGACGTCGCCACCGGCCAGCAGCTGCACTTCGCCATGCGCCTGACCGAGCAGTTCCCGCCGCTGGCGGTACAGATGGTCGGCATCGGCGAGGAAGCCGGCGCCCTGGACGCCATGCTCAACCGGGTGGCGGACTACTACGAGGAAGAGGTCGACAACAAGGTCGACGCCCTCACCTCGCTGCTCGAACCGTTCATCATCGTGGTGCTGGGCGTGCTGGTGGGCGGCCTGGTGATCTCGATGTACCTGCCGATCTTCGAGCTGGGGAGTGTGATCTGACGATCAGCAAGGAGTGAGGAGATGAGGCGTGAGGCGAAAAGGCGCCTCACTCCATACCGATAGCCCGCCATCCTTACCGACTCCCCATCCTGGGCGGGCGATGCGCTGGCGCTTATCGCCCCTACGCGTCGCCACGATGTTCAGATGCCCTGAGACGTGATCGCGGGTAGGCTGGATAAGCCGAAGGCGCATCCTGCGAGGCCTGACCACCGACACCGACGATCCCGGCCCGACGCCTCACCCCTCACCCCTCACCGACAGGCAACGGCGCCTGCATGGCCGCCACCACCACCGGCCGCAGCTTCTGCACCAGCTCGTGAACGGAGACCCGCTCGCCGTAGTCATGCTCGGCGATGTCGCGGAGTGCATCCAGGCCGGACAGCGTGAAGATTACCGAGCCGAGGATGAAGTGCAGCCGCCAGAAGCGTTCTGCGTCGGGCAGCTCCGGCGTGGCCAGCCGTACCAGCTCGATGAACCGATTGAAGGCGTCACCATACTGCGACTGGATATAGCCGCGCAGATGCCCCTGGGCCTGGCTGTAGGCCAATCCCAGCAGACGCATGAATACCTTCAGGCTGTCGCGCTCGGCCGGCACCTCGAGCACCGTGCGAGCCATGGTCTCCAGCAGCTCCTCGAGCGGAATCCGGCTGCCATCACGAGCGTGCCGCGCCTCGAGCTCGTCCAGAGCACGATGGAAGCGTTCGGTAAAAGGGTCCAGGTAGCGGGCGAACACCGCCTGAATCAGCGACTTCTTGGAACCGAAGTGATAGTTGACCGCGGCCAGGTTCACCTTGGCCTTGCTGGTGATGTTGCGCAACGAGGTCTCGGCAAAGCCGCGCTCGGCGAACAACACCTCGGCGGTGTCGAGAATGCGAGTGACGGTATCGGGCTGGGCCATCGAGTCGATCCGGTATTATGTGGTCTCAGGCGTGAGGAAACGCATGTTTCAAACTATCCATGTTCCATGAGAGTGCAGCGCCAAGGGCCTCGAGGTCAACCGTCATACGCTTGATACGCATCGGGCCGGCGGCGGCATGGCGAGCCAGCGCCCACGCCAGCGAGGCATCACGAGACTTTTACTGGATGAATGGCCATGCTGTATACTTGATCAATAATCGCATTCCATCCGCTCCGGAGGCCGCATGACTCGCCCCCTCACGTCACGCCAGCAGAACGTCTACGACTTCATCGTCAAGACCATGAACGAGCTGGGCTATCCGCCGACCCGAGCGGAGATCTCACGCGCCCTGGGCTTCAAGTCGCCCAATGCCGCCGAGGAACACCTGCGCGCCCTGGAACGCAAGGGTGTCATCCGTGTCATCCGTGGCACCTCCCGCGGCATTCGCCTGCCGGCCCAGGACGCCGAGGTCACGGAGAGCGCTGCGGGCGAGGAGCCGAGCCAGAGTCAGGGTCTGCCGATCATCGGTGAGGTCGCCGCCGGCAGCCCGATCCTGGCCGCCGAGCACATCGACCGCTACTGCCCGCTGCCCCCGGAATACTTCACCCCGAAGGCCGACTACCTGCTGCGGGTGCGCGGCCTGTCGATGAAGGATGTGGGCATCATGGAAGGCGACCTGCTTGCCGTGCATCGTACGGAGCGCATCCGCGACGGCCAGATCGTGGTCGCACGCCTGGAAGACGAGGTGACGGTCAAGCGCTTCCACCGCCAGGGCCACAAGGTACGTCTCGAGGCGGAGAATACCGACTTCGATCCCATCGAGGTCGACCTGCGCCATGACGCCTTCGAGATCGAGGGCATCGGTGTAGGGGTCATCCGCGGCGGCAACGGCCAGGCTTTAGGTTAGGCACTTCCCGAGCTTGTCCATACGGCGTTAAAGCTCTCCTCGGTATGCTCATTGAACGGCTTGTCAACTCGCGCGCGAGCCCGGTCCGCCTCTCGTCGAGCTTTGCCTTGCGACCTACAAGGATGTGGGAAGTGCGTTGGCCCGTAGGGAACGGGCCTAGCTCTGGACTGCGCTCAGAAAGCGCTATAGCCAGGAGGTTGCTGCTTTGACACGCAAGATCCTGCACGCCGACTGCGACTGCTTCTACGCCGCCGTCGAGATGCGCGACGACCCGAGCCTGCGCGATATTCCCATCGCTATCGGCCGCTCGCGCGAACATCGCGGGGTCATCGCCACCTGTAATTATCCGGCCCGGACCTTCGGCATCCATTCGGCGATGCCCACGGCCCAGGCCCTGAGACTCTGCCCTCACCTCACCCTGCTGCCGGGCGACTTCGACAAGTACCGCGAGGTATCCCGGCAGATTCAGGCCGTGTTCTATGAGCTCACCCCGCTGGTCGAGCCGCTGTCGCTGGACGAAGCCTATCTGGACGTCACCGATGTCGAGGGCTTCCAGGGCAGCGCCACCTGGATGGCCCAGTGGATCAAGCAGGAGTGCCTAACGCGCACCGGCATCACCGTCTCGGTGGGGGCCGCTCCGTCCAAGTTCCTGGCCAAGGTGGCCAGTGACTGGGAGAAACCGGACGGGCTGACGGTGATTCCGCCGGACCGTGTCGAGGCCTTCGTGGCGAGCCTGCCCGTCGGCAAGCTGCACGGGGTAGGACCCGCCACCCGGGCCCGCCTGGAGGCGCTGGACGTGGCCACCTGCGCGGACCTGTGCCGCCTGCCGCGAGAACGGCTGCTGGAGGAGTTCGGCAAGTTCGGCCAGCGGCTGTTCGAGCTGGCCAGAGGTATCGACGAGCGTCCGGTCAAGGTGGAGCGGGAGCGAAAATCGATCAGCGTGGAGACCACCTTCGACCGCGACCTGCCAGACCTGCCGAGCGCCCAGCAGGCGCTGGCACCGCTGTGCGACAAGCTGGCCCTGCGGGTGGCTCGCCATGGGGAGCCGGCGATCGCCGGGCTGTTCGTGAAGGTGCGCTTCGATGACTTCAGCCTGACCACCTTGGAGAGCCGCGGCCAGGCCATCGGCCGCGACAGCTATCATCGCCTGCTGGAACAGGCCTGGGCCCGGGCCTCGCGCCCGGTGCGACTGCTGGGCGTGGGCGTCAGGCTACAGCCCGAGGCCGCCCGCCAGCAGCTGACGCTGGCGTTTTAGTTCAGAGCCATGGGGCAGCCTTTCACGGCGTCTCCTCTCGATCCACCACCTTGACCTCCTGCAACGACACACCGTGCCGCAGGGCCTCTCGGACCCGTTCGTCATAGCTTTCCTTGGCCGACAGGCGATGGATCACCACGCGCCGCGGCAGGAACATCAGCTCGACCAGTACCAGGGCGCCCAGCAGCCCGACCCCGAGGAGCCACCAGCCGGTCGGATCGAAGAAAAGCGCCAGGCCATAGGTCATCACCGACGTCAGCAACAGGCCGAACCAGAGCTGGTGCAATCCGAAGAAGCGATTATGGCGAAGCATCTGTCGGCGGATCAGGCGAGCCGAACGCGCCACGGGAGTAGCCGTCATGGTCATGGGAAGTCGTAGCCAGGCAGAAATCGCCTGCCACTATGCCAAAACGGGCAGCGACGCATCACCCCATCACGTGACAGGAACGACGCCTTATCGGATTAAAGTTTCCATGCGATAACGCTCTGTTACACCTGGAAACAATCGATGATGCCCGAGAAGTCACAAGGCGCTCGGGCGGTGATGCCACTCTAATCGGGGCGAGAGCGACCGGGCGCCGGCGACACCTCCGGCGCCCGGCCGATTCAGGCGAACACCACCGTCTTGTTGCCATGCACCAGCACGCGATCCTCGAGATGCCAGCGCAGCCCTCGGGCCAGCACCGTCTTCTCGACGTCGCGGCCGAAGCGCACCAGGTCATTGGGCGTGTGGCAGTGACTGACCCGATGGATGTCCTGCTCGATGATCGGGCCGGCATCCAGCTCCTGGGTCACGTAGTGGCAGGTGGCACCGATCAGCTTCACGCCGCGCCGATAGGCCTGATGGTAGGGCTTGGCCCCGGCGAAGGACGGCAGGAAGCTGTGATGGATGTTGATCACCCGTCCGGCGTAGCGCTCGCAAAGGTTCGGCGGCAGGATCTGCATGTAGCGCGCCAGCACGATGCTGTCGGCCCGACTCTCGTCGATCAGGCGCTGCACCTCGGCGAAAGCGACCGACTTGTCGGCGGGGTCGACCGGCACGTGGTGATAGGGAATGCCGTGCCACTCCACCAGCGAACGCATGTCCTCATGGTTCGAGATGACCGCGGCGATGTCGCAGTCCAGCTCGTTGGCCGTCCAGCGATAGAGCAGGTCCACCAGGCAGTGGCTCTCGCGGGAGACCATCAGCACTACCCGCTGGCGTTGCTGAGTGT
Source organism: Halomonas sp. ND22Bw (assembly GCF_003011945.1). Classification (NCBI taxonomy): domain Bacteria; kingdom Pseudomonadati; phylum Pseudomonadota; class Gammaproteobacteria; order Oceanospirillales; family Halomonadaceae; genus Halomonas; species Halomonas sp. ND22Bw. The sequence continues at coordinate 40,926 of NZ_PXWD01000001.1, read as the reverse complement.
CGGTCAGCGACCAGTCCATCTCGAATTCGTCGGCGATCGGCGCAAAGGCATCGCGCAGCGACTCGGCGGACATGCCGATGGAATCGGCGAGGATCACGTAGCGCATGAAGAAGCGCCCGGACTCCAGGTCGGAGTGCTGGCTGGCCTCGGTGATGGAACCGCCCTGCCCGGCTATGAAGCTGGAAACACGCGAGACGATCCCCAGATTGTCGGGGCAGGAAACCACGAGACGGTAATAGTGTGACATCGAAAGACCGTAGTTTGGATGAATCGAACAATCCCCCATTGTAGCGAAATCCTGTCCGTCGAGTCAGACCTTCGTCGCCTGACGAGGCGCGTTGTGACGCCGTGCCACCATCCCGTATAGTGATCGTCACATTTTCCGTCGACGTTCCCTTGATGCCACAACCCCGCGTCCAGATCCGCCCCCGCCGCCGCCCGCCCCTGCATTTCCTGCCGCTGGGTGGCTGCGGCGAGATCGGCATGAATCTCAATCTCTACGGCTACGCAGAGAAGGAGCACGAGGACCGCTGGATCGCCGTGGACTGTGGCATGATGATCCGCCAGGACCTGCCGGACAGCCCGCTGCAGGTGCCGGACCTTGCCACCCTGGACACCCTGGGCATCGCCCCCGAAGCACTGATCATCACTCACGGGCACGAGGACCATATCGGCGCGGCGGCCTGGCTGTGGCCACAATGGGGTTGCCCGATCCACGCCACGCCGCTGGCCGCGGGGCTGCTGCGCGCCAAGTTCGCCGAGCGCGGCCTGTCGCAGTCGGCGATCCACGTCATCGAGCCCGGCGAGGCGTTGAGCGTCGGCCCCTTCGGCCTGCGCTACCTGCCGCTGACCCACTCGATTCCCGAGAGCTGCGCCCTGCTGATCACCGCGGGCTCGCATCGCGTGCTGCATACCGGCGACTGGAAGCTCGATCCCGAGCCGCTGATCGGCCCCGCCGTGGAGGCCGAACTGTACCGCGCCCTGGCGCCGGTCGACCTGGTGGTGGGCGACTCCACCAATGCGCCGTTACCCGGCCACTCCCGCAGCGAGGGTGAGGTCGCCGATGCCCTGGCCCGAGCCATCGAAGGCTGCCAGGGACGCGTGGTGGTCAGCTGCTTCGCCAGCAATCTGGCCCGGGTGCTGGCCATCAGTCGCGCCGCCGAGCGCTGTGGCAGGCGTGTCGCACTGATGGGGCGCTCCATGGAACGCATGGTCGGCGTGGCGCGTGGTCTCGGCTATCTGGATGACATGCCGCCGCTGGTGCCGATTTCCGACATGGGCTACCTGCCCCCCCAGGAAGTACTGGTGATCGCCACCGGCAGCCAGGGCGAGCCCCGCGCGGCACTGTCACGCCTGGCCCGTGGTCGCCACCCGCACGTCGAGCTGGAAGCCGGCGACAGCGTGATCTTCTCCTCCAAGGCGATTCCCGGTAACGAACGCCTGATCGAGCGTCTCAAGCGCGGCCTGAGCCATCTCGGTGTATCGCTGCTCGACGAGAGCAACCACGCGGAGCTGCATGCCTCCGGCCACCCCGCCCAGGAGGAGCTCGCCACCCTATACGGCTGGACGCGCCCCCGCCATCTGCTGCCGGTGCACGGTGAACCCCGCCACCAGCAGGCCCACCAGAGCCTGGCGCAGTCGCTCGGCATCGCGGCGCCGATCGTCCCGCGCAACGGCGACATGATTCGCCTGGACGGCGAGGGGCTGCATCTGGAGGCTCGCCATGCCCAGACGCCACGCATCATCCATCAGGACGAGGTCGCCCGACTGCCCGGCCTCGGCGGCGGAGAGGCCCGGCACGGTCAGCTGCACCTGGCGCTCACGGTGATGGCCACCGAACAGGGCTGGACCCGCATTGGACGCCTGCTGCTCGATGCCAGCGAGACGAGCCCGCTGGACGAAGATGCCTTCATCGACTGGCTCGACGATTGCCTGGACGACATCCAGGTGGAATCCCTGGCCGACCTGCGCCTCGCCCTGCGGCCACGCATGCTCGCCTGGTTCGGCGACCACCTGCGCCGAATGCCCGAGATCCATCTGCAGATACTCGCGGCCGAAGCGGAAGTCTCGGGCTGAGACTTTGCGGCCGGCAGATACCGGAGCCCGCTCACAAGATAGATTCGCCACAAAAGAAAAACCCCGAAGGCCAAACCTTCGGGGTTTTCTTGTCACTCAGCGCTGAATTTACGCCTTGTCGGCGGCCTTCTTCGGCGGACGGCCGCGCTTGCGCTGGGGCTGTTCCGGCACGAGATCCTCGACGGAAAGGCCCGCCTCGTTAATCTGCTCGCGGATTTCGGCGAGCTTGCGAGCCTTTTCGGCTTCCTCTTCCTGGCGCTGACGCTCCTCGTCATTCTTCTGTTCGATGACTTCACCAATCACTTCGGCCAGCTTATGGAGTTGCTCCATGCTGAGTTGGCGGGCCGCCGCACGGGCCACGTTCTTGTTGCGCGCGATACGCTCCAGGGTCTGCTCGGACATTGCCCCCTCCAGGACGCAGGTTGATGGTCGGCCACGCTCGGCCGATACCAGTAAAAGTATATGCTCAACAGCGTTTTTGGCAAGAAAAGCCGAGGGCCGGTGCTCGGGAATAGTCGCCGGGAAAGTAGACGAAACCGTGAACCGCAAAGAGAAAAAAGCAGGGGGATTAGCAAGCAGGAAAACGGCACCGGGGCAGTAGACGATCCTCCGACCCGGCGCCGATAGGCAATGGCTAGCCGCCGGTCATGTTCATGAAGCGCACCACCTGCACATCGCCATCGGTGGTGAAATGATGGCGCTCGGGCTTGAGCGGCATGGCCGCCACGATGGCGGCCTTGAGGGCCTCGATATCGCCGGGGTGGCGGCGTACCACGGCCCGCAGGTCCACCGAATGCTCGTTGCCGAGACACAGCAGCAGCCGGCCTTCGGCGGTGACGCGAACCCGATTGCAGCTGGAGCAGAAGTTGTGGCTGTGCGGCGAGATGAAGCCCACCCGGGTATCGCTGTCGGGCATGCGGAAATAGCGCGACGGCCCGAGCGTCGACTCGGTGGTCGGCAGCAGCGTATGGCGTGTCTCGACCAGCGCCTGCACTTCGTCGCTGGAGCAGAAGGTCTCCTCGCGCCCGTGGTCCGAGACCTCGCCCAGCGGCATCTCCTCGATGAAGCTGATATCGAGCCCCTCACGGCGCGCGAAGTCCACCAGATCGATGACCTCGTCGTCGTTGCGGCCCTTGAGGATGACCGCATTGAGCTTGATGCGCTCGAAGCCGGCCGCCTTGGCGGCGCGAATGCCGTCGATGACTCGCTGCAGATCGCCGGTGCGCGTCAGCCGCCGGAAACGCTCGGGGTCCAGGGAGTCGATGCTGATGTTGAGCCGCTCGAGGCCGCCCTCGCGCAGGCGACGGGCATACTTGGGCAGGCTCGCACCGTTGGTGGTCATGGCGAAGTCCTTGAGCCCCGGCAGTGCACCGATGTCCTCCACCAGACGGTCGATGTCGCGCCTGACCAGCGGCTCGCCGCCGGTCAGGCGAACCTTTTCCACCCCGAGCTCGGTGAAGGCCCGGGCCACCAGCGTCAGCTCTTCGAGGGTCAGCACCTGGGCTCGCGGCAGGAAGGTCATCTCCTCGCTCATGCAATAGACGCAGCGAAAATCGCAGCGATCGGTGACCGAGATGCGCACGTAGCGCACGCGTCTACCGAAGTCGTCGATGAGCTCATCGGTCATGATGACACCTCCCAGCGCTTGGCATCGCGATGATCGGTCTGGCGCTCGGCCACCCAGTAGTCACCGCTGGCGGTGTGCTCCTTCTTCCAGAAGGGAGCACGGGTCTTGAGATAATCCATGATGAAATCGCAGGCCTCGAAGGCCGCCCGCCGATGGGCGCTGGCGACCACCACCAGCACGATGGGATCCCCGGGCCCAAGACGGCCGACACGATGAATGACCCGCATGCCCTGCAGGGGCCAGCGAGATTCGGCCTCGTCGACGATCGCCTCGAGGGCCGCTTCGGTCATGCCCGGATAATGCTCCAGGCTCAGTGCCTGCACGTCCGGGCGTTCGTTGAAGTCACGCACCAGGCCGGTAAAGGCGATCACGGCGCCGATATCGGTGCGCGTCTCGATCAACCGGCGCTGTTCCTCGCCGGCGTCGAAGGCCTGTTGTTGTACTCGCACACGTGACATGGTCAGCCTCCGGTCACCGGGGGAAAGAAGGCCACTTCGTCCTCGGCGGTCAGCGGCGTCGCATTGCCCGCCATGACCTGATTCACGGCGCACAGCACGCGCCTTTCCTCGAGGCCGGCGAAGCGTTTGTCCATGGCCTTGAGGGCGGCCTTGAGCCCGCCCACGTCGGCTCGTTCGAGCGCGTCAAAGGGCAGCGACACCTCGCCGACGCCCAGTCGTTCGCGGAGTTCGGCCAGGCACTTGACCAGGATACAGGGCTCGCCGGCGGCGCAGCGCGCGCCCAGCGAGACCTCGCCGGCCTCGCCCTCCCCGGTCACGATGGGCACCTCGTCGGCCTCGGCCTCTCGGGCGTAATCACCGGACTTGCCGCCGGTCTTGGCCTCCAGGCGGATCTCGCCGATCTCCATCGTCTTGTCCACCGCCTTGCACATATCGTAGAGGGTCAGGCAGGCCACGGACACGGCGGTCAGCGCCTCCATCTCGACGCCGGTACGGCCGTTGAGCCGGCAAGTGGCGGAGACGTGGACGCCGGCATTGGCCTCGTCGAGTTCGAAGTCCACGCTCACCTTGGACAGCGCCAGCGAATGGCACAGCGGTATCAGCTCGTGGGTGCGCTTGGCGGCCTGGATGCCGGCGATACGCGCCGTGGCCAGCACGTCGCCCTTGGGCAGGTCGCCATCGGCCAGCAGCGCCAGGGTCTCGGGACGCATGCGGATCGTCCCGGAGGCACGCGCCTCGCGACGGCTCTCGGCCTTGTCGCCGACATCGACCATGTGGGCTTCGCCGCGGGCGTTGAGGTGAGTCAGGCTCATGAAGGGCGCCTCATGTCAGTCGGAAAAGGGGTTGGATGGCCACCGGCTCGCCGGGCTCGACCGCGGCGCGGGCCGCGTCGATCTCGATCAGGCAGTCGGCGGCCACCATGGAAGACAGGATACCGGAGCCCTGGGCACCGGTGGGCCGCACCCAGCGCCGCCCCTCGGCGTCGCTGCGGCAGGTGGCACGCAGGAAGTCGGTGCGACCGACGCGGCCTGTCAGCGCGACCTCGGCCAGGGCGGTGTCGCGCCGGGGGGCGAGATCGTGGCGCCCCTGCAGCCGCTTCAGCAGCGGCGCCACGAACTGCAGGCAGGTGACCATCGCCGCCACCGGATTGCCGGGCAGCCCGATGAACGGCACCTCGCGCTCGCCGAGCGTGCCGCAGGCCAGCGGCCGGCCGGGGCGAAGGGCGATGCGCCAGAAGGCCAGCCGACCGACCGACTCCAGCGCCTGGCGCGTGTAGTCGGCCTGCCCTGCCGACACGCCGCCGCTGGTCAGCACCAGGTCGGCATGGCGGGCGGCGCCGTCGAGGGACGCGACCAGGGCGTCGCGATCGTCGGCCAGGATGCCAAGGTCGATGACCTCGGCACCGTGTTCCGTCAGCAGGCCGGCCAGCGAGAAACGATTGGCATCATGGATGCCGGCCGCGGGCAGCGGCTCGCCCGGGGCAGTGACCTCGTCGCCGGTGGAGAAGATCGCCACCCGAGGCCGACGATGAACGGCCGCCTCGGCGAATCCCAGCGAGGCCAGCAGGCCCAGTTCGGCCGCCCCCAACCGGGTACCGGCGGCCAGCGCCCGCTGGCCACGGGCGATATCCTCGCCAGCCTGGCGCACGTTCTGGCCCAGGCGAACGGTCTCGGGGCGCTCGACCTCGACGGCATCGCCGCACGCGTTCAGCTGTTCGCCCATGATCACGGTATCGGCGCCCGGCGGTAGCGGTGCCCCGGTGGTGATGGTCACGCATTCCCCGGGGCCGAGCGGCGTCTCGCGCCGGCGCCCCGCCAGCACCTCGCCGACCCGATGCCAGCGCGACGGGCCCTGGCCGGATGTCCACGCCAGGGCGATGCCGTCCATGGCGGCATTGGTGTTCTGGGGCACGTCGATGGGAGAGTCCAGCGCGACGGCCAGCACCCGGCCATGCAGGGCACCGAGGGACACCGATTCGGCGGGCAGCGGGCCGGACACCAGGCCCAGCAGGGCCTCTCGAGCCTCGTCCGGCGACAGGGTCCGTTCGGCGAGGTCGAAACAGGACAGCGTCATGATGCCGTGCCCTCGCCTCGCGGGCCACGCCGACCGGCCCAGCGGGTGGGCCAGTCGGCGACCCAGTCGGCAAGGCCGTCGAGATCGTTCAGGTCCAGCCGCTCGACGTCGTCGGGCAACTCAGGCGCCCCGTCGCTGGCCACCGCCACGATCCAGCCGTCCCCGGCCGCGCGCAACGGCTTGCCCACCGCCTCGCGGTAGAGCTCGAGCTTGGGCAACGGCCAGGCCTTGAAGCCCTCCACCAGCACCAGGTCCGGCCGCTGGGGGCGCACCATCTCGATCAGTTCGGCGAGATCGGCCTCTTCGCGATCGGGGGTCTCCATCATCAGCGCGACCCGGGCGCGGGACGCCACCAGGATCGGCTCGGCGCCGGCCTGGCGCAGGCGATGGCTGTCCTTGCCCGGCTGGTCCACGTCGAAGGCATGATGGGCGTGCTTGATCACCGCCACGCGCAGGCCGCGCTGGCGCAGCGCCGGCAGCAGTCGCTCCAGCAGGGTCGTCTTGCCGGTGCCGCTCCAGGCGGCAATGCCCAGCAGCGGCAGGTCATCCTCCAGCGGCACGGAGCCGACGGGTGTGTCGCTCATGGGCGCAGTGTCTCCCGGCGACGCGCTTCCAGGCGCCGCTTGTCATCCAGGGTATTGAGATTGACGAAGGCCTCGGCGCGGTCCGACATGTCCACCTCGCACCAGGCATGACGCGCGATCCAGCGGTCGACCTTGCGCTCGCCGGCGGCCAGCGCCTCGCCCAGGTCGTCGACCAGGTCGCGTCGGATCAGCGCCACGACCGGATGCAGCCGCTCGCCGTCGTGGGCCACGGCGATATCGGCGCCGCCCCGGCCCGCGATGAGCCGCGCCACCAGATCGTCCGGCAGCGCCGGGCAATCGCAGGGCACCACCACCACCCAGTCGGTGGCAGCCGCCCGCAGCCCGCTGTAGAGGCCCATCAGCGGGCCCATGTAGCCCGTCTCGGCGTCGGCGATGACCCGATCGGCCCACTCGGCGTAGGCCTCGGGATGGCGGTTGGCGCTGATCAGGAGCTCCGCCACGCGCCCGACCAGCGGCGCGACGGCATGGGCGATCAGGGGACGGCCCGCAAAGGCCTCGAGGCCCTTGTCGCATCCCCCCATGCGACGCCCCTGCCCGCCGGCCAGTACCAGGCCGGTGAGCGCATCACGATCGATCACGAACAGGCTCCGTCCAGACGTTCTGCATATCGCGTCATGATGCCTCAGCGTCGCGGCGGGTGCCATGACCATAGGGTCAACTTGCGTTCCGAAACCGACCCGTGGGGCATGCCGACTTATCGCCGGCACGGGGAGAGGGTATCATTCGTCAATTATTTTCCACGCCCCAACCAGCAACAGGATCGCGGCCCGGCCGCGAAAGACCACGATGGATGAAGGCTTCAATGTCGGCGCAAGGCTGCGCCAGCTGCGCAAGGAGAAAGGGCTCTCCCAGCGCGAGCTCGCCAAGCGCGCCCAGGTGACCAACAGCAGCATCTCGCTGATCGAGCAGAACAGCGTCAGCCCTTCGGTGAGCTCGCTGAAGAAGATCCTCGATGCCCTGCCGGTATCGATCAGCACCTTCTTCGCCGGCGAGGAGACCAGCCATCCCCGGCCCTTCTACAAGGCGTCGGAACTCACCGAGATCGGCGACGGCCAGCTGTCGTGGCGTCTGGTGGCCGCACGCCGCCCGGATCGACGCATGTCGGTGCTCCACGAACGCTATCCGCCCGGGGCCGACAGCGGCGAGGAAATGCTGGAACACGAAGGCGAGGAAGGCGGCGTGGTGATCTCTGGACGGATCGAGATCACCGTCAACGGCGAGGTGGAGGAGCTGTCGGCCGGGGATGGCTACTACTTCGATTCACGGCTGCCCCACCGCTTTCGCAACGTCGGCGACGAGGAATGCGTGATCGTCAGCGCCAATACCCCGCCGTCGTTCTCCGACGGCGGGGAAGAGCTGCATCACGGCTGAGCGCGTTCACTCCCCCGCCCGATACAGCCACTGGATGCTGGAGAAATCCAGCCGGCCACTGCCCTGGGCGCTGTGCAGCGCGAACAGGTTGCGCGCCTGGGAGCCCATGGGCACGCTGGCCCTGGCCTTGAGCGCCAGCTCCCAGGCCAGCCCCAGGTCCTTGGCCATCAGGTCGGTGAGAAATCCGCCCTGATAGTCGCGCGACGCCGCCGAGCCCTCCATGACCCCTGGCCAGGGGTTGTAGACGTTGAGCGCCCAGTTGCCGCCGCTGCTCTGCTTCATGATCTCGGACAGCACCGCCGGATCGAGCCCGCTCTTCACCCCCAGCGCCAGCGCCTCGGCGGTGCCGCTCATCAGGATGCCGAGCAGCATGTTGTTGCAGATCTTGGCGACCTGACCGGCGCCGACCTCGCCGGCGTGAAAGATGTTCTTGCCCATGGCCTCGAGCACCGGCCGGGCCTGTTCGAATCCCGCCTCCTTCCCACCGACGATGAAGGTCAGCGTCCCGGCCTTGGCGCCGCCGATGCCGCCGGAGACCGGCGCATCCAGATAGGTCAGCCCCCGCGCGGCCGCCGCCTCGCCCACGCGGCGGGTCTCGTCGGGCGAGATGGTCGAGGCATCGATCACCAATGGCTTCTGTGCCAGGGCATCGAGCAGCCCCGGCGAGGCGCCATCGCCCAGATAGAGACCGAGCACGTGGGCCCCGGCCGGCAGCATGGAGATGACCACCTCGGCGTCGCGACAGGCCGCCTCGGCGCTGTCGGCGCGCCTGGCCCCCTGCCCCTCGAGGTCCGCCATGGCGGCCTCGACCAGGTCGAAGACGCAGACGTCGTGACCCGCGCTCAGCAGGTTGGCGGCCATGGGCGATCCCATGTTGCCGAGTCCGATAAAGGCGATGTTCATGGCGTGGCTCCTTGTCTTGTTCTAATGGGATAAACCTGCACTGGGCGTCTCCAGACGCCATTAACCGATACGTTGCCCCACCCCGAGATCTCTCAGCGGATGCGCTTCGCTCGACCACGGCGAGGCCAGCATCGCCTGAAGGTCGGCCTCTGGCACGCTGGCCACGTCGGCATGGGACCAGCGGGGTGACTTGTCCTTGTCGACCAGCAGCGCGCGCACGCCCTCGGCCAGATCGCCGCGCTGGCAGCATTGCACCGAGAGCCCGAGCTCGTCGCGGAAAGCGTCGGCCAGCCCGGTGTGGCGATGCCGCTCGAGCATCCGCCATACCAGGTGCGCGGTCAGCGGGCAGCCGGCAGCGAGGCGCTGACGATTGGCCGTGAGCCACGCATCGTCGCGGTCGTCGGCAAGAATGCGCGCCACGGCATCGGCGGCACTCGTCTCGCCGACCAGCGACTGCAGATGATCACGCCGCGGCCAGACCTGTCCCTCCGGCGCCTGCTCGCGGGCCTCGAAGCGGTCGAGCACGCCTTCCACGGCCAGCCGGCACGCCGCCGGGGAGTGATCGCCATGATCGGCCTCGGCCAGGGCAGCGAGCAGGTCATCGCGGCGCTCGCGGGGCACGAAGCGATCGGCCAGCCCCAGGTCCAGGGCATCGCGGGCGTTGAGCTGGGCGCCGGTCAGTCCCAGGTAGGCGCCGATGCCGGGCGGCATGCGATTGAGGAACCAGCTCGCGCCGATGTCCGGGTAGAGCCCGATGGTGATCTCGGGCATGGCGATCAGAGTGGTCTCGGTGACCACACGCTGGAAGCCGCCGGCCAGCAGCCCCAGGCCGCCGCCCATGACGATGCCGTCACCCCACACCAGCAGCGGCTTGGGATAGGTGTGGATGCGGTGATCCAGCCGGTACTCGGCGGTGAAGTAGCGCGTGGCGAAGGTCTCGTCACGGGCTTCGTCGTCGGCCAGCGAGCGATACAGCGCCACCACGTCGCCGCCGGCACAGAAGGCCTTGCCGCCGGTGCCTTCCAGCCACACCGCCACCACCCGCTCGTCCAGCGCCCAGGCCTCCAGCCTGTCTTCCAGCAGCCGGATCATCTCCAGCGACAGTGCATTCAGCGCCTTGGGCGCATTGAGGGTCGCCACGCCGATCCGGCCGCCGCCGCGCGTGGGGAGTTCGTCGAAGCTGACCACGGGGTCCGACATCACTGTCTCCTGATAGTCCGTGTGAGATAGTCCGTGCGAGATCGTCCGTACAAGGGTGACAGCCGCCAGCCGTCAGCCGGCCGCTGCCCTGGTGTCAGGTCACTGCAGGCCCTCGACGACGCCGTCGGCCAGCAACCGACGGGCGACGATCAGCCGCATGATCTCGTTGGTGCCCTCGAGGATCTGGTGCACGCGCGTGTCGCGTACCAGCCGTTCGAGGGGATATTCGCGGATATAACCATAGCCACCGTGCAGCTGCAGGGCCTCGTTGCAGACGTTGAAGCCCATGTCGGTGGCGAAGCGCTTGGCCATGGCACAGTGGGCGGTGGCCTCCGGGTCGCCCTGGTCGAGCCGCCAGGCGGCGTGACGCACCATCAGCCGCGCCGCGGTGAGCTCGCTGGCCATGTCGGCCAGCTTGAACTGCAGCGCCTGGAAACTCGCCAGCTCGCGCCCGAACTGCTTGCGCTCGCCCAGGTAGTCCCGCGACAGCGTGAGCGCCTGCTGGGCCGCGCCCAGCGAGCAGCTGGCGATATTGAGCCGGCCGCCATCGAGCCCCTTCATGGCGAAGCGGAAGCCTTCGCCCTCCTCGCCCAGCCGGTTGCCCACCGGCACGCGCACGCCGTCGAAGCTGATCAGGCAGGTGGGCTGGCTCTTCCAGCCCATCTTGTCTTCCTTCTTGCCGACCTCGATGCCGGCGGCATCGGCCGGCACCAGGATCGCCGAGATGCCGCCGGCGCCGCTGTCCGGCTCGCCGGTGCGCGCCATCACCACCAGCACCTGGGTGGCACCGGCGCCGGAGATGAACATCTTCGAGCCACTGATGACATAGTCATCGCCATCGCGCACCGCCCGGGTGGTGAGGCTGGCCGCGTCCGAGCCGGCGCCCGGCTCGGTGAGGCAGTAGGAGCCCAGGGCCTCACCCGCTATCATGGCCGGCAGATAGCGCTCGCGCAGGGCATCGCTGCCCCAGCTGGCGACCATCCAGGTCACCATGTTGTGAATGGTGAGATAGGCGGTGGTGGCGATGCAGCCCTGGGCGAGGCGCTCGAAGATCAGCGAGGCATCGAGTCGCGACAGTCCAAGCCCGCCGTGTTCCTCCGGCGTGTAGAGGCCGAGGAAGCCGGCCTCGCCGGCCCGACGAATGACGTCGACGGGAAAATGGCTGCGGGCATCCCAGTCGGCGGCATGGTCGGCCAGCTCGGCCCGGGCAAAGTCGGCGGCCGCATCGGCCAGCGCTCGCTGGTCTTCGGTCAGCGCAAAATCCATGGTGACACCTCCGTCGAGAGAATCGGGAACGGCCGAATGCCGGGCCGGCGATGCGCACCCGCGGGTCCTTCCCTGCGGCTATCGCCAACCTAGCAACTGCTCGGGTTATCCCATATCCCGCCATGGTCTAACAAGCACTTTACGTTAACGTAAACCTCGTCTAGGGTTTCTCGGACGAGGTGGGAAACCGCCGGTGGACCACCCGGCTACAGGAACGATCGACATGACGCGAACGCCCTCCCAGGCACAGGACAGCGAGAACGACGCCCTGCCCCGGCAGCAGCGCACCTACACCATCGGCGAGCTGGCCCAGATCTTCGAGGTCACGCCCCGCACCATTCGCTTCTACGAGCAGGAGGGGCTGCTGGCCCCCACCCGCCAGGGCCAGAAGCGCATCTACCGCGAGAAGGATCGCGTGCGCCTCAAGCTGACCCTGCGCGGCAAGCGGCTGGGCTTCTCGCTGGCCGAGATCCGCGAGGTGGTGATGATGTACGACGCCATGCCGGACGGCAACGCGCGCCAGCTCCGGCGGCTGCTGGAGCTGCTGGCGGAGAAGCGGGCCAACCTGGAGCGCCAGCTCGAGGATATCCGCCTGATGCGTCTGGAGATCGACGACGTGGATCAGCGGGCGCGGGAGGTGCTGCGCCAGCTGGAGGACACCCCGTAACCGGAGCGACCAGTGCGGCAGGGTTTCCCGAGACAACACAGCCATGTCCCGAGATAACACAACAATGAGAGCCACCATGCCACGCCAGACCCGACACGCCAGCTATCTGAGCGGCATCAGCGACACGCCCCTCAAGGGCCAGACCATCGGCGACTGCTTCGACGACACGGTCGCCCGCTTTCCCGACCGGGACGCCCTGATCAGCCGCCACCAGGGCCTGCGCTATCGCTGGCGGGAGCTTCAGGCCGACGTCGACCGCGCGGCCCGCGCCCTGATGGCGCTGGGCGTGGCAAAGGGCGACCGGGTCGGCATCTGGTCGCCCAACTGCGCCGAGTGGGCCATCACCCAGTTCGCCACCGCCAAGATCGGCGCCATCCTGGTCAACATCAATCCCAGCTACCGCACCCACGAGCTGGAGTATGCACTGCGCCAGTCCGGCACCTCGACGCTGATCCTGCAGGGGCAGTTCAAGACCACCGACTACGTGGCGATGCTGGCCGAACTGGTGCCGGAGCTCGATGACGTCACGCCCGCCGACCTCAAGAGCGCCACCCTGCCCGAGCTCGAGCGGGTGATCTGCCTGGATGGCACCCGGGCGCTGCTCGGCATGCACAGCTGGGAGACGATGCTCACGCACGCCGACCGGATCAGTGACGAGCAGCTGGCCGAGCGTCAGTCCGGGCTCGAGTTCGACGAACCGATCAACATCCAGTACACCTCCGGCACCACCGGCGCCCCCAAGGGCGCCACACTCTCCCACCACAACATCCTCAACAACGGCTTCTTCGTCGCCCGCACCCTCGACCTCACCGAGGCCGACCGCATGGTGATCCCGGTGCCGCTCTACCACTGCTTCGGCATGGTGATGGGCAATCTCGGCTGCATGACCCACGGCGCGGCGATGATCTATCCCGGTGACGGCTTCGATCCGCAGGCCACCCTGGCGGCGGTGGCCGAGGAGCGCGCCACCACGCTCTACGGCGTGCCGACCATGTTCATCGCCGAGCTGGAGCATCCCGAGTTCGAGCACTTCGACCTCTCCAGCCTGCGCACCGGCATCATGGCCGGCTCGATCTGCCCCATCGAGGTGATGCGCAAGGTCATCGAGCGCATGCACATGCAGGGCGTGACCATCTGCTACGGCATGACCGAGACCAGTCCGGTCAGCCTGCAGACCCGCACCGATGCACCGCTCGAGAAACGCGTGACCACCGTCGGCAGCATCCATCCGCACCTGGAGGTCAAGCTGATCGATCCCGGCACCGGTGCCGCGGTCCCGCGCGGCGAGCCCGGCGAGCTCTGCACCCGGGGCTACAGCGTGATGCTCGGCTACTGGCACAACGAGGAGGCGACCGCCAAGGCCATCGACGCAGCCGGCTGGATGCACACCGGTGACCTGGCCACCATGGACGACGACGGCTATGTGGCCATCGTCGGGCGCATCAAGGACATGATCATCCGCGGCGGCGAGAACATCTATCCGCGCGAGATCGAGGACTTCCTCTACACCCACCCGGCGATCTCGGACGTCCAGGTGATCGGCGTGCCGGACGATAAATACGGCGAAGAGGTCATGGCCTGGGTCAAGCTTGCCGACGACCAGCCCCTCGACGAAGACGGGCTCAAGACCTTCTGCCAGGGCAGGATCGCCCACTACAAGATCCCGCGCTACGTGAAGTTCGTCGACGCGTTTCCGATGACCGTCACCGGCAAGATCCAGAAGTTCAAGATGCGCGAGGAAGCGACGCACGAGCTGGGGCTCGGCTGAGCTCAGCCAGCCACGCCGCAGACTCGACGGCCCGCCGGGGATTGCATCGGCGGGCCGTGTCGCGCTTCAATACGACTTGACCCCTTCGAGATTGCCCCTTCGAGACCGACGCATGATCTCACCGGCTAGGACATCGCGCCCCCACCACCGCCCCTGGCAGCGCCTCATCGCGCTGCTGGTGGTGCTGGCGTTTGCCCTCGCGTCCCTGCCCGGTCATGCGACCACAGCGGCCTGCCAGGCCGAGTGTGCACAGATGTCGATGTCGTTCGACGAGCGGCCCGATGTCAGTGATGCCTGCGGCGGCTGTGCCGCCCCGGCCACCTCGCTTTCCCCCGCGGTCATGGCCCCTGACGCCATGGCCGCCCCCGTGGCCACGCTCGTCAGTGACCACATCCCGCAGCCACCGCGTCGCCCCCCGCGAACCTGACGACTCCCCCGGGCCATGCCCGAAAACCGACACTCACTGCACGAATCGGCCCGTCGACGACGGCGCCAAGGGAGTCGCACCATGTATAACGAATGCTTCGCCACCATGGGCCACATGGGCGTGTTCGGCTGGCTGATGCCACTGGCCGGCCTGCTGTTGCTGGGGCTCGGCATCGCCGCGCTCATCAAGTATCTGTTCACCTCTCACAAGGGAGATCGCTCATGAAACCCGCCTTCTCACACCTGCTGCTGACCGCCGGTCTCGCCCTGGGGGCCACCACCGCCCACGCGGCACTGCCGGACACCGCCATCCTCTACAAGAATCCCCAGTGCGGCTGCTGCGATGGCTATGCGCGCCATCTGGAGCGCCTGGGGATCGACGTGACCGTGGTCGATGACCAGCCCCTCGGCGAGATCAAGCAGGACGCCGGCGTCCCTTACGGCCAGGGCTCCTGCCACACCGTCGAGATGGGCGACTACGTGATCGAAGGCCACGTGCCGATGGCCGCCGTGGAGGCACTGTTCGCGCAGCGGCCCGACACCGACGGCATCGGCCTGGCCGGCATGCCGAGCGGCACCCCGGGCATGCCGGGACCGCAGAACGCGCCCTACGAGGTCTATCAGTTCCGCGACCAGCAGGCCTCGCCGTTCATGACGCTGTAACGGCTATCCTCAAGGCCGAAAAAAACCCCGCAAGCCTCGGGCTCGCGGGGTTTTATCGTCTCGGTGACTGTCGAACGACGGGCGTGATCACATGCCCTTGGGCGCGAAGATCCCCGGCGCGTTGCGCCAGTAGCCCTTGTAGTCCATGCCGAAGCCGAACACGTAGCGATCCTCGACCTCGAGGCTGCAGTAGTCGGCCTTGAGATCCGGCATCGCCTTGCGATCGTGACGCTTGTCGACCAGCACCGCGGTGGAGATGCTGGCGGCACCGGCCTCACGGCAGTAGTCGAGGATGGCGGCGAGCGTGGAGCCCTCATCGAGGATGTCATCGACGATCACCACGTGGCGGCCGGCCATGGGCACTTCCGGCGAGACGCGCCAGAACAGCTCGCCACCGCGGGTGCCGCCGCGATAGCGCGTGGCGTGCAGGTAATCGACCTCGAGCGGGAAACCGAGGCGGGTCAGCAGGTGCCCGGTGGTGATCAGGCCGCCGTTCATCACGCAGTAGAAGACCGGCAGCTTGTCGCCGAGATCGCTGGCGATCTCGTCGGCCATGCGATCCAGGGCACGCTCGACCTCCTCCTGGCTGATCAGGCAATCGGCAGAATCCATGACCTCACGCATGTCCGCCAGGGACGGAAGGGCATTGGCATCGAGTTTGGGCATCGGAAGCTCGTCGTATGTCGAAATTCAGGGAACCGTCAGTCGGCGGCCATGGCCTCGAGGTGCGCATGCACCCGACGCCAGCGGGACAGCGCGCCGAGCGCGTCGAGATCGGGCCGGGCCCGGCCGTAGCGCAGCTTGGCGGCGCGTTTGGTGGTGCGTCCCTCGCAGGCCTCGACCACCTCAAGGGCGGCGGCGCGATCGTTGCACACCAGCAGCATGTCGCAGCCGGCCTCCAGGGCCTGGCGGGCGCGTTCGGCGGGCGCCCCGGCGCTGGTCGCACCGGCCATGCTCAGGTCATCGGAGAAGATCGTGCCCTTGAAGCCCAGCGACTCGCGCAGCATCCCGAGCCAGGCCGGCGAGAAACCCGCGGGCCGATGATCGAAGGCCGAGTACACCACGTGAGCGGGCATCATGCCTCCCAGACGTGCCGACAGCCCTGCGAAGGGCAACAGATCGCGCTCGCGCAGTGCCTCGAAGGATCGCTCGTCCACCGGCAACTCGTGGTGGGAGTCCGCAACCACACCGCCATGGCCGGGAAAATGCTTGCCCACCGCGGCCATGCCGGCTTCGTGCAGGCCTTCGATGAAGGCGCCGGCCAGGCGCGTCACGACCTCGGGATCGGCGCCGAAGCTGCGGTCGCCGATCACCGTGGACTGGCCATCGTCGACGTCGAGCACCGGGGCGAAACTGAGATCCAGCCCGCAGGCCGCCATCTCCATGCCGAGCAGCCAGCCGGCATCCTGGCACAGGCGCCGAGCGACCTCGGGCGCCGCCTTGTGCTCGCGACCCAGCCGCCCCATGGCCGGCAACCGGGTCACGCCCTCGCGCAGGCGCTGCACCCGCCCGCCTTCCTGGTCGATGGCCAGCAGCAGTTCAGGGCGCACCTGGCGGATCGAGCGGCACAGCTCACGCACCTGGGCGGCGTCTTCCACGTTGCGGCCGAAGAGGATCACGCCACCGACCGCCGGTCGCGCCAGCAGCGCTCGCTCCTCATCGCGCAGCTGCGTCCCTTCCAGGTCCAGCATCACCGGTCCGAGCGTCTGGGTCATGTTCGCCTTCCTGACGGATGAAGGGAGGCGATTCTAGACCAAAGCCGGCGCCGACAACAGTCCGCCCCGATATCGCCTCGCATGTGAAATCACCTCGCATGTGAAGATAGAAGACCCCGGACAAGCCGTCGCCACCTCCGTAGAATATGCGCATCACCCTTTACCACCCTCTCCTCGCGGATAAGGAGCATCCCTTGCCTGTCGATCTTCCCCCTAGCCTGTTGTGGCCGCTGGCCGCGATCGTCGGCCTGTGCCTCGGCAGCTTCCTCAACGTGGTGATCACTCGCCTGCCGGTGATGCTGATGCGGGAGTGGCGGGCCGAGGCCCGCGAGGCGCTGGAGCTCGAGGCGGAAGACACCTCGACCTTCAACCTGGCCACGCCGCGCTCGATGTGCCCACGTTGCGAGGCCCCCATCGCCTGGCACGACAACCTGCCGCTGATCGGGTGGCTGAAACGCCGCGGGCGCTGCGCTCGCTGCGCCACCCGCATCAGCCCCCAGTATCCACTGGTGGAGCTGGCCGGCGCCCTGCTGACGCTCGCGGTGACGGCACTGTTCGGCCCCACCCTCGAGGGGCTGTTCGTCCTCGGCGCCTGTCTGAGCCTGCTGGCGATGGCGGCCATCGACCTGCGCACCCAGCTGCTGCCGGACGCCCTGACCCTGCCGCTGCTGTGGGCCGGCCTGCTTTACCAGCTGCTGTTCCAGCCGCTGCAGCTGCCGAGCGCGGTGATCGGCGCCATGGCCGGCTATCTCTCGCTGTGGGGCTTCTACTGGCTGTTCAAGCTGGTGACCGGCAAGGAAGGCATGGGCTACGGCGACTTCAAGCTGTTCGCCGCGCTGGGCGCCTGGCTGGGCTGGGTCTACCTGCCGCTGGTGCTGATCCTGGCCGCCGGGGCCGGCGCCATCGTCGGCGTGATCGTCCAGCTGGCCGTGCCGCGCCTGCGCGGCGCCCCCATGCCCTTCGGCCCCTGGCTCGCCGCGGCCGGCTGGATCGCGCTGCTGGTCGGTGAGCCGCTGATGGCCCACTACCTGACCCTGATGATGTGATGGGAGATGACAGAGAGATGAGCGACACGACCCTGATCATCGGCGTGACCGGCGGCATCGCCTCCGGCAAGTCCACCGTGGCCCGCGCCTTCGCCGCGCACGACATTCCCTGGGTGGACGCCGACGACGTTGCCCGCGAGGTGGTCGAGCCCGGCGAGCCTGCCCTCGCCGCCATCGCCGCGCGCTTCGGCACGAAAGTGCTGCAGGCGGACGGACGCCTGGATCGCCGAGCCCTGCGCGAGATCGTGTTCACCGACGAGGCCGAGCGGCGCTGGCTGGAATCCGTGACGCATCCGCGCATCCGCGAACGCCTGCTCGAACGCCTGGCCGAGTTCCGCGAAAGCCCGGCCCCCTACGCGCTGCTGGTCTCGCCGCTGCTGTTCGAGTCGGGCCAGCACACACTGGTCGACCGGGTGCTGGTCGTCGACGTGCCGGAGGCGCTGCAGATCGAGCGCACCGCCGCCCGCGATGGCGTCGACGACGCCCAGGCCCGCGCCATCGTGGCCGCCCAGATGCCCCGCGACACGCGCCTGGCCCGCGCCGACGACGTGCTGGACAACGCCACCGACGAGGCCGGCCTGGCCGCCCGGGTGGCCGAGCTGGACCGGCACTATCGAACGCTTTCCGGTTTGCCCCCGGCGCGCTGATTCGTCATCCTTTCCTCGATTGACTGACGCCGAGAGAATCCCTATGAGCCAAGCCGAGTCCGAGCGCCCCCTCGAGGTCGCCTGCCCCCAGTGCCGCACCAAGGTGGCCTGGAGCGAGGACAATCCCTACCGCCCCTTCTGCAGCAAGCGCTGCCGCCTGCTCGACCTGGGCGCCTGGGCCGACGAATCGCATCGCATCGCCGGCGAGCCCGCCATGGACGAGACCGACATCGACGACCTGCTGGCCCGCGCCGACCGCGACGGCGGCGTCTGAGCCGATGACCACCCCCGCGCCCGAATACCAGCTGCTGGCCCGCCTGGAGGCCGCCTTCGATGGCCTGGTCGAGGCCAGCGAGACACTGGTCAACACCTGGCGTCACGAGGGTGGCCAGGCCTGGGCCTTCGGTCGTGAACAGGCCGATGCCGCCTGGCTGCGCGAGGCGCTGCTGGACGTCTGGTATCAGGATGGGCAGGACGGACGCAGCACGCGCAGTCATGTCGGCCTGGTGGCCGCCACGCCGGCGGTCATGGAGGCCGCCCGGCGGGTCAACGACACCAAGCAGGCATTCGCTGACCTGCTGGCCAGGATCCGGGAGGAAGAGCCCTCACTGCTGCCCGAGATCAAGGCGGTGCTGCCCTTTCGCCATCCCGAGCTGCATACCCATCTACGTGGCAGCGGCCTGGCGAGGCTGCATCTCAAGCAGTGCTGGCGAGCCATTCCGCTGGCCCCGGCGCCGGTGGCCAGGGTGCGCTTCGCATGGTACTCGAGCGGGCGCTCCATCAAGCGACTGAGCGTGCGCGAGGCCGAACAGAAGCTGCTGGCCCTGGATACCGACGCCCCGCACGTGCGCATCCAGCTGCGTCAGCTGGCCGGCATTCCGGACGGCGAGCCCCTGGCCCAGGTCCAGACCCAGGCGCCACTGATGCGGGCCAACCTGTTCTTTCGCGAGCCCCTGGAAGACGGCCATCGGCGACGCGCCATGAACGTGGCACTGCCGCTGTTCGTCCCGGCCGACGACGGGCGTTTGCCGGATCACAACCAGCCCCCCGACCACCCGCCCCAGACGCGCACGCGTGCGCGTCGCCGCGACGAGCGACTGGAACAGGAGCCGCTGCTCCCGAGCCTCAGGGTCTATCGCTACCGCCGCTGACGGCCGTACCGGGTCTCAGGTTAGGCGCCTCAGGCAATACGCCCGAGTGACTGAAGCGTCTGCAGCAGATCGCTGACGCTGTCTTCCTGCTGGGAATAATCCTGCATCAGCTCACGGAGACGGCGCTCGAAGAGCTGCTGGCGGCTCTCCGACGATTCCACCTGCCGGGCATGCGGTGCATCCGTAGAGGAAGGCTCGTCGGGAATATCCGGGGCCGCGCCGGGGGTCTCGAGTTCGCGCAATGCCTCGGCGAAGGCATCATCGAGTTCACGGAACTTGCGTAACTTCTCACGCTCATCCATGGGCTTTTGAAATTTGTGCTGTTTCATTCGCAACCAGTCGGTTCAAGGCCTGGCCAGAGAAGGACGACAACGAGGGCCATGGCCAGGCGAGATACCCAGAGATTATACCCCTCGGCTCTGCGACAAGCACCTGCCTGACGGTTCTCGCCCGCATTATGTGCAGAAACGCTCAATACCCGGAGGCAAACTTGCCTTCGCCCCCCGTTAGGCGGCATAAAACAGTGACTGTGGCCCTACAACGATATCAACTGCCACCGCAGGCAACATTCCGGCACAAGATCTGCTAGCCAAGGATTACTAGCGGCGCACGGGGAACAACGCAGTACGAGGGGAAGGCCATGTGCCAGGATATGATGCGCGCGGAAATATGGCTGCAAGACACGATGGGCAGCCAGAAGGGAATCGAAGAGCTGGCCAGCAAGATGGGCTATTCCTCATCACAGGTCAGGCGCCGGTTCCGACATTATTTCGGACTGTCGCCGGGCGCCTATCGCGACCGATTACGGCTCGAGAAGGCGGCACGCCTGCTGATTCACACTTCCAGCAACATCAATCAGATTGCCGGCGTCTGCGGCTATCGGAATCACTCCGCATTCTCACGCGCCTTTCAGCGCCATTACGAACAGTCTCCGCGTCGGTTTCGCCAGGCGGTGCGCGTCTCGCTCAAGCGCCGGCTGAACGCGACGGAAGACTTTCACTATGACATTCGGGAACAGCCCTCGCACAAGGCCGTGCTGACACGCCTCTACCGCCCGGACAGGCTTCGCGACGACCTGCGCGACTGGCTGCGTCACACCCCGGGCGCCGAAGCGCTGCCGGCTCGGCTCGACAAGGCTCCCCCCGTGGCCATCTTTCACGACCGACCACTGGAAGGCGCCCTGCCCCGACTCGACCTGGGCGTGCAGCTGAGCGGCGGAGACGCCAACCTGGCACTACCGCCGGCCTTCCGCACGCTTCATCTGCCGGCTCAGCGCCACGCCTGCGTGCCACTGCAGGACATCGGCCAACTGGACGCCGCCGTGCTCTACATGGCCTGTCGCGGAGTTTCCGGAGAGGGAGAGCCCATCAGTGGCGACGCGCCGCTGCTGCTGCAGGCCGGCCACGGCCTGGAACTTCGCATCCCGCTGCTGTGATGCACGCAAAGACGCCGCCCCTTCGGGCGGCGTCTTCACTGAATGCTCTTGCCGTCTGCCGATGTCGCTCGACCGACGATCGTGCTCAATCTTCGGTGCGCACCAGCCAGGACTCGACGGTCTCGGCACCGAACTCGTCCTTCCAGGCTTTCAGGGTCTTCTGATTGCCACCGCGCGTCTCGACGACTTCGCCGGTCTGCGGATGCTTGTAGATCTTCAGCTTGCGCTTGCGACGGGTGCCGGCGCTGGGGGCTGCGGCCTTCGGCGCGGCGCCAGGCTTCGGATTCAGCAGTTCGATGACGTCATTGGCGCTCTTGTCGAATTCCTTCATCAGGGCTTCGAGCTTGGTCTTGAATTCCAGCTCGGCCTTGAGGCGCTCGTCATTCTCCAGTCGATCGAGTTCGTCCTGAAGTTGCTTGAGCTGCTGTTCCTTCTGCATGTAGTTGCTGAGCAGTGAGGACATGTAAAAGTTCCTTGTCTAGGGAGGAGTCTCGGGAATGCCTCGACATTATTGCGTCTATCGGCATATAACGCAACGTTTACACAATGCTTAACTCGCGCACCGAGGCGTTTAAATATAAAGCGCCAACTCACTCATAAAATGCATTTTATTAACGCTTTTTAATATAGCAGCGATTCAACGCCTGTCATCGGCTGGCTCACAAACGGAAGACGCCCGTCCTCTCGGACAAGACCCCCAAACGAAAAAAGAGGCGCCGCCCTCGCGGGCGGCGCCTCCGGTCTTGCCAAGATTCACTGCATGGGCAGAGCCCGGGAATCTTAGTCCTGACCCATCTGCTGCTTGATCAGGTCGCCGATGGTGGTCGGGCCATCCTGGTCGGTTTCCTGCTGTTCGCGCAGCTTGGTCATGTTGCGACGAGTGTCGTCCTGATCCTTGGCCTTGACGGACAGGCTGATCTGACGATTCTTGCGATCGACGCCGACGATGCGGGCCTCGACGCTGTCGCCCTCGTTCAGCACGTTGCGCGCATCTTCGACGCGGTCGGCGCTGATCTCGGAGGCCTTGAGCACGGCCACGACATCGGTCGCCAGCTCGACGTGAGCTTCCTTGGCATCGACCTCGACCACACGGCCGGTGACGATGGAGCCCTTGTCGTTGACGGCCAGGTACTCGGCAACCGGATCGCTGTCCAGCTGCTTGATACCGAGAGAGATGCGCTCACGCTCCGGATCGATGGACAGGATGACGGCTTCGGCCTCGTCGCCCTTCTTGAAGTTGCGAACGGCCTCTTCGCCGGTCTCGGTCCAGGAGATGTCGGACAGGTGAACCAGACCGTCGATGCCGCCTTCCAGACCGATGAAGATACCGAAGTCGGTGATCGACTTGATGGTACCGGCAACGCGGTCGCCCTTGTTGTACTGGGCGTTGAAGGTTTCCCACGGGTTGGCGGTGCACTGCTTGATACCCAGGGAGATACGACGACGCTCTTCGTCGATATCCAGCACCATGACGTCCACGTCGTCACCGACCTGAACGACCTTGGACGGATGGATGTTCTTGTTGGTCCAGTCCATTTCGGAGACGTGAACCAGACCCTCGACACCCTCTTCCAGCTCGGCGAAGCAGCCGTAGTCGGTGAGGTTGGTGACGGTGGCGTGCACCTTGGTGCCTTCCGGGTAGCGGGCCTTGATGTTGACCCACGGATCCTCGCCCAGCTGCTTCAGGCCCAGGGAGACGCGGTTGCGCTCGCGATCGAACTTCAGCACCTTGACGCTGACTTCGTCGCCCACGGACACGATCTCGCTCGGATGCTTGATGCGCTTCCAGGCCATGTCGGTGATGTGCAGCAGGCCATCGACGCCGCCCAGGTCGACGAAGGCGCCGTAGTCGGTCAGGTTCTTGACGATACCGACGATCTGCTGGCCTTCCTGCAGGGTTGCGAGCAGGGCTTCACGCTCGGCGCTGTTCTCGGCTTCGAGAACGGCACGACGGGAAACGACAACGTTGTTGCGTTTCGGGTCGAGCTTGATGACCTTGAAGTCCAGTTCCTTGTTCTCGAGGTGCGTGGTGTCGCGCACCGGACGCACGTCGACCAGGGAACCCGGCAGGAAGGCGCGGATGGAATCCACGTCGACGGTGAAGCCGCCCTTGACCTTGCCGTTGATCACGCCCTTGACGATCTCTTCCTTCTCGAAGGCCGCTTCCAGAACCTTCCAGGCCTCGGCGCGCTTGGCCTTCTCGCGAGACAGACGGGTCTCGCCGAAGCCGTCTTCCACGGCTTCCAGGGCGACGTGGACTTCGTCGCCGACGGCGATGGTCAGCTCGCCGTTGTCGTCGCGGAACTGGGCCGCGGGGATCTGACCTTCGGACTTCAGGCCGGCATTGACGGTGACCCAGTCACCCTCGATGTCGACGACGGCAGCCGCGACGATGGCGCCCGGCTCCATGTTGATGTCCTGGAGAGACTGTTCAAACAGTTCAGCAAAGCTTTCGCTCATGATGTTCCTACGTGATCAACGTTGTGCGGCAGGGCCGCTCCTCCGTACCACCAGCGAGTACGGGCCATTTCAGACTGCCCCCGGGGATGTTGGCGCTGGTTCGACCTGGCCGGGCTCACGGGACACATAGGTGCCCGACCACGTCATCACATCGTTCCGGGGGCGCCGCAAGGGAGCTCAGGTGTCGGAGGCGAGCCCACGCCGGGCCAGCAGCTCCGTCAGCCGATCCACCACTTCCGGTATCGTCAGGCTCGTGGTGTCCAGCTCGACGGCGTCTTCGGCCGGTACGAGCGGGGCCACGCTGCGCTGCATATCGCGTGCATCGCGTGCCTGAATCTCCTTGAGAAGACTCGATAGACTAGCATCCACCCCTGCCTCTCGCAACTGGCGCTGGCGCCGCCGCGCCCGCTCCTCCGCGCTGGCGGTGAGGAAGATCTTCAGTGGCGCCTCGACGAACACCACGGTGCCCATGTCGCGCCCGTCGGCGACCAGCCCCGGGGCCTGGCGGAAGTCGCGCTGGCGCTTGAGCAGCGCCTCGCGCACCGCCGGCAGCGAGGCCACGCGCGAGGCGGCGTCACCGACCTGTTCGGTGCGAATGGTGCGGGTCGCGTCTTCGCCCTCGAGCAGGACGCGCGCCTCGCCGTTCTCGGCCAGGAACACCACATCCAGCGTCTCGGCGATTGCCGCCACCGCCGGCTCGTCGTCCAGGGCCACGTCGTGCTTGGTGGCGGCCAGGGCGGTCAGCCGGTAGAGGGCCCCGCTGTCCAGCAGGTGCCAGCCCAGCCGCTCGGCCACCAGCCGGCTGATGGTGCCCTTCCCGGCTCCGCCCGGGCCGTCAATGGTCAGTACCGGCGCCTGTTCGCTCATGAGGCCTCCTGCTCTTCGGCGAGAGTCAGCCCGACGCGGCGGGCCAGGTCCACGAAACCGGGGAAGGACGTGGCCACGTTGGCGCAGTCGTCGATGACGATCTCGCCGGAGGCACGCAGCGCCGCCACGCTGAAGGCCATGGCGATACGGTGGTCGCCGAGGCTGTCGATGCGCCCGCCACCGTAGCTCGGGCCGTCGCCGCCCTGCCCTTCGCGACGACCGACGATATCGATGCCGTCTTCATAGAGGCGGTTCTCGACGCCCAGCGCGGAGAGGCCATCGGCCATGGCCTTGAGGCGGTCGGATTCCTTGACGCGCAGCTCGGCGGCCTCACGCAGTCGGGTGGTGCCCTCGGCGTTGGCGGCGGCGACGAACAGCGCCGGAAACTCGTCGATGGCCAGCGGCACCTGGTCGACCGGAATGTCGATGCCCTTGAGCGGCGCATAGCGGATGTGCAGGTCGGCGACCGGCTCACCGCCTACCTCGCGCTCGTTCTCGAGGCGCAGGTCGGCGCCCATCTGCTTGAGGATGTTGATCACCCCGATGCGGGTCGGATTGGTGCCCACGTGCTCGAGCACCAGATCGGCCCCCGGCGTGATGGCCGCCGCCACCAGGAAGAAGGTCGCCGAGGAGATGTCCGACGGCACGTCGATCGGCGCCGCGGTCAGGCGACCGCCACCCTGCAGCCAGCAGGTATCGCCTTCGCGCCCGACCTCATAGCCGAACCCGTTGAGCATGCGCTCGGTGTGGTCGCGGGTCGGCGCCGGCTCGCGCACCCGGGTCTCGCCCTCGGCGTAGAGTCCGGCCAGCAGCAGGCAGGACTTCACCTGGGCGCTGGCCATCGGCATGTCGTAGTCGATGCCCTTGAGCGGCTGGCCGCCCTTGATCTTCATCGGTGGGCGACCGCCCTCGGCGGTCTCGATCACCGCGCCCATCTCGCGCAGCGGATCGGCCACGCGCCCCATGGGGCGCTTGGTCAGCGAGTGGTCGCCGGTCAGCTCGGTGTCGAACGACTGGCCGGCCAGCAGCCCGGCGAACAGGCGCATGGCCGTGCCGGCGTTGCCCACGTAGAGCGGTCCCGCCGGCGCCTTGAGGCCGTGCAGGCCGACGCCGTGAACGGTGACGCGCCCCTGGTGCGGCCCTTCGATGGCCACGCCCATCTCGCGGAACGCCTGCAGGGTGGCCAGGCTGTCCTCGCCTTCCAGGAAGCCGGAGACCTCGGTCACGCCCTCGGCCAGGGCGCCGAGCATGATCGAGCGATGGGAGATCGACTTGTCGCCGGGCACGCGGATGCGCCCGGTCACGCCGCCACCGGGGCTGACCCGGTAGCGCAGCTGGTCTTGTGCTTGCATCTGGTATTCCGCCTGGTAACTGGTCTGGTTAAGCAGGGAATCGAAGTAGTGCCGGGCATGACTGGCGCGATCGAAGGTCGCCAGCATGGCATCGGTGTCGCCGCGCTCGACCGCCTCGCGCAGCCGGGCCACACCGGCCTCGAAGTCGTCGAGGGCATGCAGCACGGCGTCGCGATTGGCGACGAAGATATCGCGCCACATCACCGGGTCGCTGCCGGCGATGCGGGTGAAGTCGCGAAAGCCGCCGGCGGCGTAGCGAAAGATGTCGAGACGCTCGTCCTGGCGTGCCAGGGTATCCACCAGCGAGAAGGCCAGCAGGTGCGGCAGATGACTGGTGCGGGCCAGCACCTCGTCGTGGCGCGCCACCTCCATTTCCAGCACCTCGGCACCGGCGGCTTCCCACAGCCCGCGCACGCTGCCCAGGGCGGCGCGATCGGTGGTCGGCTCGGGCGTCAGGATCACCTTGTGACCGACGTAAAGCTCGGGGTTGGCCGCCGCCACGCCGCTCTTCTCGGAGCCGGCGATGGGATGGCCCAGCACCAGGCTCGCCGGCATGCCGCCAAACACCTCCACGGCCGCCTCACGGATGGCGCCCTTGGTGCTGCCCACGTCGGTGATCACCAGGCCTTGCTCGACGGCGCCGGCCGCGGCGAGCTCGCCCATCACCTGGCGCATGGCCAGCACCGGCACCGCGAGCACCACCAGGTCGACGCCCTCGAGCAGCGAGTCCAGCCGGGTGTCACCGCGGTCGATCAGCCCCATCTCGATGCCGCGCGCGATCTCGTCGGCGTCGGGATCACAGGCCAGGATCTCGGCGCCCTTTTCATCCGCCCCGAAGCCGGCGGCGCCCTTTTCAGCCGCCCCGAAGCCGGCGGCGCCCTTTTCAGCCGCCCCGAAGCCGGCGGCACGGAGCGCGGCGGCGAGCGAGCCGCCGATCAGCCCGAGGCCGACGATCAGCAGCCGGGAGGGCATTGCCTTCTGCTGCATCCTAGAGCACGCCCTGGGGGTAGGAGCCCAGGATCTTGAGCTCGGCGGCGCGCAGGCGCACTTCCTCGAGCACCGCGGCGACGCGGGGCTCGTCGCGATGGCCCTTGAAGTCGATGAAGAACACGTAGTTCCACACGCCGCTGCGCGACGGACGCGTCTCGAGGCGGGTCATGTCGATCTGGTGGCGGTGGAACGGCTCGAGCAGGTCGTGCAGGGCGCCGGGCTGGTTGCGCATGGCGACCACGATGGAGGTCTTGTCCTCGCCGGACATCGGCACCGGCTGATTGCCGATGATCAAAAAGCGCGTGGAGTTGTCCGGGCGATCCTCGATCTTCTCGGCCAGTCGCGTCAGGCCATAGAGCTTGGCGGCCATGTCGCCGGCGATGGCGGCGCTGTGCCACTCGGTCTTCACCAGGCGTGCGGCCTCGGCGTTGGAGGATACCGGAATACGCTCGGCGTGGGGGTAGTGGGCATCCAGCCACTTGCGACACTGGGCGAAGGACTGCGGGTGCGAGTAGATCCGCGAGACCTTGTCGCGACGCGTGGTGTCGGCCACCAGCAGGTGATGGTGGATGCGCAGCACCACCTCGCCGCAGATACCCATGCCGGAGTCCATGAAGGAGTCCAGGGTATGGTTGATCACGCCCTCGGTGGAATTCTCCACCGGCACCACACCGTAGTTCACGGCGCCGGCCTCGACCTCGCGGAACACCTCGTCGATCGCCGCCATCGGCAGGCTCACCGCGCTCTCGCCGAAGTGCTTGAGCGCGGCCTGCTGGGTGAAGGTGCCCTCGGGCCCCAGGTAGGCGACCTTGACCGGCTGCTCGAGCGCCAGGCAGGCGGACATGATCTCGCGGAACAGGCGCGCCATTTCCTCGCCGTCGAGGGGTCCGGGGTTGAGCTCCATGATCCGGCGCAGCACCTGGGCCTCGCGCTCGGGCCGATAGAACACGGCCTTGGGATCGCCCTGGGTCTTGACCTCGGCGACGCGACGGGCGCACTCGGCTCGCTCGCTGATCAGACGCAGGATGTCGGTGTCCAGCTCGTCGATCCGCTGCCGCAGCGAATCGAGATTGATGGGGGCATCACTCATCGGTGGTTCCCTTTGTCTCGGGGCCACGCCCCGTTGTCATACGGAGATATCAGGCGCGAGGGCGGGCGCCGCATGGACGCCCGCCCCCACCTCACCCGTTGCGTCGTTCGAAGTCGGCCATGAAGTCGATCAGGGCATCCACGGCGGCCTCGGGCACGGCATTGTAGAGACTGGCCCGCATGCCGCCGACGCTACGATGCCCCTTGAGGTTCAACAGGCCTGCTCGCTCGGACTCCGCCAGGAAGGCCTTGTCGAGCCGGTCGTCGGCGAGCACGAAGGGCACGTTCATCCGCGAGCGGTTGAGCGGGGCGATCGGGTTCGAATAGAAGCCGCTGCCGTCGATGGCGGCATAGAGCTTCTCGGCCTTGCGCGCGTTGAGGGCGTCCATGGCGGCCAGCCCGCCGATATCGTGCTTGAGCCACTGGAACACCAGCCCGGCCAGGTACCAGCCGTAGGTCGCCGGGGTGTTGACCATGGAGCCCGCCTCGGCCTGTGCCTTGTAGCCCATCAGGCTCGGCATCTCGGCGCAGGCCTGGTCGAGCAGGTCGTCGCGCACGATCACCAGCGTCAGGCCCGCCGGGCCGATGTTCTTCTGGGCACCGGCATAGATGACGCCGAACCGCGAGACATCGAGCGGCCCGGACAGGATGCTCGACGACATGTCGCACACCAGCGGCACCTCGGTGCCGTCCGGGCGCACCGCTTGCGGCACGTAATCGAACTCGATACCGCCGATGGTCTCGTTGGCGGTGTAGTGCAGATAGGCGGCGTCATCGCTCAGCGCGATATCGGCCTGGCGTGGCACGGCGCTATGGCCGTTCGCCTCGCTGGAGGCCACCACCGGCGCCGCACCGAACAGGTGACGCGCCTCGGCGATGGCCTTCTTGCCCCAGATCCCGGTGTGCAGGAAGTTGGCGCTGCCGCCCCGGCCCAGCAGGTTGTAGGGCACGGAAGCGAACTGCAGGGTCGCCCCGCCCTGGGTGAACAGCACCCGGTAGTTGTCGGGAATCGCCAGCAGCTCGCGCAGGTCGCGTTCGGCCTGCTCGGCGATGGCCACGAACTCGGCGGAGCGATGGCTCATCTCCATCACCGAGAGACCGCGCCCCTGATAGTCCAGCAGCTCGTCTCGGGCACGTTCCAGCACCGGTTGCGGCAAGGCGGCAGGGCCGGCGCAGAAATTGAAATGGCGTGTCATCAGCGTTGTCGTTCCGTTAGCTATTACTGCTCGTCGTCCGCGGCGGACGGCTCGCCGCCGGCCGGGGCATCGGGGGCGCCGCTCTCGTCACCCTCTGCGTCCTCGGCGGGCGCCGCGTCTTCCTCGGGCTCGTCGATGCGCACCGTCTTGACCAGTGACTCGGCCTCGCCCAGGCGAATCAGCATCACGCCCTGGGTGTTACGCGAGCTGATCGACACCTCGTCGACGCGGGTCCGCACCAGGGTGCCCCGGTCGGTGATCAGCATCATCTCGTCGGCACCGTAGACCTGCATCGCCGCCACCAGGGCGCCGTTGCGCTCGCTGGTCTGCATGGCGATCACGCCCTGGCCGCCGCGGCCACGCAGCGGGAATTCCTCCAGGCGGGACCGCTTGCCGTAGCCGTTCTCGCTGGCGGTGAGGATGTAGATCTGGCCGCCGTTGCCATTGACGTCCTCGACGCTATCGACCGACGCGTCCTCGCCCTCGCTGTCGATCCGCTGGCTCTGCGGAATGATCAGGCTGATCACCTCGGCGCCGTCGAGCAGCTTCATGCCACGCACGCCGCGGGCGGTGCGGCCCATGGCGCGCACGTCGTTTTCCTCGAAGCGGATCGCCTTGCCGTTGGACGACAGCAGCATGGCATGGTCCGAACCGCTGGTGATGGCGGCGCCGACCAGGCGGTCGTCTTCTTCCAGCTCGATGGCAATCAGGCCCACGCTGCGCGGCCGGGAGAACTGTTCCAGGCTGGTGCGCTTGACGGTGCCCTTGGCGGTGGCGAAGAAGATGTAGCTTTCGGGATCGTACTCGCGCACCGGCAGGATGGCGTTGATCGACTCGCCCTCGTCCAGCGGCAGCAGGTTGACCAGCGGCTTGCCGCGCGAGCCGCGGCTGGCCGCCGGCATCTCGTAGACCTTGAGCCAGTAGACCTTGCCGCGGTTGGAGAACAGCAGCACGGTGTCGTGGGTCGAGGCCACCAGCAGATGCTCGATGACGTCCTCGTCCTTCATCGAGGTGGCGGACTTGCCGCGGCCGCCACGGCGCTGGGCCTGGTAGTCGGACAGCGGCTGGGTCTTGGCGTAGCCGGAGCGGGACACGGTGACCACCATGTCTTCCTCGGCAATCAGGTCCTCGATGGACAGGTCGAGATGGCTGGCCTGAATCTCGGTGCGACGCGTCTCGCCGAACTGATCGCGCACGGCGACGAGCTCCTCGCGGATCACTTCCAGCAGGCGCTCGGCGCTGGCCAGGATCTCGGTGAGCTCGGCGATACGCTCGAGGATCTTCAGGTACTCGTCGAGCAGCTTCTCGGTCTCGAGGCCGGTCAGGCGATGCAGGCGCAGCTCGAGGATCGCCTGGGCCTGGGCCGGCGAGAGGCGATACTCGGTGGCCGCGTCGTTGAGGCCGAACCCTTCCTCCAGGTCCTCGGGCTTGCAGGAGTGGGCGCCGGCCCGCTCGAGCATGCCGGTGACCTGCCCCGGCGACCAGCTGCGGCCGAGCAGCTTCTCCTTGGCCTCGGCGGCGTTCGGCGAGGCCTTGATCA
Source organism: Halomonas sp. ND22Bw (assembly GCF_003011945.1). Lineage (NCBI taxonomy): Bacteria > Pseudomonadati > Pseudomonadota > Gammaproteobacteria > Oceanospirillales > Halomonadaceae > Halomonas > Halomonas sp. ND22Bw. The sequence goes on along the minus strand of NZ_PXWD01000001.1, from coordinate 10,335 downwards.
GCTCGATCACCTCGTCGATGTTGGAGATCGCGACGGTCAGGCCTTCGAGGATATGACCGCGCTCGCGGGCCTTCTTGAGCTCGAACAGGGTGCGCCGGGTGACCACCTCGCGGCGGTGGCGGATGAAGGCCTCGAGCACTTCCTTGAGATTGTGCGTGCGCGGCTCGCCGCCCTCGAGGGCGACCATGTTGATGCCGAAGACGTTCTGCAGCTGGGTCTGGGCGAAGAGGTTGTTGACCACCACCTCGCCGGACTCGCCGCGCTTGACCTCGATGACGACGCGCAGGCCGTCCTTGTCGGACTCGTCACGCAGCTCGGCGATGCCGTCGATGCGCTTGTCCTTGACCAGCTCGGCGATCTTCTCGATCAGCCGCGCCTTGTTCACCTGGTACGGCAGCTCGGTGACGATGATGTGATCGCGACCGGTCTTGTCGTCATGCTCGATGGTATGGCGGGCGCGCACGTAGATGCGTCCGCGGCCGGTGCGATAGGCCTCGAGGATGCCAGCGCGGCCGTTGATGATGCCGCCGGTGGGAAAGTCCGGACCGGGGATGTACTCCATCAGGTCGTCGACCGTCAGGGTGTGATCGTCGATCAGCGCCAGGCAGCCGTCGATCACCTCGGTCATGTTGTGCGGCGGGATGTTGGTCGCCATGCCCACGGCGATGCCCGAGGAGCCGTTGACCAGCAGGTTCGGCACCTTGGTCGGCAGCACGTCGGGGATGCGCTCGGTGCCGTCGTAGTTGTCGACCCAGTCGACCGTGTCCTTCTCGAGGTCGGCCATCAGCTCGTGGGCGAGCCGGGCCATGCGCACCTCGGTGTAACGCATCGCGGCGGCGTTGTCGCCATCGATGGAACCGAAGTTGCCCTGGCCGTCCACCAGCACGTGGCGCATGGAGAAGTCCTGGGCCATGCGCACGATAGTGTCGTAGACGGCGCTGTCACCGTGTGGGTGGTACTTACCGATGACATCGCCGACGACGCGCGCCGACTTCTTGTACGGCTTGTTCCAGTCGTTGCCCAGCTCGTGCATGGCGTACAGCACACGGCGGTGGACCGGCTTCAGGCCATCGCGCACGTCGGGCAGCGCACGGCCGATGATCACGCTCATCGCGTAATCGAGGTACGACTGCTTGAGCTCGTCCTCGATGTTGACTGGCAGAATCTCTCTGGCGATGTCACCCATGGGTCGTCGAATCCTTTGCACTGCAAGAGGTTGGCGCGCCGTCTGGCCGTGAGACGGCGCGCCATTTCAGCCGAGCATCATACCACTCCGGGCGCCGCAAAGCAGCGGTCTGACGGGCCATCGCCGTTCACGGCGTTCCTGGCATGCCTTGACGGCGATACCCCGCCAGAGGAGACGCTGACGCCTCCTCGTGCCGCCGCGTCACCTCATTCGACAACCAGCGGCACCAGAGCCTCGTACAGATCGCCGCTGATGCTCACCGCCTTGTTGGTGGCCACGTCCAGCAGCACGAAGGTGATGTCGGCGCTGGCCACGGTCTTGCCATCACGCGCCCGGCGCACTTCCTGGTGCATGCGGGCACTGCGGCTGCCGAGCTCGGCCAGGGCGGTGACGACCTCGAGCTCGTCGCCGGCCGTGGCGGCACGTCGGTAGTCGATGTTGAGATTAACGACGACGAAGGCCACCTCCCCCCGGCGAACCACCTCGCCGAGCGCCGGGCGCTCGTCGAAGAAGCTCCAGCGCCCCTCCTCGAGGAACTCCAGATAGCGGGCGTTGTTGACGTGGCCGTAGCCGTCCAGGTGGTAGCCGCGAACGCGCAGCGAAATGGTGGAACGACGATCATCCATGAGAATCTCCCGGGACCATGAAAGAGGGAAAACCGATTCTAGTCAGGCCCGTCGCCGACATTCAAACAGCAGTTTGAAGCCGATGCCGTTCACGTGCTGGCACCCCCGTTCCCCATTCGCCATAATGTGCCTCCTTTTCGCCCAGGAAACGCTTCATTCATGTGGTTCAAGCACTTGCATCTCTATCGCCTGCACGACGCGCCCGAGCTGGACGCCGCCCGCCTCGAGGAAGCGCTCGGCGAGCAGGCGTTTCGCCCGCTGGGCGGCAGTGAGGCGCGCCGCCTCGGCTGGTGCGCCCCCGCCGGACGGGCCGGCACTCAGCTGCTCCACGAGCTGCAGGGCCAGCGCCTGATCACCGCCCTGCGCCAGGAACGCCTGCTGCCGGCCGCCGTGGTCAAGGAAGAGCTGGAGGAGCGCGTCGAGGCGATCGAGGTCGCCGAGAGCCGCAAGCTGCGCCGCCAGGAAAAGCTCACGCTCAAGGAGCAGGTCTACGAGGAACTGCTGCCCCGAGCCTTCGTTCGCAGCCAGAAGGTCGACCTGTGGTGGGACACCCGCCGCGGCCTGATCGCCGTCAATACCAGCAGCCGCAAGCGCGCCGAGGAGCTGCTCGATCTGCTGCGCGAGACGCTGGGCAGCCTCAAGGTCACGCCACTGGCCAGCCAGACCCTGCCGATGCGCGCCATGACCACCTGGCTCGGCGATGCCGCCTCCCGGCCCGAGGACATGGCGCTCGGCGACCAGGTCGAGCTCAAGGCCAAGGGCGACGACGGCGTACTGCGAGCCCGCCAGGTCGACCTCGACAGCGACGAGATCCAGCAGCTGCTGGAGAGCGGCCGCCAGGCCAGCAAGATGGCGCTGGGCCTCGAGGGCCGGCTGACCTTCGTGCTCCACGACGACCTGGCGGTCAAGTCGCTGCGCTTCGACGACGCCCTGATCGACGAGGCCGGCCAGACCGACGACGGCGACGACGCCCTGGTGCGACTGGAAACCGATTTCATGCTGATGACCCAGGCGCTGGCCGACGGCATCGAGCGCCTGCTGGCCTGGCTGGGCGGCGAAGCCCAGGCCGGCCAGGCCACCCCTTCCGCCTGACCGACACGGCCCCGCGCTCATGACGACCATGCAAGACCAACACGACAACGATCCCTGGGCCGAGATTCGGCCCTATCATGACGACGAAGTGCCCGAGGTCCTCGAGCGCCTCGCCCGTGATCCGGAACTGCTCGATGCCCTGACCCGTTTCCGCCTGCCGCGCCTGGCCAGGTGGATGCCGCGACTGTCGCGGGCCATCGCCAGCGCCGCGGTACGCCGCGAGGTGCGCGGCGTCACCTCCATCCGCGGCTTCCAGGATCGCATCGCGTCCTACATGCAGAGGATGATCCGCAACTCGACCACCGACTTTCGCGTCGATGGCCTCGAACGGCTGGAACCCGACACGGCCTATCTGTTCATCGGCAACCACCGCGACATCTCGCTGGATCCGGCGTTCGTCAACTACGCCCTCTATCTGGCGGATCGCAACACGGTGCGCATCGCCATCGGCGACAACCTGCTGCAGAAGCCCTATGTCACCGACCTGATGCGGCTCAACAAGAGTTTCATCGTGCCACGCAGTGCCCGCGGCAAGCGCGCCATGCTGGCCGCCTATCAGAAGCTCTCGGCCTATATCCGCCACTCGATCACCGGCGACAACCACTCGATCTGGATGGCCCAGCGCGAGGGCCGCGCCAAGGACGGCATCGACGGCACCGACCCGGCGATCGTCAAGATGCTGAGCATGGCGCGACGCAGCGAGGACCGCGATGCCGGCATCGGCGAGGCCATCGCCGAGCTGCGCGTGGTGCCGGTATCGATCAGCTACGAGTACGACCCCTGCGACGTCCAGAAGGCCCGCGAGCTGCATGCCGTGCACACCAGCGGCGGCTACGACAAGAGCGAGTTCGAGGACATCCGCTCCATCGTCGCCGGCATCACCGGTCAGAAGGGCCGTGTGCACCTGCGCTTCGGCACCCCGCTCTCGGCGGACTTCGACAGCCCCGAGGCGGTCGCCGCGGAGATCGACCGCCAGGTACTGGGCGGCTATCACCTCTTCCCCAGTCACTACCTGGCCCTCGAGGCGCTGGGGGACGCCCCGGAGCTGCTCGACCTGAGCGAGGTCACCGACGCCGACCGCGCCCGCTTCCAGGCTCGCCTGGCCGAGGTGCCGGCGGAACTGCGCGACTGGTGGCTGGCCCAGTACGCCAATCCGGTACGCCACGTTCGCGGCAGGATATAGCCCGGCTGTCGTATGCTGTGGGGTGACAGGGAGCGTCGCCCCAGCGCCGACAGGAGAGCCTGAATGCCCCCGAGCCACGAACAGCGAGCCACCCAGGCACGGGAAGCCCACAAGGTCACGCTGGTCGGCGCGGTGGTGGACTTCCTGGTCGGCATGGCCAAGCTCATCGCCGGCCTGATGGTGGGCTCGGCGGCACTGGTCGCCGACGGCATTCACTCGTTCTCCGACATCCTCACCGATCTGTTCGTGATGGCGGCCACGCATTTCGGCCGCCAGGCGCCCGATCAGGGACATCCCTACGGCCACGGCCGCATCGAGACCCTGGCCACGCTGTGGCTCGGCGGCGTGCTGATCTTCGTCGCCGGCGCCATCGCCTGGGCGAGCCTGGGCCGGCTGATCGGCGGCGATGCGGTCCCCGCCCCCGGCGGATGGGCGATCACCATCGCGCTCGCCTCGCTACTCGCCAAGGAAGCGATCTATCACTACACGATGCGCGCCGCACGGCGTATCGGCTCACGCCTGCTCGAGGCCAACGCCTGGCACTCCCGTTCCGACGCGCTCTCCACCCTGGTGGTGCTGGTCGGCCTGGTCGCGACCCAGCTGGGGTACGCCTGGATGGACGCACTGGCGGCGATCGTCGTCGGCGTGATGGTCGGCCGGATCGGCGGGCGCCTGCTGTGGGAGTCCAGCCAGGAGCTGATCGACACGGCGCTGCCCGAGGACGAGCAGGCGCTGCTGAAGCGCACCGCCGAGACGGTGCCCGGTGTCCATGGCGTCCACGAGCTGCGCACCCGCCGCATCGCCGGCGACGCCCTGCTCGACCTGCATATCGTGGTGCCACCGCGGGTCACCGTGTCCGAGGCCCACGAGATCGGCAATGCCGTCAGCCGCCGACTGCGCGAGGCCATGCCGCACCTGGCCGACATCACCTTCCATATCGACCCCGAGGACGACGAAGGCCAGACCGAGCACAGCCGGCGCCCGGGCCTGCCGCTGCGTGACGATGTCGAGTCGCTGCTCGACGATGCCTGGGGCGATTCCCCGGCCTGGCGGGCCCGCATCGACCTGGACCTGCATTACCTGGACGATCGCATCGACGTGTCGCTGTATCTGGCGGCACCGGAGGCGCTCGATCTGGATGGGGCCGCGGCCGACCTGCGGCGCGCGGCCGCCGACCTCGACTGGCTGGGCCGGCTGCGGCTCTGGCAAGGGCCGGGACGCGCCTGAGCGCGATTCATGCTCTCGCATTGATGCCGCTACCCGCCTAAGATGCAAGCCACCATCCTTCATTAGCGGGACGACATGTCCGACGCCCTTCGCCCCGGCCCGATATCGCCCGGCCGCCGGCGCTGCCTGGCCCTGCTGGGCGGTCTGCTGACGGCGGGTGTCCTGGGCCTGCATACCGCCGACGCTCAGACACGCCTCGACCGCGCGCGCCTGCGCGTCAGCATGCGTCAGGCCTATGGCGAGAACGGCGTCTCGGTGCTGGAAGAATGGCTGGCGATGCTCGACGAGCTGAGGGGGGCCGACATCGACGCCCAGCTGCGCGGGGTCAACGACTTCGTCAACCGCCGGGTGCGCTGGCTGGAAGATGAAAGGGTCTGGGGTCAGGAAGACTACTGGGCGACGCCGCTGGAGACGCTGGGCCGCGGCGCCGGCGACTGCGAGGACTTCACCATCGCCAAGTACGTGTCGCTGCGCGAGCTGGACGTGCCCGAGTCACAGCTGCGACTGATCTACGTCAAGGCTCGCATCGGCCGCAGCCGAATCACCCAGGCGCACATGGTGCTCGGCTACTATGCCGCGCCCGGCGCGGAACCCATGGTGCTGGACAATCTGGTGACGTCGATCACGCCGGCCAGCCGACGCACCGATCTCGACCCGCTGTTCAGCTTCAACGGCAGCGGCCTGTGGGCCGGGGGCTCCAGCCAGTCGCGCGCCGATCCGGTGGCGCGTCTCTCGCGTTGGCGCAGCGCCATCGACCGCATGCGGCAGCAAGGATTCATCCAGGGGGGATAACGCATGTCACTCATCAAGCAGCTGTGGTTGATCATCGTCGGGCTGGTGCTGCTGTCCTTCGGAGCCAGCCTGTTCATCGGCGTGACCACGAGCCGCGCCTACATCGAACAGGAAGTGCGCATCAAGAACGCCGACAATGCCAACGCCCTGGCGCTGACGATGACCCAGATGCCGAAGGACGACGTCACACTGGAGCTGCTGATCGCCGCCCAGTTCGATACCGGCTACTACCGACGCATCGAGCTGCGCACCCCCACCGGCGAGCTGATCGATGCCCGTCAGGCCGACGAGGCCATCGGCGATGTCCCGGCCTGGTTCGTCGATCTGATCGACTTCAACGTGGCGCCCGGCGTGGCGGTGATCCAGGACGGCTGGCAGCAGTTCGGCACCCTGACCGTGGAAAGCCAGCACAGCTACGCCTACCGCTCGCTCTGGCACAGCACCCTGAAGCTGACCGGTTGGTTCGCGCTGGCCGGGACCCTCGGCCTGCTGCTGGGCGGCTGGCTGATTCGCGGCATCCGCCTGCCCCTGCACCGCGTCGTGGAGCAGGCACGGGACATCGGCATGCGCCGCTTCACCACCTCCCCCGTGCCACGCACCCGGGAACTGGGTGACGTGGTCGAGGCCATGAACCAGCTGAGTCGCGACGTGGGCGACATGCTCGGGCGCGAGAGCCAACAGCTCGATGTTCTGCGACGCCGCCTGCAGCACGACGCGGTGACCGACGCCCTGAACCGCGAGGCCTTCCTCACCCAGCTGCAGATCCACCTGGAGAGCCAGGACTTCCGGGCCAGCGGAGGCCTGGCGCTGATCCGCGTCAGCCACCTGGCTGACATCAACGAGCGGCTCGGCCATGCCGGCGCCGATGCCCTGCTCAAGGAGCTCGTGTCCTCGCTGGAACAGCTGGCCCAGGACCACGGCAGCGGCCTGGTCGGGCGCCTCAACGGCAGCGACTTCGCCCTGCTGCTGCCCGGGCTCGACGACCTGACCTTCGCCCAGCAGAAGCTGAGCCCCCGGATTCAGGCGCTGACCGAGGCCCGCGACACCGCCATCCTGCTGCCCGGTGCGATCGGCCACTATGTCCAGGGTGACAATCGCGGCACGCTGCTGGCCGGCCTCGACGGCGCCCTGTCGATGTCCGAATCCCACGGACAACAGGATATCGTCATCCTCGACGGCGACCAGCCGGGCAGCCTGTTCAAGAGCCATGCCGAATGGCGAGAGGCACTCCAGGGCGCCCTTCAGGAAGGCGTCGACCTGGCCCGTTATCCGGTACTGGATCGCGACGGCAAGTTGCTGCACTTCGAGTGCCCCTCACGGCTTCGCCTGAAGCAGCAGTGGCACTCCGCCGGCGTGTTCATCCCCTGGGTATCGCGGCTGAGGATGACGACCCAGCTCGATCTGGCCGTCGTCGACGCTGCCCTGCGGGACATCACCCAGCGTCATCAGCCGGTGGGTATCAACCTTTCCGCCGACGCGATGCGGGATGCTCGCTTCGCACTGGAGCTTCGCGCGCGTCTCAGCGCCCGCCCCGAGGCCGCCCGTCTGCTGTGGATCGAGATCCCCGGCAATCTGGCCATTCAGGATGTCGAGCACTTCCGCAGCCTGTGCAAGGCGCTCCAGCCTCTGGGCTGCCGGGTGGGGCTCGAGCACGTCGGCGCCGAGTTCACGCGCATCTCCAACCTTCACGACCTTGGCCTGGCCTATCTCAAGATCGACGGCTCGCTGACGCAGGGCATCTCGGAAAGCCATGAGCAGCAGACGATCCTGCGCGGCATGGCGACGCTCTGCCACTCGCTCGGCATCCTGGCCATCGCCGAGGGCGTCGAGACCCACGACCAGGCCCGGGCACTCTTCGAGCTGGGGCTCGACGGGGTGACCGGCCCGGGCATTCGCCACAATGACAAGACCGGCTTCTAGCCGTCTTCACGCCCCAACGAACACCGCCGGCCACAAGGCCGGCGGGATTCTCGCTGGTTCCTTCAACAAGCCAGCGGAGACGTTCAGATCACGTCGTCATCGCCCTCGCGATCCGACACCAGATGCAGACCATTGAGCCGACGACGCAGCGACTGACGTTCCATGACCTTCTGCTGGGCCGCCTCGGGCAGCTCGGTGAAACGAATGAGCCCCTTGTCCATCAACAGGGCGATCACGTCCTCCAGCACCCGCACGAAGGCCAGATCCGACGCCTGGAAACGCGCCTTGCCGGACTCGCCCTCCGACAGAAACGCCAGCAGCTCCGGCGAATCGGCCGGAATAAACTCGGCGCAGTCCGCCGTCTCCTCGCGACTGACCAGCTGTATGTGCCCACCCTCGTCACGCTGGACGTACATGATTCGCTCTCCTCTGGGTCACTGAAAGCATATTAGCAGGCATGGGACCAAGAAAACGCGCCCGGCACAGGCCGGGCGCAACGGTGACTGATCCAGCCGAAGTCACTCGATATCGAGCTGGCCATCGCTTATCAAGGACTGCAGGAAAGCCGCGGAGTCGGCACCATGCATATCGACTCCCTCAAGAGTGATCGTTTGATCGGCTGCACTTGTGTCGCTTTCTCCCAGTGCACCACTGGTGCTGATATGCAAGATGGTATCGGCGCCGACTGTCGATGCCTGAATATAGCTGGACAGATCCTCACCATCCTGCATGCCGGACAACAGATCCGACAGGTCCAGCTTATCCGCGTTGACATCGGTGCCGAAGATGCCCGTCGTGAAATCAGTCACCGTATCCTCGGCGGGAGTCGTACTACTGCCTTCATCACCGAGGTTCCAGGCAAAGACATCGGCTCCCAGGCCACCGGTGAGGATGTCATCCCCCGCACCGCCAATCAGCAGGTCGTCTCCGCCGTCCCCGCTGATCGTATCGCTGCCCTCATTACCAATCAGGATATTGCTGTCAGCGTTACCGGTCAGGATATCATCGTAATCCGACCCGATAATATCCGGTGACACATCCGACGCGGCTACGGTGACACCGGCGCTTTCGCTCGAGTAATCCTGCGTCCCTTCAGGAAGCAGCAGCACATCGAGGCTGCTACTCGCAACATCACCATCACCATCCACGATTTCGACAGGCACGCTGAACGCCACTTCCTCTCCTGGCTCAATGGCCGTCGTGCCGAAGTCACCGATCTGGAAATCATCTCCCGCGGCACTGTTCACATACTCGATGCTGTTGTAGCCGTTTGCCGTGTAGCTGGAGATGATAGTGCCCTCAGCGACACCATCGACCGTAGCACTACCATTACTGTTGAACGTCACGGTAAAGGTATTACCATCGAGGATGACTGTGTATCCGGTATCCAAACCGGCCACGATGGATGTCACCTGCTGCATTTCCCCGCCGTAACTGATACCGATGACTGTAATAATTTCCTGGCTTCCATCGCCGACCTTGTTGGAGTTGACTCCACTATCGTCATCGTCGAAAGCCGTGATGGTCACGCTGGCATCGCTACAGCTGGTAAAGGTCGCCGAAGCACCGTTTACCGTGTAGTGCTTGTCAAACGTATGATCCTGATTCGCCAGAACACTATAAGGTGTACCTTGAGGATTACCGACCAGGTCGACCACAAAGTCGACCCGCATGCCTTGCAAGTGTCCTATAAAGGCATTACCCACACCGCCCGTCTGGGCAGTGGTATTGACGCTACCAGCATTGATGGGCGTCAATAGAAGATCGTTACTGTCGTCTTCCACGTTAAAATAATCATTCCCGACCTTCGTTACGGTATTGAAGCCCGCCCATGCACCATTACCGCCGGTAAAGTCATAATCTCCACTGTTGAAATCGATGGTGCTATCTCCTCCATCCACAGTGCCGGACATGTTGATGTGATAAGTATCTTGGCCACTGTCATTGACAGTTAAATCGATCGTGAATACCTCACCTGCTAACGTCGAGGCCGTCAGCGTCTGACCATCTTCCGAGACGCTATAGATGATCGACAGACCTCCGGACGTCAGAGGATCACCATCGGCATCCAAAGCCGAGGCTCCATTCAGTGAATCCGAGAACAGAACCGATCCTGCCCCGTCAGCACCGAAGTTGTCCTCAACTTGCCCGTCGACATCCAGCAGCCCCGTCAGTGCATTAGTGGTCGTATTGACCAGGTAGGCATTTTGGGGGGCGATTGCCGTCGGCACATCGTCCACGATGTCGATGGTGATGGTGCCGGTGACCGTGTTGCCGGCCGCATCGGTGGCGGTGTAGCCGTAGCTCTC